>NZ_FOST01000016.1:0-24903 GCF_900114335.1 Bacillus sp. 5mfcol3.1 | reverse complement strand
GCAATTAAGTTTTGATGTTCATCTCTAACCGAGCGCACTTGATAATAAATTTGAGCCACCTTTTCAATGCTTCCTGTGCTATTTTCAATTGCGATTGTGCCTTTCAGTTCGTATGTTTTTCCATCAAAAGTTTTAACACTATGAGCTTGTGATGCCGCAATATCATAAAATGTGAGTCTTTTTTCTTTTCCCATATGAACGCCTCCTATTTTTGATAAAGAAGGGAGAAAAGCGCTTCTCCCTTGTCTAGTTTTCTAGCCATCTAGATAGGATGAAATAGTGAACGAGTGCTTTAGATCATGCTAGGATTGTTGTGTTGTACGAAGTGATAATGCGTTGTGCTGCCTCTTTTCCGTATATGTGCTGTAATGCGGATTGAGATTCAACTACGATTGAATGCTGAATGTGGTATGTTGCGCTTTCTTTCAAAAACTGCTCCATATGAGGGATTGGGTACAAATCATATTGATGAAATACCAGGTGAATCGGTCTTATATTCTTGCATTCTGTTAGATATTGAAGAAAATTTGATAATGCTTCCCCTCTCTCTTGATACGTACTCGTTTCCGTTTCTACACTGATGTACACAACGGATTTTTGTTTTAGATCCATTTGTAGTGTTTCATAACCAGTTAATAAATCATGTTTGATGATTTGATATCCTTGTTTTCGTTTTTCTTGATGGGTATCTTCATAAAAGATGCCTTTCGGATCAAAAATGAAAATAAAATCATCTGTTGTTTTCTTCACACCTTCTATGACCGTTTTATAAGCTCCAAAACGAGCTTTTATGACACCTGCAACCTTTTCCCCTTCATTCAGTTCTTTCAACGCTCTAATCACCTTTGTATACTTCTTAGCTACGCCTAACATGCATTGCACTCCTTCCTATTTCATTTCCCTCTTCCGACTACTACTGAAACCAAAAATACTCTTTTTGTTCCTCTTGTTTTTCACGTTGATGTTTTTCAAGAATGTATAGCAAAGTGATAGTTATCGCATCCCTTGTTTCTTTTGAGTAAAGACCTAGCTCATAGAAGATATGATAAGCTGGATGCTCATTCTCGAGCGAATTTACTACCTCTACCAAGTTCGCCTCACTCTCATACATTTTTTCCGTGAACTCAATAACTTTTTTCACATCTAGGTAATATAGGTTTTTATGCCGTTGATCCAGATATAAAATACTTCCTGCCAATAATTTTGTAGCGGATTCTATCCAATAATCATGTTGCTTTAATCGTTTCATTACAGTTTGAGCGATTGAAATTGCTTGCATCAATTCTTCAGGTAACCAAGCACTCATGCGCTGCATCACGTCTTCCCCAAGTTTCCCTAAATTTTTTATTTTACCGACATAGATTTCTGAAATCTCATATCATCTCCCTCTCGGTCTCTTATATCTTGCTCCCTATCAAAAAAACAACTGTCCAAATGGGAATTACGAGTATACATGCATTACGACATCCAATAGCAAAGTCTAACGGATTTTCATCTACTTCATTAGAATGAGCTTCATATTCTTTCATATCATAATTGAGCTTTCTTACTGCAAATACGGCTCCAATTAAGCCAAGTACGACACATGCAAGACCAATCCATTTTATGTATGGATTTTCGGATTTACTGCCTGTTGTCGGAAGATACGTTTCGAGTTTCTTTGGTGTTTGTTCTAGTGGTGGTTTCATAACAATCTGTTGTGTTGTCACTGGAGTAAGTGGTGAGGCGATTTCTTCTGATCCTTCACCGTTTGCTTAATAATTTGACCATCTTCTTTAATTTCAAATGAGAACATTTCTTCATTCAGTAAATATCCTTCTTGTGCGAATGTTTCTCTATACGTGTATTTTCCATATGGAAGCTTATTGTTGCCGGAAATAGGAGGTTTAATGATGCTACAAGGAGCGCACTCATTGTAATGAGTAGCATACGACACGAAAGTTTCAACATGACTAACAGCTTCCTCATATGATATGCAGTTTTTAGAGAACAAAAAAACTAAATTTTCAGATTTATAAACTTAAAAAAAGTAATTATGTTATCACTTTTCTGTATTTTTCATTTACAATATAGATGTATAATTATTGTTTAGTTAGTAAATGAAATTTGTTTCATTCTAATCTTGCACGATAGTACGTAGCAAAAAACAATTTTTCAATTGGCTCATTGAAAATATCAGCAAGAACTTTTGCCCTATTTTCAATAACTCCTTTTGTACCAGTTTCAATGTGATACAGAGTTTTCAAAGGTATTTTAGAAGCATCCGACAGCTCTTGAATTGATAACCCTTTTGATTCTCTAATATTGCGTATAACAGTCAATTCCCCACCCCCTTAATCACATTCTATTCTCCTTAAAGTAGAATGTCAATCCTTTAGGGATACTTTTATATCCCTAAAGTGAATTATTTTTACTTTAAGGATAAATAAGAATCCCTAATGTGAATATAATGAATGGAGTGAAATAGATGATACAGAATTATTTCGGAGAAAATGTTAGAATTCTAAGAACGCTTAAAGGATTAAATATGAAAGAACTTGGTGATGTTTTAGGAGTCGCTAGTAGTACTATTTCCAATTGGGAAAATAACAGGAAAGAGCCAAGTTTTGAAATGCTCCAAAAGATCTCCATATATTTTAATGTAAGTACTGATCGACTCCTAAATCATAAAATTGGTGATAGTGAAGCTCTTACAACAGAAGATCGAAAATTAGTTGTTGAACGTTTAGCACAAGATTTGTATGAAAGTTATAAAAATATTCCTGATAAAGATAAACCATTATTAGAAAATGAGTTAATTGAGTATGCAAAATATTTAACGCATAGAATTGAGACTAAAAATAAATTAAAACATAGCTGAAATACATTATTCTTTTTGGAAATTTCCAATTAACAATAATAATTCACGATAAGTTTCTAAAATATTATTATCCTGGTTAATCATTTCATTAAACCACTCTTGATTAAGATTCATTTTGTAACGCCTCCCATATTTGACATGAATTTTATGTGTTAGTGGCACGAAATTTTTACGCTTTATAATAATGAGCCACCATTATAAAGTACGAAAGACGCTACTTTTTAGTAGCGTCTTTCTTGCTTAAACGGCTTAACCACCTCCGGGATCGACCATCCTTTGCATAACATATTTATTTGTATCTTGCGCTTTGGCATATTGTGAATCTGGTGTTTCTAATTGAAAAAACGATGTCAATAGCATCACGGTATATAACATAACCGCTAAAAATTTATTCACTTGACTTCACCTCTTCTTTTAATAGCTCCTTCTTGACGTATTGCGAATAAAAAATGTTACCTGTCAATTCGAAAGATTCTAACGATTCCTTTAATCCTATTATATCATTATTTACTTTTGAAAACGAATACTGCTGGAAGGCCGTGAATTTTTTACCATCTTTTCTCAAGTCATCATATAGTTTATTTCCTTTTTCCCAATCACCATGCATGCATTCAAAAAAAGCCTTCTCAGATGAATGAATAAGATCAAATCTTATCTCATCTAAATTAATACCATTTTCTATATACAAATGCGCTAGTGTAGTATGAAACGCTAAATACTTTTGTGTTTTTTGTGGAACTTGAATACTTTCACAAAGAGAAATGGCTTTCTTGATATACTTCTCAGCTGTATATGGGCATTCAAACGTGAAACTTTCTCCTAAACAGCACCAAGCTGTAGCCTTAATAATAGAAATATCTAATTTAGAATCTAAAATTTCATAACATGTATTGCGACATCTATCTAAGGCATTTCTCATTAAATATATATAAGCCAGTCGCTCTTTATATTTCAATTCCAAGCATCTCTTAACGTACTCTTGTTTCACTTCTTTTAAAATGACATCTGTACGATCAGCATAAGGAATAACCGCATTATAATTTTGCTTATCATACATAGCTTCCATATATAAAATATTTAAGGCTGCTTGACACACTGTATCTGAAGAGAAATCTTTGGTATACATCTCATCTAGAAGTTGCTGACCTCTCGCTATGTTTTGATTTCTTTTATTCTGTATTTTATAAACCGCTATGTACTTCTTTAATCCCTTTGTATCCGCATGCTTTTCTATAATATCTGCTATTACTTTGTATTCTCCCATTGCTTGGCAATAGCATAATGCTTTTTGTACATTTAATGGTGTTTTACAAAGAAGAATATATTCATGAATGATTTTTCTTTTCTCTTCCGAATTATTACAAATGGCTTGAATTAACTTTAAAAAAATCTCAAATTTAAACTCTTCTGTTTTACATTGAAGTCCGTTATCAATTGTTGTTTTACTTGTTCCAATTTCCTTTGCTAGTTGTCTACTACTTATTTTCTTTTCAGCTTTAATTTTCGACAATTTCCCCATTAAATTCTCCAATGTAAAGCCCCCTTCCAAGCACAAGACACATCACCCAATATAAATTATTAAATAGATATTTTAATCTATAGTGTAGTATTTATATATATTCTTGGAGGTTAATAATTAACTTTAATGATCGGGTAATCAAAACTTGTTATTATATTACTTAATTTTTTCTCAAAAATTGTATAATTAGAAATATTTTAACACGAAGGTCTTATCGTTATGTGTAAATTGCCCATTATAAAAATTTTATATTTATTTATCAGAAAATTCAAAACACAAGGCGAAGACATTAAAATTCAGATGGGTTTGAATGAATACATTTAAATGTTTTTTACAGATGGGATAAAAAAGGCTACTCGAGGGGATTGATATTATTTTAATGACAATATAAGATAGATAGAAAGATTGTATTTTAAAGAAGAAATAATTTTTAAAAATATTTACACATAAAAAAAAACCCACTATACACAGTTTTAAATTGGTCTCTAGTTTGGCGACATGAACCAATTTAAAACTCCTAGAATAGTAAGGGTCTTATTTAACATTTTTTAATGTTCACTTATAAAAAAATTATAACATAAAGTGAATTTAATGTGAATAAGAACCTCTATTTTTCCATGTTTTTTCTGTATGTGTTTAGTGGGAAAAATAGGAGGTTTTTTCAGTGTTGTTGCGAAACTTTTTGCTTAGTCGAGCAAAAGCGGAACTAAGTCCCCACATCCATCACTTATCCAAAACTCCTGGAGCTATCAATCAAGCAATCAAGAAAATAACTTCTTATATTGATAGTGTTGTCCTAGAGTGTGAAGGTGCTACCACTAAAGATTATCTTACCAAAAGGAAATACGAAGCTTTAGAGACTGTTTTATCTTATTTAGTACAAGAAGGCTATAGTCAAGTTAGACAAGAACACATTAGCAAAAAATCTGGAATTTCAAAACCTATTATTAATTACATTTTTAATTGGCTGCAAGATTTAGGTGTATGTCAACAAATAAAGGTAAGACGGCATGGAAAGATTGCCCCCTCTGTTTACATCTTAACAATACATAATAATTATTTAAAAATCGTTGAATATTTCAAGATAAGATGGGCTGTAGCAATTGATGTTTGTGCTACTTTTACTAAATTTTTAAAGAACAAAATTAGTAAAAATTCTGATGTGACAGATCTTGAATTTATGCGAAAAAACAATTTTAAACCTTCACCTTCCTTAGATTTTTTCGGCATTGAAGAGCAATCAAAACCTGCTGTTAATTATGAGAAACAAGGAAAAAATAATAGATTACAAGACTTAAATGATTATTTGAGTGAAGATCAGAAAAAAGCGTATTACTACATTTTGAGTCAAGAGCTAACATACCTATCTGAAAATGATGCATACACAATTGCTTTAAGATTGCCACCGGATATTGATCGCTACATAAGATGGGATTTTGAAGAATGTGTGCAATGGTTCCAGTTTAATAAAGCTGAAAACAGTAATCCTGCACATTTCATAAAAATGCTTAATCAAAAATCTAAACAAAATCAAGATCGTAGAAAACGTAACGCACAAAATACAAGCTCACTCTTAGATACAAATAATAGTCATACATTTGTTTTTTATAATTTTTTAGATGAGCACAATTAAAATCAAAAAAATCTCATTACAAATAGCCTTGCTGAAAAAAACATATACAGCAAGGCTATTTGTAATGTCTTCCTATCGTTCTTTATTGCCTTATTGGTCTTCAATAAAATAATTTCAAAAACTATAAACAATTTCTATGGACTATATTTTTTTTACTTCTAATTCAACTATAAAATTTACACCTCATGAATATAGTATATTCAATTATTTACTAAACTATTTACTTAGAAATTTACTAAGCATAAATCTCCAATACCTTGATACAATAACCATAATGCCCCCAAAATTTATTCTAATGTTTTTATTTATTTTAATTTCTAAAACAAGATTTATTAAATATAGTACTTTGCATCTCTTTGTCACTTTTTAGGGAGGCTTAGCATATCTTCTAAAGGATTCCCTAATTTTTTATTTAATTTGGCATAACTTACTTCTTAAACAATTGGCTAAACTATGATTCTACCAGTTGCGTGGAAGCAATGGCCTGTTGTTATTTATCAATCTTGTTCAATAGTATTTGATTAATTTGTCTATGTGCTTTAAAAGTTAAAAACTTCGTACTCATTGATTTCACTCTTTAAAACGTATAATAACTCGTTTCATACACTGTCTTAACAACTGATTTCATTATACAATTGTCTTCTTCCCCCTCTTCCAATATTGTACAATCTACATTTTGCTCCAACATCTGTTCTACTACTTTTAACAACTCTTGAAATCTTTCATCCTAACTATTATTTGGTAAAGTAAAATTAACGAGACGAAATTTCATTTTAATATATTTATAGCTTTCACTTTATTTTAATTACAATTACCCTTCTCAAACTAATAAACGTCGAGATTTATTGCCCCTTATCCCTATATACATCTACATCTCATATCAAATTATTTGTGTATATTATTCAGAAATCTGGTCCATACTAATACAAATGAAACCCCAAATTATGTTTTTTTAACTATAACTATTTAATATTTAAACAACACATTTTAACTCTGAATAATCCTCATTACTTTTCACTTACAACATAACCCCGTTTGAGATTCAAAACCTAACAAATAATATCAGTACTTTTTTAAAATCCAAGTAATACATACTATGCAAGCTTCAATACAACAATAAACGCTACTTTAACGCATAGCGTTCACATATAAATGAAGTTTTCTCTTTGCTTTTTAGACATTTGTAATTAAAAAATATTACTTAATTGCTAAATCTATTAATGAAAGCTTTGATTCTATTGCAAATATCTAGTAAAATTCTTATATCAGCAACAAACTTCTAATATTAATAGTTAGTTTTAAAATAATTTCCTACTTACATTAATGTTGTATATATACTTGTTCACTTCTAACAATGAACGCTATTAGAACGATTAGCGTTTATTATTGAAAAGCATTTACGCTAGATGTATAGACTGACTTAATATATAAGTATGTATACAAACAAACTGATATGAGTACAAATGATTAGATGGCTGCCTATAAAACTTTTACTCTTAAAGGAAAGATTTTTTCAAGAACGAATCAATATCTAACACACAAATAATGGAGGTGTGAAGTTTGGAATATGGATATTTTGCACAAGAAGTAGCAAAACAACTAGATATAAACACCAATACACTTCGCAGATGGTCAATTGAATTAGAAAAAATGGAATATATATTTGAAAGAAATGAGCGTAATCAACGAATTTACTATGAGAATGATATAGATATCTTAAAGCAAATGAAAGAATACTTAAATCAAAACTGGAAACTAGAAGAAGCTGCAACAAGAAGCATGGAAAATACTGAAGAAAACGTTCAGAAAACGGATAGCGTTCACGAGGAAAATGAAGTTCAAGTAACGCTCAGAAAACGTTCAGAAACAGATATTTTAATGATTCAAGAAAAATTTTCTTACATGTTTGAGCAGCAAGATAAAATTGTACAGCAAAACCAAGATATTATTAAATTATTATTACAGGAACGCTCAGAAAAAGAAGACAAGGATTTACAGATTCAGTTATTACAAGAAAAACTGGATAAAGCAATTGAACTATTGAATGAAGATCGCCAAGAACAGCAAGATAACACCAAAAAAACGTTCATTCAACGTTTTTTTGGTCGGAATTAAATCAGATATACGTTTTTTATCCAATACATATCTAATTGAGTAAAAAAAAAGCGGTAGCTACCGCTTTTTTTTTTACTTATCCTCACAACAATGAATACGTAGTTTTGTAAAAAATTTTTATAATATGTTTTTTATTTCTTGTTTAATATTGAGAATGTACTTTTATATAACTTATGTTACTTACTCTAACTAAAATAAACAGCCCGTGATAATTGCATGAATCCATGAACATGATGCGAGTATACGGGCTGATTACTTACATAAACTTTCTAGTGAAATCATCAAAAAGCACGATGTCATTGGTAAAGAATACGTACTATCCAGTGGCGTGCCAAAAATAGAAAGCTTACAAAAGCTCTTGGTCACAATTACAAACACTCTTGGCATATAAAGCAAAGTGGTATGGCAAACAATTAGCTGTATTATCTAAAACATTTGCTTCACGTCAATTATGTTCCAATTGTAACTACAAAAACAAAGATGCTAAAAATCTAACCATTCTTGAGTGGGATTGTCTTTATTGTGGCACACATCATGATAGAGATGTAACACAGTGTTCAACCTTAGAAATGAAGCAATTCCTCTTTTAACCGTAGGAACTATGGGGATCGCCTACTAAATTAGAAAGCGTTAGGCTTCTGTACTTAGGGATCCCTCACTTAAAACGCTCCGGAAGATGTTAAGTACTGAGTGGTTCAACATATTTTACTTACATGAATTCCAAGATGAACACAATTGCATATCTTATTGGACCTTTCTTATGGATTCCAAAAACACTCTATATTTCTAATATCAACATGTTAATCCTATTTCCTAAAATTACTTAAGTGTTTTCTTTGACGATTTTTAGGGAGTTTTGACTAATCCTCTAATTCCTCAACTACATATTAAACCCATATAGGAAACTGCATGCTTTTTCTAGTATTCTTTAATTCATTTTGCCAGATTAGATTTTTTATTTACATTGTCATCAATTGCTACATTCATTATTACTAGATCCTATGCTTTCACCATTTAAAAAACGTTAAATTAACGTTTTTTAAGCGCTCATCTCATTTTTTCTTATTGTATTAAACTACTTGCCTTCTAATATCCTTACAGATCGTTTCGGATTCAAAACACTAAACACACATTCTCTAATTTGTTAGGCCGCTATCACATCGCTCTTATAATTTAAATCTTTGCTACTAAGATATGTGCCATATGAAGAACACGCCCATTAATGTCTATGTTTTTGTAATCATACTTTGAACATCGTCAGCTAACATCAACTACTTTTTTTCATACCACATCGCTTTAAATATTTCATGATATATAGCATTATGAAAATCTATGCTTCATTTAGTCAAGGTCGTTATTATAACGTTCATTGATCATTACAACATAGAAACCTACAACTTTATTATTGAGCTATTAATTGATACACTTGTTATCATTTTTATATATTGCTTTAGCATAAATTGCGTCCTTTGAACAACTCAGAATATTGATATTAAAGGGATAGACGCTGAAATAACGGGTAGCGTTCACATTAGAAATCACTAAAATAACACTCGACAACATTTAAGTAGAAGACAATTTCAGCACAACCACAACTACATATTTTTTTGTCCTTTCTTATTGATTTAAAAAATACTCCATATATCTCCAGCCTACTTAAAATATTTGTCAGATTGTATTTGTTATATGAAGTGTAACATTCAATTAAGATAAATCTTAAGATCTGTAATAATAAAACCGCATTATACAATCGCTGCATTCATTATTACTAATTCATACGCGTTATGAACACTGTTAAATAAAACATATCTATCCTAAAATCACATAATACGTTTAGATGTAAATATATCTTAACGTATTATATTAATGAAGGGGATTTCTTGTAAACGCTATGCGTTCACATTTCACAAAGCGTTAAATTAACGTTTCTCAAGCGCTCATCTATTTTATTTCTTCCTATTATATTAAACATCTTGCGCCTTAAACAGTCTGTAAGAATGTTTAAGGCGCAAGATCCACTAAGTAAACTTCTTAATTTGTTGGGTGACTATTCTCGTAATTCCTATGCTTTATAAATGAACTACTTCGTTTTTATGATTTAAACTTGTGCTAATACCTTTGTAATAATGTGTGTTATAAGAAGGACACTCTCATTAACATCTATAACACAGCAAAACTTAGGGCATTTTTTAAAATATGCCCTTGGAAGATTATACTTTGCTTCTTACAAGTCGATTCCTGTTTAAAGAATTTAATACGATATATTTTCACTTCATTTAGTTGGAATTGTTGTTATAACATTCAGTACAAATTATAGAACACCTTATATATTTTAGTTTGCTTTTATCATTTAAATACTTATTTTATTAATTGATATGCCTGTTATGAGTAACGCACTTTATACAACTCTTAACGCTGTAGTTAAAGGGTTAGTCGGTGAAATAACGGACAGCGTTTACATGGGAATTAACACTAAAATAACACTTCGATAACGTTTGAATTGTACAAGAATCCTGATTCCTTAAAATATCCACTTAACCTTTATAGATTAAAGTTAGAATTAATAATTTAAATTTGTAACGTCCTCGATTTGGTGACATCATTTAAAAACATTGTTGCTTTAAAGTAGTATTCTCAAAATTATTACACAGTACTTCTTCCTCTAAAATGTGAAGGTGGGCGATGCATACCGATTGTCTTGTTACCATGTACTGTACAGATTACTTTTTTATTAGAATATAGTTTGCAAAAAAGTCATAGCAATTGTAAAAGATTCAACGTTCTATCGTCCCACACTTGACGAAATTAAGAAATCCAAGATAAAGCCGTAATCTAATATATTAAATGGGTCGCAACATTGTTAAGTGGGCGTAGTTCAATATTAATAGTATTGTCATATTAAATACATCCTATACAAAAAAATAGGTAGTAGTGTTAATAATATATTTTGATAGCAACATGACCGTTTTTATAACGTTCATGAAACCCGCAATTTATGATAGAAATTTCAACTACATCCGTAAATCCATATTATTTTTTTTTTATAACTATATTGTAAAGCTGCGAAATGAAATAAATTGATTTGTTTTTTTAGTTAATCCTAGATTAATATATCTATTATGATATATACCTAAAAGTAAGAAATTTATTCGCAAAACCTCTAAAATGAGTGATTAGAAACACGAGATCAGATACAACTATAACTTTCTCCTCATTCCATTTCGCTTTGAGTTTCAACATTACTGAAAATTGTATCTAAGATTCTTCAAAAATTATTGGCTTCTTTATGCTGCATATGCCAGTTTACAGAATCCTTCGTTCTTCTGTAAAGAGTGCGCCTTGCTTTTGCTAGATAGTTTCTACTGTCCGAACGAATTTAGTTTTTTTATAACTAGAAAAATTCTTTAATTCCTAATCACATATCATTTCCAACAGAAATAAAGACTTTCATTAATTCTTTTATGTACCGTCTCACAATTCTACAAATTCATGATCTTCGCAAACTACGTTCTACTATAGATATTTTTGCTTGATCATCTACTATAACGATATTTCCATTTGTTTGTTTCTTGTGGAAGATTTTATTTTGTTTGGACTAGAGTCATTCATTTCAAAAAAACATATGCTTACGTCTACCGTACTTCTCTCCGAACTTAGGTTGATATTCCACATCTTCATATGTTTAAGAAAAGAATCTTCTTTTAAATTGCAATCATATTATCTCTTAGCCGAAGTTTCTGCTTTACCCATCAAAAACATCGAATTAATAACTATATAAATATGCCACTAAAAATTGCTTTAAGAACGCGCCAACATCAAATAACAACGCCTAAATAACACTTCTAAAACGTTCATAAAATAAAAAATTTGCATTTACTTCAACTTAAGAATCTTAAATATATTCTCCAAGAAGAATATAAGATGATATAAAATTTTTGTTAAAGAATTTGGTATCTCACCATACAAATTTAGAGTTAATTCCAAAAATAAAACAAGAGCAGTAAAGGTCATTCATTGTCTATTTAAACTTCTTACTTTTAAACTTTAAACCAGTATTCCCGCGATCAGTATAATTGATTCTCCGTGAACGCTATGCGTTCACGGAGAATCAATTACTACATTCCCACTAAAAAGCAGTAAAAGAATGCAAACCGAATAACACCTTAGATATATACCCAATCCCAATTCTTATTATATTTGTTGCTTCAAAAAGAAGTTTTACTTTTAAAAGTATGTTACCAATGGATTCCCTAAAAACATCTTTCAACATAGCTTTATATTGCCACTATGATCTAAGTAAGTATGTAGAAACTACTTTGATATCTATGTCATTATTTATATAGAAATATCTCAATTGAAATTCTTTACAACATATACCAAACTACTTTTTTAAATATTGAACTCAAAAATTAAATTTATAGATTTTATCATTTCACAAACTATTTTCTCTTTAAATTCTACTTTAAATACTGCTATTACAATGTTTAACGCTTTAAAAACGCCTTGTGTTCATCTGCTAAGTTCGCCAGATAAACACCATAATAGCGTTTGTTTAGCAAATATATATGAATCTGTAATTAATCCTGTTCAATTTTTATATTCAAATCAAATTTCATAGATTCTCTATTCTTTTAAAGGAGTGCTACAGATACAAATAGAACATATACAACAAAAATACATACTCAAGGTATTTTTTGTCATAGATATCATCAAAATAGCCAAAAACAAACTTATTTAATAATGATCCCCATTTAAAACCGTCTTTAAATGCGTTATTACACCCAAAAACATCTAATCTTATACTCTAAGTTCCTTTATTAGCTATTTGTTTATAAAAAACATTGGAATTGTTGATTTGAAGGGGTTTAACGCATTAAAAACGCATAGCGTTCACACAATATTAAACACCGAAATAACACTTTTATAACGTTTATTTGGCTAACCATTCTTACTATTTAAGTATGTATAAGTCATATTCGCAATTAATCTTATTTGCATTCTAATTTTCTTTCTCTCGATTAAAATGTATACCTCATTCCGCTAGATATCCTTTAAATTCCCGAAATATATCATCAACAGTCCATCCATAAATTACAGAAATAAATTGATATTTCAAAAGACATCTTCGACAAACGTATCCCTCCTGCAAATAACATATTAGATATATCTTAAACATATTTAAAATATATCTAATATATAAAAATATTACAACCACCCAAAATTAACTTAAATATTTCAACTTAATATCTAATATATATCTAAAATATATTCATTTTATATTTTTGTTATATTTTTGTTATATTTTTTCTTCATAAACCTTATAAAAGTCTTGTTGCTAGAGGTTTTATAGGTTATAATATATTTATTAGATATAAATTAGAAATAAAATTCCTAGAGGTGATGTATAATGGCAAGTTTAAAAGGAAAAACTCTTCATATAGACATAGAAGGTGATATTGGGAACGATTCGTTTAAAGGTTACATCAATGGTGAATACATAAAAATGAAAAATGTATATCAAAGTGTTTACTCAATGCCTAATGTTACTGAGACAAACATCCAAAAAAACGTAGTTAATTTAGTAGATAATATGTTCGTGAATATTGCTAGTAAATCAATTCGAAGATCTGGAATGTATTTCATTGGTAATCGAGCAATGTTAACAGGGAAAAACCCTAAAAACATGAACATTAAAGTAGGTCAAAAATACAATGATGATTTACCACTAATTAATATGCTAGGATTAATTGCAAACAAATCAGTTCAACTTGAATGGGAACGCACAGAAGAACTACCACAATCAATCAATGTGACTGTCGACCTTATTTCAGCTATCCCAGCAAGCCAATGGACACCCGTAAACGCTAAACATTTAGAACAACGTTTTACTAATTCGAATCATGTTGTAGTGGTTTATGTAGGAGAAGAGCAGGTAACGGTTAGCTTAACATTTAATAGTGCAAACATTACACAAGAGGGTGTTCCACCGTTATTTGCAATTCTTGAAGGGGAAGAGGAGATGTTTACTGATTTCACTAAACTATATGCAAAAAAACTTGAAATCAAAAAAATTGACGGCTCTTTCTTTAAAAACAAAAAGATTTTACATTCTGATATTGGGGACGGCACAACTGAGTATATCTACACAGTGGGCGTGAATCCAGTAATTGATGCTTGTAGCGGTGAAAGACGCGGTGTCGGTCATGCTACAGAAGAAGCTGTAAAATTATTAAATCAAGAACGTGGCACAAACATTAAACGCCAACAGTTCTCTCAAATTCTTCAAGATATAGATCATAAATACCATGAAGAGGCAACAACACACTTTAATATTACAAAAGTAGAACAAGCAGAACTAATCCTAGAAGATACGGATGAAAAATATGTAAACAATACAGCCAGTGAAGCTGAAGTTTTATGTGTGTATGGTGGGGGAAGTATTACTTTTAAAGATGAATTGTATAATCAATTATTAGAGTATTGTGAGCGAGTTGGAATGTACTTATTGTGGATTCCGGAGAAATACGCTGTAGATATGAATGCTAAGGGGATGCAAATTATCAAGAAAATTCTTTCTCGAAAAAAGGTGAAATAGTATGTCCGACAAAAAAAGAGAGTCCTTCTTCTGGAACCTCAAGAAGATTGAGAATGAAGAATTCTTTAAATGGTTCGAGTCACAAAGTAATATAGCCGATTCTTTATATAAACTTGTATGCTATTTTATTGATAAACACGGATTACAAGACGTAGCTGATTATAAGATACAGCAACAAATGCAAAAAGAAATTTTACTTCAAGATAAAGACTTTTTAAATGATGTTAAGCGTATACTATTAAACAATTCAAATCTTACTATTCAAAAAGAAAACCAAGCAAATGAAAAAGAGTCAGCAGATCAAAATAAGATTGTTTCATCTCTTGAAAAAAATTCTACTTCTAAAGATTCACATATAGAAAATGAATCAACAACTGAAAAAGCGGTACTAAAAGATGAATATGAAGACCTGGATACAGCCAATTTATTTGGTAACTAGCGTTACGCATCCATGATAAAAAAGAGTCCCTATTTTAGGGACTCTTTTTTATCATGGATGCAAGTTTTTTCTACATCTTATCAATAATAATTTGTCTTTTATACCACTGATTTAATTTATCTTTAGCCGTGCCTGAAAGGCGTTTTGTTTTCTTATTATAGAACCTAGAAAGGGTAGGTTGTGATATACCTATTTCTTTTGACAGATCTCGCATTGTAATATTTTTATTCACATGGAAGAATGATATTTTTTCTCTAATTGAATTTTCATACTCATCAACATCTAAATTGTTATTTTCTATTTTCACAGGAGACTCTTCTTGTATGATATCTACTGTTTTTTTCTTCACTATTTTTTCTATTGAATTCATTAATTCTTTCGGCGGTAAAATTATTATACCTAACTGAGCATAATAGTTCTTAAACCAATTCTTCTTTGTTAACATTTCCTCTTTTAAATCTTCACTGTACTCCCAATGTGATATTACCTTTTCCTTCTCTAAATCAATAAGAACATTTTCTAACTGTTCACGAATACGATTTGGCTTTTGATTTTGATTTACACCCATGACTGCCAGTAATCCCTTATCTCCGCCTATAGAGTAAGGCCTTTTTAAACTAGAGAACATTTGACGAATTCTCCATTGCCAAGTTAAATAACGAATCAATCTCTTATGATATTTATGTCTATAACTATTATATTCCAACGCTTTTTTTGATAACAGTGCCGTTGTACTACTAGAACCATATAAATAACTTGATAAGAAGCTCCCTGGCTTAATCCTGCAAGATTCTATCCCCATATATTCGTTAGTGTTATTATCTCTCCAGAGTACCACAGAATCTAATACAAAAAGCCTCTTAATAACTTCTCGCTTTACTTCATAATGTTTACCTGCTTCAGCTCGATCATTTAATACAACTACCTCATTATCATCATTTAAATAGATAAAAATACTTGCTAAGGCAGCGATACGTTTAGCAACCTTTATTTTATCTTCGGCTCGATAATATTCTGTGTTATTTGCCTTTGCTTTAGGTATGCTACACATTTCTAATACCTGATTATATGAAAAGTCTATGAATTCATCAGGGGACTTTGCCTCATTTAACCATTGGATAGTAATTGCATCTAGACAGTCAGCAGTTAAATCATCCATATTACTCATTACACCATCAACCAATGTATTCCAACGGGCGGCTTCTTCAATATTTATTAATCTTAAATCTTCATCTTTATGTGAAGAAAGTTGCGCAACTCCACTACTATCTTTCGTTTCAATTGGATAAGATTTCAACTTTGTATTTTCATCTTCTTCAAATTGATTCTTTGCTATACCATCTCTTAATTTATAATAAACCGCAGAATTATTTACTTCATAATAATTCTCGTGCTCTAAACCCTTATTAGATTCCTTTGGTTGCTGCAAGGTTTCATTGTTAGCTCTTGAAAACTCTTGCTCCACAAATAATCCTATCGCCACATCAATTTCAATTTGGTAAGTTTCTATGTTAGTGAATATTTCCAAAGAGGAGATTCCCTTTTTTTGCTGCTGTTCAAGCCACTGTACAAGCATTGAAAATGATGGGGAAAAATAGTCCGAAGTTACAATCCTACTAGTATCTTCTTTAACTTCTAAGTAATAAGCATTCCATTTATACCACAATTGTTCATTATGTTTATAGATAGGTGCTGATATTACTAATGCATCTTTAAACAATTGTAGAACATTATCCATATACATCCTTCTCCTTATTTAATTTACACTTGAGAATGATTTAAACTTAAATCTATATAGCCTTATGATGTTCCTATTCATGAAAATAAAAAAGAATACAGTAAGTTCTATCCAACCATCCCTTAGTGATAATCTAGCACGTATGCTTATAACCACCTCTTTTACTGATTATACAAGACTGTATCCATTTGGAAAAGGTAAGACGTTATATGAAACCCAATATTTTTCAAGGGATTAGCTGAAACATGAAATTCTTTTGCGATATCATGTCCCTTTTGACTAAACATGAAAAAGCTAGGTTATTCATGTCTTAACAGTTTCGCTGTATATATGGTAAAACTCATTAAATTTTGCATACAAAGTGAAAATTTATAGCGGTATCATGTCCCTTTTAATTAAAACATGAAAAAAATCCAGCCTTAAATGTTTCATGAAATTAAACTATATATTTTTTCGTAACCCTTTCTATCCTTGATACAAAAGGATTTCTTCTATATTCAAGGTATGAAACAAGAAAATTTATAGCGGTATCATGTCCCTTTCTTGTTTCATAAATCCGCTTAAATCCCTTATATACCATACATTTGTACAACACCTTCACAAATTTCAGGGAATTATAGAACATGAAAATTCATAGCGGTATCATGTCCCTTTCTATCTGAAAAGATGAAACACTCCTAGCGGTATCACGTTCCTTTTATTAACACCAAATTTCATAAAAATCCCTTTAATATCAATGTTTATTAACGATTTTCATTTAAATTCTAATAAATAGAAATATGAAAATCCACAGCCCTATCATGTCCCTTATATTTTTGTGAAAATAAGCTTCCAATCCCATTAGACCAACGTTTATTAGCATTTTACAGCTCATGTTCTTGTTTATTCAGAACATGAAAATCCATAGTGATATCATGTCCATAAAAAAAATAGAACAAAACTTGAAACCCCTTGATATGAAAGGGATTAACGTACATTTCATTTTTTCATGTTTGCTCTTAAAGGGGCCCATTTCATCAAATTTTGATTTGCTATAATTAAAATCGGTATATTTTATATTGTACGGATATGTATATTTTAATTTGTATAGGAGGTGAAAAAGATGAGCAAATCATTTGTTATTCGTAATCAACGTAGTCTAAATGGACAATCTACTAATGCAGTTATAGTTACATTAAAATCTTGGCAAGCACTTGTTGATGCATTGGAAGGAAAATACTATAGCTATAAAGATACATACCTTGAAGATATTATTAATCAAATGTCGTATGAAGAACGTATTGCGGATATCGATGGATTTGTCGCACAAGCAAAGCCATCTTTTTCACGTCATACTATTTCAAAGACAATGGGAAGAAAACATAAATTGTATGGTATTACTAATGCAGATCTTGAAGTATTTCTTTACCTACATAAAAAATGCTATACGAATGGTATTATTCCAAACGTAACAGTACATATGCTTTGGGAAGACTATAAGCAATACAAAGAAGAATTGGCATGTATACAGCATTCTCAATTCTATATTGCATTAAAAAAATTAAGCCTACATAACATTATTACAATAGAAAATGAATTAGATAGTCGATACACAATTAAAATAACTCATTTTATGAATGAAGAAACAGAAAAAGCAAATCCTTATGTATACATTAGTCCTGTAGTCTTTACAAAGGCTTTCTTTGAACTTTCAGTAGCATCTAAGAAGCTATTCTTAGATATTGCTATGCAACAGCATAGAGAAACTACATTAAAACGTTCTTTAGACAAACAGGATGAAAGGGGTAATAAGACTCACTTTGGTGGGATGTACCGCTTTTTACATAAGAAGTATCCACATCAAATTCGTGCAGTTATGAAAGAATTAACCACTGTATTGTCTTGTACAGGGACTCCACTATTCAAAATCTGTAAACTACAAAAAGGGGTTCAAAACAAGAAAAAATACACGACTTTATTTTTATCTATTCATTCAGACTTCTTATGTGGAAAAGAATCAGGAGAATTACAGTATCGTGATCCTTTTACTCCAAAGGTTACGTATGCACGTAAAGCTCGATTTATTGAATCTACACTACAAGAAATGCATATTGGTGAATTTACACGAGACATGAATAAATTTATTCATGTTCTTAAAAATACCTGTCATCGACAAATTCGTAGTGTAATACATAGTTTGCGTGACATGATTGATCGCACTGAAAAATATCCAAGTAAGTTAGTATATACGCTAAAAAAATTACTAAACCAAACATCACAGTATCATATTCTTGATACTGCAGCTAAAGAAGGGATTTATCCTCTTATTACACAGTACGTCCCAGCAAAAGAAAAAGAACAAGCTATATTTGATTTCGGATTGCATTTCTCTATGTACTCTCGCCGAAGTATTAAGAAGCTGTTCCGTAAAACATTTGAGTTATTAAATTACAAATTTGCCGTACCTGTTACAGAGGAATCTTACCATCGTAATTATCTAAGATATCAAGAAGAGACATTATTTAGAAAATACGCTTATGAACAAGGTGCAAATCTAAATGCTTATATGGCTTTAGAAATAGAAATACGTGAACTTCTAAAAGTAAAAGGACATAAAGAACGCTTTATTCCTAGTGATGTACGTGAATTGTTCATTGAAAAGATAGATAAATTACCAAAAGAAAAGCTACGGGTAATTGAAGTACCTGGTAGCATAAATTTAATTACCTTTATACGTGCCTTAGAACAGCTGATACGTGCTGGAATTCAAGTAACATCAACTGAACAGGTATTAAAAGTAATGGAAGAAATGTAATCATTTTTAGCTCTCTATATTTGAAAAAAATCAAAATAGAGGGCTATTCGTGTTGCCTCTATCATTCAAAGTCTTTCTATTAGACACATTTATATACTTTTCTAAAAGATTCTATTGAAAATAGAATCTTTTTTTATGCACTTCTATACAATAAATGTTATTCATCATTCTTAATTTCCACAATAGTAACGTAAAAATACATCCAATTCCTATATAAATAGAGAATTTACTCTACATAAAATCATAAGAAAAAGTATATTTTGAGTGGATATGTTTATAAAAAGGATCATTTGTGAATAAATGTATCGTACTATTGTTGCTATATAAGGATTCTATAAGTAAGTCTACTAAAATTCATCAAGTTTTATGTGATTAAATATGAATAACTGAATTAAGTGGATTAAATAATGATTAATGTGTATAGATTGTGTACAGATGACTACAAATTGGGGACAAATATTGAGAATATCTTCTTATTTACAATAGAATAAATATACTAGTTTTTGTATTATTTTTCTTCACTTTTTATGTAGGAATAGTGATATTATTTTATGATTTTATGTAGAAAGGATAGTACGACAAAGTCTATTTTTACACTCCCATTACATACCATTTATGATTTTTTACAGTAGGGCATGTTAAAAACATTGTCATAGCAAGCTTAATTCTATATTTTATGAACCTATATAAGTTTTATCTTTATATTTTTAATATATATAAGATATATATTTATATAAGATTTTTAGATAAGGGGGAATATTTCAGATAGGATGGGGACAACAAATATATTTTTAAATAAAAAAATTATTTGTATTATATATACTATTATTTTTAGAATTTATTAATAAAAAGTTCTAGCCACTATACACATTGAATAATAATAGATAAATTACATATAAGTGTTAAATATTTTCTTTAGTAGAGTTACCACAACAAAGAGATATACGTACTAAAACGAATTAATATCTCTTTACAAGGAGATGAATTACTGTTGCCTTAGGAAATTAATAGTTATAAACTTATAGGCAAAGTCGAGATCATAGCTATAAGTTTGTAAAAATAGATTATATATTTATTATACTTTATTTAATTTTTTATACATGAATAGGAGTGATATGTATGCAACTAAAAAATGTAACACCTATGGGATTAAATGATGAGGTGTTCAAAACAATTATTAATAAAACTGAAAATACATTTCCAACATTTTTTTTTATTAATCCATCAGGTAGTGTTGTCATACCAAAATATTTGAACAAGGATATATGTATGTATGCAGTTTTTGGTGAAACAATGGTTATAATTGATAATGAAATCGAGATATTAAGGCATCAACAAATATTGTATTTCAATGCTGAGGTATACATTGAATTGAGAAATAATACTACTGAGAATGTAATTGTATATATTGATTGTGTAAATAAGTAATTATTGATTAGAATCATTATAAATATTTGTGAAATACTTCACAAAAAATACACAAAAATATTTAGTCATTTCATGTATAGTAGGAGTAGTTGAAAATTTCGCATTATTATTTGTGAAATGCTTCACATGATTTGAGCTTTTCTTAATATGCAAGACAAAAACAATAAGTTCCAACATTTTGAATCTATTTTTATAGTGATCTGGAGGCTTTAATATGACAAACAAGACAGATGAAAAAGAAGTACAAGCAATGGTCAACGTAGGAATTAAAGATGAAAATGAAGTACAGGAAGTTGTTAATAGTTTAGTTGAAAATGGAAAAGAAGCACTAAAAGCGCTAGAATCTTATACGCAAGAGCAAGTAGATCATATTGTTCATGAAATGGCACTATCTGGATTAGATCAACATATGCCATTAGCAAAAATGGCGGTTGAGGAAACTGGTCGAGGTGTGTATGAGGATAAATGTACAAAAAATATATTTGCGACTGAATATATTTGGCATAGCATAAAAAAAGATAAAACTGTAGGAATTATCCATGAAGATCCACATGAAGAAGTCATTGAAATTGCCGAACCTGTGGGTGTAGTTGCTGGTGTGACACCAGTAACGAATCCTACTTCAACTACTATGTTTAAAGCAATTATTGCAATGAAGACAAGAAACCCAATTATATTTGCTTTTCATCCATCTGCTCAGAAGTGCTCTGTTGCAGCGGCTAAAATCTTAAGAGATGCTGCAATTAAGGCAGGGGCACCAGAGAATTGCATTCAATGGATCGAAAAACCTTCTGTTGAGGCAACAAAAAGATTAATGAACCATGAGGGGGTTGCACTTGTCCTTGCAACCGGAGGCGCTGGAATGGTCAAATCAGCATATTCTACAGGGAAACCGGCCTTAGGAGTAGGACCTGGGAATGTACCTTGTTATTTAGAGAAATCAGCACATGTAAAACGAGCTGTAAATGATTTAATTTTATCAAAAACATTTGATAATGGTATGATTTGTGCCTCTGAGCAAGCAATCATTGTAGATAAAGAAATCTATAATGGTGTAAAAAAAGAAATGCAGGACAACAACTGTTACTTTGTTACAGAAGAAGAGAGAATAAAATTAGAGAAGCTTGTTATTAATGAAAATACATGTGCGGTAAATAGTGATATTGTTGGGAAATCAGCACACTATATTGCATCATTAGTAGGGATTAAGGTACCAGAGGATACAAAAATACTTGTAGCTGAAATTAAGGGCGTAGGTGCAGAATATCCACTATCACGTGAAAAATTGAGTCCAGTATTAGCTTGTATCAAAGCAAATTCACGTGAGGAAGGATTTAAATACTGTGAGGAAATGTTAAATCTGGGTGGCTTAGGGCATTCAGCGGTTATCCATTCCACAAATAAAGAAGTACAAAAACAATTTGGATTAAGAATGAAAGCTTGTCGTCTTATTGTAAACTCACCGTCATCTCAAGGTGGAATTGGTGATATTTACAACGCATTTATTCCATCTTTAACTTTAGGATGTGGATCATACGGTAAGAATTCTGTGTCTCAAAATGTAACAGCTACACATTTAATAAATGTAAAGCGTTTGGCAAATAGAAAAAATAACATGCAATGGTTCAAATTACCCCCAAAGGTTTTTTTTGAAAAACATGCGACACAGTATTTAGCTAAGATGCCAAACATTTCACGAGCATTCATTGTAACGGATCCAGGAATGGTAGAACTAGGATATGTCGATACAGTTACACATTACTTACAGCAACATTTAAATGATGTAAAAGTAGGTGTTTTCTCAGAGGTAGAACCAGATCCATCAGATGAAACTGTTTTCAAGGGTGCTGAGATGATGAGAAGTTTCAAACCTGATGTAATTATTGCATTGGGCGGAGGTTCAGCAATGGATGCAGCAAAAGGAATGTGGCTATTTTATGAATACCCAGAAACAAAATTCTTTGGAATTAAACAAAAGTTTTTAGATATTAGAAAACGTACATGTAAATTTCCAACACTAGGGCAAAAAGCACAATTTGTTGCGATTCCAACAACATCAGGAACGGGTTCAGAAGTGACACCATTCGCGGTTATTACAGATAAAAAAAATAATATAAAATATCCACTTGCTGATTATGAATTAACACCAAATGTAGCGATTATTGATCCACAGTTTGTAATGACAGTGCCACCTCATGTAACAGCAGATACTGGTATGGATGTGTTAACACATGCGGTTGAAGCATATGTGTCTATTATGGCAAATGACTATACAGATGGATTGGCCTTAAAAGCTATTGATCTAGTATTTAAATATTTACCAAGAGCATATAAAAATGGAAATGATGAAGAAGCGCGTGAGAAAATGCATAATGCTTCTGCAATTGCAGGTATGGCTTTTGCAAATGCATTTCTTGGTATTAATCATAGTTTGGCACATAAGCTTGGACCAGAATTTCACATTCCACATGGACGCGCTAACGCAATCTTAATGCCGCATGTAATTCGATATAATGCTATTAAGCCGAGAAAACACGCATTGTTCCCAAAATATGAGCATTTTGTGGCAGATGAACGTTATGCACATATTGCAAGAACATTGGGGCTGCCAGCAAGTACAGTAGAAGAAGGTGTGGAATCTCTTGTACAAGCAATTATTAGCCTTGGAAAAGAATTGAATATTAATATGAGCATTGCAGGACAAGGGGTAAAACAAGAGGCATTTGAAAATGTTGTGGATGTCTTATCGGAAAGAGCATTTGAAGATCAATGTACACCAGCAAATCCGAAACTCCCATTAATTTCAGAATTAAAAGAAGTATATAAACAAGCATATAAAGGTGTGTAATAAGTTAAGTAGATATAACTTTTTTAGTTCATAGATTTTGTATTTGATATTTGTAAATTTATTGTATATGGGTGTTAAGGGGAAATAAATCTTATAAACAGTTGTGTTCTAAATAGAACATCTAACAAAAATGCTGCCTAGATGACCTGTATGTAGGTAAGATGGGAGAGTACAAAAACTATGTCTAATTATAAGAAGTTAAATCAGGTAATTGAAAAAAAAGAGGAATTAATATCGCTTGTTAAGCAGTATGGATTCACTCATGAAAAGGTACTTTGTTATAGTAGAGAATTAGATTTATTACTATATGATTTGATGAAATCTAATAGAAATAATAAATAAATCAAGTTTATATAAAAAAGAAATAAAATATATATATTTAGGATATATTTTAAATGAAAAGCGCTCTCCTATTTATAGGTGAGCGCTTTCTTATCTCCATTTCATCTATTTTGGTGAGGTTTTTTTATTACCAAGAATCTTATGCGTGATAAATCTCACAACTTGAACTACCCCCACTTTCACTTCGTTTAGAAGTGAGGGATTCCTAAGTAAAGAGTTCTAACGAACTCTAATTGATTAGGCTAGCTCCACAGTCCTTGCGGTTAGAAGCCTTATCGCTTCATTCTTTAGATTTATACTTGCGTTAATATCCCTATCATGGTGTGTACGACAAGAAGGGCAGTCCCATTTACGTAGGTTTAGATTTTTAACGTCTTTGTTTTGATATCCACAACAAGAACATAATTGGCTAGAAGCAAATGTTTTCGATACAACAATGACTTGTTTGCCGTACCATTTTGCTTTGTATTCCAACATGGTTCGAAACTGTGACCATGATACCTCACTAATTGCTTTTGCTAACTTATGATTCTTTAACATATTCGATACTTGCAAATCCTCTATACCAATAACATCGTGGTTTTTGATGATT
>NZ_FOST01000047.1:0-2834 GCF_900114335.1 Bacillus sp. 5mfcol3.1 | reverse complement strand
AAAACATTTGGATATTGGTTTTACAAGCAAACAAAAGATATTGCTATGTTACAAGAAATATTGAATCATAGTACACCACAAATTACACTAAGATACATTGGAATTAATAAAGAAGAAAAAGATAATGTACTTGATACATTTCGCATCTAATTTAGTGTTCAGCAACAATAAATGAGTTGGTCATGTTTTTATTTAATTAATATAATTAAAAGAGAGACAATTTATGCACCAAGATTTAAAGAAGTGAGCAAGCATTGAAAGAAAATAAGCATCCTTATGGATTATTAAATACGAATAGGTATATAAAATATGGAATTGAAAGTATAATTATAGTGCCAAATATAGATTTATACAGATTAACACAACTATAAATTATAGTAAAAAGGGGATTGAAATAAATGTTGTATCAAGTGCACATGGAAGTAACAAACATTTCTGGATCTACTAAAAACTTACATCTATATGAGTATGATAAAGAAGACAAAAATAAAATTATTGAAGAAATAATTTTACCATACCTACAAAAAGAAGAACTACAATTCGACGGTTATTTTTTAAAAGAACCAAATATAGTTAGGTTAAACGTGAAAACTACCGAATTGCCTATAAAAACTATAGTAAGCAGAATAGACGCTGAATTACCAGCTAATGTGATTATGTTTATAGAAAAAGAGGACGCTTTTGATAGTGATCAATATACTAAAGACGTAACGACAGAATTATTAAAAGAAGCTAAAGTAAGAATGCAAGAACTTCCAAAGCTATCAGCAAGCCCTTCATCTACTGAAATTGATAATAAAAAAGTATTTATAGTACATGGACATGATGTGAGTGTAAAAATTGCCGTCGCTAGATTTTTAGAAAGGTTAGATTTGAAACCAATAATTTTACATGAACAAGCTAGTGGTGGCACAACAATTATTGAAAAAATAGAAAATAATACAGATGTAGGTTTTGGAATTGTACTTTATACGCCCTGTGATTTAGGTAAGGCTAAAAATGATGCCGAACTACAAATAAGAGCTAGACAAAATGTTGTATTTGAACATGGATATCTAATTGCAAAATTGGGAAGATCCAATGTTTGTGCATTAGTTAAAGATAATATTGAAAAACCAAATGATATATCAGGAGTTGTATATATTAACTATGATTCAGAAACTGGTTGGCACATGGAGTTATTTAAAGAGTTAAAAAATGCTGGCTACGATTTAGATGCAAATAAGTTATTTTAATAATTTATTACAATTAATGTTGATTTAGAATTATTTATTCGAAATGACTAAAAGTTTGCAATTAGACCAAAAAAAAAGAGTCCTAATAATCAAAGACTCTTCTTTTTATGGTTATTTGATATTACCAAGGTTTTTAATTCACACACGCTTTTCAATCAGTTGAATTTGAAAAATATCGCTGTCATTAATACCAAGCACCTTCATTTCCTCTTTAAATGAACGCCAGGGTTCCACTTTAATAGATTTTATACTTTTATCCCGCAAAGTATATTCTCTTATATAATATGACTTTTGTTTTATGTTTTTCTTCATACAACCTTCTCCTGTTATTATTAGTTGATGTAATCATAGTATCTTTTTAACGAGAGCTTAGACTTAAAACCTACCTGTTTTATTATTTCTCCCTCTAAAACTTCATTTTCAATTAGCCGTAGGATGAAGCTATTTCGTAGATGTTGTGCTGAAATTCCTTTTCGTAAATTCGCCCTTTCAACTTCCAGTCGGATCATTTTTTGAACAGCAATTTCTGTTAAAGCCTTGGGAGCATCGTTATCATATGACCAATGATAAGTTTTTCGAGTAAAATCGAATGCTACGAATAGTGGATCATTGCTATGATATTTGGGACGAACAGGCTCAGGAATACTTTTATAATAATTAAATAATATTTTTTTATCATATTTAGTTAAAAGAACAGTTCTCTCTATACCCACTATTCCTGGTACTAGGATTGTATTTTTTTCAAAATGGACGTGCTTCATCTGTAAACCTACAAGTTCTTGTAAGGACAATCCATTATTAATGAGTAAATGCACAACAGCAATGTTACGATCCATAAGTAAAGGGCGAACAGAGCATTGTTTTTCTGTTAATCCTTCTAATGAGGTTAAAATGTACTTTAACCTTTTTTCTTCCGCTTTAGAAATAAAGTCTTCATCACGTAAAGCACGATTAGGCTGAATTACAAAATTCATATCTTCTATTGGATTAGGTAAGTCTAAATATTGATAAAGTCTACTTAGAACAATATAAACACGATGTAACGTTTTATCTGAGTAATTTCGTTGTTTCTTTAAATCATTAAAATACTCTTCATAATCCTCTGTATTAAGTGTTGTCCATATATTGTGTAATGGTAGCTTTTTAGATTCTTTTAACCACTGACCAAAATCTTCAATATCATAGGCATAGCGTTTAATTGTAGAAGGTTTTCTTCCTTTATCTAATAAGAAAGAGGAAAAATGCTGTACTGTGTCTTGGAACTCTTTTGTTGGCATAACCTTATCATCCTAATTTTTTCTTTTAGTATATCAAATTTAAAATAACTTAAAGTATACATGCTCTTCCACAGTCCTTTAAAAATCAAATCCTAAAAAAACACATTATGAATTTAATAAATAGGATAAAGATTCATTTTATGAAGCATATAGGTATATTAAATAGCTATATTGTGTAAACAAATTATATGGCATCCCCCCCTCTAGAGAGGAGGTAACACTTTATGGATAATAGCTTAGCGATAAGAAACCCTAAACTAGCTAAACAGTGGCATGAAACTAAAAATGGAACATTAACTCCTTTTCAAGTTACAGTTGGTTC
>NZ_FOST01000004.1:29950-299517 GCF_900114335.1 Bacillus sp. 5mfcol3.1 | reverse complement strand
ATGTTTTTAAACTCCCATGTTAAGTCATAAACTATTTTTACAATAGGGTGTTCTTCGTAATTATTGTTGGTATTATGACGTATGTTCAAGCATATTATTTAACGTGGATGATTCCATAAAGAGAAAAAGAAATAACCTTTGCATTTTTCAGATTATCGTGTATGATGGGAAAGTATTGAAAATTAAATCAGTGATAAACTAGGGGTGCCTAACGTATGCGTAGGCTGAGAGAGAAGCGCGTGAACTTCTTAACCCTTTGGACCTGATCTGGCTCGTACCAGCGTAGGGAAGTTAACGGCTTTACATAATGATGTCTTTATGAGCCAGGTCCTTATTTTTTTATGGACCTGGCTCTTTTTATTTTGGCATGCGCTGGCCATATCTCGTCCTTGTCACGAACAGGGGGGCAATAAAATTTATGAAACAATCTGTTTCAGCTGAGCAAATTGAATTGAAATCGAGTTTACCAGGGAGTAAGAAAGTATATGTGGATGGACCACGAGAAGGCATGAAAGTACCGATGCGTGAGATTAAACAAAGCGAAACAAATGGCGTTCCAAATCCGCCAATTCGTGTGTATGATACGAGCGGACCTTATACGGATCCTGAGTATAAAGTGGAGTTAGAAAAGGGGATTCCAACGCCGCGCCATTCTTGGATTCTGGGGCGTGGTGATGTAGAAGCATACGAAGGGCGTGAAGTGAAACCAGAGGATGACGGTGTGAAAGTGGCTTCGAAACATACACCTGTTTTCCCGCAGATGGATCGCAAGCCACTTAGAGCAAAGCAAGGTGCAAACGTTACGCAAATGCACTATGCACGTAATGGCATTATTACGTCTGAGATGGAGTATGTTGCGATTCGTGAAGGGGTAGAGCCGGAGTTTGTTCGTAAGGAAATCGCAGAAGGCCGCGCTATTTTACCAGCGAATATTAATCATCCAGAAGCTGAACCGATGATCATCGGGCGTAATTTCCATGTGAAGGTAAACGCGAATATCGGAAACTCAGCTGTATCTTCTTCGATTGCAGAAGAAGTAGAGAAGATGACATGGGCAACGCGCTGGGGTGCAGATACGATTATGGATTTATCTACAGGTAAAAATATTCATACGACGCGTGAGTGGATTATTCGTAACGCGCCTGTACCAGTTGGAACTGTACCGATTTATCAAGCGCTGGAAAAAGTAAACGGAATTGCAGAAGATTTAACGTGGGAAGTATATCGTGATACGTTAATTGAGCAGGCGGAGCAAGGCGTTGATTACTTTACAATTCACGCTGGTGTATTGCTTCGTTACATTCCAATCACGGCAAAGCGTACGACAGGTATCGTTTCGCGCGGTGGTTCGATTATGGCGCAGTGGTGTCTATTCCATCATAAAGAAAACTTCCTATATACTCACTTTGAAGAGATTTGTGAAATTATGAAGCAGTACGATGTTTCGTTCTCTCTTGGAGATGGATTACGTCCAGGGTCTATTGCAGATGCAAATGACGAAGCACAGTTTTCTGAGCTTGAAACACTTGGCGAATTAACCAAAATTGCTTGGAAACATGATGTGCAAGTTATGATTGAAGGACCTGGACACGTACCGATGCACTTAATTAAAGAGAATATGGAGAAAGAGCTTGATATTTGTCAGGGCGCGCCGTTTTACACACTTGGGCCGCTAACGACAGATATTGCACCAGGTTATGACCATATTACATCTGCAATTGGAGCTGCTATGATTGGCTGGTTTGGAACAGCGATGCTTTGTTATGTAACGCCGAAAGAACATTTAGGTTTGCCAAACAAAGATGATGTACGCACGGGTGTTATTACGTATAAAATTGCAGCGCATGCGGCTGATCTTGCGAAAGGACATAAAACGGCTCATCAGCGTGATGATGCACTTTCAAAAGCACGCTTCGAATTCCGTTGGCGCGATCAATTTAATTTATCTTTAGATCCTGAACGTGCGATGGAATATCATGATGAAACGTTGCCGGCAGAAGGGGCAAAGACAGCTCACTTCTGTTCAATGTGTGGACCGAAGTTTTGTAGTATGAGAATTTCACATGATATTCGTGAGTATGCAAAAGAAAATGATTTAGAAACGACAGAAGCAATTGAAAAAGGAATGAAAGAGAAAGCAGAAGAATTTAAAGAAGCTGGTAGTCATTTATATCAATAATATGTTACACCTCTTTACTTGATTGATCACACTGTAGTACCTAACTTTATTATAGAAGAAGCCCCATTTGCTAAGACGGTAGCAAATGGGGCTTCTGTTGTTTATAAGGCGAAGAAGAGATGTACCCAGTAGAATAAGAGGAATAGTGTGACGACTGTTGTGAGCGGGATAACGATAAGGGATACACTTAAATAGTCTTTCCATTTTACTTTAATTTTGTTTTGTTTCAGAATATACATCCAAATGAGTGAAGCTAGTGTACCAATTGGTAGTAATAGTGAACCGATGTCACTACCAATGATGTTTGCAAGATAGATTGTTTTTAATGTGACTGGATCTAGTCCCATTTCTGTTAATGTAATTGTACCAATCATAAGTGCAGGATGGTTATTGAAGACGTTAGAGAGGAGGGAGACGAGTCCACCCATTGCAAAGCTAGCATAGAGTAGATGTTGACTTACAACTGGTTCAAGCCAATTTACAAGCGCCGCTGTTAATCCTGCGTTGTGAAGCCCGTAAATAATGACGTACATAGAGAAAGCGAAAATTAAAATGTGCCACGGTGTCTTTTTCAAAATATCGACAGGATTTGTTCGTAAGTAGTACCATCTCCAAATGAGAAGAACGAGTGAACCAAGTACTGCAACGATTTCAATTGGGATGGATAAGAAGGATGCAACGAATAGAAGACAGCGCATAAGGAAGACGAAACCTAATACTTTTAACATGAATCTTGTCCGTTTTTGTTTCGTATCAACAGAATTATTTCCTTTTAGTGGATGGAAGTTTTTCGTGAAGAAAATTTCTTCAATATCATATGAAGAAACAGGTAATTTTTTCGGAAGTTTTTTCTTCAAAACTGTATACATGAGCCATGACATAAATAATAAGCCTAATGTTGCAGGTACAAACATCATAGCAGTATGCATATAAAGAGTCATATTAACGATATTTAATGCGATTAAATTTACGATATTACTTACACCAATTGGTGCACTAGATGCCGTAGCGATTAAAGCACCACTTAATAAATAAGGAATTTGCTGATGAGGTTTTAATTGAAGATTTTTTAGAAGAAGAATTAAAATGGGAGTTGTAATTAAAATACTACCGTCGTTATTAAATAAAAGAGTCATAAGAAAACATAATAATTGAATATACCAGTATAAGCGGCGTCCAGAACCCTTTGCTAAATTTGCTAGTTTCGCTGCGGACCAATGGAAAAAACCGAAGCTTTCTAATATAACTGCCATGACGATGGTCGCTAATATTGTTATGGAAGCACCGCCAATTTTACTTATAATATCCATGACGTCTGGTTTTGATACAAGTCCAGTAATTATGATGATACCAGCTCCGATTGCTGCTGGCCACGCCTCATTTAAACCTCGAGGCCGCCAAAAGATAACAATCATCGTTAAGAAGAATACAATAATAGTAATCCATATTTCAATGCTCATATTTTGCCTACCTTTCTATTTTCCCTTGAATAGATGTAGCTTGTCTCAAGGTTATATTGGTAGTATATTCAGCAAAAAATAAGAAGAACTAGACGTATAACGAGATGAAGCGAATATGTGTTTTTCATGCTAAAGGACAAGTGTCACTCGTAGTGAAATAACTATTGTGATAGGAGTCTATTAATTGATTGGGCAGTAAGGTAGTAAATGAGATTTATATCAGCGTAACTGAAAATATATCAGCGATTATTGAAATATATCGGCGTAACTCAAAATATATCAGCGATCATTGAAATATATCGGCGCAACTGAAAATATATCAGCGATTTTTAAAATATATCGACTTATCGACAAAACATGACAAAAGGAGCCCATCCCAAAATGCCTTTTGGAACAGACCCCAAGACTATATTATTTTTCCTTCAAAAAAGTACGATCCTTCAAGAATAAATTCCAGAAGAAAATAAATCCTGGTAATAAAATTGCAATCCCAATTGCGTATAGAATGAGCAGTGCATAGAACGTTTCTGTCGTTGTAAAGCTTGTAAATACAGTTACGTCAGGATAAATAATATAAGGTAAATGCGCGACGCCGTAAGCGTAGCTTGCAAATGCATATTGAGCGACGACAGCTAAAACGGCAATGCGAGGATATCCTAGTGTATTGTACTTTTTGTTTGTCCACCAAAGGGACGAGTATCCGATAACGAATAAAACAATAGAAACTGTAAACCACGGGAATTGCTTTATTAATCCTTGCATAAGCCAATGTGTTTCAGGATCCATTACAACGAGGGCGATGATTGCCGTAACGAGCGTTGCAGGACCAAGGATGATGGCATTTCTTCTATAAATTCTATACGTATCTTCTGAACTTTGTTCTCTCGCAAAATCAGCAAGAAAGAGAGAGGAGAGAAATAGTTCAGACGTTATTCCGAAGAGCATATAGCAATAGATAACCGGGCTAGAAAGAAGTTTTCCATACAGGAGTACTTCTTTCCCTTCAGACATTGTAATATAGGCTCCCTCTGTAACGGGTAAAACGGTAATTAATAGTGCTGGAATTAAGAGACCAGTAATACCTGAAATAACCCGAAGAAGGTACTGATATTTCGGCAAGGAGTAAGCAAACACCATAAATGTACTACGTACTGCAACGAGCACTAAAATTAACATAACTGGTACGAACATTACTGTCGCAAGGGTAAAGGCCGCTTTCGGAAAGAAGCCGAGAAATGCGACAACGACGAAGACGAGAAACGTATTTGTTACTTCCCAAGTTGGGGATAAGTACCGATTCGCAAGTTTGGCAGCGAGCGTTGGATGTTTTGCGTATACCATGCCCCAAAAACCAGCGCCAAAATCGATGGACCCTAATATACTGTATACGAAAATAAGGGCCCATAAGATGATGATTGCAATACTTTCCTCATGCATGAGAATCGCCTCCTTGGTGTTGTAAATCATTCTTTAATGGATGTCTTCTAAAGAATGTACGTAGAACAAAGACTGTTAAAATAGCGAGTCCAATATATAAAATGATGAACAAAACAAATAAAGGACCGACGAAATCAGCGCGTGTAGATGCATCGACGGTACGTTGCATACCATAAATTGTCCATGGTTGACGACCGCTACAACTGAAAATCCAGCCGAATTCAATACCGAGCATCATAATTGGTCCGCATGCAGCAGCTCCCCAAAGTAGCCACTTCGGTAGTTCTGTTCCCTTTTTTCGGTAAACGAAGTACCAATATAAGAGCGCAATTGCTGCAACTGCAAAGGTGAACGCAGCGGTGCCGACCATTAAGTTGAATAGTGTATGTGTATAAAATGGTGGCCATGTTTCTTGTGGGAATTCGTTTAGACCTTTTACGACAGTGCTAGGGTCTAGTCCCACTAATAAGCTAAGCATGTTTGGAATTTCAAGTGCATAGTTTAGTTCAAGTGTATTAGGATCCACAACTCCGCCAATGGATAGCGGTGCGTGTGATGTCGTTTCAAATAAAGCTTCAGCAGATGCAAGTTTTTCAGGTGAGTGTTTATGTAAGGCAATCGCTGATTCATGTCCTGAAAGCCACATCGTAGCGCCTGTAATAAATGTAACGACAAGCCCTAATAGTAGCCCTTTTTTATGATAAGCAATTTCACGTGTACTTAAATTTTTCTTCAATAATTTAAATCCAGCGATAGAAGCAATGACAGCCGCACCAGTTGCATAAGCCGTAATAACAACATGGAATGCACTTGTGCCAAAACTTGGATTAAAGAAAGCTTTCCACGGATCAACGTTAAAAACAGATCCATCTGGATTCATTGAAAAGCCTGCTGGTGTATTCATCCATGTATTTGCTGATGTAATAAGCACGGCGGATGCTGTGGCACCAAGCATGACGAAAAATAGCGAGATTAATCTCATAAATGGAGGAAGTTTATCGGCTGCATATACGTAAATCGACATGAATAAAGCTTCCAAAAAGAAGGCGAAAATCTCAATTTGGAAGGGAACAGAGATAACTTGCCCAACAATTTTGGCGAAACCAGGCCAAAGAAGTGAGATTTGCACACCAACAATTGTTCCAGTTGGAATTGCTACACCGAGAAGAATAGCAAACGCCTTTGTCCATCTTTTCGCCATAATGGCATAGTCGGAGTCTTTCTTCCAGTGATAGAGTATTTCGCTTATAAAAATCATCAATGAAAGTCCGACGCCAAGTGTTGCAAAGATAATGTGGAATGCTAATGAAGAACCAAAAAATGCTCTTGCTAATGTTACCGTATCCATATGTAAACTCCTCTTCTTTTTTGCCATTATTTTCTGATTGAATTGGAAGATTTATTCAAAAAAACTACCAAAAATATATATGTATTTAAAAAGTGAATATGATAATATAATGTTGTAATATTTTGAATAGAAAGAAATAAATAGTTGGTCATGTTTTGTTTGTTTTTTGCTCAGGAATCTTTTATAATCTTTTATGCGAACATAAGTTCTGTTTTTCGGAATCAAGAAGTTTATGTGAAATGGAGAGGGTGTTTTATGTATCCTGAAGTCATTAAAAAGATGGCATTTTCAAAAGAGCATAGAGATTTATTATTGAAGCTATATAATAAAGAAATTACGCGTCGTGAATATGATCGACTTGTACAATCGCTATATAAACCTTCTAAAGAGGTTTGCGGGGGATAGAAATGGGGGAGACAATCTAATAGATTGTCTTTTTTAAATTTATGTATGTTCTGATAAAATTAAGGTTAGCCTTACTAGGGAGGTGAAAAGATTGCGGAAACGTTTATATATAGGGATTGGAGTTATCTTCTTAATCGCTTTAGGTGGAATTGTATTTTGGTCAGCTTTACAAGGAAACCGTACAGAAAATTTTATTTTAAGACATATGGTGAATGACAATGGAACACTTGCCACGTATCGTTTGGTAGATACTAAGGCAGGTACGGGTGAAGCTAAGGGACGTGAAGCTTTATCAGAATCGGCGGGATTATGGTTACAGTATACACTTGATAAAGATGATCAGGCGTTATTTGATGAGCAAGTAAAGGTTATTCAAGATAATTTCATATATAAGAATCATATCGTTTTATGGAAACTCTCTGAAAAGGGAGAGAGGCAGTCAGCTACAAATGCACTTATAGATGATCTTCGTATTATAGAACAATTATATCGTGCTTATGAAATGTATAAGGAAGAGCGTTATAAAAACCTTGCCGATCAATTAAGTGATGCTGTACTTCGTTATAATAAAAAAGATAATTATTATGTTGATTATTATGATGCAGATGCAGGGAAACAAAATAATTTTGTAACAACATCATACATAAATCCGCGTGCATTCTCCTATATGAAGAAGTACGGCAAAGTTTCTGCTCAGCAATATCAGGAAGTTGTTCAATTTTTAGCAGATTATCCAAGGCATGGCTGGGCATTCCCAAAAGAGTATAAAGAAGATGGTACATTTACGTACGATAAAGAAGTGAATCTTATTGACCAATCATACGTTGCATATCATCGGAGTTTAGGAGGTCTTTCATCAGCTGCTTATTTGGAATTTATAAAGAAGAAGTTCCAAGCGGATGGAAAGCTATACGGTCGTTACAATTTAGAAACGGGAAAACAAACTGTGAATTATGAATCGCCAGCCGCTTACGGACTAACGATTTTGTACGTACTACAAACAGGTGATACAAAGTTTGCGAAGGAATTGTATGATCATATGTCCACATTCCGAAATGACAACGTATTTAGTAGATATTACGGTGGATATGTAACAGGTGAAAATAATAATACGCATATTTTTGATAATGTACTACCACTTTTAGCTGAAATGGAATTAAAAAAGAGTGAACAATAAAAAGTGCCACCATATGAGGGTGGCACCTTTTATTTGTTCATATAATTTTACGTCCTAATATTAGAGAAATAGTCAATCACAAATTCACGAAATTGCTGAGCAGTTTTCGATAAGTAGCGTTTCTTCGACCAACTTAATCCGATGGTTCGCTGACAAGTGGGTTCAATAATACGCAACTTGCTTGATGCTAAAGTAGAGTTTTTTAATAAAGTTAAACTTGGAACAAAAGCGATGCCGAGACCTTGCTTAATGAGGTCGCTAATCACGGTCGGTTCATCTACTTCAAAAGCAATATGCGGAGTGAAACCAGCTTCTTTACAAAATTCATCCGTTAAGTGCCGAAATCCGTAGCCAGTGTTCATACTAATAAACGGTTCGTCTTTTACTTCATGCAGGTGGATATTTTCTCGGCCGGATAAACGGTGGCCTGAAGGGACGACTAAGAAAATTTCTTCTGTAATAAGTGATTCCCAAACAACCTCCTCACCTTCAATTGGCACAGAGGAGATACAAAAGTCAATTTCTATATTATCTAGTTGTCGTTTCATAGAAGGAGTGGATGCAAGAAATTGTTGGAACCGAACGTTAGGATGTTCTAGTAAAAAAGAGCCAAGTAGTTCTGGTAATATTCTCGGAATAGAAACGGCCAGTGTAATAGAGCTTTGTTGTAATTCGGCTAAATCTTTAATTTCTCGTTCCCCTTCACTTAATTCATGAAAAATACGCTCTACTCGTTTTAAAAATACTTTTCCGAAAGAATTTAAAGTAATCTGTCGGCCTTGGCGATCAAATAAAGGGACTCCTAAATCCTTTTCGAGTCTAGCGATTGTTTTGCTGAGTGAAGGTTGCGCGATATGCAATTCTTCAGCTGCCTTTGTCATATGTTCTAGTCGTGCAACTGTCTGAAAGTATTTTAACTGGAGCAGTTCCATTTCGAATCTCCTTTCTATAGACCAAAAGGAATGAATTGATAATTAAAGATGTATTATACAGTATGGAAAGTGACGTGTATAGTAAATCTGTTAAACCATTCTAATGGTGTTAAATTCGGAGAAGGAGTATGTTTCATGAAGGGAATTCAACTTATATTTAAAGATTGGAAAGCGATGTGGCACCATAAACATGGACGTATCGCTTTAATTTTTTTATTAATCGTTCCGTTAATTTATTCAGGATTCTTTTTAGCTGGATATTGGGATCCGTACGGAAGATTAGATAAATTACCTGTTGCAGTTGTGAACTTAGATAAGGGTGCTATGATGGATGAAAAAACAATTCATGCAGGAGACGATTTTGTTAAAAATTTAAAAGAGAATAAGGAACTAGCTTTTCATTTCGTATCAGAAAAAAATGCAGATGAAGGGTTAAAAGAAGATAAATATTATATGGTTGTTACGATTCCAGAGAATTTCTCTAAAAAGGTAAGTACACTTATGGATGAGAAACCAGAGCCGGCAAAGTTGCAGTACAAAGTAAATCCAGGTAAAAACTTTGTAGCAGCTCAAATTGGAACGACAGCTGTTGAAAATATGAAAACAAAAATCTCAAATAGTATTACGAAATCTTATACAGAAGGTGTCTTTTCGAAGTTCCAAGATTTGGCACAAGGATTGAGTGATGCAAGTAATGGTGCTGAGAAGTTACATGAAGGAACGACCGATGCAAAAAATGGAGCGAATCAGCTTGCGGATGGTATTGATCGTTTAAGTGATGGGACATCGAAATTGAAAGAAGGAAGTGACAAGCTTGCATCCAGTCAATCTGCTTTAACTGGGGGAGCAAATGAGCTGAGTCAAGGAGCGACATCACTTCATAGTGGTATGGAATTACTAGTACAAGGTGAAAAAACGTTACAATCAGGAATTAGTGAATTAAGTGCTGGTACAAATGAATGGGTGAATGGAAATGAAAAACTTGCTGAAGGGCAAGCGAAAGCGGACAATGCGGCAAATAGTGTAAAACAACAATTAGAAGAGTACGTGAAAAATCATCCAGAAGTGCAGCAAGATCCCGCTTTTCAAAAAATTGTTGCTACGTCTAATGGACTAGCTAAAGCAACAAGTACGTTAAATAATAGCCAACAACAATTGACACAAGGTGCGAAGAAGCTTACTGACGGTCAACATAAGATTGAAGAAGGCATAAATACATTCGGAGTTAAGTTAAATGAAGCTACTGCTGGAACGCAAAAGATAGCAGATGGTGCATCGAATTTGGCTGATGGATTTACGAAGTGGGGAAATGGATTTACATCATTGCAAGAAGGTGTAAACCAGCTTGCGAGTGGTGGAACGGAGCTGAATAACGGTGCTGGTAAATTAACAAATGGACTTGTTAAACTTGATGATGGTGCGAAAGAACTTTCTACGAAATTGGGAGAGGGTGCAGAGAAGATAGCGAATGTTCGTAATGATGATGCACGCAATACGATGTTCTCAGAGCCAGTTCAGTTAGTGAAGTCAACAGTTTCTGACGTTCCTAACTACGGTTCAGGCATTGCACCATATTTCTTATCGCTTGCATTTTATGTTGGCGGAATTATGGCATCGAATATTTTACCGCTTGGTCGTAGACAAAATATGAAGGTAAGTGGAACGGTACATTTTATTAATAAACTAGGATTGGTATATTTAATTGGACTTATTCAAGCGCTACTCGTAGATGTAGTTGTGCTAGGTGTTATGAAATTAGAAGTTGCCAGTGTACCACTTTTTGTTTTATCAAGTATTGTGATTTCCTTTACGTTCATGACATTTATTCTTATGTTAGTAACAGTATTTGGTCTTGTTGGAAAGTTCTTAGCAGTAACGCTTCTTGTCTTGCAATTAGCGACAAGCGGGGGGACTTTCCCAGGAGAATTAAACATAGCTGTTCTTAGCAAAATTGGGCAGTTTCTCCCAATGTCTCATTCTCTTAGAGGATTACAAGATGTTATCTCTTTAGGAGATTGGTCGCAATTAAAAATACAAATTTTAATATTGTTATGTTATCTCATTGTTGCCGGTGGAATTGCTTGGATCACGAGCCATATACAGCATAGAGAAACGAATGTAGAACAAGTTTCTTAAAATGAAATAAGCTATCCGATTTTTTCGGATAGCTTATTTTTTATTTACGTTCCATTACTGCAAAGTAATTATTTTCATTATCAGCAAAGTTGAATGCTCTACCAGTAGGTAAATCTACAACCTGTCCAACTGTGACATTTTTCTCAGAAAGATCTTTATATAGACGGTCTAAGTCATTTGAGAAGAACATAAGTGAAGGTGTATTAAGGTTTAGTTCAGGTTGCATCTTCGCGATTAACGCTTTATCGTGAAGGACGATGCTTGTTCCTGCTTCTTTCGCCGGTGCAATTTCAATCCAGCGGAATCCGTTTCCGTTATTCTCTTCCGCAATGATTTGGAACCCTACTTTTTCTGTCCAAAATTGTACTGTTTCGTCTTGATTATTTACATATAGCATAATTTGTCCAACTTGATTAATCATAGGTGTCTCTCGCTTTCTTTTTATATGCGTATCATTATATCAAATATATGGCTTGAATAGTTTTTTATGATTTTTTCGGAATACAACCTTCGTCCATTTCATCTTTGTTGTAGGAGAAGGACCTGTAATCCAAGTATGAAATGGTATTGTGCTACAAATGAACATTGTTGAAATAGAGATAATAGCCGTTAACACAAATAGTAATAGGCTATATAATATAGTATTTTCTTGCAGTGTGAATAAAGAAAGAAACTTTGTGCATAGTTGCAAGAAGAATAAGTGAGCTAAATAAGCACCATACGTGTAATTTCCAATGAAACGTAACGTTTTATATAAGAAACCACGACGCTGTACTATCATAATAGATAACACATACAGTATGATAATTTCGCATACGATATATAAAAACATAGATGGTTTTAAATAGGTAGAAACAGTTAAATGAATAGAGTTTGCTCCGTAAAAACTAAACAACTCATAATTGATGAATAAAAATAAGATGAAAAATAATATTGTTATAAGCGGGATATGTTTCATGACGAATAGACGCCAAGTTTTTAGTGCTACAGCGGCAATGCCACCCATAACGAAATAGAATGAGTAGAATAGAAATGATCGATCTGTATAATGTAAAATTGTTGAACTTGTTAATTTTTCTCCATTAAAAATATAGTGAGAAGAGAACCACATTAATAGAAAATATAGGCAAGCGAAAAAGGTCATATATTTATATATGTCTTTTTTATTTTCTGTTCGTTTTTGAAACCAATAAAAAAGTGTGCATAGTAAAGGGAACAATAAGTGAATTTGGAACATCATAATAACGTACCAAAGATGGGGCGCGGCTGTTCCGAGTAATAAACTTTTTATTCCGCCTTGTAATGTAATAAGATCATTTGTTGTTAATAAGTAAAGAATAGACCAAAAGAAATAAGGAATGAGTAAGTGTGTCGCTTTTTCAGAAATATATTCTTTATATACTAATTGCTTCGTATAGTGACGAATTAAGTGAAATCCAACGATAAATATGAATGCTGGTGCTGAGAATTTTGCAAGATTAAATAGCATGCCCATAATGAGGGATTGCTCAAGTAAGACATTTCCTTGCTTCATTGTATATAATAAGGAACTTTGCAAAACGACAGCGAGAAATGCAATGCTTTGCAAAACTTTAAATTCAGGTGCGCTTTGTGTCATTATTTCCATCTCCTTTTCCATACATGATTATAGTACGGAGAATGGATAATGAATGTGGAATATTTGTGAAGATTTTAACAAATTTGTGGCGAGAGGAAATATCAACTTATCAACAAATAACGACAAAAAGAGGATGCTCGTTTAGAGCATCCTCTTTCTAGCTATTAAGCAAATTTGTTTTTGATCCAATTCTTACCTTCTACAAGGCGAGCTGTCATTACCGCACAAGCGTTATCTGCTGTTACGTTTAACATCGTTGCAGGTGGATCAATGATTGTACTAATTGCTGCGATAATTGGCAGTGCTTCTGGCGGGAAACCGTATAGAGATACGATTAACATTTCACCAATCATACCACCGCCTGGAATAGCACCCATTACTGTTCCTACTAATAAAGAAACAACAAGTGCGATTGCTAATGTTTTCGGTCCTTCGAATTCCATGTTGAAAATACCGAATAAGAAAGCAATTTTTAATACGCCACCTAAAACAGATCCGTCTTTATGAAGTGTAGAACCAAGAAGGACAACTGTTTCACGAACGTCTGAAGAAATACCCATTTTCTTCGTTGCTTCTAAGTTCGCTGGAATACTTGCGGCACTACTACAAGTTGCAAGTGATGTAACTGTAGGGGAGACCATGTTCTTCCAAAATACTTGTACACCTTGCTTGCGACCTGCAAGGTATGCATAGAATGTGAAGAATACAAAGAAATAAATTAGAGAAGCTGGATAGTATACCATTGCCGCTCGGAAGTAAGTTCCAAGAAGTTGTGGTCCGAATTCACCAACTAATGCTGCGAAGTAAGCAGCAAGTCCGATTGGAGCGTAGTACATAATGAAAGATACAACCTTCATTGAAATCTCTGCACCAGCTTGTAGGAATGTAGCGAATGGCTTTCCTTTTTCGCCAACTGCTGAAGTTGCAATTCCCATTAAGATAGAGAAGAAAATAAGAGCTAACATATTTTCACGAGATAGTAACTTCGAGAAGTCAGATACTGTTAAAATACCGACGATTTGATCTGCAACACTAACAGCTTTGCCGGCTTTGTCAGGTTGTGTTAGTTCTAGTACAACACCTTGTGCTGGCGGGAATACTTTCACGACAATAATCATAAAAATAGCAGCTAAAATACTTGTAAATAAGAAAGTCCCAGCCATACTAGACATAATTTTACCGAAACGTTTTAATCCATCCATATTAGCAATAGACGATGCGATGCTAAAGAACACTAGAGGTACAACAATCGTAAACATTAAGTTTAAGAAAATATCACCAAGCGGCTTTAAAGCAACTGCATCGGCACCCATGAAATAACCAATGAAACCACCAATTAGGATAGAAGATAATAAAATAAGTGGAAAGCGATATGCCTTCATAAATATATCCTCCTATCAATTAAAAAAATCATACTGAATCATTATAGCGAGTTAGAGTCCTCTTTACTAGGAGAATACGGATAAATGGAATAGCGTGAAAACCAAGAAATTTTTGTTTTTAAGCTCGGCATACAGCAGGAAATCTAGACATATATATTTGTAACCTAGTGGTGGCAAGGGATGCACCATAACTTAGGTTTAGAAAAAGGGGGAGGGAAGCGGAATGAATATTTTACTTTGCTGTGCAGCGGGAATGTCTTCCAGTTTGATTGTTACAAAGATGGAGAAAGCAGCAGAGGCAAGAGGGATAGAAGTAAAAATCTGGGCAGTATCAGGTTCTGAAGTGAATAGTCATATTGATAAAGCTGATGTCCTTTTACTTGGACCGCAAGTACGTTATTTATTACCGAAAATGAAAGAATTATGTAAGGATAAAGGGATACCTGTTGATGTCATTCAATCCGTTCATTACGGACTTTGTAATGGAGAAGCTATCTTGCAAGCAGCTTTGTCAATGAAACCATGAGGAGAGTGGGATAGATGATACGGTTTTTAGAGAAGTACGTGATGCCGGTAGCAGGGAAGGTTGCAGAGCAGAGGCATTTGCAAGCAATTCGAGATGGAATTATTTTAACGATGCCTTTCTTAATTATTGGATCGTTTTTCCTCATTATTAGTGCACTGCCGATACCTGGATATAACGAGTTTATGGCAGGTTTGTTTGGTGAGAATTGGCAGAGAGCTTTAGGGTATCCAGTTAGTGCAACTTTTAATATAATGGCTTTAATAGCTGTTTTTGGAATCGCTTACAGACTTGGAGAGTATTATAAAGTAGATGCTTTAGCATCCGGGGCATTGTCGCTTGTGACGTTTTTACTTGCGACTCCATTTCAAGTTGCATATATTATACCAAGTACAAAAGAAAGTGTACTTGTAGAAGGCGCTATCCCAGCTGCATTAATGGGAAGCCAAGGGTTATTTGTAGCAATGATTATTGCACTTATATCTACTGAACTTTATCGGTTTATTGTACAAAAAAAGATAATTATAAAGATGCCAGAGACAGTTCCACCAGCTGTCACGCGTTCATTTGCCGCACTTGTTCCAGGATTTATTGTTGTAACAGTTATTTGGATTTTACGCTTAATTATAGAAAATACTTCTTTTGGCAGTATCCATAATATCGTAGGACAAATTTTACAGGAACCACTTAGTGTACTTGGTGCTAGTCTTTGGGGCGCAATAATAGCAGTTATTCTCGTTCATGTTCTTTGGTCGTGTGGAATTCATGGTGCTACTATTGTTGGTGGTGTAATGAGCCCCGTTTGGTTGTCGTTAATGGATCAAAACCGAGTTGCTTTTCAAGCTGGGCAAGATGTACCAAATACAATTACGGCACAGTTTTTTGACTTATGGATTTATATGGGCGGTTCTGGTGCAACGCTTGCTCTAGTTGTCGGAATGTTACTATTTGCACGAAGTCAACAATTAAAAAGTTTAGGGAGATTGTCAATTGCACCTGGTATATTTAATATTAATGAGATGGTAACTTTTGGTATGCCGATTGTAATGAACCCACTTTTACTAATTCCATTTATATTAGTTCCAGTTGTGTTAACAATTGTTTCTTACTTTGCAATGGAATGGGGATGGGTCGCACGTCCGAGTGGGGCCGCTGTACCTTGGACGACACCTATTCTTTTTAGTGGATATTTAGGATCGGGCGGGAAAATTTCAGGTGTTATTTTGCAACTTGTTAACTTTGCGCTAGCATTCTTCATTTATTTACCGTTCTTAAAAATATGGGATAAACAAAAACTGGCGGAAGAAAAGGGGGAGTAAAGAACTAAAATGGATACGATAGAGACGAAAGCTTTTCATTTAATCTTGCATGGGGGAAACGCGAGAAGTTGTTCAATGGAAGCAATTGATTGTGCGAAGCGTGGGGAGTTTACAGAAGCTGAAGCTAAATTACAAGAAGCACTAGAGGAATTAAAAGAGGCGCACCGTGTACAAACGGAGCTTATCCAGAAAGAAGCTGGTGGTGAAAAGACCGAAGTTACTCTTTTAATGGTACACGCACAAGACCATTTAATGAATGCAATTACGGTGAAAGAATTAGCGAGTGAGTTTGTAGAGTTATATAGGAAGATGTCGGTGGATGAATGAACCTTGCTTATGCAAGGTTTTTTTATCTAGAATTAACGGGCAGTAAAACTCCCACTAATTAAAATTTCATTTTATGTATGTGCCTGTACCATCAGTGGAATGTTCATCCCACTGATGGTATTTTACAATCCTCCTTTTTTCGGATGAGTAAGAGTTATAATTAATCGGCAGTAACAATTTCTCCTATACCACGAATTAATCTTTTTATATGCATCCGTTCCGGTTTTAATATATTTACGATATAATCAATCGCTATTTGTGGTTCAACGGTTGTACCGCAAGTATAACAGTCAATAGCTGCAAAATTTTGTTCCGGGTAAGTGTGAATGGAAAGATGGCTTTCTGATAATAGCACTAATACAGTAACACCATATGGCTGGAACTCTTTTTTACTTACGTTTAAAACATGGGCACCAGAGTAATCTGCAGCTGTAACTAGATGATATTCTAAAAAGTGCATATCATCTAATAGGGAAAAGTCCACTCCCCACAAATCTACTATTATATGCTTGCCAAAGGTAGAGTATTCCATAGGGCAGCACTCCTTACTATTAATATCGTCAAAACTTCATTTCCTGTTTGTAGCATTGATGTAAGATAAGATTTGATTCTGAATTTAAGAGAGCGAGGTTACGTTGTTCTAGATGTTCTTCTTTAAATTGGAATAAAGGAAAAAGAAGAGAAGGCAATGTTCGAGGATTTGGTACTACATATAATTGTTCAATTTGATCGAGTATATGTGCAGAATTAGTAGCAAGATGAAATCCCCAGTCAGTTCCGAAAGAAGGAACTATTGTATGATAACTTTTCACAGTTAATCCAGCGTGTTCAATTGTATTACCGATACTCCAATATACTAGAGGTGCATCAGCAGGTGAATTAGATTGACAGACGAAAGCACCATCTTCTGTTAAGAATGTAGCTATACGAGCAAATAGTTCGCTTGTATATAAAGTACTTAACAACTTTGTCGCTGGGTCTGGAAAATCAATAATGATTACATCGTATAAAGATGAAGGTGAATTTAGAAATTCTTTTGCATCGCATACGTGCACGTTCACTCGATTATCAAAAAAAGCATTTTTGTTTAAAGATACTATTTCTGGAACATTACGTGCCATATTAATCATCGCCTCGTCTAAATCAACAAGGTCTACATGTAGCACAGTTTCATATTTCAAAACTTCTCGTAAGGCAAGACCATCGCCACCACCTAATATGAGAACACGTTTTGGATCAATTACTTTTGACATAATTGGATGTACAAGTGCTTCATGATAAATTTGCTCATCAACGGAACTAAATTGAAGTTGCTTGTCCAAGTATAAGCGAACATCGTTAACTTGGACTAAATTAATATTTTGATAATTACTCTTTTCTTCAAATAGGTTCGTATGTTCACCAGCTTGTATTTCCTTTAGAGAAATTTCATCCCACACATCTAAGCTGTGTGAATCTGTAGGTACTATAATTACATTTTCCGATTGTACTTGCTTATCTTGCTTATTCTGCTCATTCTGTTTGTCCTGTTTATCTTGTTTGTCTTGTTTGTCTTGTGTATCATGCTTGTCCTGCTGTTCTAGTTCAAATTTGTCAGAGTCTAATTCAGAACGCTTGTCCTTTTTATAGCTTGTTATTCTATAAATCTTTATTTTGCTTTGTTTTCTATGTTTTGGCATAGGAATCCCCTTTCGAATTGTGTTATTTTATTCTATTTTATTTTATGTAATTTAGTAGAGTGTGCTTGGACAATAGAATAGATAGAAGACTGAGCTCAAGAAAATGTTGTTTTTTACTAGATTTCTACGATAAAAAAATTTTTTTAGTGTTTTTTTCATATTAAACATAACTAGACAACTAAACACTAATCTATTTTCATACAGTTATGTGTTAAAAGCGTGTTGTTTTATAACACACTGTGTGTTTTTTGGACGACACACTAATTGAAAGCGTTAACACACAAAGAAAATGCTCGAAAAAGCACTGATTTTAGTGGTTTTAAAAAGTTGGCACGCTAATTGCATTAATAAATAGCGTAAAGAAAAATAAATAAACATAAATTTTTTATACTACACAAGGGGGATTTTCAAATGAATATTTTATTATGTTGCTCAGCAGGGATGTCTACAAGTTTACTAGTTACAAAAATGGAAGCGGCTGCAAAAGCTCGCGGTTTAGAAGGCAAGATTTGGGCTGTATCTGGGGATGCAGTAAAAACGAATATCGATCAAGCAGATGTATTATTACTAGGACCACAAGTTCGTTACATGCTCTCTTCAATGAAAACGCTTGCTGACGAGAGAAACGTTGGAATCGACGTTATCAATCCAATGCACTACGGCATGATGAATGGGGAAGCAGTTTTAGATCACGCATTAACACTTAAAAAATAATTAGGGGGGAAGCGAAATGCAAAAGTTTATTGCATTTATGGAGAAATATATTGTTCCTGTCGCTGGTAAAATCGGATCGCAACGTCACTTAGCTGCAATCCGTGACGGATTTATTGCAGTTATGCCACTTATTTTAGTTGGTGCACTGGCATCACTAATTAATGGTTTTCCGTCTGAAGCTTTCCAAGATTTCATGAAAGGTATGTTTGGTGAAACGTGGAAACAAGTCGGCGGTGGAATGTGGACTGGTTCTTTCGCGATTCTAGCACTAATCATAGCATTTACAACAAGTTATAACTTAGCAAAATCTTACGGCGTTGATGGTTTGTCAGCAGGTATTATTTCATTTGGTGCGTTAATTATTCTTACGCCAACAACACCGAAAGAAGGCGGATTGAACTTAGCTTGGACAGGTGCACAAGGGTTATTTGTAGCAATTATCGTGGCACTCCTTGTTACTGAAGTATTCCGTTTCTTTGTACAAAGAAACATTACTTTTAAAATGCCTGATGGAGTACCACCAGCAGTTTTAAGATCTTTCGCAGCTATAGTTCCAGCATTTGTTATCTTAACAGTAGTTGCAGGTATTCAATTAGCAGTGAAATTAGCTGGTACAAGTGTTCATGAATTTATCTTTAATACGATTCAATCACCACTACAAAGTTTAGCAGGGACATTACCAAGTGCAATTGTCATTGTACTCCTTGTTCATCTTCTTTGGTTCTTCGGCTTACATGGTCCAAATATCGTTGGTGGTATTATTGAGCCATTATACTTACCGGCATTAGAGAAAAACATGAAGTTATTCCAAGGTGGTACATCTGCATTTGATGTTCCAAACATTATTACAAAACCATTCTTTGATACTTTCGTATATCTTGGTGGTTCTGGTGCAACATTAGCATTCTTGGTAGTGGTATTACTTGTAGCAAAAAGTGCACAGTTACGCGGTGTATCTCGCTTATCGATTGGACCAGGTGCATTCAATATTAATGAACCGGTAATATTTGGTACACCAATTATTTTAAATCCAGTTTTATTCTTACCGTTTATCATAACACCAATTGTATTAGTAATCACTTCTTATACAGCTATATCTATTGGCTGGGTACCAAAAACAGTTGCGATGATCCCATGGGCAACACCACCAATTATTAGTGGTTATCTTGTAACAGGTGGACATCTTTCAGGTGCAATTCTACAGTTATTCAACTTTGTAATTGCGATGGTAATCTATTATCCATTCGTTGTATTATGTGACCGTTCAGTTGTTCGTACTGAAAAAGAAGCAGCGCAAGGAAACAACAACTCTGTACCTATGTAACATAGAGATTGTTCTCGCAGACAACGGTGTCTGTGAGAACAATCACCTTTATATCATGTTCAAAAAGATGAAACACATCTGCAAGAACACCAAACTATCATTAATAAATTAAAACTTTAATAGAGATGTTCAAACTGAAGGGGTATTTAAATCGGTTGAACCTTATAGAGAGGGCGGTAATTATGATGACTACAGCAGAACAAATTCCATTCCAATTGATTTTAAATAGTGGTAACGCACGAAGCTTTGCGATGGAGGCACTTCAATTTGCCAAACAGGGGAAAATGGCAGAAGCAGATGAAGCGATGGTAAAGGCGAAAGAAGCGATTAATGAAGCGCATCATTTCCAAACAGAGCTCATACAATCAGAAGCAAGAGGAGAAAAAACAGAGATTAGTGTTCTTTTAATTCACGCACAAGACCATTTAATGAATGCGATTACAGTGAAAGAATTAGCAGCAGAGTTTATCGATCTTTATAAAAAGCTTGAAGCGAAAGGGGAATAAAGCATGACTGGAATTAAAATTGCTACAATCGGCGGTGGATCTAGTTATACACCAGAGTTAATTGAAGGATTTATTAAGCGTTATGATGAGCTTCCTGTTCGTGAAATTTGGTTAGTAGATATTGAGGCAGGAAAAGAAAAGTTAGAAATCGTTGGTAACTTAGCGAAACGTATGGTGAAAAAATCAGGCTTACCAATCGAGGTACATTTAACACTTGATCGCCGTGAAGCATTAAAAGATGCTGACTTCGTAACAACACAACTTCGCGTTGGTTTATTAGAAGCACGTGCAAAAGATGAAGCAATTCCGTTAAAGTATGATGTAATCGGTCAGGAAACGAATGGTCCTGGTGGTTTATTCAAAGCGTTGAGAACGATTCCTGTTATTTTAGATATTTGTAAGGATATGGAGGAGCTCTGTCCGAATGCATGGTTAATTAACTTTGCAAATCCAGCTGGTATGGTAACAGAGGCTGTCCTTCGTTATACAAATATTCAAAGAGTAGTTGGTCTATGTAACGTTCCAATCGGAATTCGTATGGGTCTTGCAAGATTACTTGAAGTAGATGCGAGTCGTGTTCACGTTGATTTCGCAGGTTTAAATCATATGGTATACGGACTAGATGTATACTTAGATGGTGTAAGTGTAATGGACCGTGTGTTAGAGCTTGTGACAGATCCAGAAAAACAAATTACGATGGAAAATATCGCAGCGCTTAACTGGGAACCAGACTTTATTCGCGGACTTCGTGCAATTCCATGTCCATACCATCGTTACTACTACAAAACACGTGAAATGTTAGAAGAAGAGAAAGAAGCTTCTGTTGAAAAAGGTACACGTGCAGAAGTAGTAAAACAATTAGAAAATGATTTATTTGAGTTATATAAAGACCCGAACTTAGATATTAAACCACCACAATTAGAAAAACGTGGCGGAGCTTATTATAGTGATGCAGCATGTAGCTTAATTACGTCTATTTACAATAATAAAGGTGATATCCAGCCTGTTAATACACGAAACAACGGAACAATTGCAAGCTTACCACATGATTCAGCTGTTGAAGTGAACTGTATTATTACGAAAGAAGGCCCAAAACCAATTGCAGTTGGAGACCTTCCAGTACCAGTTCGCGGTTTAGTACAACAAATTAAATCATTCGAGCGCACAACAATTGAAGCTGCTGTTACAGGGGATTATCATAAGGCGCTGCTTGCTATGACAATCAATCCACTTGTACCATCAGATAAAGTTGCAAAACAAATTTTAGATGAAATGTTGGAAGCACATAAAGAGTATCTTCCACAGTTCTTTAAAAAGGTAGAGAAGTAAAAGCGGCGCTATTTAGCCCGCTTTTTTTATTCTATTAGGAGGTATTATGATGATTAAGTTAATTGTAAATGCAGATGATTTCGGTCTTACAGAAGGTACAAATTACGGCATTATTGATGGGCATATAAATGGACTTGTAAATTCAACGACGATGATGATGAATATGCCAGGAACAGAGCATGCCGTACGCTTAGCGAAAGAGTACAACCTACTCGGAGTAGGCGTACATCTCGTATTAACAGCAGGGGAACCACTTCTTGGAGACGTACCATCACTTGTAGGTAGCGACGGATCGTTTCATAAACAAAGTGTTGTAAGGGAAGGGAATATAAATCCAGAAGAAGTTGAGAGAGAATGGACTGCTCAAATTGAGAAGTTTTTATCTTACGGATTAACACCAACTCATTTAGATAGTCATCATCATGTGCATGGTTTACCGATTTTACATGATGTTCTTGAGAGATTAGCGGCTAAATATAATGTTCCGATTCGTCGTTGTGAGGAAGATAGAGCGGTGCATCCATTTTCTGATGTGTTTTACAGTGACTTTTATGCGGATGGTGTGACGGAAGATTACTTTGTGAAGTTAAAAGAAAGAGTACAAGGTGAACAAACGGTAGAAATTATGGTTCATCCAGCTTATATTGATCCAGAGCTTGTGAAGCGTTCTTCTTACGTAATGGATCGTGTGAAGGAATTGCGTATTTTAACAGAGAGTGAGTTGCCAGAAGGAATAGAGCTTGTGAAGTTCTAATAGAAAAACGACGGCTACATCATGCCGTCGTTTTTTCTATTTATAAAATGGACAGAATATATCCGCCAAAGGCTCCGAGTATAACGATAACCCAAGGTGGTGTTTTCCAAAAAGCTAGTAAGCAAAAAAGAAGCGAAGCGAAAACGAAATCTGAAGCATTTATAATTGTACTCGTCCAAATGGGATCGTAAAAAGCGGCAATTAAAATACCAACAACTGCGGCGTTAACACCAAGTAGTGCGCCTTGTATGAATGATATTTTTCTCACACTGTTCCAAAATGGTAAAACACCAATAACGAGTAAGAAAGCAGGGAGGAAAATCGCAATTGTTGCGAGTATTGCCCCAAGCGTCCCGTTTAACACTGCTCCTATATACGAGGCGAATGTAAATAGTGGTCCTGGTACTGCTTGTGTTAATCCGTATCCAGCTAGGAACTGTTCTTTCGTCATCATGCCGTTTTGTACGAACTCACCTTCAAGAAGGGGCAGCACGACGTGTCCTCCTCCAAATACAAGTGCGCCAGAGCGATAGAAACTATCAAATAAAGCGATGTAATAAGAGAAAGGTCTTAATATTGGTAGCAGTAGTAAGAGTCCAAAGAATAAGACGAGACAAGAAACTGCTATCTTTTTTGAAATAGGTACTTTTATATGCTGAGATTGGCTAATTGGTTGGTTGCGATATAAAAACCAGCCGATAAAGCCACATATTATAATGAGGATCACTTGCGTCCAGCTACTTGGCCATAATAAGGCGATTGCGGCAGTTACAATCGCAATCGTCGCACGGTTGCGATCTGGAGTTAACTTTTGCGCCATTCCCCATATGGCGTGAGCGACAATAGCGACTGCTACAAGTTTTAGTCCATGAATCCAGCCAGCACTCCCAAGATCGAACTGATTAAGGAATGAGGCGAAGAAAACTAAAACAAGTACAGACGGTAAAGTGAATCCAATCCATGAAATAATAGCTCCTAAAAGCCCACCTCTTAATAATCCAACCCCCATACCGACTTGACTGCTGGCAGGACCAGGAAGGAATTGACATAGCGCTACTAAATCTCCATAGCTTCGTTCATCCATCCATTTTCTTTTTTGCACGTATTCGTGGTGAAAATAGCCGAGATGAGCGACAGGACCGCCGAATGAAGTAAGTCCTAATTTAAATGAGACGAGAAAAATCTCTAATAATGTGTGAAAGGTGTGTTTGTTTTTTTTCAAAATAACCTCCTAGAATGTTTTTGCTATGTGCATTATACAAGAAGTGGTAAAGCAAAAGGAACAAATCTAATGTAAAGATTTTGTGAATCTTTTCTTTGTAATTAAAATTGAAAAAGTCATAAATGATTATGTCTAAACCATAAAGTAGTAGAAGTAGTGCTGGGAAATTTATATAAGGAGAATGCCTTATGACAACACATTTCTTTGCCAGGTTAACAGGTAAGAGGGAAGTGCCTCCTGTAAATACAGAAGCTTTTGGGGTAGCAGAGTTTATTTTTAGTGATGATTTAACGAAATTGCATTACAGAGTAATACTAAAAAATATAGAAAAGGTTACATCGTGTCAAATTCATTTAGGGAAGTCTACTCAAATTGGTCCTGTTGTTTTATATTTGTATGGTCCACTGGAGCAAGGGATTAGCTTGAACGAGGGAAGTATTACTGGTGTAGTGAATGTGGAGGATTTTGAGGGACCTTTACAAGGGAAATCATTTGTACATTTACTTCAAGAAATTATTCAAGCAAACGTATATGTTAATGTTCATACGAAATCACAAAAAAGAGGAGAAATAAGAGGGCGAGTTAGAAAAGTAAAGAAGTAGAGGAAAAGGCTGTCCATATGTTGGAACAGCCTTTTCTCATTATATAAGGTGCTAGTTTTAGCGATTATTGTCGGTAAATCGATATATTTTGAAAATCGCTGATATAACTCGCGTTACGCCGATATATTTCAATAATCGCTGATATAACTTGCGTTACGGTCGATATTTTTAAAAATTGCCTCGATTAATTTTTCACAGGTTGATTTTTAATAAAGAAGTCCATAACGTAAAATACTTCGTCATCAGGTATTTGTATTTCAAATGTATTTTCAATTGGTTGCAATGCTTTTTTTACTTTCATATACATCCAGTATTCATCTTGTCTTCTTTTCTCTTTATCAGGGTGAGGAAGAAGGCTTTCTCCTTTTTGAAGACGGTCAACCATACAGCTCATATGCAGAATAACACCCATTAAGCTATCAGGAGTTAGCTGTAAGGAAATTAATTCCTGAATTGTATTTAATGCGTAACGAATTGTTTTAATAAGTAATGCCCCATCGTTACGCTGCATTTGTTGTTCAAGAATATCCGCCATTTTTGCATATGTTTCTTCATACGTAATTAATTCTTGAATGGGCTGAATCGCTGTGTAGTTTACGATGTCTTGGAAATGATATGTTAAGCATGGTACTTGCACATCGAAATTCGTAACGATACAAATGATGTTACGCTCTTTTTTTATGTTCTCGATCATTTTCGTTAAATCTTTTTCATGGACGATACTAATCGGAATAATTTCAATTAAGTCTTTATCAAATCGTAAATAGTTCTCTAACATTTTTTGAATAGCTAAAGCACTTCCTTCACCAGTTAAACAAGCTGTTAAAATAACAGATTTCATTGGAGAGAGAGGTTTTTTCTTTTCTTCTTGTACGTTTAAGTAAAATGGTGTTAAATTTTTTACTGTTTCATATAGCGCATCTAATGAATAACCGAGCTGAGCTTTTCGAGCTGCTTCTAGTGCATGTGGTGTGCTCGTCATCGAGAGAACACGTACAGGGATTTTGAACTCCGTTTCTAATATGTCACCGATATAAGCAAGTGACCCCATATCGACAAGTAAGAGAAGCCCATTTACATTTTGTAGTGTTTGCATATACACTTTCACACGTTCCAAGAAATCTTTCGGTGATTCGTGTAACGGCATATCAATACCGGTTACTTCCTCAATGCCGAGAAGTTCGTTTGCAACGTTTGCCATTTCAGTTGCGATGCCATTACCGTGTGCTAATATTAATACTTTTACTTCTGTTTGTGAGGCAGGAATTGGATCAACAACGAAGAACATTGTTAAAAAGCCAGCTTCATCAATAGGCATTGTTATTTGTAATTCTTCCTCCAGTAGTTGAATGCATTGCATAGATACAGAAAAAGCTTCTTTATATTTCGTACGAATTTGATTTAATTGTGGGTGATGTATTTGTTTTCCGCTTTGTAAACGTTGTAGAGTTGTCTGTACATGTAAACTTAAAGCGAGAAATACTTTTTCATCAAACGTCTTAGATAAATGCTTTTCAGCAAGTTCCGCTATTTTTTCACATACGGAAACGATATTACGATCCACAATTTTAAAAACATTTTCATGGCTTGTTTTTTTTGATATTTGGTTAAAATATTGTACGAAAAAGCTTTGAACATCATTTTCTATTAGTAATTCTAATTCTTCCTCTTCAATACCACGTGCTTGAAGTTCTTCGTATTTATAGTCAATATAATCGTAAATAGAAGAGCGTTTTTCATCTTCTGTTTTATGATTACTCCAACCTTCCTCACCTGTAAATACAAATGTTTCATTTGGTATTTGGTATAAGTGACGGCTCTTCCTTTCAATGAACAACCCTTCTTTCATATACCAAGGTAAATCTGTACTTGAAACATAGACAGAATCACGTTTCTTTGTGACCAAATCAGAATAGGCTTTCGCACAGGCAATTTGAACATCTGTTTTTAATTGACCAATGTTATTGGGACAATTGTAAAAGACGAAAGCACGCATTGCATTTGGGCTAACGTGAATGTCTTTTCGCAGACGAATTGCTTCATTTGTGAAAAATAGCTGTAGTAAAGCAAAGCGCTCTTTATGTGTACGCTCACGAAGTGGTGGCAGCGTAACAGTCATCGGTATACGTCTTGTAAATGTTTTTAATAAAAAGGAATTTGGTTCTTCTGTTGTTGCAGTAATGATTAATACTTGTGCTTTACGTTCGTTCTCTGTTTCTCCAAGGCGGCGGTACACTCCGCGGTCAATAAAGGTGAAAAGCATTTCTTGTCCCTCTGGAGGTAGGCGATGTACTTCATCTAAGAAAAGAATTCCTTCATGTGCTTTTTCAATTAACCCTTTTTGATCACTTGCTCCTGTGTAAGCTCCTTTTTTAATCCCAAATAACTGTCCAAGTAGTAGTTGTGGATTGTTTGCGTAATCAGCACAGTTAAAGACGATAAATGGTGCATTTTTGGGAAGCTGTTCAACTTCAATTGCATATTCGTGCATTAAAGAAGCAAACATAGACTTTCCGACCCCTGTTTCTCCCAGTAGTAAAGTATGCATACCGTTTGGAGGGTAGAGAATAGAAGCTTTCGCTTTTTCAATTGCGATTTTAAGGCTCGTATTTTCAATTGCAAATGTATCTAATGAAGTTATGTCTTTTGAATGCGTTTCCAACGAAGTGTTCGTTTCTATGTAAAAACGAACAGGTCGCGTATTTGTTTTTAATAACCGTTTATCTTTTACAAGTTTGTTTAAGTCGCTACTTACATTGGCGCGATCTAGTTGTAGAAATGTAGCGAGTTCTGATGCGGTTACACCTTCTGTATAATTTCCTTCTTGTATTGCATTAAAAATGAGATCTATTCGTTTCATTTCCATTCACCTCGAAACTTCATCACTATTTAAAAGTTTACACAAAAATGGGAAGGGTGGGAAGAGAAAAATAAAACAGCTTTAGTCTAGAAGTACTAAAGCTGTTACAATCTTGTGTCTTTCCAAAAATTTACCTCGAGATGAGAAGATGGATTATAGGGAAGAAGTTTGTATCCTTGTGACTGTAAATAATCAATTACTTTTGGCAGTATTTGTACGGTCACACTCGAATCATGCATTAAAATAACTTCGACTTGTTCATCACTTTGATTACGCACTCTTTCGAGTATGGCAGAAGGATTATCATAGCTTTTCCAGTCATAAGTATCGATCGTCCAATCCCACATTTTATACTGGGCTGATACAAGTGCGTCACGGTAATTCTTTTTTAAGTAAGGCATACTACCATATGGAACGCGAACGAGATGTGTATTTAATTTCGTAACTTGCTGGACAATGCTTTGTGTTTGTTCCATTTCTGCAATTAAAGTGGAAGGGTCACCAGTGTAAAGGCGTTTTACATCATGTGACATGCTATGGAGCCCGATATAATGTCCTTCTTTAATTAATCGTTGCATCGTTTTTCTGTAATGCGGCACTTTTCCGCCAATAACAAAGAAAGTTGCTTTTCCGTTCTTTTCTTTTAAGATGTTTAAAATTTGTGTAGTATATTTGTTTGGACCGTCATCAAATGTTAAGTACGCAATTTTTTGTGTAGGAGAAGTTGTTTCAGTATTTGGATGATGTTCAGCAGGAATAACGGTTGTTGCTTCAGTATTAGATGATGCGTACATAGTAATTGTTAAGAATAAAATAATACATTGAAATACTCGCTTGATCATAACATTCACCCTCAGTTTGACAATCAAGATGTAAAAAAACTTGATACTTTTCTTATTATGTATATCTTTCTCCAATAGAGGAACTCTCAAACAATCTATATTTTGGAAATATAAAATAAGGAATAAAAAATAGCATCCTAAAGGATGCTATTTGAATATTTCATAATGGTAAAGGCTATACTACAATTAGTCTTCGCGTTTTTTCACTTTTTTATAAAAGGAAATAAGTGGTTTGTAACGTTCATGTACAAGACCGATTATTTCAGCAATGATTTCTGTGAAGAAAATCAAAGCGAAAAGAAGAATAATGGATAACCATAACGTTGCACTAGTGAAAATAATGGCATTTACACTAAAGAAAATACCGAATGCGTATATAATTAGTACCGTTTTACGATGAGAGAATCCCATTGCAAGTAAGCGGTGATGTAAATGCGATTTATCTGGTGCTGAAATAGGTTTTTTATTTACGATACGACGGATGATTGCAAATATCGTATCAAATATAGGTACACCTAAAATGATAATTGGAACGATAAAACTGAATAACGTTACACTTTTGTATAATCCAAGTAACGATATAACAGAAATACAGTATCCTAAAAATAGTGCTCCTGTATCTCCCATGAAAATTTTTGCTGGATGGAAGTTGAAGAATAAAAATCCAATTGTACTTGCTAATATAATTAATGCGAGTGGCAAGATAATAGCTGTTCCAGTACCCCATGGGCTAGTGAAGGCCATATATGCTAGCGTTGCAAGTACGATAGATGAAATACCAGCAGATAATCCATCTAAGCCGTCAATTAAGTTGATTGCATTCGTAATACCTACAAGCCAAAATACTGTAATTGGATAAGCAAGCCATCCAAGTTCAGTATCCCCAAGGAATGGGATATATAATACTTGCACTAATAATCCACTTTTTACAATCATAATGGCAACTAACAGTTGTCCACCGAATTTTACTTTCGCAGATAACTCGTACATATCATCTAAAATTCCGATGATTACAATGATAATCGCACCTAGTGTTATCGATAACATTCTTTGCTCATATAAGCCGCCGACAACAAATCCTACAGCTACACCAATAAATATTGCTAACCCGCCAAGACGTGGCATAATCTTTTGGTGCACTTTACGTGCGTTTGGCTTATCTGTCGCTCCTATTTTAAAAGCTAATTTAATAACTAAAGGAGTAACGACGAGTACAGTGATGAAAGATGCCAAAATGGCATAAATCACTTGTGAGTCCATTAATACCCCACCCTTTATATTCTAACGTAATTTTTTTTTTGAAAATATATTTATCTGAAAATTATGATGTTTATTTACAGGCTCATAACATATGGTATCACAAAAAGATTAGAATTCAATCTTTTTTTCTCTTTACGGTTAATGGAAGCGGATAGAATATATGACAATTGTATATAGAATGTTGCATCATATGAGAAGGTTAATCGTACTGGACTTTGGAATATGACATTTCCTTTTTTCTTCGATAGTGAATACTTTTAGTTCAGTATTATAAGTGTTACACGTAGAAATGAGTAAGTTTCATGTTAAAATGTGGGAATTTATCTCGCGTCAACTAGTAGCCCCATTCCTACTAATTAAAGTTTTACTTTATCCCGCATTAACGGGCAGTAAGACCCCCACCTCAAAATTCAGCGAAGCAAAGAAGTTAGGTGGGGATCAACTGCCCGTAAAAGCCCCACTGATTAAAGTTTCACTTTATATTATAGTGCATTTAATTTTACAAAAACTTTAAAAAGAATGAGGGAAGTAATTCATATAATGAAGAAGGAAAAGGGTTTTCTCATTTTTAATGTGAGAGGGGGAAGCACAGGGAGAATTCTGTATTTCATATCTTTTCTATTGTAAATTCCTGTGCGAAAAGGAAATGAAAATTACGATAATAGGTACTGGATATGTTGGATTGATTACAGGAGTAGGATTGGCAAAGTTGGGGCATTCAGTTACATGTTTTGATATAGATGATGAAAAAATTGAACGGATAAAACAAGGGGATTTACCTATTTATGAGGTTAGATTACATGAATTAATAAATTATGCATATGAGAATAATGCTTTAACTTTTACATCAAATAAAGAAGAGGCATTTGATGATGTAGAGTTTATATTTATTGCAGTTGGAACACCATCTTTATTAGATGGGACGGCGGATTTAACGTATATTCAGAGTGCTTGTAACGATATTGGATTATATGCGACAAACGATATTATTGTTGTTACGAAAAGTACAGTTCCAGTAGGTACAAATGATGTAATGAAGGGATGGATTGAGGGGAATTTAAAAGGGAGGCATACAGTACATATCGTATCGAATCCAGAGTTTTTGCGTGAAGGTTCAGGTATTTATGATTTCTTTCATGGAGATCGTATTGTAATTGGAGCGGATAGTGAGGAAGTAGCAAGAAGAGTAGAGAGTTTGTATAGCCAATTATGCTTAGAAACGTATGTTACAGATATTAAAAGTGCAGAGATGATTAAATACGCATCGAATGCCTTTTTAGCTACAAAGATTAGTTTCATTAATGAAATTTCAAATATATGTGAGAAGGTAGGCGCAAATGTATTGGATGTTGCCAAAGGGATGGGAATGGATAAGAGAATTGGTGCATCTTTTTTAAATGCGGGCATTGGATACGGGGGATCGTGTTTCCCGAAAGATACGAAAGCACTGGTGCAAATTGCGGGAAATGTTGCTCATGATTTTCGTTTGTTAAAAGCGGTTATTGAAGTAAATAATAAGCAACAGCTGCTATTGATTGGAAAAGCGAAAAAAGTTATGAACATGAATAAAAAGCGGATTGCAGTTCTTGGCGCGTCATTTAAACCGAATACGGATGATATTAGAGAGGCATCATCTCTTATTATAATAGAAGCATTACTTAATATAGGTGCAGAAATTGTTCTGTACGACCCAAAAGCAATTCAATATGTGAAAAATATATTTGGAGATGCTATACAATATAGTAGATGTATAGATGAATCGATTCGAGATGCGAGTGCGGCTTTTATCGTAACAGAATGGGAAGCTATTCGAGTGTACCCGTTAGAAAAGTACGTACAACTTATGAGAGAGCCTATTTTATTCGATGGGAGAAATTGTTATACTGATGAAGATGTTAAGAAACAAAAGATAGATTATTACTCGGTGGGAAGAAAAAGTATTTGTAATAGAAAAGTTTCTGTTATGCGTTAAAAAGGGATGTACTCATGCATATTTTTATATGTCATAATAGAAGCTGTAATTAGTGAAAGAAAAGAGGCAATCACATGACTGAACGTTTAAAAGTAATGACAATTTTCGGGACACGTCCAGAAGCAATTAAAATGGCACCTCTTGTATTAGAGTTGCAAAAACACCCAGAAAAAATTGAATCGATTGTGACTGTAACAGCACAGCATCGCCAAATGTTAGATCAAGTATTAAATATCTTTGGAATTACGCCAGATTTCGATTTAAATATCATGAAAGACCGCCAAACTTTAATTGATGTTACAACGCGCGGTTTAGAAGGTTTGGATAAAGTAATGAAAGAAGCGAAGCCGGATATTGTACTTGTACATGGTGATACAACAACAACATTTATTGCAAGCTTAGCTGCTTTTTATAATCAAATTCCAGTAGGCCATGTTGAGGCGGGTCTTCGTACGTGGGATAAGTATTCTCCATACCCAGAAGAGATGAATCGTCAATTAACAGGTGTAATGGCGGATCTTCATTTCTCACCAACAGCAAAATCAGCAACGAACTTACAGAAGGAAAATAAAGATGAGTCACGTATTTTCATCACAGGAAATACAGCGATTGACGCGCTGCAAACGACTGTAAAAGAAACATATAGTCATCCTGTACTAGAGAAACTTGGAAATGATCGTCTTGTACTTATGACAGCTCACCGTCGTGAAAACTTAGGTGAACCGATGCGTAATATGTTCCGTGCAATTAAGCGTCTTGTTGATAAGCATGAAGATGTACAAGTTGTGTATCCTGTTCATATGAACCCTGTTGTTCGTGAAATAGCAAATGAAATTTTAGGTGAACATAATCGTATTCATTTAATTGAGCCGCTAGATGTAATTGATTTCCACAATGTTGCAGCTCGTTCATACTTAATGTTAACGGATTCTGGTGGTGTACAAGAAGAAGCTCCATCACTTGGGGTACCAGTTCTTGTTCTTCGTGATACAACAGAGCGCCCTGAAGGTATTGAAGCAGGTACGCTGAAATTAGCAGGAACAGACGAAGAGACAATCTTTGGTCTTGCAGATGAGTTGTTATCAGATAAAGAAGCTCATGATAAGATGGCGAAAGCATCTAACCCTTACGGTGATGGTCGTGCATCAGAGCGCATTGTAGAAGCGATTTTACAACACTTTAATAAGTAAATAAAAAAGGCCCAATCGGATAGATTGGGCCTTTTTGTTACGGCTGATTGCGCATAATCCACTCTGCATGAGCATTTGTAGAAGGTGGCGGATCAGTTGGTGTTTTATTTTTGTTTGTTTCTTTTTTTGCTTGTTCGTTAGAGTTAGAACTTGAATTTGAATCAGGATTTGAGTTGTTTTTTGTAGTTGGATTTTTTGCTTTTTCTCCTAATTCTTTTTCAATTTCGTTACGCACCGTTTCTACACTGATTGGATCTGGAAGGAAGTAATAAATACCGCCTATCTTTTTGTCTTCGCCTTCAAGCTTTAACGTTTGCATTGTAGAAGGATCAAATGCAGAAAGTTTATTGTAAAGAGCAAGTCCGTCTGAAATAGGAATGTCGGTTTTTATATATTTTCCAACGACAGCTGTTAAATCTTTAATTTTAAATACAGTAGAGGTGGAGTTTAGCTTTTGGGCAACAGCGGCTAGTAATTGTCTTTGTCTAGCAGCTCGACCATAATCGCCATTTGGATCTTGTTTTCGCATACGGACGTAAGCAAGTGCTTCTTCACCGTTTAAGTTTTGCTGTCCTTGCTTAAATTGAATTTTTTTGTAGTAATCTACGTCAGAGCGCTCCCAGAAATCGAAGGGTACGTCAACCGTAACGCCGCCGACAGCATCAACGATACCTTTAAAGCCTTGGAAATCAATTTTAAGATAATGGTCTACAGGAACTTTTAGAAAGCCTTCGACAGTTTTGATTGCCATTTCTTCTCCGCCGTAAGCATGGGCAGCGTTAATTTTGTCTTCCTTATTTTTACCAACAATTTTAACTCGAGAATCACGAGGAATACTCATAAGTGAAATCTTTTGAGTTTTCGGATTGACTGTTGCAAACATTAATGAGTCTGTACGACCATTTTGACCGTCTGTCGCATAATCTTCTATACCCATAATGAGAATTGTAAAAGGTTCCTTTGTAATTTCTACATCTTTGTTTCTTAAATCCGATTTTTCACGAGTAAAACCACTATACATCCCCATAAGAGAAGAGTAAGAATTTAACACATAAACTCCTATGCTGCCAAATAAAAATGCGAAAATAAGGAAGAAGAAAAGTTTCCTTCTTCGCTTCTTTTTTATTCTGCTATTTTGGAGATGATAATAACGTTCTTCCATATATAATCTCCTTAGTTCGTTAGTTCATTTGTAGGGAAGTAATTCACTACATTAATCTTTGAAGGTGATAAAAGAGTTATGCTTAGATAACATCTTGTTCTAAGTACAACATATCTCCTTCTGTAATTGTACATTTCCCGTTTGTTAATTCAATCATCCAATTTGTAAATGCTTGTTTGCCGTCTTCTTCTACATAAGTATCAAATGTGACATTTTCTAGATAATGTATATCTTTAATGGCATATTTTGAATTACGTAATTCATTTTCTACTTTGCCAAGTAATGTGTAATCAATCTCGGTTTGCATCACACGCATTAGTTTTCGCTGGACGACACCGACATGATTAATGCCTTCGCTTGTACACTTTCCATATGCACGAATTAATCCACCTGCGCCAAGTTTAATGCCACCAAAATAGCGTGTTACGACAACGACGGTATCTTTTAGCCCACGTTTTTTTAGTACTTCTAGCATTGGTACGCCAGCTGTACCGCTAGGCTCGCCGTCATCATTTGCTTTTTGAATATGATCTTGTTCGCCAATTAAATAAGCGGAACAATTATGTGTTGCATTCCAATGCTGTTTTTTTATTTTTTGTATAAATTCTTGAGCCTCTTCCTCAGTCGTTGCTCGGCTAATATAACAAATAAATCTTGATTTTTGAATGACGATTTCGTGTTCGCCGTAGTCTTTGATTGTTAAATATTGTAATAGCACTTGTATACGCCCCTATCTATCAAAATGACTAGTACTTTCCATTTTAAAAGCGAGCCTTTTTATATTCAAACATTTTTTCTAAATAGGCTGAAGTTTTTGGTGAGTATTTTATCTTTTTGTTGTAATTTGTCGAGATGGTGAGTATAATTTCAACCGGCATTTCCCTGTATGGATGCACCATTTGTAGTTTTCGTGTAAAATTAGGAAATAAAACTTTTTATAAGGCAGGTACGAAAATGAAAATAGCTATTGTTACTGATAGTACAGCATATATACCGAAGCAAATCCGTGATGAACTCAATATATATATGATTCCATTAAACGTTGTGTTTGGAACAGAATCTTATCAAGAAGAAGCTGAAATTTCAGCAGATGATTTTTATGTGAAAGTACGTGAACAAGAGGAACTTCCAAAAACTTCTCAACCAGCAATCGGAAAGTTTGTTGAGCTATATGAAGAACTAGCTAAAGATTATGATGCAGTTATTAGTATTCACCTATCAAGTGGAATTAGTGGTACATATCAAACATCAACGACAGCTGGACAGATGGTAGAGGGTATTGATGTATACACGTATGACTCTGAAATTAGTTGTGAAGTACAAGGATTTTATGTGCGTGAAGGTGCAAGGTTAGCAAGTGAAGGAAAGAGTCCAAAAGAGATTATTGCTCGTTTTGATGAAATGAAGAAAACGATGGACGCCTATTTTGTAGTTGATGATTTACATCATTTACAACGTGGTGGTCGATTAAATAGCGCGCAAGCTTTCATCGGCAGTCTGTTACAAGTGAAGCCAGTTTTATATTTTAGAGATAAAATCATTATTCCGTTTGAAAAGATTCGTACACGTAAAAAAGCATTAAAACGTATCATTGAAATTTTTGATGAGCAAGCAAGTAAAGGTGTACCTATGGAAGCAGTTATCATTCATGCGCAACGTGAAGAGGAAGCGAATGAATGGAAGAAAGAATTAGAAGCAAAATATCCTCACGTCACAATTCGTACAGGTTATTTTGGAGCTGTAATTGGTACGCACTTAGGTGAAGGTGCATTAGGTCTTGGATGGTATACGAAGTAATAAAGATATAAAAAGCTCTCTTTTTAAGAGGGTTTTTTTACGGGTATGTTACGTTTAGTTGACAAGTTAATATTTGGAAATGGTAAAATGTACGTAAAATAAAATAATGAGGAAAGTTTTATAACTTACTTTTTACAAGAAACTATATTATAATAGAAGAGAGGTGAAACATATGGAGCATAATTCTTGTTTATGTCCAAAGTTTGAGTCAGCTTTTACTCTGCTTAGTAAGAAGTGGACTGGCTTAATTATTAAATCTTTGCTTGAAGAGTCGAAACGTTTTAGAGAAATCGCAGATATTATCCCAAATATGAGCGATCGTATGTTGTCAGAGCGTTTGAAGGAATTGGAAAGCGAGGGCATTGTAGTTCGTAATGTCTATCCAGAAGTACCAGTTCGAATCGAGTATGGCTTAACTGACAAGGGAAAAGCGTTAGAAAGTGTTATGGATGAGGTCCAAAATTGGGCTGAGAAATGGATGAAGTAGCATTTCATTTGTATTCGTATATTTAATAAAACGTAAGGGATTCCTTACGTTTTTTCTTTGTTTATAGAATTAAGAAAAGTATATAAATTTCTACACACACATACAAAAATATACGAATTTTGCGCTAGAGCTACATATAATATTACATTTGTTTTACAAAAACGTAACATTAGCAAAAAAAATCCCGAATTATGGTATAAATTTTATAGGTTATATACGGAAAAAGAAAAAAGAAAGCGGTGTAAAAAATAAAATGAAAAAGCTAAAAATGGCATCTTGCGCATTAGTTGCAGGGTTAATGTTTTCAGGGCTAACACCAAATGTATTTGCAGAAGATAAAATTTCTGACGTGAAATCACAAATTAATACACAAAATGACACTTTACATAAACAACAACAAGAACGTGATGAATTACAAAAACAAATGAATGAATTAAACAAAACAATTCAAGGTTTAGATAAGTCTGTTCAAGAGAATGCTGCAAAGCTTGATGAAACAACGAAAAAAGTTTCTGATACTGAGCAATTAATTGAAAAGAAAAATAAAGATATTGCAGAATTACAAACGAAGATTGCAAAACGTGAAGAGTTATTAAGAAAGCGTTTAGTTGCACTTCAAGAACAACCAAATACGAACGTTGTAACAGAAGTTCTTGTAAACTCTAAAAACGTTGCAGATTTAGTTGATCGTTTAACTTCTGTCTCTAAAATTCTTGAGTCTGATGAAGATATCATGAAAACACAGCAAGAAGACCAAGCTAGTGTGAAAAAAGATGTTGCAACGGTAAAAGAGAAACAAAAAGAATTAAAAGAAGCACAAACTCAAATTGAAACTGCTAAGAAAGAACTTGACGCTGAAAAAGAGAAAAAAGCAACAGCGGTAAACGATTTAAGCGGTAAAATGGATACAGTTGTAACTACAATGACAAGTACAGAAGGTCAATTGAAAGAGCTTGAAAAACAAGCGTTACAATTACAACGTATTGCAGAAGAAGAAGCACAAGCAAAAGCTGCACAAGAAGCTGCTGCTCAAAAACAAGCAGAGCAAGCTGCTAAAGCTGCGCAAGCTCAGCCAGCACAAGCACCTGCAGAGCAAGCTGCACCAGCAAACAATGGTGGACAAGCTCAAAAAGAAGAGCCTAAAAAAGAAGAACCTAAAAAAGAGGAACCAAAAAAAGAAGAGCCTAAGAAAGAAGCACCTAAACAAGAAGAGAAAAAGCCAGCTCCAAATGTGGGTGGCGTAATTGGTAAAGCGCAAAGCTACTTAGGTTTACCATATGTTTGGGGAAGTGCATCTCCATCAAACGGTGGTTTTGATTGTAGTGGATTCATTTCTTACATTTTTGGTGTAGGTCGTCAAGACGTTGCAGGTTACTGGAACTCAGTTTCTAAAGTAGGTAGCCCACAACCAGGAGATTTAGTATTCTTCCAAGGTACTTATAAAGCAGGTCCATCTCACATCGGTATTTACGTTGGTAATGGCCAAATGATTCATGCTAGTGATAAAGGAATTGCGTACGGTGATATTAACAGCTCATATAACCAAAAACATTTCTTAGGTTACGGTCGATTCTAGGATTTATAAAAGAATAAAAAACGTGTATAAAGTCGATAGCTTACTATTTTATAAGTAGGTTATCGGCTTTTTTGAGTTTTTACGGGATTTGAAGAAGGGTTTATAGTAGTGCTGGAGGTGATTGTCGATGCTACCGGGGAAACAGTTGCTATTAGACGAACTTTCTTCAGATTTACAGAGGGAATTAAATGATTTGAAAAAGAAGGGAGAGGTCGTGTGTGTACAAGGTGTAAAAAAGAAGGCTTCTAAATATGTATGTCAGCGTTGTGGAAATATAGAACAGCGGCTATTTGCGTCGTTTTTATGTAAAAGGTGCAGTAAAGTGTGCACATATTGCCGGAAGTGTATAACGATGGGGAGGGTAAGTGAATGTGCTTTACTTGTTCGCGGGATTGCTGAAAGAAAGAGAGAAAAGAATTTAAACTTGTTACGGTGGAGCGGAACGTTGTCTACTGGTCAGAATTTGGCGGCGCAAGGAGTTATAGAGGCTATTAAGCGAAAAGAATCATTTTTTATTTGGGCTGTATGCGGGGCTGGGAAAACAGAGATGTTGTTTTACGGTATTAACGAAGCGCTTCAAAAAGGAGAAAGAGTTTGTATCGCAACGCCGCGAACGGATGTTGTTCTGGAATTAGCACCGAGATTACAAGAAGTATTTCCATATATAAAGGTAGCGGCTTTATATGGAGGGAGTGTGGATAAAGAAAAAGATGCAGTACTAGTCGTTGCAACCACGCATCAATTATTGCGTTATTATAGGGCGTTTCATGTCATGGTTGTAGATGAGATAGATGCTTTTCCATATTGTGCAGATCAAATGTTACAGTATGCGGTAAAACAAGCGATGAAAGAAAGAGCGGCGCGTATTTATTTAACTGCGACTCCAGATGAAACGTGGAAGCGAAAATTTAGAAGAGGTGAACAAAAAGGTGTTATTGTTTCTGGACGATATCACCGTCATCCTTTGCCAGTTCCTTTGTTTTGTTGGTGCGGGAATTGGAAAAAAAGCCTCATTCATAAAAGAATTCCTCGAGTTTTACTACAGTGGTTACAAACGTACTTAAATAAAAAATATCCTATTTTTTTATTTGTTCCCCATGTGCGATATATAGAAGAGATAAGCCTGTTGTTAAAGTCATTAAACAAGCGAATTGAAGGTGTACATGCAGAAGATCCGGGTAGAAAAGAAAAAGTAGCGGCTTTCAGAAAAGGAGAAATCCCATTATTAGTTACAACGACAATTTTAGAGCGAGGCGTAACAGTAAAAAATTTGCAAGTAGCGGTTTTAGGGGCGGAAGAAGAAATATTCTCAGAAAGTGCACTCGTACAAATTGCGGGCCGAGCAGGGCGGAGCTTTGAAGCACCGTATGGAGAGGTCGTTTATTTTCACTATGGTAAGACAGAGGCGATGGTGCGCGCGAAAAAACATATTCAAGGTATGAATAAAAATGCGAAAGAACAAGGATTGATCGATTAATGCATTGTTTACTTTGTGATGAGTGTTTTGTAGAAACGGTTAGTTGGTACAATTTTTTTGTAAAGTGTCATAGAAAATATATATGTGATAGATGTGAGCAGAAACTTTCCTATATTATAGGAGAAATTTGCATGGAGTGTGGGCGGCCTTTAGAATATGTTCCTGCCTCATTTCAAGAAGACGGTATTTGTATAGATTGTCTAAGGTGGATGAAAGAGGCGAAGTATCGTTCTTTTAAAAACCGTTCGTTATATATGTATGATGATGAGATGAAAGAAATAGTAGCGCAGTTTAAGTTTCGGGGGGATGCAGAGTTAGTGCGCATTTTTTATCGTCCTTTTCGAAGTTTATTTCAAAAGTATTTTGCTAATGTTTCAACCGTTATCGCTGTTCCGCTTAGTAAGGAAAGGGCAGTTGAACGTGGTTTTAATCAAGCTGAGTTATTAGCAACTTGTTTACCTGTCAAAATTTCTTATCCATCATTAAGAAGAAGGGAAACAGAAAAGCAAAGTAAGAAGACACGTAAAGAAAGGGTGTCAGGAAGCAATCCTTTTTATTTTCAGGGAGAAGAGATGTTTTCTGGGCAACATATTTTACTCGTTGATGATGTGTATACGACTGGAATTACAGTTAGGCAAATCGGAAGTTTGTTATATGAAAGAGGGGCAAGGGAAGTATCTAGTTTGACACTTTGTAGAAGTTAATATGGCAGTGTCGAAAGGGATAATAAAAAGGCGATAAGTCTTCTTTGACTTCATATGTTGTCATTCGTTATAGTCAAAATATGGGGCGAATGCCCTGATTTTTAGAGTGAAGGGAATGGAATGAACATGCAAGGAAGAGTGAAATGGTTCAATGCAGAAAAGGGATTTGGGTTTATTGAGCGTGAAGATGGTGACGATGTATTTGTCCATTTTTCTGCTATTCAACAAGATGGGTATAAGTCATTAGAAGAAGGGCAACAAGTAGAGTTTGACATTGTAGATGGAGCACGTGGACCACAAGCAGCTAATGTTGTGAAACTGTAGGGGATATTGTTTTGGGAAGAGAAAGCTGCGTTTGTGGCAACGTTATATATATGTAGTAGAACCTCTTGTTTTTCGCAAGGGGTTTTTTGTTATAGGGTAAGTTGTCAAAAAGTTGTTTCTTTTCTGTAACGAATTGTCCACAGTTATATTCGTTATTCACGATGTTAATAGGATAAAATAAAGATAGAAACGATGCATCTTTTCATTTCAACAAAAAACGATAAAAAAATCGCAATTCCACTAATTTTTTTAAAAAAGTTAGAAGGAGTTTTTAAGCCAGTGTCGAAATTATAGTACATAGGCTTGAAAGGAGGAATTCATCTATGAAATTCAACATTCGTGGTGAAAATATTGAAGTAACTCCAGCATTAAAGGAATATGTAGAGAAAAAACTAAGTAAGTTAGAGCGTTATTTTGATACATTCCCAGAGATTAAAGTTAATTTAAAAGTATACTCTGACAAGCAACGTGTCGAGGTAACAATACCATTTACTGATTTATTACTTCGTGCAGAAGAAACTAATAGCGATATGTACGCTGCTATCGATTTAGTAGTTGATAAACTTGAGCGACAAATTCGTAAACATAAAACAAAGGTAAATCGTAAGTTACGTGAGAAAGGTTCTGTGAAAACGAACTTTATCCTTCCAGAAGCAGTAGCTGTTCTGGATGCGGTAGAAGAGGATGAATTAGAACTTGTACGTACAAAACGATTCGATTTAAAACCGATGGACGTTGAAGAAGCGATCCTACAAATGGATATGCTAGGACATAATTTCTTCGTCTTCACAAATGCTGATACAAATGAAACTAATGTTGTATATGGCCGTAAAGATGGGAAATACGGTTTAATCGAAACTAAATAATAATTCAAAAGCGCAGCCGAAATGGCTGCGCTTTTTTGTATTGAGATTTTGAATGTGATTATCTCCATAAGTATGTACTTGTTAGGAGTATACTAATTTTGTTTAATTTAACAATATTTTATAATTGTAAATAAAATATTAAGTTTTCTGGAATCAATTGATAGTGTATTTTGCTTTTGTTATCTTTAAATTGCATTATATAGATTTACTTTGTTTCTTTAGTAAAAAAATAAAATCGATATAATGCTACAAATTATCGGAGGTGCTTTTAGTGAGCATTAAGAAAAAAAGTCGTTTTATGTTTGGATCTGTTTTATCGTTAGGTATTTTAGCTAGTACTTTTGCTTTAACCGAACCTGCTAAGGCTGATACAAAGGATGATCATGTAGAATTTACCTTTAGACTTTGGAATGCATATGATTTTACTAATGCACGTCCTAAAGAGACACCTACTTCTATGTATATGCGTGTAAAGAGTAGTGAGAAGGGCGGTGGTTCTTTTAACGTTTGGACAGAAGCTGATAAAAATAAAGGTAAAGGTAATAGAGATTGGGTAAATGTTTCAGGTGAGTCGGGTAAGCATGAAGGAACGGTGAAACCAGGTAAAACGTATCTTTTCCAAAATTACGCATATGAAAACTATGGGAAAAATGTACCTGTGAGATTTGGTGGTTATTCTAGAGAAAATAATGCTTATCCTACTGCTTGGAGTCCTGATAGTGTAAGACCGAGTGGACCTTACACTGAATATTGATTTAGAAATTATAAATTGAAATTATTTATTGTGTAGTACTAGAAAAAGTCGTATAGTTCCGAGTCTTGATTATACGGCTTTTCCTGCTATTTCATTTTTAAAATAGGAGGAGTTGTAATGAGGTTTATCTCAAGATATATTTTAGTTTGTTTTTTTATATTGAGTATTAGTTTCTTAGTTTCTTGTCAAAAGAAAGTAGATGAACCGATTGTAAATATTGAAGATACTTTAACGGAAAAAGATAATTTGAAAAGTATTCAGTTACAAGAAATTAAGAAAAATACTATTGTTGAACAAGTGTTTTTAAAAAGTGAAAATGGTCATGATTTCTTTCAAGGTCAAATAGAAAGAAATGATAGCTTAATAGAGGATAAGCTTTCAAATAAAAAATTAAAGTCAGGAGTTATACCAGAAAATTATTATGTTTTTTTAACGGGTGTGACGAATAAGAAAAAACCAACGTATCTTTTGGGACGGATTGAACAAATTGATGGAAAAATAATTCAGTGGAAACAAGAAGTTAAGAGTGTAAAAAGAAAAGGTACAAATGATGTTTATCAGTATGAAGTTGAGTTTCCTAAATTTGAAGGAGAGAGAGCAAATGTTTCTTTTCGTTACATTTGGTTAAATAAAGAAAATAAATGTTATGGTGTTGCGGATCAACTTTTCATATTAAAAAAGATTTAAATTTCATTAATGGTTTATGGAGGAGTTGTAGATGAGTTACTTTTTAGGAAGGATTTTAAAAGGTAGGATGTTTTGGTTGTCTGTATTTATTATGTTAGTAATTGTCATTGCTCAATATATTGCTATGTGTGTAACAACGAAAGGATTTAATGATGCTGGGATTATAAAGGTATCTCCATATTTATCTAACATTTTACATTTTAATAGACTACCATTTTATAGTGAATTTTATCTACTTATATTTCCTATGATTTCTGCAATGGCTGTAGCTGGGATTTATAGAATTGATAAAAATTATGGATTTATTTATCCTGTCATTTCTAAGATGGGAACGCGTCATTATTTTAGATTACTTTATTGTATTAATTTTATAGTATCTTTTTTTATTATAAGTGTCCCTTTACTATTTCATTTTTATTTATATGCGATGACTTATCCGACAGTTGCTCCGCATCCGATATTAAATTATATGGCGGCTACTGTTTCACCAACAGCTCAATTTAATACGGTTTATTATGAGTATCCTACTTTATATTTTCTAATGTATGTATTTTTAAATAGTTTATACGGTGCGGTTTTTTCGAGTTTGGCTTTATCAATTTCGTTTTTTATAAAACGAGTTTATTTTATTTATTTAGTTCCATTTGTTTTACATATTTTTTGGCTTGGTATTGGAAAAGGGATTCTCAATCCTAAAGATTATTTAATTAAAGATTTTGGCTTTTTTGAATTGCAAATTTTTCTTAGTGTCCTGTTATGTATTTGGTTTTGTTCTGTAGTTCTTTATTTACGGGGGAGTAGGAAGCATGTTCTTTTATAATGTAATGAAAGAAACTATAAGGATGAAATATGTTGGGTTAAGTATTCTCTTTTTACTTAATGTTAGTATCATTGGTTGCTTGTTCAATTATTTTGAACAGGGCATTGTAAAAGAGAAAATGAACGAATTGGAAACTTTGTATAAGGTTATGTCGTTTTATAATTTGTCGACTATATTTATTCCTTTAACAATTGTTTTTTCTGTATATTCTATGTCGAATTTTTTTAGTATTTATGTTGTTTACAGAGTGAATAATGTATTGAAATTAGTTTCCATATATTATATAAAGTTATTCGTTTTTGTTTCCTTTTTTGCTGGGAGTATGATTTTACAGTTGTTTTTGATGTCAAATAGGATGGCTATAACTAGTGTTGATGTAAATTATCCATTATTATTTTGCATTCAATTATTTGCGAGTGTTTTTATATGTATGATAAGTGCTTTATTGCAATTATTTTTACCTAGTTTACTTGTAATAATATGTATGATTACTGCTGTTTTATTAGATAGATTTATATTACATGGATTTTTATTTACAAATGCTTTTTATATAAATGTGTTTGAAGATGCTACTGGTTTATTTATACGCTTATTTGGCTGTTTTTTTATCTTTTTTATAAGTGTATGGATTTTATCTAAAAAAAGTTATATTTCTATGAATGATGAGACAGAGGTGATCTAGTTTACATTATGATCTTATATTATTTGTTAAAAAGAGATTTACATGTAAGGTTTCGAGATTCCATCAAGATAATGGCTTTTTTATTCTTAATTTACGCTATTATTGCAATTGCTTTTTTATACAATCAGCCTCTTAGTAATGGTAAAGAATCTGTATTAGTAGATGTTACCTTTTATCGATTTTTTCATGGAGTAGACTTTGTGGATTTATCTTATTTTTATAAGGAGGGGCGATTTTCTATTCCTTTTTATTGGATATTCTTTCAAATCACTCCTTTGTTGCTTGTAGGGAATTTTGCTTTTTCAGATATTCAACAGAATGGTGTTTATTTATTTCCTCGTGTTAAGAAGAAGCATTTTCTGTGGTTAACGAAAATGCTATCTTTGTTTTTTTACATAGTTTGTATTTGGGTTGTTATGTATTTTATTTGGTTTACGGTGTACTATTTGCTTACTTTTGGCGAGAGTTCTTTATATAGTCAATTTTCTTATAAAATATTAGGTACTATGCTAATTCAAATAATTATAAGCTTTTTATTAGCTTTGATTTTTGAGTTTTTAACGTTTTATATACCAATAACTATTGTTTTTGTACTAATGTTGTTGTACCTGTTTTTGTCTATTTTCTTTCATAGTATTTATTTTTTAGGCTCTTTTGTTATGCCAAATCGTTGGTATTTTGTTGATCACAGTTCAATTCAATTGACTTTAGGTAATAATCAATCTATTCAATGGAATGATTTACTCCTAATAGGGGTAGTAATTGTTGTTGTAATGATTTTATTAGGTAGTTTTTGTTTTAAAAAACTAGATGTGATAGGTGAATAATTTATGGACAATTATATTAAATGTGAATGTATGACGAAAAGATTAAAAGGAAATATTGTGTTAGATAATATTAATTTGTCAGTAAAAAAAGGCGAATTTTTAGTTTTGAAGGGGCATAATGGCTCTGGTAAAACGATGATTTTACGCGCTATATCAGGGTTAATGCGTTTGAATTCTGGAGTTGTTTATGTAGATAATGAAATAATTGGAAAACAAAGGCAATTCCCTGATTCTATGGGGATATTGATTGAATATCCAAGTTTTATTCCAGCGTATACTGGTTTTCAGAACTTGAAATTTTTATCATCGATTAATAATAAAATTTCTGATGAGGAAATTTATAATATTATTCAGAGGGTTGGACTTGATAAAACAGATAAGAGAAAGTATAAAAGATACTCTTTAGGTATGAAACAACGTTTAGGGATAGCGCAAGCTTTAATGGAACAACCAAAATTATTGTTATTAGACGAGCCAACTAATGCTTTAGATAGTGATGGGATAAAAGATGTTTTAGATATTTTGGAAGTAGAAAAATCTAAAGGAACGACTATTATAGTAGCTAGTCATGATGTGCATGTCCTGGATAATGGTATAGTAGATCGCATTGTACATGTTAATAATGGAAAGTTGGTAGATTAAGAGTGACAAGAAATCATGTCTTAATAATCATTGGATTGTGTCTGTTGCTATGTATATTTGCTAGTTTATTTAGATTTAAAACATTAAATCTAAATAATGAATCTTATAAAGTGGTAAAAGATGAATTTTTATCTAATAGAACTTTTGAAGATGGACAAGGAGTTACGTTTCATGCTCTTGATCCTCTTGATCCTACAAAAGTTTATGATCCTTATGAAGACCGTGAAGTAGTGACGTATGTTTTACCTTTAAATATTACAAATACAACAAATCTGGATATTAACTTGCTTAGTAATGAGTCTATTTCCGATACATTGTTTTATTCTAAAATAGGCGAGTTTTATAATGTAATTCCGTATGCAATGGAGTTACCTAAACAATATCAGTTTGATCCTGTAATACCTGCTGGTAAAACAGTACGAGGATATATAGGGACAAATTATTTTATAGGAGATGACCCTTATAAAAATTATAAAAACTTTTCAAATGAATCAACTAAGGTGAAATTTATTTCTTTTATGAAGGATAAGAAAGGGAAATATCATGAATTAGAAATACCAATAAATTAATAAAATTCGTGATTGATCCAGATATATTTTAAGGGTGTTTTTTGCTGTGGTTGAGTAGATTTTGCAACATAACAGTATCGTTTAAAGTCGGAGTTGTTTCGCAGGTGTAAGTATCTATGGATGCTGCACCTGCGGAATTTCCGACTTTTTGTAATTGTTCATTTAAAACTAATAGATTTCCTTCGATTATCCTCTTTTAAAGTGGGATATTTAATACGGAATTTGCAATAGAGGGATAGAGAAAAGACATATTAGTTTGTTGGAACAAATGAAATGAAAACTTTTTTGAATATAAGGCCTGACATTCGGCCGATTGTTGTCATAGTTATAAGACAAGTGTTACAATTATCATTAGGTATATACATTTTAGTTTTTTTAATTAGGAGAAAAATTGGCATAACATACATTTGATTTTTACAACGACTGATTGTAATAGAGAAAAAGAAAAACAATCGGAAGTTTTATTTTAATAAAAGAGGAGCGTATTTCCTATGATCGGTATTTTAAAAAAGGTGTTTGATGTAAACCAACGCCAAATTAAACGTATGCAAAAGACAGTTGAGCAAATTGATGCATTAGAGTCATCTATTAAGCCACTAACTGATGAACAATTAAAAGGAAAGACGCTTGAATTTAAAGAACGTCTAACAAAAGGTGAAACAGTAGATGATCTACTACCTGAAGCTTTTGCAGTTGTTCGCGAAGCGGCAACTCGTGTTCTTGGAATGCGTCCATATGGCGTACAGTTAATGGGTGGTATTGCCTTACATGAAGGGAATATTTCTGAGATGAAAACGGGTGAAGGTAAAACGTTAACATCTACATTACCTGTATATTTAAATGCTTTAACAGGAAAAGGTGTTCACGTTGTTACAGTCAATGAATACTTAGCACAACGTGATGCGAACGAAATGGGACAACTTCATGAGTTCCTTGGCTTAACGGTAGGAATTAACTTAAACCATATGTCACGCGAAGAGAAACAAGAGGCTTATGCTGCTGATATTACGTATAGCACAAATAATGAGCTTGGATTCGATTACTTACGTGACAACATGGTTTTATATAAAGAGCAGTGCGTTCAACGTCCACTTCACTTTGCTATTATCGATGAAGTCGATTCTATTTTAGTCGATGAAGCGCGTACGCCGCTTATTATTTCGGGACAAGCTCAAAAATCAACAGAGCTATACATGTTTGCAAATGCATTCGTTCGTACGTTAGAAAATGAAAAAGAGTATTCATTTGATGTGAAAACGAAAAATGTAATGTTAACAGAAGATGGTATTACGAAAGCAGAGAAAGCTTTCCATATTGAAAACTTATTCGATTTAAAACATGTAGCACTTCTTCACCATATTAATCAGGCGCTTCGTGCACACGTTGTTATGCACCGTGATACAGATTATGTTGTACAAGAAGGCGAAATCGTAATTGTAGACCAATTTACTGGTCGTCTTATGAAAGGTCGTCGTTATAGCGAAGGATTACACCAAGCGATTGAAGCAAAAGAAGGTGTAGAAATTCAAAATGAGAGTATGACGCTTGCGACAATTACATTCCAGAACTACTTCCGTATGTATGAAAAATTATCTGGTATGACTGGTACAGCGAAAACAGAGGAAGAGGAATTCCGTAACATTTACAATATGAACGTTATTGTAATTCCAACAAACAAACCGATTATTCGTGATGATCGTGCTGATTTAATCTTTAAATCAATGGAAGGTAAGTTCAATGCTGTTGTTGAGGATATTGTAAATCGTCATAAACAAGGGCAACCTGTTCTTGTAGGTACAGTTGCAATTGAAACTTCAGAGCTTATTTCAAAAATGTTAACACGTAAAGGTGTACGTCATAACATTTTAAATGCGAAAAACCATGCGCGTGAAGCAGATATCATTGCAGAAGCCGGTATGAAAGGTGCTGTAACGATTGCAACGAATATGGCTGGTCGTGGTACAGATATTAAGCTTGGAGATGATGTGAAAATCTTCGGTCTAGCAGTTATCGGTACAGAACGTCATGAAAGCCGTCGTATTGATAATCAGTTACGTGGTCGTGCTGGTCGTCAAGGGGACCCTGGTGTGACGCAGTTCTACTTATCAATGGAAGATGAATTAATGCGCCGATTTGGTTCAGATAATATGAAAGCAATGATGGATCGTCTTGGTATGGATGATTCTCAGCCAATTGAAAGTAAAATGGTTTCTCGTGCGGTAGAGTCTGCACAAAAACGTGTTGAAGGAAATAACTATGATGCACGTAAGCAGTTATTACAATACGATGATGTACTTCGTCAGCAACGTGAAGTTATTTATAAGCAACGTCAAGAAGTAATGGAATCGGAAAACTTACGTGGCATTATTGAAGGTATGATGAAATCTACAGTAGAACGTGCTGTTGCGCTTCATACACAAGAGGAAATTGAAGAGGATTGGAACATTAAAGGTCTTGTTGACTACTTAAATACAAACCTTCTTCAAGAAGGAGACATAAAAGAAGAAGAATTACGTCGCCTTGCTCCTGAGGAAATGAGCGAACCGATTATCGCGAAATTAATAGAGCGTTATAATGACAAAGAAAAGCTTATGCCAGAAGAGCAAATGCGTGAGTTTGAGAAGGTTGTTGTATTCCGCGTTGTAGATACGAAATGGACAGAGCATATTGATGCGATGGATCACCTTCGTGAAGGTATTCATTTACGTGCTTACGGTCAAATTGATCCACTTCGTGAGTACCAAATGGAAGGATTCGCGATGTTCGAGTCAATGGTTGCTTCTATTGAAGAGGAAATTTCTCGTTACATTATGAAAGCTGAAATTGAACAAAACTTAGAACGTCAAGAAGTTGTTCAAGGTGAAGCTGTTCATCCATCTAGCGATGGCGAAGAAGCGAAGAAAAAGCCAGTTGTAAAAGGTGACCAAGTGGGCCGCAACGATTTATGTAAATGTGGTAGCGGTAAAAAATATAAAAACTGCTGTGGTATTGTTCAGTAATATAGGGCGGTAGCTTTGGCTGCTTTGCAAACTTTTATATCAAAAATGTATAATTAAGAAGAATTAAACTCTCTCCGTAATAAGTGGAGAGAGTTTCCCTTGTTTTCATACGAAAGTAACAGCAATTACATAGAGGTGAAGGAAATGGAATTAGTAGAAATTAGACAGGAATTAGAGAAAATGGCTAAGCGATTAGCGGCTTTTAGGGGGTCTCTTTGACCTCCCTACTAAGGAGAATCAAATTGCAGAATTAGAAGAAAAAATGATGGGCGCAGGATTTTGGGATGACCAACAAGGCGCACAAGTTGTAATTAATGAAGCGAATGCGTTAAAAGATATGGTTGGAAGTTTCCGTCAGTTAGATGAGACGTTCGAAAATTTAGAAGTAACGCATGAGCTTTTAAAAGAAGAATATGATGAAGATTTACATGAGGAATTAGAATCAGAAGTAAAAGGCTTAATTCAAGAAATGAATGAGTATGAGCTTCAGTTACTATTAAGTGATCCTTATGATAAAAATAATGCGATTTTAGAATTACATCCAGGTGCAGGTGGAACTGAGTCACAAGACTGGGGTTCTATGTTATTACGTATGTATACACGTTGGGCTGAAAAACGTGGATTTAAAGTAGAAACGGTTGACTATTTACCAGGTGATGAAGCTGGTATTAAGAGTGTAACTTTATTAATTAAAGGTCATAACGCTTACGGTTACTTAAAAGCAGAGAAAGGTGTACATCGTCTTGTACGTATTTCACCATTCGATTCTTCAGGTCGTCGTCATACATCATTTGTATCTTGTGAAGTTGTACCAGAGTTCAATGATGAAGTTGAAATCGAAGTACGTACAGAAGATTTAAAAATTGATACGTACCGTGCAAGTGGAGCGGGTGGGCAGCACGTAAATACGACAGATTCAGCAGTTCGTATTACACATACACCGACAAATACAGTTGTAACGTGTCAGTCAGAGCGTTCACAAATTAAAAACCGTGAGCATGCGATGAAGATGTTAAAAGCGAAATTATATCAAAAGAAACTAGAAGAGCAACAGGCACAATTAGATGAAATCCGTGGGGAACAAAAAGAAATCGGATGGGGTAGCCAAATCCGTTCTTACGTATTCCACCCGTATTCTCTTGTAAAAGACCACCGTACAAATACGGAGGTTGGTAACGTACAAGCAGTTATGGATGGAGAGATTGATCCATTTATTGATGCTTACTTACGTTCTCGCATCTAATAAGCGAAAAAAAGCCAACAAAATTGTTGGCGCATGCTGAGGATATAGAGGATATAAGGCATTTGATTTTATTTTTATAGATGAAGTAAAGAGGAAGAGAAGTTGGAAACGACAACTTCTCTTTTTGATGGGATTATATGTAGATTACAATGCTGTATATTGTTTTGTAAAAAGTAGAGAATAGTAAAATAGAGCGGTAATAGGGTGAAGATTTATATAGAACTTTTCTAATTTTCCTTTTAAAAAGGATTCTTTATAGAAGTTTTTTAAGTTGTTCACAGAATTGAAACAACTTATGAAAGCTTTATTTTATCAAGGTTCTCACTGTATTTTTGAGGAATATGAAATACACCTTAGTTTTTCTATATAAAGATAATGCTTATAATGAAAATGAGTGTGTTAGGAATAAAAAGAATATCAACAATGGGGAGCGATAGAAGTGAAAAAGAAATTGTTGGCTATTGCGCTAGGGACATCGGTTGTTTTTACTTTAGGAGCATGCGGAAATAAAGAAGAGAGTAAGTCTTCGAAACAGTCTGCAAGCACAGACAGCGCAGAACAAATTTTCCAAAGAAGTTGTGCTGGATGTCACGCAACAGATTTATCAGGGGCAACTGGACCTGATTTAAGAAAAGTGGGCGGTAAGTACGACGCCGCAGATATCGAAGAGATTATTAAAAAAGGCCGCGGTTCAATGTCACCAGGACTTATTCAAGGTGAAGATGCGAAAAAAGTATCTGAATGGTTAGCAGAACATAAATAAAAAAGGTGAAATGGACGAGTTGATAATATATTCAACTCGTTTTCCTTTTTCTGGAATGTAACATAACTGTAACAAAAATGTATCCAAATTGGAAACCGTTTGATGTTACAATGGGGTTTGTAGAATTTTGCTGAAATATATTACATAGAGTGGTATTGCTTATGAGAAAGCATAAGTAAACTACCTTCAACAAGGATGAATAAGTGAAAATGAAGGATGTCTTTTATTTTCAGATGTACAGAAAAGTATTTCGAAAAAAATCATTAAGTATTGGGTGATAAATAATGATAAAAATGACGAATGTTTATAAGGAGTACCCGAATGGTATGAAAGCCATTGCTGGTCTTACAGTTAACATTAAACAAGGTGAATTCGTATACGTAGTTGGACCGAGTGGAGCCGGAAAATCTACATTTATTAAAATGATGTATCGTGAAGAGAAACCATCTACAGGATCTATTAATGTAAATGGACTTACTATCGAAACATTGGCAGAAAGAGACGTTCCGTATTTTCGTCGTCAATTAGGCGTAATTTTCCAAGATTTTAAATTGCTACCTAAATTAACGGTATATGAGAATGTTGCGTTTGCTTTAGAAGTAATTGAAGAAGAACCGGATGCAATTCGTGAGCGTGTAACAGAAGTTCTAGGTCTTGTAGGCCTTGAAGATCGTGCAGACGCACTTCCAAGTGAGCTTTCGGGCGGGGAGCAACAACGTGTGGCTATTGCAAGAGCAATTGTAAATAGACCAAAGGTTGTAATTGCCGATGAGCCAACAGGTAACTTAGATATTGAAACAGCTCTTGATATTATGAATATTTTTACTCGCATTAATGAGCGCGGCACAACGATCGTTATGGCGACGCATAATGCAGATATCGTAAATACAATCCGTCATCGTGTAATCGCGATTGAAGGCGGAAAAATTGTTCGAGATGAGATTGAGGGAGGATACGGATATGAAGGCTAAGACCCTTAGTCGACATTTGCGAGAAGGTGTAAAGAATCTATCACGTAACGGATGGATGACATTTGCTTCTGTTAGTGCAGTAACAGTTACATTATTACTTGTAGGTGTCTTTTTAACAGCGATTATGAATATGAACCATTTTGCGACGAAAGTAGAGCAAGATGTAGAGATTCGTGTACACATTGATCCAGCTGCAAAAGAAGCGGATCAAAAGAAATTAGAAGAAGATATGAGTAAGATTGCAAAAGTAGATTCTATTAAATATTCTTCTAAAGAAGAAGAGTTAAAACGTTTAATTAAAAGTTTAGGTGATAGTGGAAAAACGTTTGAGTTATTTGAACAAGATAACCCACTTAAAAACGTATTCGTTGTAAAAGCAAAAGAACCAACAGATACAGCGACAATCGCGAAGAAAGTTGAAAAAATGCAGTTTGTCAGTAATGTTCAGTACGGAAAAGGGCAAGTTGAACGATTATTTGATACTGTAAAAACTGGTCGTAACATTGGGATTGCGTTAATTGCTGGTCTTTTATTCACAGCGATGTTCTTAATCTCTAATACAATTAAAATTACAATTTATGCTCGTAGTACAGAAATTGAAATTATGAAACTTGTTGGTGCAACAAACTGGTTTATTCGTTGGCCATTCTTGCTAGAGGGATTATTCTTAGGAGTATTAGGATCAATTATTCCAATTGGCCTAATTCTAGTTACGTATAATTCGTTGCAAGGTGTGTTTAACGAAAAACTTGGCGGAACAATTTTCGAGCTTCTACCATACAGTCCTTTCGTATTCCAATTAGCTGGTTTACTAGTGTTAATCGGTGCTTTAATCGGTATGTGGGGAAGTGTAATGTCAATTCGTCGCTTCTTAAAAGTATAAAAAGTTGCAAACATAATTCGTACAAGCTTATCATATAGTAGAAATAGGTAAAGGCATCACACACTGTGTGATGCCTTTTGCTACACCACCTGTGTGTTTTGGAAAGGGGAATTCCGCATTGAAACGTAGAGTTGCAATTATTGGAATGGTTGTTGCATTTTTAATTGGTGCTGGCGGAATGTTTGCAGGCATGTCTGTATTTGGGGTTACCCCAGCAGAAGTAACGCAAACAATTTCGAGTGGGAATGCTAGCACTGCGCAAGGGAATTTGGCAAAAATTAATGAGGCGTATGCACTAATTGATTCACGTTATGTGGAAGACGTGAAAGATGAAAAGTTAGTTGAAGGTGCAATACAAGGTATGTTGTCTACGCTGAAGGACCCTTATTCCACGTATATGGATAAAGAAACAGCCAAACAGTTTAGTGAATCGCTTGATCCTGAATTAGAGGGGATTGGGGCTGAGGTGAACAAGACGGACGATAAGCTTATTATCGTATCGCCAATTAAAGGTTCACCAGCAGAAAAGATAGGAATTAAACCGAATGACCAAATTTTATCTGTAGATGGAAACAGTGTGAAAGACTTATCACGTGAAGAAGCGGTATTAAAAATTCGTGGTAAAAAGGGAACGACTGTCGCAATTGAAATTAAACGTGCGGGAGTAACTGATCCGATTGTATTTAAAATTAAGCGTGAAAAGATTCCAATCTTTACAGTGTTTAGTTCTGTGAAGCAAGAGAGTGGAAAAGATATCGGTTATATGCAAATCACTTCTTTTGCTGAGAATACAGCGAAGGAATTTAAGGATCAGTTAAAAGAGTTAGAGAAGAAAAATATAAAAGGCTTAGTTATTGACGTGCGTGGTAATCCTGGTGGCTATTTAAATAGTGTAGAAGATATACTAGGGGAAATTATGACGAATAAAAAGCCAATGCTACAAGTAGAGCAGCGAAATGGTGAGAAGAAGAAATTCTCTACGGAACTGAAAGAGAGAAAACCATATCCAATTTCAGTATTAATTGATAATGGAAGTGCTTCTGCTTCAGAGATTTTAGCGGGTGCGCTGAAAGAAGGAGAAGGATACGATTTAATTGGTGAAAAAACATTTGGTAAAGGTACTGTCCAGCAAGCTGTTCCATTTAAAGACGGCAGCAACATTAAATTAACAATGTTTAAATGGTTAACACCGGATGGGAACTGGATTCATAAAAAAGGAATCGCACCAACAGTAGAAGTGAAGCAACCAAATTATTATCATGCGACACCAATTCAAATTGAAAAAACACTTTCATACAATTCAAATGATGTACAAGTAAAACATGCTCAAGAAATGCTTAAGAGCTTAGGGTATGTACCAGGTCGTGAAGATGGATACTTTAGTAAAGAGACAGAATCGGCGCTGAAAGCATTCCAAAATGCGAATGAGATGGAAGCGACAGGACAGCTTGATAAAAAGACAGCTGAAGCGATTCAAACTAAAATTATCGAAAAAATCCGTTCTGGAGAAAATGATTTACAATTACAGTCAGCATTAAAGTTAATGGCAAAATAAGAAGAAATACAGGCAGTTTGCTGCCTGTATTTTTTTGTGTTAAACAAACGTTTGTTTAGTTGTGATAATATAAAAAGAAAGAATGATATAAATGGTGGTGAATGAGTTCGTGGAGGCGTGGATTTTTGAAATAATGCGGGCAGTTGGACGTTTTTTCTTACACCCTGCTGTCTATATATTTGTAATAAGTAGTATCTTCGTTGGATACTTACGTATGTTAAGAGAACGAAAAGATTTTTCTTTTAAAGTTTATGATATTTGGTTTGAACTGCGAACCTCTCTATTTGCAGGGATTGGATACGGATTAGTAGTATCTATTATTACGATTGGGCTTGGACTTGTTGTTTCTAAAGCAAGCTTATGGGCTATTTTAATTTGGACATTACTATTTGGATTAACGGCTATGTATCGATATTTATCGGCAGCTTATACATTTAGCATTGCGATTGTATGTGTTCTATTATCTTCTAAGCTACCAGTTTCCTTCTTACAGCTTCGAGAAGGTGAAGAGAATACCATCGTATCCCTTGCTATTTTACTAGGCGTTATGCTTATTGTAGAAGGCTTATTGATTTCTAAAAACGCGGTAGGATGCTCTACACCGAAGATTAGGAAGGGGAAGCGTGGATTAAAGATTGGTTTACACGAATCAAAGCGTTTATGGATCGTTCCTATTTTTATTCTTGTACCGGGTGATGCGGTAACGCAGTTTATTTCATGGTGGCCTGTCGTTTCAATAGGTTCAAATACATATTCTCTATTCCTCGTTCCATTTTTAATTGGATTTATGAGAAAGATTAAAAGTTATGAGCCGACGGAAGCTTTATTATTTACAGGAAGACGTGTTTATGGATTAGCAGGACTTGTGCTCGTTTTAGGAATCGCAAGTTACTGGTGGCACGTACTTGCAATTATCGCGATGGGAGTCGCGATGCTTGGGCGTTTCACAATTTCGATGCAAGAGAAAATTGCCGATGAAACAAGACCAGCGTATTTTGCTGCACGCAATGATGGGCTCGTTGTACTAGATACAATTCCAAATACAATTGGAGCAGAGCTGAAATTACTGCCTGGAGAAATTATTACGAAAGTAAATGGAGTCATTCCAAAAAGCGCCGAGGAATTTTATGATGCGCTTCAAACGAAGACGACAGGAGCATTTTGTAAATTAGAAGTATTAGATACAAATGGTGAGCTTCGTCTTGCACAAACTGCATTATATGCTGGTGGACATCACGAATTAGGTATTGTATTCGTTGAACAGGAGCATGAGTGGGATTCAGAAGCGATGTAATAGAAGGAATGGTATCACCTTGTGGTGGTACCTTTTTTTGTTTTTTTGGGGAGGGTAGTTAGTAAATGAAATTTATATCGGCGATTTTGCAAATATATCAGCGTAACTCGAAATATATCGGCGATTATTCGAATATATCGACTTTCCGGCCAAAAACGACAGCTATCGCAAAGCTTATTTTCAGTTTCATAGACGGATAACTTGAATAATTATTTGATAATGGTTATCATTTAGGGAGTCTTTTTAATTTTGGAAAATGGAGGTAAGATATGCTGCGTAAATTTTTCTCGTATTATAAACCGTATAAAGGTTTATTTATACTCGACTTTTCTTGTGCGGTTGTCGCAGGATTATTAGAACTCGGCTTCCCGCTTATCGTAAATCAATTTATTGATAAGTTATTGCCAGGGCAAAACTGGACGCTTATTTTATGGGCTTGTTTCGGTTTACTCGCAGTTTATATGTTAAATGCAGGCTTACAATATGTCGTTACATATTGGGGACATATGCTTGGTGTTAACATTGAAACAGATATGAGGCAGAAATTATTTGATCATATTCAAAAGCTATCATTCAGATTTTTTGATAATAATAAAACAGGTCATTTAATTTCGCGCCTTACAAACGATTTAATGGAAATTGGGGAAATTGCTCACCATGGACCAGAAGATTTATTTATCGCCGTAATGACTTTAGTTGGGGCATTCTCATTTATGATGATGATCAACTGGAAGTTAGCGTTATTAACGTTCTTCGTCATTCCATTCCTATTATGGTTAGCACTTTACTTCAATAAAAAAATGACAGGTACATTTAGACGTTTATTCTCAGACGTTGCTGATTTCAATGCATGTATTGAGAACAACGTTGGTGGTATTCGCGTTGTACAAGCATTCGGAAATGAAAAGTTTGAGAAAGAGCAATTCGCTGTGAACAACGCTCGTTTCCGTACAACGAAATTAATGGCGTATAAAATTATGTCTTTAAATTCATCGATTAGTTATATGCTCATGCGTCTCGTAACGCTCTTCGTATTAATATGCGGTACATGGTTTGTTCTGCAAGGAGAATTAACATACGGTGGATTTATCGGATTCGTTCTATTAACGAATATTTTCTTCCGTCCAATTGAAAAAATTAACGCGGTAATCGAAAGCTATCCGAAAGGAATCGCTGGTTTTAAAAGGTATGTAGAGCTTCTTGAAACAGAGCCTGACATTGTAGACTCTAAAGATGCAATGGAAGTTAAACAGGTACATGGTGATATTCAATATAACAACATTACGTTCGGATATGAAAATAAAGAACCGATTTTAAATGATATTAGTTTGAACATACATGCAGGTGAAACGGTTGCGTTCGTTGGACCATCAGGAGCAGGGAAAACGACGTTATGTAGCCTGTTACCACGTTTTTATGAGCAATCATCTGGATCAATTCAAATTGATGGTATTGATACGAAAGATATGACATTATCTTCACTTCGTAAGCAAATTGGAATTGTGCAGCAAGATGTGTTCTTATTCTCAGGAACAATTCGTGAAAATATTGCTTACGGGAACTTAAAGGCGTCAGAAGCTGAAATTTGGCAGGCAGTAAAACGTGCGCAGTTAGAAGACTTAATTTACTCACAACCAGACGGTTTAGATACTGTTATCGGTGAGCGTGGTGTAAAACTTTCTGGTGGACAGAAGCAGCGTCTAGCAATTGCTCGTATGTTCTTGAAAAACCCGCCAATTTTAATACTAGATGAAGCTACTTCCGCACTAGATACTGAGACGGAACTTGCAATTCAAAAATCACTTGCTGAATTAGCAGCTGGCCGTACAACGTTAGTTATCGCTCACAGACTTGCAACGATTAAAAATGCAGATCGAATTGTCGTTGTAAATAAAGACGGTATTGCAGAACAAGGTTCACATGATGAATTAATTGAGCAAGGCGGAGGATACAGTAGGTTATACGAAGCTCAGTTTAGTTCGTAAATATAATTTGTACTGAATTAGTGCACCATAAGTAGGTAAAAATCTCATATGGGAGGCTATAGAGTATGATTGTAACAACAACGTCTACAATTCAAGGAAAAGAAATTATTGAGTATATCGATATCGTCAATGGAGAAGCGATTATGGGCGCGAATATCGTTCGTGACCTCTTCGCTTCTGTCCGTGACGTTGTCGGCGGTCGTGCGGGTGCTTATGAAAGTAAATTAAAAGAAGCACGTGACATCGCAATGGAAGAGATGAAAACTTTCGCAAGACAAAAAAATGCAAATGCAATTGTTGGTATCGACGTGGATTACGAGGTAGTTCGCGAAGGGATGCTAATGGTTGCTGTGAGCGGGACTGCTGTTCGTATATAAAGTGAAACTTTAATCAGTGGGGGTGTTTGTTCCCCACTGATTATTAGTTGAACCAATCGGGCATTTACGGGCAGTTGGTCTCCCATCTACCTTCTTTGCCTTAACCGAATTTTGAGGTGGGAGTCTTACTGCCCGTTAATGCGGGATAAAGTAAAAAGCCGTGCTGATGCATGGCTTTTTACTTTATATGTCGAAGTTTCAATATTTCTTGGGAAATGCGGAAGGTCCCGTCGATATATAGGGAAGACATTAGAGCGCTTCTTTACATTTCCGTATTTGAACTAATAATGTTTCGTATTCTTGGTTGAGAGATGTGATGTCATCGTGATGATTTTGTATGGAAACTCGGCCAATGATTTCTGTTAGTTTTGTTTGTAATCGTAATAGTTCTTGTTCAGTAACGTTTACAGAATCCCCCGTTGTTCTTTTTGTGTATTGTTCGTAATTACCGTGGAATACCCTTGGTTCACTCTCGTCTACTTGTAGAATATGGTCTGCAACAGAGCGAATAAAGGCACGATCATGGCTAATGAAAAGTATTGTACCAGGGTATTCTTGTAACATGATTTCTAATTCTTCTTGCGTCGCTAAGTCTAAATAGTTTGTCAAACTTATTTCAGCTTGTGATTTTTGAATTCGTTATTATAAACTTGTGCCTTAGCTATCGCCTCAGCATCATTTTGAATTTCATCTAACCCATTCGCATCTCCAATAACATAACCTTCAAATGAAGAACCAACAAAATCAAAGATATATTGGAATTGAGCAATAAGCGGTAATGCTTTTAGCTTTGGATTATCCCCGCCAACGATGACAACATACATCTTTTTATCTTTCATTTTCTCTTTGAAATGAAGAGATGTATCGCGCAAGCTTTGTGACCAGCGATCAACAAAGTTTTTCATATGTCCACTCATTCCGTACCAATATAATGGTGTAGCAAAGATAATTGTGTCGTGCGCTAACATGCGTTTCGTTAACTGCTCGTAGTCATCATTTACAGGTTGGAATCCTTCTGCATCATGACGCTTATCTGTAATAGGATAGACTGTGTGATCACGTAAATAAATTTGTTCTGTTTCAATTCCATCAATCATCATATGTGTTAAAGCTTCCGTATTTCCGTTTTGTCTTGAACTGCCATGTATAACAAACATGTAATCATCCCTTTTCTTTTGCTTGTTTTAGGAGTGAAACGTGTTTTTGCAAATTCGTTTGGATGTTGGAAAGTAATGTGATTTGCTTTGTTACTTCATTGAGTTTATCTTCGTAAAGCGTAAGGATACTGCTGCACGGATTGTCGTACAGGTGCGGTTCAATTTCAAGGCAGCGCAGCATCCTTGCCGTCTCTTCTAAATTTAAGCCAATTTGTAAGTACATTTGAATAAGCTCCACTTTTCTGATGGCACTTTCATCAAAATCACGGTAGCCATTTGCGAGGCGCTTAGAAGGGAGTAATCCCTTTTCTTCGTAATGTCTTAGTGATCTTTCACTAACGCCAGTTTCTTTTGATAATTCTCCAATTCGCAATGTGTTTCACTCCTTTTACATGTATTGTAAACCTTCACACTAATGTGAAGGTCAATGCTGTTTTTTCGCAAAAGAATTTACATGATTTAAGAACACTTGAATGGCTTTAGATGGAATGAAATATTTGCCGCGAACGATAGAGAACGGACGGATTAGTTGTTCATTTGGAACTTCGACGTGGAATAGTTCTTTTGCTAGTAGCTCTTTCCGTACAGTCCAATCAGAAAGTATAGCGATGCCAAGACCGGCACTAACAGCTTCCTTTACGCTTTGGATACTACTGAATGTAAAGAATCGTTTCATTTTTAAATGGTGTTGATGAATAAAGCGGTCACTATAAGCGCGTGTACCAGAACCACTTTCTCTTAGTACCCATACTTGATCTTGGAGTGTGCTTTCATTTATTTCCTTTGTGCGGAGCAATGGATGATTTGGCGGAACGACGAGCTTCATTTCATCTTGCATAAATGTTTCAACGTTAACATCAGCGTATACGACTTGCCCTTCCACTAAGCCGATATCAATTTGATTAGAGCGAAGACTTTGCAAAACTTCTTCTGTATTTGAGATAAAGGTATGCACTTCGACGCGTGGATTTTCATTCGCATAGTTAGCGAGTATTTTTGGAAGTAAGTATTCGCCAATTGTAAAACTAGCACCGATGCGAAGTGTTCCTGTTACAACGTTATGTAGTTCATTAATTTCTTGCTTAGCATCTTCGTAAAGAGAGAGCATTTGCTTTGCATGTATATATAATATGTTTCCAGCTTCCGTAACTTGGACATGCTTCGGGGAGCGTTGAATAAGTGTAGTGCCAAATTCGTTTTCTAAGTTGCGTATATGCATACTTACTCCGGGCTGTGAAAGGTTTAATAATTCTGCTGCACGGGAGAAGTGTTTCTGTTCAACGACAGTAACAAAAATTTTTAAAATGTCTACGTTCATATAATGGGCTCCTTTCTTTTCTATCATCTTATCATAAGTATTTCTGATGATAGAGATTCGGTATTGGTATTAAACTTATTATAGAAACTCTCTTATAATGTAAGTAGAAAGAACATGCATGTTCCAATACGATTATTGGGGTGGTACAAGGTGGAACAAACACTTGTTATACAAAAGAAGAAGGGCTTTGGATTTTCGCAAGGAATTGGGATTACATTATTAATCGCAATTGCCGCGAAATATTTAGCGGAGCTTCCATTTTTAAATATTATGGGACAATTAGTAATTGCTATTCTAATTGGGATGGTTTGGCGCGCTGCAATTGGAGTTCCTCATGATGCGATTGCAGGAACGAACTTTGCGAGTAAGAAGTTACTGCGCTTTGGGATCATCTTACTTGGAATGCGATTAAATCTTGTTGATATTGCGAAGGCGGGGCCGAAAGTATTGGTCATCGCGGCGGTTGTTATTACATTTACTATTTTTGTTGTATACGGACTAACGAAAGTATTTAAAGTAGAAAAGAAACTTGGGATTTTAACAGCATGCGGTACGGCAATTTGCGGCGCGGCCGCGGTCGTGGCAATTGCACCGCAAGTGAAAGCAAAAGATGACGAAACAGCAGTTGGAGCGGCGATCATTGCAATTTTAGGTACAATATTTACGCTTATTTATACGTTATTATATCCAGTGCTTGGCCTATCTCCATACGGATATGGAGTGTTCTCAGGGGCGACACTGCATGAAATTGCTCACGTAATTGCGGCTGCGGCGCCAGGAGGAAGCACGGCTGTAGATATCGCAGTTATCGTGAAACTAACGCGCGTTGCAATGCTTGTACCAGTAGCGATTTTAATCGGATTATGGTTTGGTAAGAGTGAAGGTAGCGAGGAAAAAAGATCATGGCGCGACCTTCCAATTCCGTGGTTCATCTTCGGGTTTTTAGCAATGAGTGCAGTGCATTCGCTTGGGATTATTCCAGAAGTTGTTGCGGGATACATTGTTGTCATTGCTTATATGCTAATCGCAATGGCGATGGCAGGGCTCGGTTTAAATGTAGAGTTTAAAACTTTTCGTAAATTAGGAAGTAAAGCATTCGTGGCAGGGCTGATTGGCTCGGTTTGCTTATCGGTTCTTGGATACGTTCTTGTATGGGGATTAGGATTTATATAAGCATAAGAAAGAAGCTGTTCCAAAAGATATTTTGGGGCAGCTTCTTTCTTATGCTTATGGTGTTACTGATGTCGATATATTTGGGAAATCGCCGATATAAATGGAGTTGCGCTGATATATTTGCAAAATCGCCGATATATTTTAAGTTGCGCTGATATAAATTGAATTACTCTTGTACTTTGTTAGAGAAGATATGCAGTGAAATGTTTTTCTAAAATTTGTAAAGATATCTTTACTTGTAACTGGAAAATATTTATAATTTAAGTAAAGATATCTTTACTTTTGAAGGTGGATCCTATGGGTGTGAAAAATAAAATAAAAGAGTTAAGAAAGCAAAATCATATAACACAAGTTGAAATGGCAAAGGCGATGCAGGTGACGCGGCAGACGATAGTGGCGATTGAAAATCATCATTACAATCCGAGTCTAGAGTTATCCTTAAAAATCGCCAAGTATTTTGGAGTGAAGGTGGAGGAAATCTTTACGCTGGAGTAAGGGGAGAGAAATGGTAGGAAAACGAGCATAGCGATAGGGGGAATAAAAAATGCAGGATGAGTTTGAGAGATTTCAGTCAGATAAAGCGTTTAAATATGTAGGGTTATTTTTTACGATTAGTTTAGCGATATGGAGTTTATATAATTTAATTGTTGATGGAAATGCTGGTATGCCGTTTGTTTTATTTGTACTAGGGCAGTGGGTGTATTTTCTTGTGAACTATTGGCCGAAGTGGAAATATAGAAATCGAAAAGAGGCTGATCATGTATGAGTAAGAGAGAGGTCATGAGATTCGTAGGGAGTTTGCTTGTAGCAGGAATTCTTTTAAATACGAGTTTAATGATTTTAAGTATTTCGTGGGGAACTATTTTTATATCGAATGTAGCGCTAGTCATTTTATATGGAATTTCGGAATATAAAGAGCAGAAGCGTTTGAAAGAAGAGGGAGTACCATCGATTGATGAGCGAGTTGTGAACAAGATGAAGTCATATTTTATGATTTGTATTACAAGCTTCGTTTTCTTGTTCATTATGTATCTTTGTGTAAATAAGTATTTAGATAGGCAAGCAGTACATGTAACTGAGCTATTATATATTGCTATTTTTGGTGTATTAATAAGTATCGCATCAACGAGCGTGTTAGCAACAAAGAATAATAGATAGAAAAAGGGGAACTGGGATGGGATTACCGGTGTTATGTGTCGCTACAGCTATATTTGCGCTTCTTTGGGGAATGCAAAATTTTTCTCGTAATCCAGTGCCGAGTATTTGTATTATGATTGGTACTGTAGGTTTATCGTATTATTTATTATTATTAGCCCATTATCATAAAACGGCAACGAGTGTTGTTGTTGGAGCACTTATTTTATTTTGTGGGCGCGCCATACAAAAGGGGTTATTTCCATAAAAGCTGTTTATACACTTTGTATAAACAGCTTTTTGTATTTTTTTTACAAAACACTTGAAAGTTACGTAACGTTATCTTCTATAATGAGGGGGAAGAGGTGATGGTAGTGATTTCAATACAAGAATTGACGAGAGAAACAGGGGTTACAGTACGTACACTACGTTATTATGATCAAATAGATTTATTAAAGCCGAGCGGAAAAACAGAGGGTGGGCATCGGTTATATAGTGAAAATGACGTTATTCGTTTGCAACAAATTTTATTTTTAAAAGAAATGGGATTTTCATTAAAAGAAGTTGCGAATATGTTAGTAAAAGGTGAGCTGGATTTGAAAAAATCACTTGAAAACCAACTTCGATTTGTACAAGAAGAGCAAAAGAAGTTCAATCGAATGGAGCGTGTTTTACAAGCGGTTGTTTATTCGGTAGATGTAGAGGGAGAACTTGATTGGAAAGTTATGTTTGAACTTATTCAGCTTTCAAAACAGTCTCCTCGTATACGTGAAATATTTCAAAATGAAGTATTTTCAAAGGAAGAACAAAAGTTGCTTCATAATTTGCCGAATATGAGTGAGGAAGATCCGAATGTTTTAGAATGGGTAGATTTATTAAAGCAATTACGTATTTTTATGAAAGAGGGTAAAGAAGCCACTAGTGATGAAGTACAAAGGGCAATGAAGAGATTAATGCAGAAGTGTTTAGAAATGGCTAATGGTGACGAAGCGTTTTTAGATAAGTTATGGGAAGTTAGAAAATCAAAGGAAGATTCACAGAAAATGAGCATGTATCCAATTGAAGAAGAGTTTTTATTATATATGGATGAAGCTTTTCGTATTTATGATGAAAGGGAGAAGGATAAATGAGCATACTCGCAGAATATCGTTGGTATTTTTTAATTGGAGCAGAGATCGTATTTTGGTTATCGGCTATCGGTTTCTTTTTACTCCGTTACGGATTCCGTTTGAAGAAGGCGAGCTTTATTATGGGGATTGTACTCCTCGTAAATGAAGTGTTTATTTTAACATTAGGGGCAGTGGACTATTATCAAACAGGAAAGTTCTCTAATTTTCAAATCATTACTGTAATTATTTTACTGTATGCGGTTTTCTACGGGAAAAAGGATTTGAAGAAGCTTGATATATTTGCGCAAAAGCTAGTTGCGAAATGGCGTAATGAACCGGCGCCTATTATTGAAGAACAGGTAGAATCAACAGGTATGGCCTATGCAAAGCAGGAAATAAAAAATTGGGTATTACATCTTGTTTTATTCGTTGGTGTGCACATATTCTTTTTCTTCGCGTATGGATTTATTCCATTTGAACAATGGGGTAATTGGTTAGAATCGGGAATCGTTTTAAATAAAGCTGCAAGTCGCGTGAGCCAAGTGTGGGCAATTATATTTTTAGTTGATACAGCGATTTCATTTTCATATGTGGTTTTTCCGAAGAAGGAGAAAGGAAAAGAAAAGCTACTTTCATAGTTGAAAGTAGCTTTTCTGGTATACAAATAATTTTTATAGGAGAGGATGACAATAGAAAAAAGAACCAGCTTTATATGTCTATTTCTCTTTAGTTTAGTAGCATGCTCATCATCTAACACTACAATTGATAAGAAGAACGATGTCATTGTAAAGGGAACCAGGATTTCCAATCTAGATAAATTTGAAAATTTCGTTTTGAATGTCGAACAAAGGGAAGTTGATAAAATAAGAATTGTACAGTATACCCTTGAAGGGGACCCGATTTTTCAAACGTTAGAGTATAGTGGGAACGATATATTTTATGTTTCAGATAATAGAAAAGACAAATTTGCTGGGAAGGATAAAGGGTTACATAAAGATAGTTGTAAAAGTATTGTTAAAGAGCAGCGCGAATCAGAAAGTACTTATCGGTTAATAGATTGTACGAATGAAGCTGGGCGCAATGGATATGACTTAGTATATGTACCTAAAAAATAGAATTAGTAGAGGAAGGAAGTATTTACTCCTTCCTTTTTCTATGTGTATATTGTCGAAAACTTTACCGAATATCTGTTCGTTTTTTTAGGTTTTTTATAGGCATTCGTGGTAAAATAATAATACAGATTTTTATGAGGAGGTCGGATTTTACTTGGAACATCAATTTGAAATTATATCAGCGTATTCCCCGCAAGGTGATCAGCCGGTAGCTATAGAGAAGCTTGTAGAGGGAATTAATAGTGGAAAGAAAAAGCAAGTGTTGCTTGGAGCGACAGGAACGGGTAAGACATTTACGATTTCAAATGTCATTAAAGAAGTGCAAAAGCCAACACTTGTTATGGCTCACAATAAAACGTTAGCAGGACAGTTATATAGTGAGTTGAAAGACTTTTTCCCGAATAATGCAGTTGAGTATTTTGTTAGTTATTACGATTATTATCAGCCGGAAGCGTATGTACCACAAACAGATACGTTTATTGAAAAGGACGCGCAGATTAATGATGAAATTGATAAATTGCGTCACTCGGCAACGTCTGCATTATTTGAACGGGACGATGTAATTATCGTTGCGAGTGTATCGTGTATATATGGTTTAGGTTCTCCTGAAGAATATCGCGAGTTAGTTGTATCACTTCGAGTTGGTATGGAGAAGGACCGCAATCAATTGCTTCGTGAACTTGTTGATGTACAGTATGGACGTAATGATATTGATTTCAAGCGTGGTACATTCCGTGTGCGCGGAGATGTAGTTGAAATCTTCCCAGCATCACTTGATGAGCATTGTATTCGAATTGAATTTTTCGGCGATGAAATTGATCGTATCCGTGAAGTAAATGCGTTAACAGGTGAAGTATTAGCAGAACGTGATCATGTAGCAATCTTCCCAGCATCTCACTTCGTTACACGTGAAGAGAAAATGAAGGTCGCTATTGAAAATATTGAAAAAGAATTAGAAGAGCGTTTAAAGGATTTAAATGATAACGGTAAGTTGCTAGAAGCACAGCGTATAGAGCAACGTACACGTTATGATTTAGAAATGATGCGCGAGATGGGCTTTTGTTCAGGGATTGAAAACTATTCCCGTCATTTAACACTTCGTCCAGCGGGTGCAACACCGTATACGTTATTGGACTATTTCCCGGAAGATTTCTTAATTGTTATGGATGAGTCGCACGTATCAGTGCCACAAGTAAGAGCGATGTATAACGGGGACCAAGCACGTAAGCAAGTGCTTGTGGATCATGGATTCCGTCTGCCGTCAGCTTTAGATAATAGACCGCTCATGTTTGATGAGTTTGAGGAGAAAACAAATCAAGTTATTTACGTTTCGGCGACGCCAGGACCGTACGAGTTAGAGCAGTCACCAGAAGTAATAGAACAAATTATTCGTCCAACAGGGCTTTTAGATCCACCAATCGATATACGACCTATTGAAGGGCAAATTGACGATTTATTAGGAGAGATTCAAGATCGTATTGCAAAAAATGAACGTGTATTAATTACGACTTTAACGAAGAAAATGTCAGAGGATTTAACGGACTACTTAAAAGATGTAGGAATTAAAGTTAACTATCTTCACTCTGAAATTAAAACGTTAGAACGTATTGAAATTATCCGCGATCTTCGCCTCGGTAAGTTTGATGTACTGGTCGGTATTAACTTATTACGAGAAGGATTAGATATTCCAGAAGTATCACTTGTAGCGATTTTAGATGCTGATAAGGAAGGGTTCTTACGTTCAGAGCGCTCATTAATTCAAACAATTGGTCGTGCCGCGCGTAATGAAAACGGCCGCGTTATTATGTACGCAGATCGTATAACAAGATCAATGGGAATTGCAATTGAAGAAACGCAGCGTCGTCGTACTATACAAGAAGCCTACAATAAAGAGCATGGTATTACGCCGAAAACGATTCAAAAAGGCGTACGTGATGTAATCCGTGCAACGACAACTGCTGAAGAGACAGAAACATACGAAGCAACTCCTGCTAAGAAAATGACGAAAAAAGAGCGTGAAAAGACAATTGCGAAGATGGAAGCAGAGATGAAAGAAGCAGCAAAAGCGTTAGACTTCGAGCGTGCAGCTGAACTAAGAGATTTACTATTAGAATTAAAAGCGGAAGGGTGAAAAGAGTGAGTAAGAGCAAGGATTTTATCGTTGTAAAAGGTGCTAGAGCACATAACTTAAAAAATATTGATGTAACCATTCCGAGAAATCAGCTTGTCGTTGTAACGGGATTGTCTGGTTCGGGGAAATCATCATTAGCATTTGATACGATTTATGCAGAAGGGCAGCGCAGATACGTAGAATCGTTATCTGCGTATGCGCGCCAGTTTTTAGGACAAATGGATAAGCCGGATGTAGATACGATTGAAGGATTGTCACCAGCGATTTCAATCGATCAAAAAACGACGAGTCGTAATCCACGTTCAACTGTCGGAACGGTAACGGAGATTTATGATTATTTACGTTTATTATTTGCGCGAATTGGTACGCCAATTTGTCCAAATCATGGGATTGAAATTACATCACAAACAGTAGAGCAGATGGTAGACCGTGTTCTTGAATATCCTGAACGTACGAAATTACAAGTGTTAGCTCCTATCGTTTCTGGGCGTAAAGGTGCACATGTGAAAGTACTTGAAGATATTAAGAAGCAAGGATATGTTCGTGTACGTGTTGATGGTGAAATGCTTGATGTGTCTGAAGAGATTACGTTAGATAAAAATAAGAAGCATTCTATTGAAGTTGTAATTGACCGTATTGTTGTAAAAGAAGGAATCGCAAGCCGTCTTGCTGATTCACTTGAAAGTGCATTAAAGCTTGGCGGAGGCCGAGTGTTAATCGATGTAATGGGAGAAGAGGAACTTCTATTTAGTGAACATCATGCTTGTCCGCATTGTGGTTTTTCAATCGGAGAATTAGAGCCGCGTATGTTCTCATTCAACAGTCCGTTCGGAGCATGTCCTTCTTGTGATGGACTTGGTTCAAAGCTAGAGGTAGATTTAGAGCTTGTTATCCCGAACTGGGATTTATCATTAAATGAACATGCGATTGCACCTTGGGAACCGACAAGTTCACAATACTATCCACAACTTTTACAATCTGTATGTAATCACTACGGCGTTGATATGGATATGCCTGTGAAAGATATACCGAAAGATTTATTTGATAAAGTGTTGTACGGAAGCGGGGAAGAGAAGGTTTATTTCCGCTATGTAAATGAATTCGGTCAAGTAAAGGAAAATGAGATTTTATTTGAAGGTGTTATTCCAAACATTGAACGTCGTTATCGTGAAACGAGTTCTGATTACATTCGTGAGCAAATGGAAAAGTATATGGCAGAACAAGCTTGTCCGAAGTGTAAAGGCGGCCGCTTAAAGCCTGAAAGCTTAGCTGTTTTTGTTGGTGATAAAACGATTGCTGACGTAACGAAGTATTCAGTTCAAGAAGTACAAGAATTTTTTTCGAATGTAGAGCTAACGGAGAAGCAACAAAAAATAGCTCATTTAATTTTAAGAGAAATTCAGGAGCGCGTTGGATTCTTAGTGAACGTTGGTTTAGATTATTTAACGCTAAGTCGTGCGGCTGGTACGTTATCAGGTGGTGAGGCGCAGCGTATTCGCTTAGCGACGCAAATTGGTTCTCGTCTAACTGGCGTACTTTATATTCTTGATGAGCCTTCAATTGGTTTACACCAGCGCGATAACGATCGTCTTATTCGTACATTGCAAGAAATGCGCGATTTAGGTAATACATTAATCGTTGTTGAGCATGATGAAGATACGATGATGGCTGCTGATTATTTACTTGATATCGGACCAGGTGCAGGTATTCACGGTGGGCAAGTTGTATCGGCAGGGACACCAGCTGAAGTGATGCAAGATGATAATTCGTTAACAGGAAAATATTTAAGCGGTAAAGAGTTTATTCCAGTTCCACTTGAAAGACGTAAAGGTGACGGACGTAAAGTGGAGATTGTCGGCGCAAAAGAGAATAACTTAAAGAATGCAAAAATGTCATTCCCACTCGGTACGTTTGTAGCGGTAACAGGTGTATCTGGATCAGGTAAAAGTACGATGATTAATGAAGTACTATATAAATCGTTAGCGCAAAAGTTATATAAAGCGAAAGCGAAGCCAGGTACTCATAAAGAGATTAAAGGTCTTGAACATTTAGATAAAGTAATTGATATTGATCAATCGCCAATTGGTCGTACACCACGTTCTAATCCAGCGACGTACACAGGTGTATTCGATGATATTCGTGATGTGTTTGCACAAACGAACGAAGCTAAAGTGCGCGGATATCAAAAAGGACGTTTCAGCTTTAACGTAAAAGGTGGCCGTTGTGAAGCGTGCCGTGGTGATGGAATTATTAAAATCGAAATGCATTTCTTACCAGATGTGTATGTTCCGTGTGAAGTTTGTCACGGTAAACGATATAATCGTGAAACGTTAGAAGTGAAATATAAAGATAAGAATATTTCTGAAGTGTTAGGGATGACAATTGAAGATGGAGTAGAATTCTTCGCCAATATTCCTAAAATTAAGCGTAAACTTCAAACGCTTGTAGATGTTGGGCTTGGTTATATGAAATTAGGTCAACCAGCAACAACATTATCTGGTGGGGAAGCACAGCGTGTGAAATTAGCTTCTGAATTACATCGTCGTTCTACAGGTCGTACGTTATATATTTTAGATGAGCCAACGACTGGGTTGCATGCGCATGATATTGCACGTCTTCTAGAAGTGCTGCAACGTCTTGTTGAGAGTGGTGAGACGGTACTTGTAATTGAACATAATTTAGATGTGATAAAAACAGCGGATTATATCGTTGACCTTGGACCAGAGGGCGGAGACAAAGGTGGACAAATCGTTGCTTCCGGAACGCCAGAGCAAGTAGTGAAAGAAGAGCGCTCGTATACAGGTAAGTATTTAAAAGAGATTTTAAATCGTGATAAAGCAAGAATGAAAGAGAAAATAAAAGAAGTAGAGTTGTCGCAATAAGTTTATTGATGAAAACCGAGTGGAAATGACGCTCGGTTTTTATTGTATAGGGGGAGAAGATGGAGTTTTTAGAGGTGTTAAGAAAGAAAAATATGAAGGTAAGAGAATTTCAAAGTTGGGGTGTATATTTTCGAAAGCGCTGGGAGGATCACTTTGCAAATCATTTAAGTGATAAAGAAAAAGAAGATATTTTTCTTCATGGAGATAGGTATGCATGTGGTTATCTATGGCACATATTTAGTTATGAGAAAAAGAAGTGTTTAGAGGGTAAAGAAGCGGAAAACGAGTTTCATGATGAAGTGAAAAAGGATTGCTACATTTTCTACCAACACTGTGATGAGGTACTGCTAATAAAGGATGCGAGTTTGTTACATATGGATGATATATTGTGTGAGACAGAAGATGCGTATAAAGGTGATATCTATATCGTAGATAAAGATTTCACTTGGACCTTTGTAAAAACTCATGAACATAGGTGGTGTGGTCCTTATTTTGCGAGGAAGTGTTAGTAGGTATACAAGCATGAAAGATAGAATAAGTTGATATAAGTGTTTGTATCATACTTGCGTTTATTATCTATTAGCGTATGATGAAATATATATGTTTAAAAGGATGTGTAACGAAATGAGATGGATTGTATCACTTCTTGTAAATAGCGTTGTGTTAATCGCTGTATCGGGGCTTTTAAAAGGGATTGCACCAGATGCATTTTACGTAGCAAATATACAAACTGCAATTATTGCGAGTATTATATTGGCGGTTTTAAATGTGTTCGTAAAGCCGTTTTTAATTTTAATTACGCTACCAATTACTGTTGTAACTTTCGGCTTCTTCTTAATTGTTATTAATGCGATTACGTTAAAAATAGCAGATTCATTATTAGGAGATGCTTTTAATATATCAGGATTTGGTGTAGCGATTGTTGCGGCAATTTGTATTTCAATTTTTAATATGATTATTGAGAAGGCAATTGTGGAACCTCTATATGAAAAAAAGAGAAAATGACAAAAAGAAAAACATTTCATTATTCGTATGAAATGTTTTTTTCTATTTATTAGAAACCGTATTTCTTGTTTCCAGAAAAAAATGGTACAATATCCGGTAGAATGGAATTTTACATCAAACGAGACTGAACCCGCAGCGGAGTGGAGGTTTATACATATGCCAAAAGTAAGGACAAAAGATTTAATTGAACAATTTCAATTGGAGTTAATAAGTGGTGAGGAAGGAATTCATCGTCCGATTGATACAAGTGATTTATCACGACCTGGAATTGAAATGGCAGGATTCTTTACATATTATCCAGCTGATCGCGTGCAGCTTCTTGGAAAAACGGAGCTCACGTTCTTTGATACGTTAACAACAGAGCAAAAACAAGAGAGAATGAAAGCGCTTTGTACCGAGGAGACGCCATGTATTATTATAACTCGTAATCAAGATGTACCAGATGAGTTATTACAAGCATCACGTGAATCAGGCATGCCTTTATTACGTTCTTCTCAAACGACAACGAGATTATCAAGTCGTTTAACTAATTATTTAGAAGGTAAGCTAGCACCAACAACTGCTGTTCATGGTGTATTAGTAGATATTTACGGTGTTGGTGTTTTAATTACAGGTCAAAGTGGTGTTGGTAAAAGTGAGACAGCTCTTGAACTTGTGAAGCGTGGTCACCGCCTTGTTGCGGATGATAGTGTAGAAATTCGCCAAGAAGATGAAGACACATTAGTAGGAAGCTCACCAGATTTAATTGAGCATTTATTAGAAATTCGTGGTCTAGGTATCATTAACGTTATGACGTTATTCGGTGCAGGGGCAGTGCGAAATTATAAGCGTATTACACTTGTTATTAATCTTGAAATTTGGGATCAAAAGAAAAACTATGATCGCTTAGGTCTTGATGAAGAGAAGATGAAAATTATTGATACAGAACTTACGAAGATTACACTTCCAGTTCGTCCTGGTCGAAACTTGGCTGTTATTATTGAAGTAGCAGCGATGAACTTCCGTTTAAAGCGTATGGGAGTCAATGCAGCACAGCAGTTCTCAGAACGATTAATGAGTGCGATTGAGTTAGGGAATCAGGAGTAAACATTGGAGAGGGAGGTCATACATATGCTGTTAGGTTCTGTACCGCAGCTTGACCGCGTAGCTGTCCAACTTGGGCCGTTTCCTGTTTATTGGTACGGGATTATTATCGGTACAGGTGTGCTATTAGGTCTTTGGCTAGCAACTCGCGAGGGAGAAAGGCTAGGTATTCCAAAAGATACATTTGTTGACCTTGTATTAATTGCAGTACCGATCGCTATTCTATTTGCGAGAATGTACTATGTTATTTTTGAATGGGAATATTACGCGCAAAACCCGAGTCAAATTATTAATATTCGTCAAGGTGGCTTGGCGATTCATGGTGGTTTAATCGGAGCGGTTATAACAGGGATTCTTTTTGCAAAGCGACGCGGGGTTTCATTCTGGAAGTTGGCGGATATTGCTGCACCAAGTATTTTATTAGGACAAGCAATTGGCCGATGGGGAAACTTTATGAACCAAGAGGCGCATGGTGATGAAGTAACGAGACAGTTTTTAGAAGGTCTTCATTTACCAGATTTCATTATTAATCAAATGTATATTGAGGGTGTGTACTATCATCCGACGTTTTTATATGAATCATTATGGAATTTTGCAGGTGTAATTTTACTACTTGCATTAAGAAAAGTGAATTTACGCCGTGGGGAATTATTCTTCACATATTTAATTTGGTATTCAGTAGGACGCTTCTTCGTAGAAGGCTTACGTACAGATAGTTTAATGCTAGGACCACTTCGTATTGCACAAGTAATGTCAATTGGACTTGTTGTTATTTCTATTATTTTCATTATTGTGAGACGAAAAATGGGGCAAGCTGATAAAAGATATTCGGAAAATTAGAGAAAAGTAGCATCTTATTATAAGATGCTGCTTCTTTCATATTCAGGAAGGCGAAAGGACTAAGGCAATGAGAATAAATACAGTGTTATTTGATTTAGATGGAACTTTAATTAATACAAACGAACTTATTATTTCTTCTTTTTTACATACTTTAAATACGTATTATCCAAATCAATATAAGCGTGAAGATGTGTTGCCATTTATCGGTCCATCTTTGCATGATACTTTCAGTAAGATTGATGAAAGTAAGGTTGAAGAGATGATTACAAGTTATCGCGAATTTAACCATGATCATCATGATGAATTAGTAGAAGAATATGAAACTGTATATGAAACAGTTCGAGAGTTGAAGAAGCAAGGTTATAAAGTTGGTATTGTTACAACGAAAGCGAGACAAACCGTTGAGATGGGATTACAGTTGTCAAAGCTTGATGAATTTTTTGATGTTGTCGTGACAATTGATGATGTAGAGCATGTGAAACCACATCCAGAGCCACTTCAAAAAGCGCTTGAATTATTAGATGCAAAACCAGAAGAGGCATTGATGGTTGGAGATAATCATCATGATATTGTCGGTGGTCAAAATGCGGGGACGAAAACAGCTGCGGTTTCATGGACGCTGAAAGGTAGAGCGTATTTAGAGGCTTACAAGCCGGACTTTATGCTAGATAAAATGAGCGATTTGCTACCGATTTTGTCTAATATGAACCGTTCATAAAGGTCCAAGTAAGTTAGTAGAGGAGCGAGCTAAGTGCGACGGACAACGCGCTATCCTGTTTCAGGAGAAAATTCATTATGGAATGTGTATAAAACAGTGTCTTTTTGGAAGGTAATGAAAAACTTTATTATTATCCAAATTGCGCGTTACACGCCAGTTTTATCTGTGAAGAATTGGTTGTACCGCACTTTTTTACGGATGAAAGTAGGAAAGAAAACATCATTTGCGCTTATGGTAATGCCGGATATTATGTTCCCGGAAAAGATAACTGTGGGAGAGAATTCGATTATTGGCTATAACACAACGCTTTTAGCGCATGAATATTTAATTCGTGAATATCGACTTGGGGAAATCGTCATTGGAAATGAAGTGATGATTGGAGCGAATGTAACAATATTACCAGGTGTGAAAATTGGAGACGGTGCGACTGTCTCAGCTGGCACACTTGTTCATAGAGATGTACCGAGCGGTGCTTTCGTAGGTGGAAATCCAATGCGTATTATTTATACGAAAGAGCAAATGACCGCAAGAGAAGGTTCATGGTGAAAATGTAACATTTCTCCTCTTTTTTTATGAATAAAAAGGAAATAATTGAGTATAATATACTGTTTTGTTTTTTACGGAATCGTTTATACTTATAGATAGAAGAATGTGTGAGCGAAGAAAACAAAAAACTGGAGGATATATGGGGAAAAATCAAAGGATATATAAGGAGAACGGACAAGTTATCTCTTTTAATCAATTAGCGGACTTCTTTTATAAAAAAGGGATGAGAGCTTACAAAGGGCAAAAATTGCAAGATGCAATTAAATATTTTCGAAGAGCGGCACAAAGTGAGAAGGAGCCGTTTATTTTATGTCAATTAGCAACAGTATTATCTGAGGCTGGTGAATATCAAGAGTCGAACCAAATCTTCTTAAAGTTAGTTAGATCTAATCCAGAACTTGAACAGTGCTATTATTTTATTGCAAATAATTATGCATATATGGGGTTATTTCAACAGGCGAAGAAATATGCGGATCGTTATTTAGAAGTTGCAAAAGAGAAGGAATTCGTAGAAGATACATTAGAACTTCTTGAGATTATGGAAGAAGAAGCAATGGGTGCGGAAGAGATTGAAGATGAAGATGATTTAATTGTTATGCAGGAAGAAGCGAATCGTTATATTCGTAATGGACAATTGGAAGAAGCAATTGCTACATTAGAAATTGTTACGAAAGATTATCCGGAATTTTGGTCAGGTCATAATAATTTAGCCATTGCACATTTTCAATCGGGTAATGTAGACAAAGCACTGAAGTTAACAGAAATGATTTTAGAAAAAAATCCTGGTAATATACATGCGCTTTGTAATACGCTTATTTTTCTATATTCAATTGGAGAGCATAAACAAGTAGAAGCGTTAGCGGGACAGCTAGTTTCGGTATATCCGATTTCATTTGAACATCGTTTGAAACTGGGAACTACACTTGCAACAATTGGTTATTTCGAGCATGCATATAAATGGTTCAAACTATTAAAGCGTCAAGGATACGAAGGAGACGTTAGTTTTTATTATTGGTTTGCATATTCTGCGTATATGGTGAAAGATCAGCAACTAGCTGAAAAAATGTGGCAACATGTCGTGGAATTGCATCCTGATAAAAAGGGAAAAGAACCGTGGAATGCGCTGAATTTAGCAGATGAAGGACAAAACGTGTTATTTGAAGAATTACGAAAATCATTTCAGCAAAGTGCGACGCTAGAAGAACAAATGCTAGCTTTATATTTAATGAATGAATTGTCAACGCCGGAGAAGGTTGGATTCTTCTTTGATATAACGCAAGCGAAGAACGGTGTTCCCATCGTATCGCAACTTGCAAAGTACTTCTTTTTACTTAATAGTCATAAGAGTATTCCAGCTGATTTACAACAATTTGAGCAGTGCGCGAGAATCGCGGATGCCTTATACAATTATACGAAAAAAGATGATGAATTAATTGAAGAGTGTTTACACTTTTGGTTTTGTACGTTCATACGTTTATATACATCTGGAGACATATTTACAAATGTGTACGGCTGGTCAGCTGCGATTGAATACATTGTACGCGGCGAACAAGGAAATAAAATGACACAGTCGGAGCTTGGAGATGTATATAATGTATCTGTAGCGACTGTCCGAAAGTATGTGCAAGCTGTTAAGCGTACGCACACATAAGATAAGCAAATCATTGGGAAAAAAATGATGCTAACAGTATAATGAGGGTAACTTAATTGTGTAGGAATGGATAGGAGTGAATAGTGTGTCAGAAGAAAAAATTTATGATGTCGTTATTATTGGTGCAGGACCAGCTGGTATGACAGCTGCAGTATATACATCTCGTGCAAATTTAAGCACATTAATGCTTGAGCGTGGTATTCCGGGTGGCCAAATGGCAAACACGGAAGATGTAGAAAACTACCCAGGTTATGAGTCTATTTTAGGACCAGACTTATCAAATAAAATGTTCGAGCATGCGAAGAAATTTGGTGCTGAATATGCATACGGTGATGTGAAAGAAGTCATCGATGGTAAAGAATACAAAACAATTATTGCTGGTAAAAAAGAATATAAAGCACGTGCAATTATCGTTGCAAGCGGTGCAGAGTATAAAAAAATTGGTGTACCGGGTGAAACAGAACTTGGCGGCCGTGGTGTATCATATTGTGCAGTATGTGATGGGGCATTCTTTAAAGGAAAAGAACTTATCGTAATTGGCGGTGGAGATTCTGCTGTTGAAGAGGGTGTGTTCTTAACGCGCTTCGCATCAAAAGTAACGATCGTTCACCGTCGTGACACGCTTCGTGCACAGAAAATTTTACAAGACCGTGCTTTCCAAAATGAAAAAGTAGATTTCATTTGGAACCACACTATAAAAGAAATTAACGAAGCAAGCGGTAAAGTAGGAAGTGTAACACTTGTAGACGTAAACAGTGGAGAAGAGAAAGAAGTCAAAACTGACGGCGTATTCGTATACATCGGTATGTTACCATTATCAAAACCATTTGTTGAACTAGGTATTACAAATGAAAATGGTTACCTTGAAACGAACGAACGTATGGAAACTAAAATCCCTGGTATTTTCGCAGCTGGTGATGTTCGTGAAAAAATGCTTCGTCAAATTGTAACAGCAACAGGTGACGGTAGTATTGCAGCACAAAGTGCACAACATTACGTAGAAGAATTATTAGAGGAATTAAAAACTGTATCAGAAAAATAAGGGATAATATACCTTGTGAGAAGAAAGCTACCGACAGGAGCTTTCTTCTTTTTTTGTGTGAAAATGTCAAAGTATTGTCAAAAAATATAAGGATTATAAGCTTTCTTATTGATATACTGGACTTTACGGAAAAAATCACTATAAGAAATGAGGAATTTATTCAGTATGGAATGGCGTAATATATATCGTGGATTTTGTATGGGCGTTAGTGATTTAATTCCTGGTGTGAGCGGCGGTACAATCGCTGTTGTGTTAGGGATTTATGAACAATTGCTTGCGGCAATTAGTGGATTCTTTAGTCGTGAATGGAAAAAACATTTAGGGTTTTTAATTCCACTTGCAGCTGGTGTGGCAGCAGCGTTTTTAACGTTAAGTCATGTTATTAAATATTTACTTGCAAATCATTATGAACCGACTCAATTTTTCTTCCTCGGTTTAATTATTAGTATATTACCGATGTTAATGAGAGAAGCTGATGCAAAGTCGTCGTTTAAAGGTAAGCACATTGTTTTATTAATAGTTGCAGCAATTCTTGTTGCGATCACAGCTTTCTTTAAACCAGATAAGGCAGCAGATCCAATTACGACGTTAACAATTTTAAATGCAATTGGTTTATTTTTCGCAGGATGGATGGCTAGTATGGCTATGCTACTTCCTGGGATTAGTGGATCGTTTATTTTATTAATTATTGGTGTGTATCCAACAGCAATTAACGCTTTAACTACACTTAACTTACCTTTAATCGTGGTTATCGGTGCTGGTGTTATGGTTGGATTTGTTGTAAGTAGTAAAGGCATTAGTTTTTTATTAGATCGTTATAAAAGTATGACATTTGCGGCAATTATTGGACTAGTTATCGGTTCGATTGTAATTGTGTTCCCTGGTATTCCAACCGGCGGATTTTCAATTATAAGTTCAATTATTACCTTTATTTTAGGATTTGCGATTGTTACTTATTTCGGTAAGAAATAAGGGCTTTAATCCCCTTGGCGATAAAAATCGTTAAGGGGATTTTTCATGCTATTCATTAAAAGTCTAAGCATTTACATTGCTTGTTATGGAAAGCTTTTTTAAAATTGTTGAGTAGCATATGCTTAGCGAAAGAGGACTGGCTCCTTCGTTGTAGCAAACTGTTTTTGATAGTATAATGAAAGAAGTATGCAGTGAGAAATTTTACTGCAAGTAGCTGAGGTGAAGAAACATGCAAAGAGTGACAAACTGTGTGTTAATTAGAGATAATGAAGTACTCTTACTCCAAAAACCTCGCCGAAATTGGTGGGTTGCACCAGGCGGGAAAATGGAGCGTGGTGAGACTGTAAGAGATTCCGTTGTTCGCGAATATCGCGAAGAAACAGGTATTTATTTGAAAAACCCAGCGTTAAAGGGGGTCTTCACCTTTGTCATCCAAGAAGGTGATAAAGTTGTTTCTGAATGGATGATGTTCTCCTTTTTAGCGACAGATTTTGCAGGAGAAAACAAACTAGAGAGCGAAGAAGGCATCATTGGTTGGCATACATTTGATAAAATTGATGATTTAGCAATGGCGCCAGGAGATTATCACATTATTGATTATTTAATTAAAGGAAATGGCATAATCTACGGTACATTTGTATATACCCCAGATTTTGAGTTGCTTTCATATCGATTAGATCCGAGTTAAACCGTCAAGGAGAGGATACGATGACAGAGAATAATGATATAAAAATGGTAATTATTACAGGGATGTCTGGAGCTGGAAAAACAGTAGCTTTACAAAGTTTTGAAGATTTAGGATATTTTTGTGTAGATAATTTACCACCGATGTTATTGCCAAAGTTTATTGAGCTTATGGCGGATTCAAAAGGGAAAATGAATAAAGTGGCACTTGGTATTGATTTACGTGGCCGCGAGTTTTTCGAGCATTTATGGGGAGCACTTGATGATTTATCAGAACGTACATGGATTATTCCTCATATTTTATTTTTAGATGCGAAAGATAGTACGCTTGTAACTCGTTATAAAGAAACGAGACGTTCGCATCCACTTGCACCAACTGGTTTGCCGTTAAAGGGAATCGAAGCAGAGCGCAATTTATTAACAGATATGAAGGCACGAGCAAATATTGTGCTTGATACATCGGATTTAAAACCGAAAGAATTACGTGAAAAAATTGTTCACTTGTTCTCAACAGAAACTGAGCAAGCATTTCGTGTAAATGTTATGTCATTTGGATTTAAGTACGGTATTCCAATTGATGCAGATTTAGTATTTGATGTTCGTTTTTTACCAAATCCATATTACATTCCACATATGAAGCCATTAACAGGACTAGATGAAGAAGTTTCTTCCTATGTACTGAAATTTAATGAGACACATAAGTTTTTAGAGAAGTTGACGGATCTGATTACTTTCATGCTGCCTCATTATAAAAGAGAAGGCAAAAGTCAACTTGTAATTGCAATTGGATGTACAGGTGGACAGCATCGTTCTGTTACGCTTACAGAATACCTTGGGAAACATTTGAAACCAGAGTATAGTGTTCATGTATCTCATCGTGATGTGGAGAAGAGAAAGGGCCATTAAGGGATGAAAAAAGAGAGAAAGCCTAAAATTGTCATTATGGGAGGCGGGACTGGACTTTCTGTTTTATTAAGAGGATTAAAGCAATATCCTGTTGATATTACAGCAGTTGTTACAATTGCTGATGATGGTGGCAGTTCGGGTCGATTACGTGATGAGCTAGAAATTCCACCTCCAGGTGACATCCGTAACGTACTTGTTGCGTTATCGGATGTAGAGCCACTGGTGGAAGCTTTATTTCAGCACCGTTTCACAACAGGAGACGGACTGAAAGGTCATGCGTTAGGAAATCTATTGTTGGCAGGTATGACCTCGATTACAGGAGACTTTTTCCATGCAATTACGGAAACAAGTAAAGTATTAAATGTCAGAGGACGTGTATTACCAGCAGCGAATCAAAGTGCGGTACTTCATGCGGAACTTGAAGATGGGGAAATTGTAACAGGTGAATCAAAGATTCCTTATTACGGAAAGAAGATTAATCGTGTCTTTTTAACTCCAGAAGATGTAGAGCCATTGCATGAAACGTTGGCTGAGATTAAACGAGCTGATTTACTTGTTTTCGGCCCAGGAAGTTTGTATACGAGTATATTACCCAACTTAGTTGTTAACAAAATTGGGGACGCTGTTCTTGCTGCAAAAGCGAAGAAGGTATATGTATGTAACGTTATGACACAAGCGGGTGAAACGATGGGATATACTGCTTTTGATCATGTGCAGGCGTTACACGATCATTTAGGGCAACCATTTATTAATACTGCAATTGTAAATAACCGTGAGATTCCTTGTGAATTACGTAAGTTATATGAGGAAGAAATGTCTACACCAGTTGTAGTGGATGAAGAACGTTTTGCTGAAAATAATATTGATGTTATTCAAGAGGGATTAGCGAAGTATGATGATCGTGTTGTAAGGCATGATACGTTAAAGTTAGCTTCGATTTTATATTCATTGTTATAAATGTGCGTTGCCTCGTTTGAGGTGGCGCTCCTCATTCATATAGGACAAGAATTTTGTTCCATAATAATCGTATAAGGAGGTGTTGACTGTGTCATTTGCATCAGAAACAAAGAAAGAGTTGACGAATCTTGAAGTGAAAGAATGCTGTGAGAAAGCAGAATTATCGGCGTTACTTCGAATGAACGGATCGCTTTCTTTTTCAAACCGTCGTCTATCTATCGATATTCAAACAGAAAATGCGGCAATTGCAAGAAGGATTTATACGCTTTTGAAAAAAGGATATGATGTGACGGTAGAATTACTTGTTCGTAAAAAAATGCGATTGAAGAAAAATAATGTATATATCGTAAGGCTTGTTGAAAAGTCTCGCGAAATATTAGCCGATCTTCATATCGTTCGAGATGACTTTTCATTTATTCGAAATATATCACAAGAATTGATTGAGAAGAAGTGTTGTAAACGATCGTATTTACGCGGTGCATTTTTAGCAGGTGGTTCAGTAAATAACCCAGAAACATCATCTTATCATTTAGAGATCTTTTCGTTATATAAGGAACATAATGATGCTATATGTGAACTGATGAACGGATTTGATTTAAATAGTAAGACGTTGGAAAGAAGAAAAGGGTACATTACGTATTTGAAAGAAGCGGAGAAAATTACGGAATTTTTAAATATTATTGGTGCTCATAATGCACTTTTAAGGTTTGAAGATATTCGAATCGTACGTGATATGCGTAATTCCGTAAATCGTTTAGTGAACTGCGAAACAGCTAATTTAAATAAAACAATTGGTGCAGCGCTAAGGCAGATTGAAAATATCCGCTATATTGATGAGACGGTTGGTCTTGATATATTGCCAGATAAACTACAAGAGATTGCGCAACTACGAAGAGATTATCAAGATGTAACATTGAAAGAGTTAGGTGAGATGGTATCCGGGGGGAAAATTAGTAAATCGGGTATTAATCATCGTTTGCGTAAAATCGATGAAATTGCAGAGAAATTACGCGCGGGGGAAACGGTAGCAAAAAAATAAGAGGTTAAAGGGGAAATGGAGCTGTGGTTCAAAAACGAGTTCAGGTTTCATTAAAAAACGGTTTACAAGCACGTCCGGCTGCGTTGTTTGTACAAGAGGCAAATCGCTTTCATGCAGATATCTTTATTGAGAAAGATGGAAAGACAGTAAATGCAAAGAGCATAATGGGGATTATGAGCTTAGCAATTGGAACTGGAAGCATGATAACAATTACAACAGAAGGTTCAGATGCAGAAGAGGCTTTAGAAGCATTAGCTGCATATGTACAATAAAGAGCTATCGCGTATATGCGATAGTTTTTTTGTTTTGTTGTTTGTGCGGATTAGCGGGGAGGGGTATTTAGCTGGTTTGTCCTTGTCGGAGATTGTCGGTAAATCGATATGTTGTGTCGAACCGTTGATATATTAAAAAAATCGTTGATATAATTTGAGTTTTGTTCGATATAATTGAAAAATCGTTGATATATTTAGAGGGATACTGGATGGGGTATGTGAGCGGGGAACAATATATAAAAGAAGCGCCCAATTATAGGGCGCTTCCACTTTTAGTTATATCTAGCTCCAGCGGCTAGAATCTCCGGTTGTTTCGCCCCTTCATTCGAGGCAAAAAGCGCCTCGGAATCAGGGGCTCCATCGCCCTGCGATTCTAAACGAGCCACTTTCGCTTTTAAGTATTAACGATTTGTAAAAATCTTATCGATTAAACCGTATTCTAAAGCTTTTTCTGCTGTCATGAAGTTGTCGCGGTCTGTGTCGCGTTGTAGTACTTCAAGTGGTTGACCAGTGCGGTCAGCAAGAATTTGGTTTAGTTTTTCACGTAAGAATAGGATACGTTTTGCAGCGATTTCGATTTCAGTCGCTTGACCTTGTGCTCCACCAAGTGGTTGGTGAATCATTACTTCACTGTTTGGAAGTGCATAACGTTTTCCTTTTTCACCTGCTGCAAGTAAGAATGCACCCATAGATGCAGCCATACCGATACAGATTGTTGATACTTGTGGCTTAATAAACTGCATTGTATCATAGATTGCCATACCTGCTGTGATAGAACCACCAGGGCTGTTGATGTAGATGTGAATATCTTTTTCTGGATCTTGAGATTCCAAGAATAAAAGCTGGGAAACGATTGAGTTAGCTACGTTGTCATCAATTGCACTACCAAGCATAATGATGCGGTCTTTTAATAGTCGAGAGTAAATATCGTAAGCGCGTTCTCCACGATTTGTTTGTTCAATTACTGTAGGAATTAAATTCATCTGTTATTTCCTCCTTATAAAGCTTTCTTAGTCTTATAATACAATTATGGTCAATAAAGGTCAAACGAAACCACTTTAAATCAAAAAAATATGTAGTTGTACCATGAAATATTCGCTATGTTTTCGAAATTCCCTGCTTATGTATCTTCAACATCATAACCGAATTACATAAATTTAAACGTTATAAAAACTGGAGAAAAAAGAAAAGAACGCCTTTTAACTGAAGCGTTCTTTCGATAATTAGTCTTTTAAAAGATAGGTTACTTTATTTAAAATCTTTTCGATTTGTTTCGCGTTTTTACTATACATTTCGCTTGCTGATTTCGACTTTGTTTCTAGGGAAAATAGTTCAAGATCAGCATGACATTTTTTTAAAGATGCTAATAATAAAGGTTTGTTTTGAGGAGAAGGCATTTGGAGTTTGTCATTGTAAATGTCGATAGTAAGTTGTCCGTATGAATCCACTTGACCGAGGAAGACATTTTCAATAACAACACCGAGTTTTTCTAATTCTGAATGTAGCCAAGCGCGGTTATGTCCGCTTGCTGAAAGAGGTTCATCTAGTACATTTCCATCCATAATAACAGTTTGTGGTTCTTTCTCGTTTGGTACTTTTAAACCGATGTCTTTTGCTGTAAGTGGCTGGGAATCTTTCTTTAATAATACATTTAATTCTCCGCTCGGTTCTAAGACAGCAAATTCGACTTCAGCTACGCTGAACGCACTTTTTCCGCGGAGAAGTTCCAGTAATTCGTCACTCGTATATTTTTCTTTCTTTAAGTTATCTTCGAGTATCTTTCCGTCTTTTATTAATACGGTAGATTTCCCTTCAAAGAAGTCCCGAGCTGTTTTGTTCTTTAAAGAGAGGATTCCTGTTAAAAAAGGTACCACAGCGAAAATGAGTATCGCAAAGACGCCGTGAAAAAATTTTGAATCGAGCCCTGTAGATACTTGGGCAGCGATGTCACCAATCGTCATTCCGGCTATGTATTCAAAAAAGGAAAGCTGAGAGATTTGTCTTTTGCCTAACCATTTCGTAATAGCGAATAAAATAATTAATATGAATACAGAGCGAAGAATGACAAGTGTCCATTCCGGCAGGTGAGACATAGTCGTTTCCTCCAGTCTACTTAAAACCCTTTATATTGAGGTTCTTCACGTTCTAATACTGAAATTCTATCCTTTAAATCAGCGATGACGCTGTCCATTTCTAACATACATTCATGAAATACGCGTTTTGATTCTTCGTCTTGTGAATTTAATGAAAGGGAGCTTAAACTTGCTTGAGCGCCCCTTACACTAGCAAGGCAAGTTTTTACGCTAGCGATAACAGTCATATAAACACCTCTTATCCTTTCGGTTTGAATAACAATGCTCCAATGAAGCCGAAAATAATAGCCGCTGATACACCGGCGCTCGTTACTTTAAACATGCCGGTAATAACGCCAACGATGCCATGTTTTGCAGCTTCTTCCATTGCGCCATGAACGAGGGCATTACCAAAGCTTGTAATAGGTACAGTTGCCCCGGCTCCAGCGAAATCAATTAATGGCTCATACAAATTAAATCCATCTAATATAGCTCCAGCAACAACGAGTGTTGCCATTGTATGAGCAGGTGTTAGTTTGCCGACATCAAACATAAGTTGGCCGATTACACATATAAGTCCGCCAATGACGAAAGCCCAGAAAAAAATCATTGCGTTGCACCTCCAAATTCAATCGAAACGGCGTGAGCGATACACGGAATCGTTTCTTCTTGTTGGAATGTAAGTGGAGATAGTAAAGCGCCTGTCGCAACGACAAGTATTTTTTTGAACTCTCCTCTTTTCATTCGGTTTAATAAATGACCGTATACGACTGTTGCGGAACATCCAGGTCCGCTAGCACCAGCTATGACAGGTTGTCCTTCTCTATAAATGATAATTCCGCAATCTTGAAATTGTTCGCTCGTTACTTTCGTTCCGTGTTTATGTAGTAAGTCATAAGCAATTTCGCGTCCTACATGTCCGAGATCGCCTGTTACGATTAAATCGTAGTAAGAGGCATCAATTTGACGTTCACGTAAATGGGCTTCAATTGTATCAACTGCAGCTGGAGCCATTGCGCCTCCCATATTAAATGGATCCGTTAATCCCATATCAACCACTCGGCCGATTGTTGCAGAGGTTACTCTTGGACCGTGTCCAGTATCGCTTAAAATAGCGGCTCCTGCTCCGGTTACTGTCCACTGTGCAGTAGGCGGCTTTTGTCCACCGTATTCGGTAGGGTAGCGGAACTGTTTTTCTACAGCTGTATTATGGCTTGAAGCTCCAGTTAATAAATATTTTGCACCTTTTGCATTTACGATACTTGCCCCAAGTGCTAAACCTTCCATAGAAGTAGAGCAAGCCCCGAATAATCCGAGATAAGGAGTCCCAAGTGTGCGGCAAGCAAAGCTTGTTGGAGTAATTTGATTAATTAAATCTCCTGCGAGTACGAATTGAATATCATCTTTACGAAGCTCTGCTTTTTCAGTAGCGCGACTACAAGCTTCTTCGAATAAAATCTTATGTGCTTTTTCATAAGAATCTTGTCCGAGCCATAAATCTTCATGAAGGATATCGAAGTCTTCTGGGATGTTCCCCTTTGCTTCAAATGGTCCACCGACAACCCCTGTTGAGATAATGACTGGTTTGTTTTCAAATACCCACGTTCGGTGTCCTTGTAACATTTATAGCCCTCCCCATTGAACGAGAATAGTTTTAATAAGTGCGATGACGAAAGCGGAAAATACACCAAATAAAATAACAGAACCAGCTAGTTTAAACATATTGCCGCCAACGCCAAGGACAAATCCTTCCGTTCGATGCTCAATACATGCGGCAATAACAGAGTTACCAAATCCAGTAACAGGTACAGCTGTACCAGCACCGGCAAACTGTCCAAAACGATCGTATATACCAAATCCAGTTAGTAACATGGAGATGAAAATGAGCGTTGCGACTGTTGGATTGCCTGCTGAGCGTTCAGTGAAATCAAAATATGTGATGTAAAAAGTAGAAATGAGTTGTCCGATGAAGCAAATAAAACCACCGACGAAAAAGGCTTTTATACAATTTTTTAAGACAGGTCGTTTCGGTTCGCGTTCTTGTTCGAATTTTTTATACTCCTGTTGTACAGGGGTTAAGTTTTTATCTTTACTAGACATTGCAATCCTTCCTTTTCTTTTAAAAAGCGTTAAGTGTTAGACTCCATTTTTTTACCAATGAATTTTAATTGTTTATTAATTTCATCTTTAGATACTTCTTTTTCCTTAATTTTTCTTTCGAGTTTTTCGAGTAACATAAAGATTTTTTTATCTGTACTGACACGAACATCGAAAGTAGGGTGCTCATCACTTAGTTGCTTTTGAAGTTTGCTGCGCAACGGCTTTAATCCAAACCTTTCGTGATGCTCAGGTGTAACTGCTATGTAGAGATCTAAATTTGAATTCACTGCTGTGCTTTTTATAATTTCATCCATAGCGAGAGCTCTTTTCTTCGCTCCTTGTGATATAGATTGATTAAAGGATTCCGTACTCGTCTTTGTTAACTTTGGACCTTTTTCTTTCTCCGTTCGTTTTGCTTCTTCTTTCACTTTTTTATCTAAAGGACTATTATCACATCCGGTAAAAGAGCTAAATAGAAGTGCAAATAATGCGGTTATGAGGCCGAGTTTTCGCATAATTATCATTCCATTTCTATTGCAATATGTAATGTGATAGAAAAAGGATGACTGCATATCATCCTTTTTCTATTTCACAGCAAGATTGGTTCGTTATTGCTGTGAGTATTGTGGTTCTTCTTGTTGGACTTCTTCAACACGTGGGTTTAAAGAATCGATAATCGTTTGTGTTTGCTGCGCAGCTGTTTGGAAAAGTTGCTTAGCTTGTTGGTTATCCGTATCAAGAGCGAATCCCTCTAAGCTAGCTTGGGCACTTTTTAATCCAGAAACAGTCTGCTTTAATTTTGTAATTACAGTCATTGAATGAAGCCCCCTTTGGAATATCAATTCAAAGATTATAATTTGTGAGTTGGGGTGAATTTATGATTGGAAAATTTAGGGGTGAAATAGATTTTATATGCTTTTAGCTAAGATGCATAAGGTATTACGGGGATATTTTTATTGATTTAGATGGATTTTATTGCTATTATTATGAGAAGAAAATGAAGTGTTTTCTATAATCATGCGCCCATAGCTCAGTCGGATAGAGCGGTGGTTTCCGGTACCACGTCTGCCGGGGGTTCGAATCCCTCTGGGCGCGTTAAAAAGTCCTAACTTACGTTTTGTAGGTTAGGACTTTTTTTATTTATCTCATTATTTAAGGGTTAAACAAAACAAACTGATGGAAGTTTCATTTTATATGTGTACTTTCAAAATGCCTTGTCTCATTGCTTCTGTTAAAGCTTCGGAGCGTGATCCTACTTTTAATTTTTTGAAGATTTTTGTTAGGTTGTATTCTACAGCTCTTGAACTCATGTACAGTTCATCAGCAATTTGTTTATTGCTACTTCCTTTAGAGACGGATTCTAAGATTTCTAATTCTTTTTGTGTAAGAAGAGCGGTTTTATTTTCAAGTTGTTGAGTCGTTATATCGTCTGTACGTAGTTGACGTAATAAAGAAATAGGAAGTAAAGTATATCCATTTACAGCTGCACGAATTGCCATTAATAGCTCTTGCTGAGAAGCTGATTTACTAATAATTCCGCTGATACCAGAGTTTATTAATAAATTAAATTGGGATACGTATTCAAAACCTGTGTATAAAATGATTTTTGCATCTGTTTGAATATGTAATATTTTCTGGGCGAGTTCAATACCACTACAATTGGGCATATTCATATCCAAGAGATATACGTCAAAAGGTGTAGCGTCACTTTTTATAAGTGCTTCCTGTTCATTTAAAATATATTCTGCTTGCATATCTTCTTCTAATTCAATCATGCTCTTTGTTCCTTCGCCTACAATTTGATGATCATCTACGATTAATACTCGAATCATTATTTACCACCTCGGAACTGTAATGTTTACTTGAAGTCCTTTTTTAGTTTCGGATACTATATGTATTTCTCCGCCAATTGATTGAAGCCTTCCTTTTATACCGGAAATCCCCATATGCTGCTTAGGAGAGTAGGGAGTGTCTATATCAAAACCTTTGCCGTTGTCTCGGTAGTCTAGGAAAATGCAGTTATTCTCTTCCCATAAAAAAATCGATACGATGGTTGCCTCGGAATGTTTATCTGCGTTTGTTAGTAGTTCTTGAATGATACGATATAAAGATAAAATTTTGTCAAAATCGTAATGATGTTCTTGAATTGATTCATGATCAAATTGAATATGAAACTGCACACGTAATTGTGTTTGGGCTAGCAATTCTCTTAATGCACCAATTAAACCAGCATCTGATAAAAGTGATGGACGCAATTCATTGCATGTGTCGCGAATTTGTTGTATTACATCGTGCATACCGAAGTGGATTTTTTTTAGTTCATTTTTTAATTCTAGTGGAACGGATTTGTTTTTTAGTAAAGAGTCTAGTTTGCGGTACCATACGATTTGATCTTGTAATGCAGAGTCGTGTAAATCTGAAGCGAGTCGGCGCCTTTCTTGTTCAGAAATTTGAAAGAGTAGGCGTGATAAGCTTGCAGAATTTGTTTTGGATTCTAAACTCTCCTGCTCTAGAGAATGAATAATTTCATTAATAGTATACAAGTTTTCGTAAATAAGACGGACGTATGTCGTGACAGTGATGAACCATGATTTTTCATGCGTATTATATTTAATATTATTCAATTTTCTTCCAATCCAGATGTAGTGTTTTATATGTTTAGTAGAGTATAAGTAAATGCCAATGCATCCATCATCCTCTAATAAATCATTAATTAGTAATGCTGCCATACTCCATTTTTTCTTTTTAGAAAGTGTGAAATCTTTCGTTTGTCGATATCCGTTACAGAGTGTATATGTGTTGTCTTTCATATCATATTGAACAAATTGAATAAAAGAAGGTTTCAACATCGAAACGATTTCATTAGTGAATTTTTTCTCTAACTCTTCTGTTTTCATAATAGATGATAGCTGTGCGGTAAACTGTTCAATGTTTACGTATAAGTTTGTTTTAGTCCGAAAGAGGTGATTACGGAATGTAAAATCTAATCTTTCTTTTAATATGAGAAATAGAATGTTTAACGGAAAAATAATAATAAAACTTTGCAGTAGTCGAGAGAGAAAATTGTCTTTGTAATAAATGCTCCAGCTCGTAATGATTGCAATTAATAGAGTTGGAATTAGTGACAGAAATGCGTAATACCGTAAACGATCAAATACAAACTCTATATCAAAAATCTGCTTCGTCGCTACTAAATAAAAATACCCGATTGGAAGAGCGATTAGGAACATAGCGCCAATATCTGCTGAGAGAATAGGTGTTTTGAATATTGCATCTGGAAGAGCATAGAGTGTAACGAACGGAAAGAAGGCAATGGAATGAATCGTGAGCATTAATTTTAAAAATGGTTTATGTACTGTACTGTGATATTTGATATAGGCACGGATTAAAAAATATATACAAAAGATAATATTTATTGAAAGGTAAATTAGTTCTAATCCATCGGTATTAACTATTGGACATGGAATGAACATCGTTAAAATAGAGAGTAATAGTAAAATAATGCCGATTGTAATATCGATTTTTAGAAATCTCATAGAAATAACGTATAGTTGCTTTTTCTTGAATAATTCATTCAACAATAAAATGAGAGACATAGGTGTACCTTGAAATACAATACTTAAAATAATGAGAGCGATAAAATCACCTTTACCAGATTCAACTGCGATTAGAAGACTTGAGGAAGTCATGAATAGAAACGTGATCAAAAAGAATGTTTCCCGGTTCAAAGGCTTCTTTGTATAAAGAAAAATAGATAACCCTAAACAAATAAAAGCGAGTAGGAAGGGAAAGTATACAGAAATAATTTTGTCACGAGAATCAATAAAATGTTGTGTTCCTTTATAAGTTTGGGTGATATCGTCTTTTTTAATTTGTATTTCAGATGCATTTAGTGATTGGTTTTGGTATCCAGGAAGTATTCCTAAATGAGGCTTTTCTTTATTTATCGAATAGATTATATCTCCTTCTTTTAAGTCCGTATGAAAAGCCCAACCGGAGGATTTAATTTTTGCTATTGTGTATGTAGTTGAGTCTGTTTTAGAAATAAGAACTCCACTATATGGTTGGTTTATTTTATATAAGATATAGCCTTGTAAACAAAAATACAGGATAGTTACACATAAAATGAAAACGAAGTTACGTTGTATCTGCAACGGTTTAGACACCTCTCTTTGTAGGTATATCGTTTAATTTCTGAATATTTTTATAATAACATTTAAGAAGTTTTCATACAATCAATGTCATCTGTTGAAATTGCGGTGAACCACATAAGAGTGGTTCGCCTTTTTTACGGTAAATACAGTACGGATTGCGGACAATAGCATCAGAAAGAAGTCTATGATAAAGATACAACTTAACAAGTAAATGAAGGAGGCAATAGTGATGAAAAAGTTTTTTTTGATGATAGGCGGGATTGCATTAGGAATGGCGGTTATTTATTTCGTAAAAAGCTAAAAGGGGATGTTATATATGGCATTTGAAATTCAAGGATTAAATAAAACATTTGGTGAATATAAAGCCGTTAATGATTTAAATATACGTGTAGAAGAAGGTGGAATTTTAGGGATGCTGGGCCGAAATGGTGCTGGTAAGACGACAACGATTCGTATGATCTTAGATTTAATCAAACCGGATAGCGGCCAAATTCTATGGAATAATCGCCCTTTTTCAAAGAAAGACCTATCTATTGGCTATTTACCAGAAGAGCGTGGATTATACCCGAAAATGAATGTAGTGGAGCAATTGGTGTATTTCGGCAAGTTAGAAGGAATGCCAGCTAATCTTGCAAAAAGGCATGCGTTACAGTGGCTAGAAAAATTAGAAATGACACCACATTTAAAGAAGAAAACAGAGGAATTGTCAAAGGGAAATCAACAAAAAATTCAATTGATTTCAGCGATATTGCATAATCCAGAATTCATCATACTAGATGAACCATTTAGTGGCTTGGATCCTGTAAATGCAGAGATGTTAAAAAATGTTGTGCTCGAGTTAATCGCGCAAAGAAAAACGATTATCTTCTGTAGTCATCAAATGGACAGTGTAGAAACGTTCTGTGAGGAAATTTGTATTATGAAAAATGGTCAACTTGTATTATCGGGTGCCTTGTCAGATATTAAGAAAAGTTATCAATACAAATATATGACGTTGCAAACGGAAGGGGATATTGAACCTATTCTTAAGAAGAAAAATTTCAATTTTGAAAAAGTTAATCGTACGTTCATGATTAAAGTTAATGATGGAGAGGATGCATTTTCGCTGCTTGAAGACATTAAAACTAAACAATATATCCGAGATGTTTCTATTAAAGAACCTTCTTTATATCAAATCTTTGTTGAAAAGGCGGGTGCATAAGTAATGAGGAATTTCTGGATTGTTTTAGGGCAAACGTATTGGGATCGTGTGAGGACGAAAATATTTATTGGGATGACATTGTTATTAATAGGGGGAGGGATATTCTTATTCTCCTTTCCAACTTTAGTACAAAAGTTTTCTGGAGAGAAAGAAAAAGCAAAAGTTGTATTTATTTCCGAAGCACCTAATGTTACTTTGGATCAATCTAATCTTAGTAAAGCTCTTCCAGAATGGGATTGGTCTTTAGGTGATAAAACAAAATTAAATCAATATAAGCAACATTTGTTAGATAAGAAAGTCGAAGCGCTCTTTATATTAAAAGAGGGTGCGGGTGCTGAACCAGTATTAGATTACTTTATGAAGGTGGATAATCCTAAGTTGATTCAAAGTGCGCAGGTATTTGTACAAAATCAGTATTTTCAAAGTGCGGTAGTTAAACAACAGTTATCAGAAGAGGTTGTGAAATCACTGACGATGAACGTGCAAGCGAAAAAGCAAAACTTAAATAACGAAGAAACAAGCTCATTCTTACTGGTGTATTTATTAGTAGCGATTATGTACTTAGCAATTACTTCGTATGGAAATGCGATTGCTACAGCGGTAGCGTCAGAGAAGGCGTCGCGTGTTATGGAAGTGATGGTAACGAAGGTGTCGCCTGTTCACATGGTCTTTGGGAAGATATTAGGAGTCGGTCTTGCTAGTTTGACACAGTTATTTATTTTCTTCCTTAGTATGGCGCTATATATTAAATCTGGAATTTTTAAGGTATCGGATTCGTTTTTTGGAGTGAATATTGATGTAAATATGATTACAGGTGAGCATGCTGCATATTTCTTGTTATATTTTGTTCTCGGTTACTTCGTTTATGCGGCACTTTTCGCAGTGTTTGGTTCTATGGTAAGCAGGCCAGAAGAATTATCCGGAACAACGATGCCGATTACTTTTATATTGATGGGAAGCTTAGTGGTGGAGTTATTAGTAGTACTTGATAACCCTGAAGGGCTAGTATCAAGGGTGACATCATATGTTCCGTTTACAGCTCCAATTAGTATGGTAGTTAGGATTATTAATGGATCCGTTGGGAGTTTAGAAATTATTACATCTATGGTTGTATTACTGGCTAGCATTAGCTTAATTGCTATGTTCGCAGCGAAGGTCTATCCGAAAGGTGTATTAAGAAGTGGTAAGAGCCTTAAATTCATTCAATTGTTAAAAAATAATTAATTGCAGGGGGGAATAAATTATGGGATTTTTTTCGAAAAGAAAACAAAAAATGATGGATAGTAATAACGAGAGAAGCGTGAAAAAAATAGTTGAGTTGTCTGTGGAAGAGATGAGAGGAATTCAAGGAGCGTCTAGTGAATCGAACGATTATCTCTATGACTCCTATGTAATTAGGAATCAAAGTTCCTTAGCTTTAAATAAGAGGTTTCTTTCTTAATTAAGAATCGTAAAAGAGTAGTTAGGCATAGTGAAGTGTCACTATACCTAAACTGCTCTTTTTATTTTGGAATTGAACAGAGATAAATTTAATGTTGTTATATATAAAATTAAGGGTTACTATTAGTATGTGGTAACAAATAATTGAGTTTATTATTTTCTTTCAATATTATTCAAATTTAGGTTGTAAGTTGTAAATCTCATTAATACATATAAATTAATAATATTTTGGAATGGGTGTCTGTGATAGCATTCTCCTTTTACCAAACTTATTGTACAATAGAAACAAGGGGGAGATTAGTTTGAAGGCAAGTCTTTTACAAGAACAAAGCTTACGTTTGGCAATGACACAAGAGTTAAGGCAAGCGATTACAATGCTCCAGTATAATGTACAAGAATTATCGGAGTTTTTGTATGAGCAATCGTTAGAGAATCCCCTTATTGAGTTAGGTGGTTTTGAGAGGGAGAAGAAAAAGAGCTCTAACAACAGTAAAAGTACCAGCAAACAAGTCGAGAATCAGATGGAGATCTACAGTGTGGATTCTACAACGATTCAGCAACATTTATTAAATCAAATACAGTATTATAAAATAGATGAAGAAGAGCGAAAAGTAGCTTCTTTCATTATTATGAACATGGATGGAAATGGATATTTACAAGAAACGAATGAAGAGTTAGCAGAGCTCCTTTCTGCGCATATTCATGTAGTCGACCGCTCTGTAGAGCTTGTCCAATCACTGGAACCAGCAGGGGTAGGGGCGCGTAATATTCAGGAATGTCTAACCTTGCAATTGAAGCGCTTACAAAGACGGAATGGATTAGCAGAAGAGGTTGTAGAAGATCATTTCGCTTATTTTGTGAAGAAAGATTGGCGAAAGCTCGTTCAAGTGTTGAAATGTAGTAATGAGGAATTACAGAGTGCGGTAAATTGTATAACGTCATTACAACCAAAACCAGGTCTTGCGTTTTCTTCAGATAAACCACTTTATATTGTGCCTGATATGGCGGTGAAAAAAGATGGCAATCGCCTCGTTTTACAAATGAATGAGAGAAATATGCCGAGAATTGAAATTCATTCTGAATATAGTGCGCTTCTTAATAATAGTGAAAGTGAAGTAGCATCTTACGTATCAGAAAAGTATCAGCATGTGCAGTGGATTATGCGCAGTTTGAAGCAGAGAAAACAGACGCTGCTGCAAGTGATGAATATTATTATGGAAAAACAACGTGATTTCTTCTGGAAAGGTCCAGAGTATTTAAGACCTCTCGCTTTAAAAGAGGTAGCGGAAGAGTTAAGTGTGCATGAATCAACAATTAGTCGTGCGACGCGAAATAAATATGTGCAAACACCACACGGTTTATTTGAGATGAAATCGTTCTTTAGCAATGCCGTTTCGACGACTGAAGATGAAGCAGTTTCTACAAAACGTGTAAAACAATTTATTCAAACGCTAATTGGGGCAGAGGATAAGAAAAAGCCACTTTCAGATCAAAAGATTTCAAAATTATTAGAAGAAGAGCATGAAATTGTTATTTCTCGAAGAACAGTGGCGAAGTATAGAGAACAAATGCATATCCCAGCTTCGTCATTACGAAAAACGATCGGATAGGTGAAGAAGATGAAAGTTGTACTGTATACTAAAAAAGATTGTGGCCTTTGCGTGAAGGCGAAACAAGTTTTACAGGAAGTACAATGTGAATATTCTTTTCAAATCGAGGAAATAGATATATATGAAGATAATGACCTTTTAGAAAAATATCACTTAATGATTCCGGTTGTAGAAATGGACGGAAAACAAGTAGAATATGGTAACATTCACAAAGGTGTCATAATAAACTATATAAAGAATGCAGTTAAGAGTTGAATAAGTTTCTATCTCCTGTTACAATAATACACGTAGCAGGGATTATTTTTTTAACCTATGTGGGACACAAAATGTCACTACGGGACGTAAAGTGACCACTAAGGAAAAATGAACCAATGTAGTGAGGAGAAAAGATATGCGCTCATGGATTCAGAACACAAAAAAATTATTACCTGATCTGCTACCTGTTATGCAAACGAGAATGCAAATTCTTCAATACATTAGGCTCATGCAGCCGATTGGAAGAAGAAACTTATCAGCAAGCCTCGGTATGACAGAACGAGTATTGCGAAGTGAAGTTCAAGTTTTGAAAGAACAAAACTTAGTTCACGTCGCTTCTTCTGGAATGACTTTGACAGAAGAAGGAACAGCTTTAGTTCTTGCTTTGGAAGACTTTATGAAAGAAATTTCCGGGTTAAAGGTTTTAGAAAAGCAACTTAAGGAAACATTAGACTTGGATGAAGTTTTCGTTGTCCCTGGTGATAGTGATGAATCACCTTGGGTCAAACTGGAGATGGGCCGTGCTTGTGTGACTTGTATAAAAGACCGTCTGACAGCGAATAATATCGTTGCTGTGGCTGGAGGAACTACGCTAGCTGCTGCTGCGGACATGATGCAACTTGATTGCAAAGATTTACATATGCTATTTGTCCCAGCACGTGGTGGAATTGGAGAAGGTGTTGAATTAGAAGCCAATACCATTTGTGCCAAGATGGCGCAAAATACGATGAGTAATTATCGCTTATTGTATGTTCCAGACCATGTTAGTAGCGAAGCATATGCGTCTATTGTGACAGAGCCTTCCGTGAAAGAAGTTCTTGAGTTGATTCGATCTTCCAATATCGTCATTCATGGAATAGGTGATGCGTTAACAATGGCACGTCGCAGAAGTACTTCAGAAGCAGATTGGTTAAAGATTCAGGCAAGCGAAGCAGTTGGCGAAGCTTTCGGTTACTACTTTAATGAAGAAGGAAATGTTGTTCATAAAGTAAGAACAGTTGGTATGCAACTTGAGGATTTACAAAATGTATCTCACGTTGTTGCAGTCGCTGGAGGTTCTTCAAAGGCAAAAGCAATACAGGCTGTAATAAAGCAAGGGCACACTTCAATTCTAATTACAGATGAAGGTGCAGCAAAACAATTAACAAAGGGTTTTACCCTTTAATATAATCCCCCAAGGAGGAAATTCAAATGACTAAAATTGGTATTAATGGATTTGGACGTATCGGACGTAACGTATTCCGCGCAGCTCTTAACAACTCTGAGGTAGAAGTAGTAGCAATCAACGACTTAACAGATGCTAAAACATTAGCTCACCTTTTAAAATATGACACAGTTCACGGAACTTTAAATGCAGAAGTATCTGCTAACGAAAACAGCATCGTTGTTAACGGTAAAGAAATTAAAGTTATCGCTGAGCGTGACCCAGCTCAATTACCATGGAGCGACTACGGAGTAGAAGTAGTAGTAGAATCTACTGGCCGTTTCACTAAAAAATCAGACGCTGAAAAACACTTAGGTGGATCAGTTAAGAAAGTTATCATCTCAGCTCCAGCTTCTGACGAAGATATCACTGTAGTTATGGGTGTTAACCATGAACAATACGATGCAGCTAACCACAACGTAGTATCTAACGCTTCTTGTACTACAAACTGTCTAGCTCCATTCGCTAAAGTATTAAACGAAAAATTCGGCGTAAAACGCGGAATGATGACAACAATTCACTCTTACACTAACGACCAACAAATCTTAGACTTACCACACAAAGATTTACGTCGTGCTCGTGCAGCAGCTGAAAACATGATCCCAACATCTACTGGTGCAGCTAAAGCTGTAGCATTAGTATTACCAGAACTTAAAGGTAAATTAAACGGTGGCGCTGTACGTGTTCCAACTGCTAACGTTTCTCTTGTTGACTTAGTTGTTGAACTTGACAAAGAAGTAACAGTTGAAGATGTAAACGCAGCATTCAAAGCAGCAGCTGAAGGCGAATTAAAAGGTATCCTTGGATACAGCGAAGAGCCATTAGTATCTATCGACTATAACGGATGTACAGCTTCTTCTACAATCGATGCATTATCTACAATGGTAATGGAAGGTAACATGGTTAAAGTACTTTCTTGGTACGATAACGAAACTGGTTACTCTAACCGCGTAGTAGACTTAGCAGCTTACATGACTTCAAAAGGTCTTTAATTCTTAATTATATAAGTTATCAATGACAAAACGAGGGAGAGGGTTTGTTCCCTCTCTCTCTTCTTTCGTTTTAAAAGCAAATGTGTTAAGCTTTTGAATGGGTTTTGTCAATCCTAACTAGTAGTCGGAGGGAAATCCAATGAACAAAAAATCAATTCGTGACGTAGATTTAAAAGGTAAGCGTGTATTTTGCCGCGTTGATTTCAACGTACCTATGAAAGAAGGCAAAATTACAGATGAAACTCGTATCCGTGCAGCTCTTCCTACAATTCAATATTTAGTAGAGCAAGGTGCGAAAGTTATTTTAGCAAGCCACTTAGGCCGTCCAAAAGGTCAAGCAGTAGAAGAATTACGTCTTACTCCAGTAGCAGCACGTTTAGGCGAGCTTCTTGGTAAAGATGTTAAAAAAGCGGACGAAGCATTCGGACCAGTTGCACAAGAAATGGTTGCAGCAATGAACGAAGGCGACGTATTAGTTCTTGAAAACGTACGTTTCTATGCGGGCGAAGAAAAGAACGATGCAGAACTTGCGAAAGAATTTGCAGCACTTGCTGACATCTTCGTAAACGATGCATTCGGTGCAGCTCACCGTGCTCATGCTTCTACAGCAGGTATCGCAGACTACCTACCAGCAGTATCTGGTCTATTAATGGAAAAAGAGTTAGATGTACTTGGTAAAGCACTTTCTAACCCAGAACGTCCATTTACAGCTATCATCGGTGGTGCGAAAGTAAAAGATAAAATCGGTGTAATTCGTCATCTATTAGACAAAGTAGATAACTTAATCATCGGTGGCGGACTTGCTTACACATTCGTTAAAGCTTTAGGTCATGAAATTGGTCTATCTCTATGTGAAGACGACAAGATTGAACTAGCTAAAGAATTTATGCAACTTGCAAAAGAAAAAGGCGTAAACTTCTACATGCCAGTTGATGTTGTAATCACTGAGGAATTCTCTGAAACTGCAACAACTAAAATTGTTGGTATCGACTCTATCCCTTCTAACTGGGAAGGCGTGGACATCGGTCCTAAAACACGTGAAATTTATGCAGATGTAATTAAAAATTCTAAGCTTGTTGTATGGAATGGACCAATGGGTGTATTCGAAATGACTCCATTCGCAGAAGGTACAAAAGCAGTAGGACAAGCATTAGCAGATGCAGAAGATACATACTCTGTTATCGGCGGTGGTGACTCTGCAGCAGCTGTTGAAAAATTCGGTATGGCTGATAAAATGAGCCACATTTCTACTGGCGGCGGTGCGTCATTAGAATTCATGGAAGGTAAAGAGCTTCCAGGTGTAGTTTGTCTTAACGACAAATAAGTAGCAGCCAAAGAAAAAGGACGGTGCAAAGCATGCGTAAACCAATTATCGCAGGTAACTGGAAAATGAATAAAACTCTATCTGAAGCAGTTAGCTTCGTAGAGGAAGTTAAAGGTCAAATCCCAGCAGCTTCAGCTGTTGATGCAGTAGTTTGCTCTCCAGCTCTATTCTTAGAGCGCCTTGTAGCAGCAACTGAAGGAACTGACTTACAAGTAGGTGCACAAAACATGCACTTCGAAAAAAATGGTGCATTCACTGGCGAAATTAGCCCAGTAGCACTTAGCGACTTAAAAGTTGGCTATGTAGTACTTGGCCACTCTGAGCGTCGTGAAATGTTTGCTGAAACAGATGAGTCAGTAAACAAAAAGACTATCGCAGCATTTGAACATGGTTTAACACCAATCGTATGTTGTGGTGAGACTTTAGAAGAGCGCGAAAGCGGAAAAACATTTGATCTAGTAGCAGGTCAAGTGACAAAAGCACTTGCAGGTTTAACAGAAGAGCAAGTTAAAGCAACTGTTATCGCTTATGAGCCAATCTGGGCTATCGGTACAGGTAAATCTTCTTCTTCTGCAGATGCAAACGAAGTATGTGCGCACATCCGTAAAGTTGTTGCAGAAGCTGTTTCTCCAGAAGCTGCAGAAGCTGTTCGTATCCAATACGGCGGTAGCGTAAAACCAGAAAACATTAAAGAGTATATGGCACAATCTGACATCGACGGCGCTTTAGTTGGCGGTGCTAGCTTAGAGCCTGCTTCGTTCTTAGGTCTTCTGGGGGCGGTAAAATGAGAAAGCCAACAGCTTTAATCATTCTTGACGGTTTCGGACTTCGTGAAGAAACTTACGGGAATGCTGTAGCACAAGCTAAGAAACCTAATTTTGATGGTTACTGGAACAAATTCCCTCATACAACGCTTACAGCTTGTGGCGAGGCGGTAGGTCTTCCAGAAGGTCAAATGGGTAACTCTGAGGTTGGTCACTTAAATATCGGTGCTGGCCGCGTAGTATATCAAAGCTTAACACGCGTTAACGTTGCAATTCGTGAAGGTGAGTTCGATAAGAACGAAACTTTCCAAAATGCAATTAAAAGCGTAAAAGAAAAAGGTACTGCACTTCATTTATTCGGTTTACTTTCTGACGGTGGTGTGCACAGTCACATGAACCATATGTTTGCTCTTCTTCGCTTAGCAGCAAAAGAAGGCGTGGAGAAAGTTTATATCCATGCATTCTTAGATGGCCGCGATGTTGGACCACAAACAGCAAAAGGTTATATCGATGCAACGAATGAAGTAATTAAAGAAACAGGAGTAGGACAATTCGCGACTATCTCTGGTCGTTATTACTCTATGGACCGTGACAAGCGTTGGGATCGCGTAGAAAAATGTTACAGTGCTATGGTGAATGGTGAAGGCCCTACTTATAAATCAGCAGAAGAGTGTGTAGAAGACTCTTATGCGAACGGTATCTATGATGAATTCGTATTGCCGTCTGTAATTGTTAACGAAGATAACACGCCAGTTGCAACAATCAATGATGATGATGCAGTTATCTTCTATAACTTCCGTCCAGACCGTGCAATTCAAATTGCTCGTGTATTTACAAACGAAGACTTCCGTGAGTTCGATCGTGGTGAAAAAGTACCTCACATTCCAGAATTCGTATGTATGACACACTTCAGTGAAACTGTAGATGGTTACGTGGCATTCAAGCCAATGAACCTTGATAACACTTTAGGTGAAGTTGTTGCGCAAGCGGGATTAAAGCAACTTCGCATCGCGGAAACTGAAAAGTATCCGCACGTTACATTCTTCTTTAGCGGTGGTCGTGAGGCTGAATTCCCAGGAGAAGAGCGTATCTTAATTAACTCACCAAAGGTTGCAACGTATGACTTGAAACCTGAAATGAGCATTTACGAAGTAACGGACGCTTTAGTAAATGAAATCGAAAATGATAAACATGATGTTATCATTCTTAACTTTGCGAACTGTGATATGGTTGGCCATTCTGGGATGATGGAACCAACAATTAAAGCAGTAGAAGCAACTGACGAATGTTTAGGAAAAGTTGTAGAAGCAATTCTTGCAAAAGATGGTGTAGCACTTATTACTGCTGACCATGGTAATGCTGATCAGGAGTTAACTGCTGATGGCGGTCCTATGACAGCTCATACAACTAACCCGGTTCCTTTCATCGTTACAAAAAATGATGTAGAGCTTCGTGAAGGTGGTATTTTAGGAGATATCGCTCCAACAATGCTTACACTTTTAAATGTGGAACAACCGAAAGAAATGACAGGTAAAACAATTATTAAATAATTTGCTTATATAAAAAGGAGAGAATTTATTATGTCAACAATTATTGATGTTTATGCTCGCGAAGTCCTTGACTCTCGTGGTAACCCAACTGTAGAAGTAGAAGTTTACACAGAAAGCGGCGCTTTCGGACGCGCTATCGTACCAAGTGGTGCATCTACTGGTGAGCACGAAGCAGTAGAATTACGTGACGGTGACAAATCTCGTTACCTTGGTAAAGGTGTTGTTAACGCAGTAAACAACGTTAACGAAATTATCGCTCCAGAAATCGCTGGTTTCGATGTAACTGACCAAGCTGGTATCGACCGTGCTATGATCGAATTAGATGGCACTCCAAACAAAGGTAAACTAGGCGCTAACGCTATCCTTGGTGTATCTATGGCAGTAGCTCACGCAGCAGCTGACTTCGTAGGTCTTCCATTATACCGTTACCTTGGTGGATTCAATGCAAAACAATTACCAACTCCAATGATGAACATCATCAACGGTGGTTCTCACGCTGATAACAACGTTGACTTCCAAGAGTTCATGATCTTACCAGTTGGTGCTCCAACATTCAAAGAATCAATCCGTATGGGTGCTGAAGTATTCCATGCACTTAAAGCTGTATTACATGACAAAGGTCTTAACACTGCAGTAGGTGACGAAGGTGGATTCGCTCCAAACCTTGGTTCTAACCGTGAAGCTCTAGAAGTAATCATCGAAGCTATCGAAAAAGCTGGTTACAAAGCTGGCGAGAACGTATTCTTAGGAATGGACGTTGCTTCTTCTGAGTTCTACAACAAAGAAACTGGTAAATATGACCTTGCAGGCGAAGGCCGTACTGGCTTAACTTCTGCAGAAATGGTTGATTTCTACGAAGAGCTTTGCAAAGACTTCCCAATCATCTCTATCGAAGATGGTTTAGACGAAAACGACTGGGATGGTCACAAATTATTAACTGAGCGTATCGGTGATAAAGTACAATTAGTTGGTGACGATTTATTCGTAACTAACACTCAAAAACTTGCTGAAGGTATCGAAAAAGGTATCTCTAACTCAATCTTAATTAAAGTTAACCAAATCGGTACTTTAACTGAGACTTTCGAAGCTATCGAAATGGCTAAACGTGCTGGTTACACAGCAGTTGTATCTCACCGTTCTGGTGAAACTGAAGATGCTACAATCGCTGACATCGCAGTTGCAACTAACGCTGGCCAAATCAAAACTGGTTCTATGAGCCGTACTGACCGTATTGCTAAGTACAACCAATTATTACGCATCGAAGACGAACTAGGCGAAATCGCTGTTTACGATGGTATCAAATCTTTCTATAACATCAAACGATAATTGTAGAAAATAAACGACAGACCGTGAGAAATCACGGTCTGTTTTTTTATGTTAAAATTGTTCACCTGTCATAAGTGACATGAAATGTTTGAAGAAGCGGTTATAATCAAAATCAATTGCTATTTGATGACTCGGCCAATCAATAAATGGTTTAGGTTCTCCTAAAGAGCGAAATTCTCCAATGCTTGCCCCCTGCGCATAAGATTCTGTCATGATAACGATAGGTGATTTGTGATAGGTAAACATAGAGTTATCAAGTAAAGCGAGTATTGGCATTGTGTCATGGAAGGGGCTGCCCTTTAAATGTGGTAGGGCGTCTTTATAATATCCGTAGTAATAATGATCGAATAACGGTTTGACAAGTGGGGCTTTTCCTTTTGCCTCAATGTATTCGGCCATTTCTGGTGTAATGATGGAATATTGGGTGACGTTTAATGGGTATATGTACATGTTAGCTGCGGATTGAAGGACTATATTAGCTGCAGTAGGATCGCCATAAAAGTTTGCTTCGGAAATAGGGGTAACATTACCAGGATGTAAAAAGGTACCGCCCATTACGTAGTAAGATTTAACTTGCTCCATTAATTGTTTACATACGATAAATAAAATTGCTAGGGAGGTAAGTCTTCCTAAGCTCACAATAATTAATTCATCTTTATACTGTTCAATAAGAGGAATAACTTCAAAAAAATTCTCCATTTCTTCGTTAGTTACATTCACCTTTGGAATAATTGGCCCGAGCCCTTGTTTCCCGTGTACATCTGTAAAAAAAGCAGGAGGAGCACCAGTAATTGGACGTTCTGATCCACCAAAGATTTTGATATTTCTACCCTTTACTTCGCTTGTAAGAAAATGAGCATTTTCTACGGCCATTTTTTTTGGAACATTGCCGTAATCAGCAACGATACCGACGATTTCTATTTCATTGATAAAGAATGCTAAGAGGAGAGCCATCGTATCATCAATCCCAGGATCACAAAAAATGAGAACTTTTTTGGGCATATGTTCACCACCTATCTTGTTTATCCCGTACAAACCCGCTTGGTGAGGAATGATCAATGGGGATGAGGAAACCCTCAATGATTAAAGTTTCACTTTATATATATGTAAGTTTAAGGATAAAAAGATTATTTTATTGAAATAACAGTCTTATAAATTCAGAAAATAAAAACTTTTTATAATAGGTCAAGGTTTTTGACGTAATTTTCATTTGGAAATGCAGTCATATCAAGGTTGTAAGCGTATAACATCGGCTTTTTTTGCTGTCAAGTTGATAAATTGCAGCTTTTTACAATTTATACTATGATAAAGATATTAACAGAAGATCGTATAAACATGAGGGATGATGAACATGAAATTTACAAAGATTCTTGTCCAAATTGCTGCTCTTTACGTGTTTTATATGGTTGGAACTTGGGTGCAAGAAATGTTAAACATTCCAATCCCAGGAAGTTTGATTGGGATGTTCCTCTTACTTGTTTTACTTAGCCTAAAAGTTCTTCCAGTGAAATGGTTCGATTTAGGAGCAGAAACACTCGTTGCTATTATGCCGTTTTTATTAATTCCGCCAACGCTTGGCCTAATGAATTACGGTGCTTTTTTTATGAGTAAAGGAATTTCTCTTTTCATTACAGTTGTAGCGAGTACGTTTTTAATTATTATTGTCGCAGGACATACAGGACAATATCTTGCGAATAGGAAGGAAAGAGAGTCGCGATGAGCCAAATATTAATCGGAATCGGTTGGGTTCTTTTTACGGTGCTATTATATCAATTATCTAAAAAAATCTATAAATTATTTCCAACACCATTCACCATTCCAATGCTTGTAGCAACAGGATTAATGGCTTTCCTATTTATCGTGCTTGATATACCATATCAACATTATATGGAAAGTGGTGGTGGCTGGATTGCAAAGCTACTTGGACCCGGTGTTGTAGCATTTGCAATTCCTCTTTATAAACAACGTCATGTTCTGCAAAAATATGTTGTACCGATTGCTGGTGGGGTATTAGTAGGTACAACAGTTGCAATCGCTAGTGATTTTGCCATTGCTTCACTTATGGGAACAGATAAAAGCTTAATCTTATCGTCTTTACCAAAATCGGTGACAATGCCAGTTGCGATGAGCGTTTCTGAACAAGTTGGTGGTGTACCTTCCTTAACAGCAGCTTTCGTTGTTATCGCAGGTATTACTGGAACAATTACAGGACCTCTCTTGTTGAAATGGAGCCGTGTTACAAACTCAGTTGGTAAAGGTATCGGATTTGGATGTGCTTCTCATATTATGGGTGTTATGAGAGCGATGAAAAATAACGAACATGAAGGTGTTATTGGATCGGTAACAATGACATTAACAGCAATTTTGACATGTTTACTTGGACCGTTATTTGCAATGATGTTTATGTAATAGAAGAAAAGCGAGGGCAACTCTATAGCTCTCGCTTTTCTATAGGATTTATGCTACAGTTACAATAACTGAATCTTTGTAGGAGGTACGCCAAGTGCATACGTTATTATCCGTTTTACTTATTACTGTATCGATTTTAATGATTGTTATGGTACTTATGCAGTCTAGTAATAGCTCAGGCCTTTCAGGTGCAATTTCAGGCGGTGCAGAGCAATTATTTGGTAAGCAAAAAGCACGTGGAATTGAAGCAGTATTAAACCGTATTACAATTGTTTTAGCTGTATTGTTCTTTGTATTAACAATTGCTGTTACGTACTTAAACTTATAGAATTGAAAGAAGAAGCGTTAGTAAGATGTACTAATGGTTCTTCTTTTTTGTTTTGCCATTTGAAAGATGTTTCTAATTAGATTATAGAAATGTAAATATGGTACACTAGATATAGAAAGAATACGACTAGATTACAGAAGAGAAAGAGGAGAAGTACATGATGAAATTAGCATCTCCGAAACCATTTACATTTGAGGGTGGAGACCGCGCTGTTTTATTACTACATGGATTCACAGGGAACTCAGCTGATGTACGTATGTTAGGGCGTTTCTTAGAAAAGAAAGGCTATACTTGTCATGCGCCAATTTATAAAGGGCACGGTGTACCACCAGAAGAGCTTGTTCATACAGGCCCTACAGATTGGTGGCAAGATGTAACGGAGGCATATCAGCTTTTAAAAGATAAAGGTTTTGAGAAAATTGCTGTTGTTGGATTGTCACTTGGCGGCGTATTTTCTTTAAAATTAGGTTATACAGTACCGGTTTTAGGTGTAGTACCAATGTGTGCACCGATGTATATTAAGAGCGAAGAAACGATGTACCAAGGTATATTGGCATATGCCCGCGAATATAAAAAACGTGAGCAAAAATCACCAGAACAAATTGAACAAGAAATGTTGGAATTCCAAAAGACACCGATGAATACATTAAAAGCATTACAACAATTAATTGCTGACGTACGTAACAATGTGGATATGATTTATGCACCAACATTTGTTGTACAAGCACGTCATGACGAAATGATTAATACAGATAGTGCTAACATTATTTATAACGGTGTAGAATCTACGTTAAAAGACATTAAATGGTATGAAGACTCTACGCATGTCATTACACTTGATAAACAACGTGACGAGCTACATGAGGATGTATATAACTTCTTGGAGCAACTAGATTGGTAAGATCTAGTTGCCTCTTTTTTTCATAAGGAATTTTTTGTGAAAACTGTAAAAATCATAAGGGGAGTATTGAAGTTTCGCTTTATACATCCCCTATCTTTCGGATACACTAAATAATATAAGGTTTTAAAGGAGGTATTTTTGCTTGGAAGAAATTACACAAGAACATATTGATAAGTTGTTATTATTTATGAGAGAAGAAGCGTATAAACCGCTAACGATACAAGAGTTAGAAGAGGCATTTGGAATTGAAGGTTCTGAGGGCTTTAAAGATTTTGTAAAGGCACTTGTAATGATGGAAGAGAAGGGACTTGTTATTCGTACACGTAGCAACCGTTACGGTCTTCCTGAAAAGATGAATTTAGTAAGAGGTAAGTTAATTGGACATGCACGTGGCTTTGCATTCGTTGTACCAGACGAGAAGAAAACGGGAGACGATGATCTTTTCATCCCTCCTACAGAATTAAACGGTGCACTTCATGGCGATACAGTATTAGCACGACTTAGTTCTCAATCGAGCGGTTCACGTCAAGAAGGTTCAATTGTACGCATTTTAGAGCGTGGAACGAAAGAACTTGTTGGTACATATACAGAATCGAAAAACTTTGGCTTTGTTATACCTGACAATAAGCGCTGGACGAGTGATATCTTTATCTTGAAAAGTGCATCAATGGGTGCTGTAGAAGGTCATAAGGTAGTTGTGAAAATTACGAGCTACCCAGAAAACCGTTTAAGTGCAGAAGGTGAAGTTATTCAAATTCTAGGTCATAAAAATGATCCAGGAGTAGATATTTTATCTGTCATTCATAAACATCATTTACCTTTAGCATTCCCTGAAGAAGTGATGGAGCATGCAAACAGTGTACCAGAAACGATTTCAGAAGAAGATTTAAAAGATCGCCGTGATTTACGTAATCAAATGATCGTAACGATTGATGGTGCAGATGCGAAAGATTTAGATGACGCTGTTACAGTAACGAAGCTTGAGAACGGCAATTACAAGCTAGGCGTTCACATTGCGGATGTAAGTCATTACGTTCAAGAAGGTTCTCCAATTGATGTAGAAGCAGCGGAAAGAGCGACAAGTGTGTATCTTGTTGACCGTGTAATTCCGATGATTCCACATCGTCTATCTAACGGTATTTGCTCATTAAATCCGAAAGTAGACCGTCTGACATTATCTTGTGAAATGGAAATCAACAACTTAGGTGATGTTGTTAAACACGAGATTTTCCAAAGTGTGATTAAAACGACAGAGCGTATGACGTATGCTGACGTAAGAAGCATTTTAGAAGATGAGGACGAAGAGTTAATTAAGCGTTATGAGCCATTAGTACCGATGTTTAAAGAGATGGGGCAATTGGCACAAATTCTACGTGAAAAACGTATGCGCCGTGGTGCAATTGACTTTGACTTTAAAGAAGCGAAAGTATTAGTAGATGAAGAAGGAAAACCGACTGATGTTGTCATGCGCGATCGCTCTGTATCAGAGAAGTTAATTGAAGAATTTATGCTTGTTGCGAATGAAACAGTAGCAGAGCACTTCCACTGGATGAACGTACCGTTTATGTACCGTGTCCATGAAGATCCGAAAGAAGATAAGCTTGAGCGTTTCTTCGAGTTTGTAACAAACTTCGGATATGCGGTAAAAGGACGTGCGAATGAAGTGCACCCTCGTGCGCTGCAACAAATTCTTGAAATGGTTCAAGGACAGCCAGAAGAAGTAGTTATTTCAACAGTTATGCTTCGTTCTATGAAGCAAGCTCGTTACGATGCGGATAGTTTAGGACATTTCGGTTTATCAACTGAGTTCTACACACATTTCACATCACCAATTCGTCGTTACCCAGATACAATTGTTCATAGATTAATTCGTGAATACATTATTAATGGTAAAGTCGACAATGAAACGCAAGCAAAATGGCGTGAAAAATTACCTGAGATTGCAGAGCACTCTTCTAATATGGAACGCCGTGCTGTTGAAGCAGAGCGTGAAACAGATGAGATGAAAAAAGCAGAGTATATGGTTGATAAGATCGGTGAAGAGTATGACGGTATGATTAGCTCTGTAACAAACTTCGGTTTATTCGTAGAGCTTCCAAATACAATTGAAGGTCTTGTACATGTTAGTTATTTAACGGATGATTACTACCGTTATGACGAGCAACATTTCGCTATGATCGGAGAACGTACAGGAAACGTATTCCGCATCGGTGACGAAATTACAATTCGCGTTATTAACGTAAACAAAGACGAGCGTGCAATCGACTTTGAAATCGTTGGCATGAAAGGTACACCTCGCCGTAAGTTCAAAGATCGTCCAGTCGTTATCGAGCAGCCAAGAACAGGCAGAAAGAAACGCGGTGGACGTAGCGAGCGCAGTAATGAGCGCGGCGGTGAACGTGGCACAGGTAGAAAATTTGATCGTGGTGGCAAAGGAAAAGGAAGAGGATCCGCATCTGCATCTGCATCCACATCCACATCCGCAAGTCAGCCAGGGAAAAAAGATGGTAACGGCAAGAAGAAAAAAGGATTTTTCGAAAACGTACCAGGATTCAAGAAGAAAAAGAAAAAGCGTAAGTAAGAAAAGAGTGGCTTCGCTTTGATGAAAAGCGGGGCTTTTTCTTTTTTCTTGGTGGCTTGAGAGCGAGCCACTTTCGCTTTTTATGGAATCCAGCTACAGTGGCTAGAATGTTCGGCGGCTTCACTTCTTCCCGAGAGGCAAAGAGCGCCTCAAGGTCAGAAGCTCCATCCACCTCACATTCTGAACGAGCCACTTTCGCTTTTTGTTTACATTTGTTACAATAGTAAAAATAGAGGAGGGACGTTATATGCCAAAAGGTACAGGTAAGGTTATTGCACAAAATAAAAAAGCGTTTCATGATTATTTCATTGAAGAAACATACGAAGCAGGGCTTGTCCTTCAAGGAACGGAAATTAAGTCGATTCGCGCTGGTCGCGTGAACTTGAAAGATGCGTTTGCACGTATACATAATGGTGAAGTATGGGTTCATAATATGCACATTAATACGTACGAACAAGGGAATCGTTTCAACCATGATCCACTTCGTACGAGAAAATTACTTCTTCATAAAAAAGAAATTGATAAGCTAGCGGGCGCTGCAAAAGAAACAGGTTACGCATTAGTTCCACTTAGAATCTATTTGAAAAATGGATTTGCAAAAATGGCACTTGGTTTAGCAAAAGGTAAGAAACAATATGATAAACGTCACGATTTAAAAGAGAAAGAAGCGAAACGTGAAATTGCACGCGTGTTCCGTGATCGTCAAAAGATGTAATACAGATATTTACATTTGTAAAACGGCGCGCGTATGATATAATAACTTATGTAAGGTTGTTGCACATTGAAAAACAGCTCTTAGTAGCTATCACGATATTTTCTTCGTATGCTCCATTTTTATCATGGGGACGTTACGGATTCGACAGGGATAGTTCGAGCTTAGGTTGCGAGTCGAGGGGATCGGCCTCGTTAAAACGTCAAAGCCTATAATTGGCAAACAAAACAATCTTTCTTTAGCTGCTTAATTGCACTAAAGGTTCCTCCCTCCATCGTCCATGTGGTAGGGTAAGGGACTCAAACTAAGTGGACTACGCCGGAGTTCGCCGTCTGAGGGCGAAGGAAGAGAACAATCAGACTAGCAACTTGGAAGCCTGTCGATAGGCCGAAGAGTTCGCGAAATGCTAATATATCGACTACACTCGTAGAAGCTTAAGTGCCGATATTTTTGGACGTGGGTTCGACTCCCACCGTCTCCACCAATACATATTTGGTGGTTTTTTTATTTTGTATAACAAGAAGCATAAGATGGTCGTTTTGGCCAACTTATGCTTCTTTTAGTTTACGGCCAACTTATGTTTCCAGGATTTGAAGAATATTTTTAATGTCGCCTTTAAATAAAGTCGCGACTTTTAGGGATAGCATCACATCATCATCAATCTAAGAATAGCAAATACCCCAAAACGAAAAAAATGTACATTTTTTTCGTTTTGGGGCGTTATAAAATCCTTAAGTTGATGGGCATATGGCGACTCATTTCTAGAATTGTTTTCATGTGTCAATGATAGAAATATATTTTTAATTATGGCTACTTTTCAACTAGTACGATATCATCAAGATAGGCGTCACCGATGTTAACATATCCATTAATTTGTAAGATGACCTTATATGGATTATTAGTATTTAGAGTAGTAAATTCAACCGATTTTTGTTCATACTGTGTGGAAGTAAACGTCATAACAAATGTGTTTTCTCCCCCAGGAGACTGTGCTCCTACAAATAAGGTTTTTTCAGGACCCGATACTTTTCCAGATGCGGACATGATGTATGTAGTATTAGGCTTCAAAGTTACGTCTCCCTTAAGATGACCAGCTCCTGAACTAAAATGAAGTCCTTTAGAATTATTTACTCCTGCATGCTCTTCAATATTGTAAATTAAAGAGCCATATGCTGGTTTAAAAGGTTCTAAACTTGAATTGTGGTCAAAATCAATATTTAAAATATAAGGGTTCTCCTTCTCCTTTAATTGTACATTATCAAACTTAACCCTCCCATTTGCTGTAGAAGCAAGTTTGACAGCAAAGTTTGACACATCTTCCCCTGTTTTAAACTTCATCTCATGATGTTCCGGCTTAAATCCTGAATATTGCTTTTTTGTTAATGGAACGATTTCTTGATGGGCATTCAGATTACCTACTGTTACTTCTGATGGAGAACCTATACTTCCCGCTATATCAAATGTTAATGTATATTCTGTATTCGGCTTTACAGTAACAGGCTGATAGGCTGTGTCTGCATGTATTAATTTGAGATAATGATTGGCTGGTTCAGAAGTGCCGATATTCTCGGTAGAAGAATTAGGATTAGATAAAATCCAGTTATTTAGCCCATCCTCAAAATCTCCATTCTTAACTTGTTCAATTGCAGATGAACTATCTGCTGATACAATACCTGAAAAACCTATACTGGCACTTAATACAATTGCTGTAGAAAAGACTCCTATACCGACTTTTTTTAACAATTTCTTCATCTCCTTTGGTCAGATTAAAATTTACTTTTTCATATTTCTATATATGTTTGGATAAACCTGCCAAAGAACAACTTTAACAATAAATAATTTATGTATCCAAGATTTAGGTTATTTTCATTTGAAGGGGTAGAGGGAGCAACCGTGCCGTGAAGTGTAAAGTAACTTACAGAAAATGTAATACACGATGCGTCGACAGTTGCAAAAATTAACATTTATGCAACACTCCACTTGGGCTTGATTTTTATGGCGCCATAACGTTGCATATATTGTGTTACAAATTAATTTTCGATAATACGGTGATATTCGTAGCGAAATAGAAAATAGATATTTGCAACACTATGAATACCTTAACGTACTGCAAAATGATTACCAAAAACCTTTTTAAAAAGTGCACCGTACACTTTTTATCCTTTTACTGGAATCTACTTTGCACTTCCCAGCACAGGTGCCCCTTCTAGCCCTTGAAAGATCTTCAATATATACAAGGACACCTCGCTCAAATTGAACGGGTAAAGAAAGCATATCAAGAGAGCAAAGTGACCTATTAACTAACGAAAGCGTCACTTCCACTTGCTCGTTTATTAAGGTTATTAGTATCAATTTGGCCAAACATTATTCCAAAGCTACATTAATAAAACACACGGCAAGCTTATGGTTTTTTTTGTTTATGGAAAAGTTATGGTTCTAAAAATAGAATGTATCTAATTTCTTGGTTCTTTCACTTGCATCCTCAATGTACCTTGTGTGTTATCCCTTAAATATCACAATTTTATCCAGTCAAAGCTCGATTGGTGAGGACTGATATTCAGTGGGGGATGAACATCTCCGCTCATTTAATTATAAATTCGTTTTATTCGAATCTTCATATGTTTTGTGTTTTTAACCATACCTATTGTAAGATTATATAGAGTTCTCCTAATAAGCTGTTTTAATGGATTATTTAGGGATTTTTAATTTATAAATCTTAAATTGTTTTTTCAGGATAATTTTTTATCTAAATAAGTTATATTGAAGTAGAGGTGAACCATCGGTGAAGCAGGTGTTGGTGATTAAAAATGAACGGTCTTCAGCAAAGAAAATTGTAAGCGGTCTAACGCAAGAAGGCTATTTCATTTTAAAACTTCACAATGAAAACCAAGGTTTAAATATAATATATGAACAAGATTGGGATATTATCATATTGGATTGGGACTCATTAAGTATATCGGGACCAGAAATTTGCAGACAAATACGACTTGTTAAAACCACACCGATAATTATTGTGACCGACAATATTTCTAGTAAGGATTGCATAGCAGGGCTACAAGCAGGAGCAGATGATTATATAAGAAAACCATTTGTGAAAGAAGAATTAGTAGCAAGGGTTCAAGCAATTTTAAGGAGAAGTGACTATATCCAGCAAAATGAGATGAAATTTTTTCAGTTTAAAGATCTCTTTGTTGATGCATCTAGCAATATTGTGAAAAAAGGTGGCGAGAACCTCTCCCTTACTAAGCGCGAGTATGATTTGCTTGTATTTTTAATCAAAAACAAAAACACAATATTGAGCCGTGAAATGCTTTTGAATCAAGTATGGGGATATAACGTAGTAGTAAATCCAAATGTAGTAGACTTATATATTGGGTATGTAAGAAAAAAGTTAAAGTGCGAGAAGAAAGACAGATATATTCAAACGATACATGGCAGAGGCTATTCAATGATTGACTGATAAAAATAAGATAATAAAAAAATGAGTAAAACTATTTCATTCAGTTTTACTCGTTTTTTTATTAAATGTGATAATCAAATAGTTTCTGAGAAGTATTAAAAGATGTAAAAAAATATTTCTATCAGGTAATGGATTATGAAAACATTAGCTATTAATGAGCATTTTTTGCAGGGGAAATTATGGTTTATAAGGTGCTCATCTTTTGGGTATTGTGTAGGGGACGATTCTAGCGCGCATTAGTTGAGACCGGTCTAATGAAAGTGTCTACTCGAAAAAAATCGACACGCTCTGAAGAATAAAGGTTAATCAACACGCCCGACTTCATATATTACTTTGTTTGCCTGATTTTATGAATTCACACCATTCACAAGATTTTCACAGAATTAATGACTATACTAATTAACAGGATGTTCAAATGAAAATGATTATCAATAGCGATTCAATTGAATAAAAGTTACCTTCTAATTCAATCTATGGATGTCATCATTTTCGAAATAAATCACACTATAAGGAGTATACATATGAAAAAATCTATGCTTTTAAAATTAGTGAGTATTCTAGCAATTTTCACTTTAATGTTAGTAGCTTGCTCAGATTCAAGTAAAGAAACTTCGAAGGCTAATAATAAAGATAATGGTAGTGATAAGCCAAAAACGGTTGAAATCACTGATGCTCATGGAACTGTTAAAGTCCCTGTAAACCCAAAGAATGTAGTTGCTTTGGATAACAGAACTTTTGAAACTTTATCTGATTGGGGAATTAAATTAGCGGCTGCTCCAAAGGATATCATGCCTGCTGATTCAACATATAAAAAGGATGAAAAAGTTCAAAATATTGGGAATCACCGTGAACCAAATCTTGAAATTATTGCAGCGGCAAACCCTGACCTTGTAATCGTTGGTCAAAGATTTGCTGACCATTACGAAGAAATCAAAAAATTAGTACCAAATGCAGCAGTTATTGATCTTAATTTTGATGTTTCTGAGAAAGCTACTAAGCCTGGCGAAAACTTAGTAAAAGGACTTAAAGATTCTACAGTTACTTTAGGAAAAATCTTTAATAAAGATAAAGAAGCTAAACAATTAGTAGCTGATTTTGATAAATCTATTGAAAAAGCAAAATCTGCTTATAACGGAAAAGATAAAGTTATGAGTGTTATCGTTACTGGTGGTAATATTGGTTTTGCTGCTCCACATTCTGGTCGCGTTTGGGGACCAATGTATGAAATTTTCGGTTGGACTCCAGCGTTAGAAGTTTCAAATTCTACTGCAGGTCATAAAGGTGATGACGTTTCTGTTGAAGCTATTGCACAAACAAATCCTGATTGGATTTTCGTATTAGATCGTGATGCTGCAACATCTGATGCGGCTAAGTCAACACCTGCTAAGGATGTTATTTCTAAATCACCTGCTCTTCAAAACACAACTGCTGTTTCTAAAAAACAAGTTATTTATGCACCAGAAGATACTTACACAAATGAATCAATTCAAACTTATATAGAGTTATTTGGAAATATGGCAAAAACTTTAGCTAAGTAGTGTAAAGGGGTACGAAACAGTGTCAAAAAATATGATTTCTAGGGTTGAGAATATTTCTCAACCCCAGTTTTATAATCAAAATAAAATATGGACAAAACCTTTTATAATAGCAGTTATAGTTGTTATAATTTTAGGGATTATATCACTGTTTACTGGAGTTTATGATATACGTGGACAAGAGGACGGGACAGAGATGTTTTTCATAACTCGTGTTCCGAGAACAGCTGCATTAATGCTTACTGGAGCTGCGATGGCGATGGCAGGGCTCGTAATGCAACTCATTACACAGAATCGCTTTGTTGAACCTACTACAACGGGGACTATTGAATGGTCAGGCTTAGGCCTGCTTTTTGTGTATTTATTATTTCCTGCCCCGACTTTAGTTCAAAGAATGACTGGTGCAATCATTTTTTCTTTTATAGGAACTATGATTTTCTTTCTATTTTTAAGAAGAGTTAAGCTTCGTTCGTCTTTAATTGTTCCGATTATTGGATTGATGCTTGGAGCAGTAATTTCTGCAGTGTCTACTTTTTTAGGACTCCTTTTTCAAAAGACGCAAAGTATTGAAACTTGGTTTGTAGGTTCATTTGCTAACATTCAGGTGGGAAGATATGAATATTTATGGCTGATTGTTATCATTACTTTTCTTATTTTTATGTATGCTAATAGATTGACTTTAGCTGGACTAGGAGAAGATGTCGCAACAAGTCTTGGAGTTAATTACAATAGAATTGTTCTTTTTGGGACTGCTCTTATCTCTGTTGCAGTTGGAATTGTTGCAGCTGTTATTGGACACTTACCTTTCTTAGGATTAATTGTGCCAAATATCGTTTCAATGTTTAGAGGTGATGATCTTAGGAGTAATTTACCTTGGGTTTGTGTGATCGGAATGGGATCAATAACTGCCTGTGACATCATTTCTCGAACAATTATACAGCCTTTTGAATTACCTGTTTCTTTAATACTTGCAACAGTGGGAGCAGTCGTGTTTATTACTATTTTATTGAGACAAAGAAAACCAAGGAGGCTACGATGATCACATTAGAATATAGAAAAAAAGAAAATGTCGAAATCGATTCTAGCCTTCATAATGAAAGTAGATCAGCTAGCGCTTTTCGGTCTAAGAAGGAAGCAAGACGTTATTGGATTTTACTGATAACATTGATTGCTTTAGGTCTTCTTTCTTCATATGGACTTTTAGTTTATAACAATCCAGTTCCGATAGATTCACCTTCTTTTATCCCAGTCGTTAAGAGAAGGATAGTAGCTATTGTTGCAATGATTATCGCTGCAGTTTGCCATAGCTTGTCGACAGTTGCTTTCCAATCTATTACGAATAATAAAATTATTACTCCATCGCTTTTAGGTTTCGAATCACTTTATTCAGCAATTCAAACGAGTACAGTATTCTTCTTTGGTGCTAGTGCGTTAATAAATTTTAATGGAATTGGATCATTTTTATTCCAAGTTGTTGTTATGGTCTTCATGAGTTTGATACTTTATGGATGGTTACTTTCCGGTAAATACGGGAATTTACAACTTATGCTTTTAGTTGGAATTATTATTGGTACCGGGCTAAATTCTGTGTCAACTTTCATGAGAAAACTACTTGCGCCTTCAGAATTTGATATTTTACAAGCAAGATTATTTGGTTCTGTTAATCATGCAGATCCTGCATATTTTCCTATTGTAATTCCTATGATCATAATTGTAGCGGTATTAATTTTTGCTCATTCTAAGAATTTGAATGTTTTGTCACTAGGAAAAGATGTTGCTACTTCTTTTGGAGTTAAATACCAACCTAGTGTAATTTATACGCTTGTATTAGTAGCTATTTTAATGTCCATTTCAACAGCTCTAATTGGGCCACTTACTTTCTACGGCTTTTTAGTGGCAACTTTGAGTTATCAGGCAGCGTCAACTTATGATCATAGATATATTTTTCCGATGGCTTTTGCTATAGGATTTTTAATAATGACGAGCGCATACTTTTTAATGTATCATGTATTCCATGCTCAAGGTGTAGTTTCAGTTATTATTGAATTATTCGGTGGAATCATATTCTTAACTATAGTTTTAAGGAAGAGGGCTTTATGATAAAAATTGATAATGTTAAAAAGTTCTATACTGATAAGGTAAAAATAGGACCTTTGGATATTGAAATACCAAAAGCAGGCTTTACTTCTTTAATTGGACCAAATGGCGCTGGAAAGTCAACGACACTTTTGATGATTGGCAGACTTTTAGATATGGATGAAGGTCAAATTCAGGTAGCAAATATGGATGTTTCTGAATCCAAATCAAAAGACTTAGCAAAAGTTTTGACTATATTGCGACAAGAAAATCATTTTGTAACTAGGCTTACTGTGAGACAACTAGTTGGATTTGGGCGCTTTCCTTATTCAAAGGGAAGATTGACTAAAGAAGATGAGGCTATCATCTCTAAATATATCGATTTCTTAGATTTAACTAGTTTAGAGAATAGATATTTAGATGAGCTTTCTGGTGGTCAAAGACAAAGGGCATATGTAGCGATGGTATTGTGCCAAGAGACGGAATATGTACTTTTGGACGAACCTTTGAACAACCTTGATGTTGCTCGTTCTGTTCAAATGATGGAGCATTTGAGACGTGCAGCTAATGAATTTGGACGAACAATTTTGACTGTCATGCATGACATAAATTTTGCAGCTAAATATTCGGATAAAATTTGTGCTATGAAAGATGGACAAATTGCTGCTTTTGGAACAGTAGAAGAAGTTATGGACCCAACACTTTTGACAGATATTTTTGAAACAAAAATAGAGATTATTAATGGTCCTTATGGGCCGATCGCAGTTTATTAGTTATAAAATGTCTTGCGTAGATTATGCAAGACACTCTAGTTGAAGTTGCTGTCTATATTTTATAGGCAGCAGCTTTTTTTTATGTGATTACTCATAAAATGCAAAAGAATGCTTCACCTTTTCAAGTATGTACCAAACGAAAAAATATCTCTGTATAATTTTTTAAAAGAATTCAGCTTGTTTTTTGTATATGTAATATTGCATATCAGAGTGTATTGATAAAAGTGTAAGGGGTCACTATAATGAGGGCATAAAGATAAATCACATTTTCGTAGCAATAAAAAGGAGGAAATAATATGGAAATCGCAATGGCAGTTTTAAAATTTGTAGGTGGCGTAATCCCGTTAATTCAAGAACTTTTAAAAGCATTTATGTAAGTTTATTAGTTAGCTATCATTTATCAATCATTATCATATTTTACTAAAAAAAGAACGGGGTGATTTTTCTGAATATTAAGAAAAACACTAAAAGAAGAAAGTTCCTTACATGTTTATTAGTTAGTCTATGCACTATTAATTATTCATCTATTTCCTTCGCAGAAACACAAGCAAGTAATGTAACTGATGTAACCAAAAATGCTAGTGGCATTAATACTGGTATAGCAAATCTTAAATATAATAATCAAGAGGTTTTAGCTGTAAATGGTGATAAAGTAGAAAGTTTTGTTCCGAAAGAAAGTATCAATTCAAATGGTAAATTTGTAGTAGTGGAACGCGAGAAAAAATCACTTACAACGTCACCAGTCGATATTTCAATTATTGATTCTGTAGTGAATCGCACGTATCCAGGAGCTGTACAACTTGCAAATAAAGCTTTTGCAGACAATCAACCAAGTTTATTAGTGGCTAAGAGAAAGCCTTTGAATATTAGTATAGACTTACCGGGCATGAGAAAAGAAAATACAATCACTGTCCAAAATCCAACATATGGTAATGTAGCTGGAGCAGTAGACGATTTAGTATCTACTTGGAATGAAAAGTATTCTACAACACATACGTTACCTGCAAGAATGCAGTATACGGAATCTATGGTTTATAGTAAATCACAAATAGCAAGTGCTCTTAATGTTAACGCTAAATATCTTGATAACAGTCTAAACATTGATTTTAATGCGGTTGCAAATGGAGAGAAAAAAGTGATGGTAGCGGCGTATAAGCAAATATTTTATACGGTAAGTGCTGAACTACCTAACAATCCATCCGACCTTTTTGATAATAGCGTTAATTTTGACGAGTTAACTCGAAAAGGCGTAAGTAATTCGGCTCCACCTGTTATGGTTTCAAATGTAGCTTATGGTAGAACGATTTATGTAAAATTAGAAACAACATCTAAGAGCAAAGATGTACAAGCTGCTTTTAAAGCCTTACTTAAGAATAACAGCGTTGAAACAAGTGGACAGTATAAAGATATTTTTGAAGAAAGTACCTTTACTGCTGTAGTATTAGGCGGAGATGCGAAAGAGCATAACAAGGTTGTTACTAAAGATTTCAATGAAATCCGAAATATTATTAAAGATAATGCTGAATTAAGTCTTAAAAATCCAGCATACCCAATTTCATATACAAGTACTTTCTTAAAAGATAATGCAACTGCTGCTGTTCATAACAATACAGATTATATTGAGACGACAACTACAGAATATTCAAGTGCTAAAATGACACTTGATCATTACGGTGCTTACGTTGCTCAATTTGATGTATCTTGGGATGAATTCACATTTGACCAAAAGGGTAACGAAGTACTAACACATAAAACGTGGGATGGTAGCGGAAAAGATAAAACGGCTCATTACTCTACAGTTATCCCTCTTCCACCGAATTCAAAAAATATAAAAATTGTAGCAAGAGAATGTACAGGTCTTGCATGGGAATGGTGGAGAACAATTATTAATGAACAAAATGTTCCATTAACAAATGAAATAAAAGTTTCAATTGGAGGAACAACATTATACCCAACAGCTAGTATTAGTCATTAAGTATAAAAAAGCGCCCTATAAGTAGGGCGCTTTTTACTCTTTCCAAAATTGTTCTAATAGAATGACAAGCATGGTACCCACAAGTAAGCCATTACTTAAAACATATTGTAAGGAAGAAGGAATTCCGCTAAATGCACTTTCTGGAAGAAACAATATTCCTAAACTGATTAATAATGAAATTCCTAATATAGTTAATCGGCGTTGATTTACTGCTTCACGTAAAATGGATTGAAATGAAATGCCTATTACTTGGACAAATGTTGCTAAAAGTGCAGCATTAGCAATAGGTCCTGGTAGCAAGGATATAAAGTTTACAATTGAGGGAATAAAAGAAATCCCTGCTAATATAAGACTTGCTATAAGGAACGACTTCACTTTTCTTTGTCCTGTTAGTTTGATAAATCCTGCTGATGCAGGTAATGGTACAATTCCAATTGTAGAGAACAACGACGAGATAATATGTGATATACCTCCGACCCATACACCACGGTTCAGTGTTTGCTTTTCATTTTCTTTAGATAATGGAGCCACTTGTTTTACAGCCGAAATAGCAGCGATTGTATTTGCAACTAAAAGAAATGTAAATAAAGTTGCAGTTAGAGTCATTCCAATATCGAATCTAGGTGTGCCCCAAGCAAATATCTCTGGTAACTTAACTAGTGTTGTGTGCGAAGGCATATGAGATGATTTTCCTAATACTGCATACAAAAGCCAACCGCATGAAATTCCAAGTAATACAGCGTAACTTTTCATCCATCCTTTCCCTTTAATTGATAAGAAAGTAATAAGGGCAAAAACAAAGAGAGCAATAGTAGCTGTTGTATAGTCAGGATGGGTTGCAGATCCTTGTAATCCTATCATTCCTTTTACTAACACACCACTAAGCTGAAGTGCTAAGATTAAAAGAAAAGTTCCTGTAACTAAAGGGGTAAATAAACGTAAGATTCGATGTACAAGCCCTGTTATACCAAGTATGAAGAGTAATATACCTGCAATAATTAACCCGCCTTCTAAAAGTTGCAACACGTCTTTTGCACTTTGTCCCTGATGCATAGCGATTTGTCCCGATATGACAAATATACTTACCCATGAACCGGCTGGCCCATCCGCGATGGGATAGCGATGCCCAAACCATACTTGTATAAATGAACTTATTCCTACCACTAAAAAAGTTTGCTGCATTAATGTTGAGACATCCTCTATTGGTAAATGGAATATGCCACCAATAATTATAGGTAATGCAATTGCATTTGCTAATAGAAACACAAACCATTGTAGAATATTAAAGCTCGTATCAAAGTATTCTTTATTCATATTATTCTCCTTTGCCGAAAAAGAATCTCATATTAAAAATCCATCCTTTCTACACAGTTAGATTAAAAAGGATGGATTTTGTAAATCTATAAAATTAATTTAATGATATAGATAGATTTTTAATTAATTACCATGCACGAAATGGTAAGAATTTACCGTTAAGTGTAATTACGATGCGAGGATCGCCACCTTTTGGATCTTCTTGTGTATCCACACCCAAGTTGAAGTTAATTGCACTCATTACACCTTCGCCGGATTTTTCTAAGATTAATTCTCTAATAGTTGGTGCATATTGTAACATCATTTCATATAAACGATATGCAATCGGGTCCGTAGGAGGCATTTCCATTACTTGGCCGCGAAGTGGAACTACTGTTAATGCTTGAACTACTTCTTCATCTAATTCTAATAGTTTACCAATTTCTTCTGCTTCTGGACGTGTCATTGTAGCTTGTCCTAATAACGCTGTTACAACCCAAGTCTCAGAGTGTTCACTTACTTTTGCAATTTCTTCCCAAGTTAACCCTTTTTTAATTTTTGCTGCTAAAATTTTTTGCGTAGCTTCTTGTCTATTCATATCTAATACTTGTTTTTTCATATCTCATAACTTCCCTTCATATACGTGATAATTATTATTTTGTTTTACTATTTAACGCTTTATATCCATCAACCACTACATCTAATTTACCTGTGTGAGGGTCAATAACTAAACCATGTACAGGAACATCTTTTGGGATAAGTGGATGATTTCTTACTAAATCAACATTAGCTTGCGTTGAGTCGCAAACATCATCGAATCCGAATAACCATTTTTCAAGGTCAATACCAGCATATTCAATCGCTGATAAAATTTCTGATGAAGCTACTCCGCGATCTAATATTTTTTGAAGTGTTCCTTTTGGATTCGTTTGGCTCGCGCCACATCTATGGTGTCCAATAAGGAAGATTTCATCTGCATTTAAATCGTATACTGACGCTACAACACTTTGCATAACACTATCGAAAGCAGAAGCAATTTTACCACCTGCATTTCTGATAACTTTTGCATCACCATCGTGTATATCTAAAGCTTTTGGAAGTAGCTCAATTAAACGAGCATCCATGCAAGAAACAACAACCATACGTTTTTTAGGCATTTTTGTCGCTTCACGAGGAGCGTATTCCTTATTTTCTACAAAATGTTCATTGAACGATAGAATTTCTTGTAATAACATATTTGTAACCTCCTTTAAATCTAGATGTATTTTTTTGTTGTGTCCTCTGTGTTATAAGTAAATATAGCTGATAAATAATGTGATGTAAGAGGATAAACTAAGTATAGTGAATTGTATCGATAAGCAGAATAAGTTGGCGAAACACTTTCGGGCTTTCTACTTTCACGGTGAAAGGATTGGTTTATATCATTGATCAAACAGATTTTGAGATACTGAAATTATTAGGAGAAAACTCAAGAATACAATGGAAAGAACTTGGCCAAAAAATACATATGACGGGGCAAGCTGTAGGAAATCGAATTCGAAGATTAGAGGATTTAGGGATTATTGAACAGTATACAATTGCAATAAACCGAATCAAATTAGGACAAGTAGTGACTGCATTTGTTACTTTGTTCGTAACAACAGCTAATCACCAAGAGTTTATGAATTTCTTTCAAGGAGAAGAAGGAATTTCTGAAGTACACCGTATAAGTGGTGAGGGGTGTTATTTATTAAAAACACATTTTGCTTCCAACGAAGACTTAGATAACTTTCTAGGACGACTATTAAAATATGGGAACTATCGTGTTAACTTATCAATAGGAAAGTTGAAATAAGGTTTCTTTTCTTTGGAGGAGATAGTAACATTATTTGCTAAACTTTATTTGTATAGAGATAATGAAGTCGTTTAATGTTTATCTTAAATAGTCAGAGCCTTACTACAATTTATGTGTAGTAAGGCTTTTTAAAGTTGTTATATTCAACAATTAAGCTGAAGAGTTGTGGGTGGATATGAGAAGATTTCTTTCAAGAGAATCGTAAATGATTTTGTCTTAAGAAAGATCCTGCAACTCAGTACAGGATCTTTAATCAAACGTTTTTAAAAACTAAATTGTGGTTTCATATCACCTTTATAAGGTTCATGTTCAACGAATATAGTTATATCCTTACCAGCTTGGTCTTTACCAGTTCTTTTATACGTAAATTTATTCTTATTTAGTTCAGTAAGCTCAAGAGCAGCACCGTATTTATTATTTCCAATGGAAACATGGGCTCTTATTTTATTTTCGTGTACAACATCGAAGTAGCCATAATCACCGCGGCTTTGACCTGTTTCGCTATTGAAGAACTCATATTTATTAGATTTGTCATCAAATTTTGCTAAACTTATAAAATTCGAATTAAACTGTGTTACATCGTTACCAGCTTCGTCTAATACCTTTGTTCCGTGCCAAAGGGTACCGCCTAAAATTTTATCTCCATCAACGTTTTTAACAATATCGCCTGTAGTCGTGTTCAGCTGCTTGTCCGGATCAGTGAAAGAAAGTTCTTTTTCTTTATATGGGACATGTTCAACGAAAACTTCTACATCTTTACCGTTAGCGTCTTTCCCCATTCGTTTATAAGTAAATACATTTTTATTTAGTTTTGTCATGTCAACGACAGCTTGATACTTCATTGATTCTGAAATTAATATTCTCTTCTTCCCATCATTTGTGACAAAGAAAGTTCCTTTATCGCCACGACTTGCACCTGTTTTAGCATCAAAAAATTCATATCTGCCTGACTTCGCATCATATTTTGCAAGACCAATGAAGTTTGCATTTTCTTTTGTTAAGTCATTCTTATCTTTGTCATACACTCGTGTACCTTGCCAATTTGTCTCGCTAAGAATATTAGTCATTTTTTGCCCTTTAGTTAATTTATTTTCCTTTTTTGTTTCTTTAGCAACTTGTTCTTGTTTTTGTTTCCCATGATTTTCTTCAGCTTTAGTACCAGCACACCCTGTTAATGCTAATGTGAATCCGAGCAGTACGGATGATAGTGCTTTTGCTTTTTTGTTCATGTTTTATCGTCTCCTTATTTTATGATTTCAAGTAGTACGGTTAGCGATTATAGTAGCAGTGCGTCATATATGAACTTAGTTGCTACGTTTCTTATGTTAATACCCGACTATAAACTGCCTCTAAATAAAACATTAAAAAAAGATAAACTAATTCCTAAAATTTGTTCATATTTATAAAAAATCGCTAGATTACTGTAGTGGCTACGAGTAATCCAAAAAATACATTGTAAAGAAGAAGGAAAGCCATTAACAATAATGTAATTGCTAATAGAGCTAATCAATTGTAGTGCAAAACTTTTGAGAAAAACTGTAGGAGAAATGAAGATTTTATAGAATTCGTTTCGTATAGGAAGGGGATGTCCATGTTTGATTCAACAGATTTTAAGATTATACAATTACTACAAGAAAACGCTAGAATGAACTGGAAGGAAATTGGGGAGATAGTACATTTGACTGGCCAGGCTGTTGGGAAACGAATTAATAAATTAGAAGAGGCAGGTGTCATTCAAAAATATACGATAAATATCGATAGGGCGAAGCTAGAAGGTTCTATTATGACTTTTGTTACACTATTTTTGCATGCACCGCACTATCATAATCAAATTCAAAACTTTTTTGAAAAAACGGACGTAATTACTGAAATGTATCGTATAAGCGGCGATGGGTGCTATGTCATGACTCTTCACACATCTTCGCATCAGCAATTAGAAGAGGCTCTTGCAGATGTTTTACATTATGGTGATTATCGTATAAATACTGTCATTAAGACAATGGAAAAAAAGAAAGAATAAGATACTTATCCTTTCTTTTTTTTCATATGGAACTGTAATTCTTTATTTGCTTTTGTTTATAAAACAGTTTGCTGACATGACTGTTGCATAAATATCACCAAACTCTAATGCACTCATGAACGATTGATGAGCGTGTACTGCGGGGATTAGATTTCCTTGGAATTCTAAATCTTTTGTTGTACAAGCATCTTCAATTACAATACATTGAAATCCGAAGTCACTGGCAGCGCGCACTGTTGCATCAATACATACATGAGTCATCATACCGCAAATGAATAGTTGTTCTATTTTTTCTGTCTTTAATGTTTCTAATAAATTTGTTCTTAAAAAACTGTTAGGATGATGTTTTTGAATGACTCTTTCTTTAGCAATCGGTTGTACATCATCATAAATTTGAACCCCTACTGTATCGGGTAAGAAGAAAGTAGCTCCTTCATTGTTCGCAATATGTTGTACGTGAATAACTGTTTTATGTTTTTCGCGAAATACTTTCAAGACTTCTTTCGCTTTTTGTGCGGCTTTTTCAGGTTGATGTAATTCCATATTGCCGCCTTCAAAGTAATCATTTTGTATGTCTACTAATAGTAACGCTTCGTTCATCGTTATTCCCACATACTTAGTGATTCAGCACGTTATTTGTACTGTGCCGTTATTATATAAATTGTAGCTATGCGGAAGTAATAACGTTATGAAACGATTTTAACGGATATAGTTTCAGTGTGAAAAAAGTGAAAGTTGGTATAAGTACAAATGGATTTTGTGGAATTCACAGCAAGGTTATAGATAGAGTGGCATCGCAGGGTTAAAAACCATACCTTTGCTGGAGGAGCGGGTTATGTTTTTTTATGAGGAAATGCGATTTTAAGTTTTTGCTGAAGATGTTTTTCTAGGATATGCTGTGAGTGATTGGAGTGAGGTAGTGTCAGATATTGTCGACCAATCGATATATTGGAAAAATCGTTGATATATTGTGAGTTGTGATAGATATATTGAGAAAATCGTTGATATATTGTGAGTTGTGATAGATATATTGAAAAAATCGTTGATATATTTGTAAAGGGGTGTTTGAGGTGATTGTGAAAGAGAGAAAAATGCCGATTTATATAAGACAGTTAGAAGCACTTCTTAGAAGGTTACCTGTACATCATCCGAAACGAAATTTAATTGGAGAAAACTTGGCAAAACACATGGCGGGGTATAAAGGAGAGCAAGCGATTGATTATCCGCTTAGTTTTATTTCTGAGAAAGAGTATAGTGTCTTACATGATGTTCGCTTATGTAATTATGATAAATACTTTCAAATTGATACTATTATCCTTTCCACAAAGTTTCTTCTTTTTCTTGAGATAAAAAATATAGCAGGTACATTAATGTTTGATGCAAAGTTTAATCAACTTATCCGAATAACAGAAGGAAATTCAGAGGGATTTCCAGATCCGGTTTTACAAATAAAAAGGCAAGAAATACAACTAAAGAAATGGTTAAACTCACATGGATTTTCCTCTAGTCTTCCAATTGAGTCCCTCGTTGTTATTAGCTCGCCTCGTACCATTATAAAATCTTCAGATGACAATCTTCTTCATACAATTATTCATAGTGCCAATTTACCTCATAAAATAAAGTGGTTTGAAAGTAAATATAAGAGAAAAGTTATAGATAATGTAGATAGGCTCATTCATCAAATGATAGCGGAGCATTCTCCACTGCAACAAAATATACTTGAGCAATATAAAATAGAAAAAGAGGAGTTGCTAAATGGAGTACAATGTGAGAAATGCTTAGTTATTCCAATGGTTAAAGTTAAGAAGGGTTGGCGTTGTACAAGTTGTAAAGATTTTTCAAAAGTGGCACATGAGGATGCTATACGAGATTATGCATTGCTCATTAGTAAGACATGTACGAATGGTAATTTGAAAGAGTTTCTCCGTGTTTCGTCAGGTATGGTTGTAAACATAATTCTCCACACACTAAATCTTCCCTACACTGGCAACAACAAAGGACGAATATATGATTTAACTTCTTTCCAATCGTAATTTTGCTATAATAAATAAGTACTTATACGAAGAGGAGTCTAAAGAGAATATGAAGTCATTTAATATCGATCATGTTATAGCTAGTGTTTTGCAATGGATATTAAATATAGCTTTAATTATATTATCCATTGTGTTATCGATTTTCTTAGTGAATGAGACGATCACGTTTGTGCAGTATATTTTTTCGTCAAAAGAGTATACGTCTTATAAATTGGTTGAAAGTATCATCGTCTATTTCTTATACTTCGAGTTCATTGCATTAATTATTAAGTATTTTAAATCGAATTATCATTTCCCGTTACGTTATTTTATTTATATCGGAATTACGGCTTTAATTCGATTAATTATTGTGTCCCATGAGGAACCGATGGAGACGTTATTATACGCAGGAGCAATTCTTGTTTTAGTTATTGCTTTATACATATCGAATATGAGAGATTTGAGAAAAGAGTAGTAGTGTAGACGTAAGTTTGCACTACTTTTTTACATCTTGACCTTCAAGTTGCTTGAAAGTTTACAATGAAATTAGGGCGTTTGAAATCGAAAAAAATTGAGAAATTAAGTGAAGAGGTTTCTTTTACTTGGAGGTTATAGGAATGAATCAGGAATTGAAGTTACGTCCATTAGAACGAGAAGATTTAAAGTTCGTACACGAACTGAATAATAATGCGCATATTATGTCGTATTGGTTTGAAGAGCCATATGAGGCATTTGTGGAGCTGCAAGACTTATACGATAAACATATACATGATCAAAGCGAACGCCGATTTATCGTTGAGAAAGACAATGAAATGGTTGGGTTAGTTGAGTTAGTAGAAATCGATTATATTCATCGTAGAACAGAATTCCAAATTATTATTGATCCGAATTATCAAGGATATGGTTATGCAGCGGATGCGACGCGTTTAGCGATGGATTACGCTTTTTCCGTACTAAATATGCATAAGCTTTATTTAGTGGTGGATAAGGAAAATGAAAAGGCAGTACATGTTTATAAAAAAGTTGGATTTATGGTAGAAGGTGAGCTTATCGATGAGTTTTTCGTTGATGGTAACTATCATAATGCGATAAGAATGTGTATGTTTCAGAAGCAATATTTTGAAAACAAGTAGTTGAAAGATTCGGAAGTAATGTTGACGCTTCATAAAACCGTATGCTAAAATCCCTTTTAAGTATTAAGGAAGGTGCAGAATATGCTTTATATAAAATTTGTAAAACTCATTAGAAAACTTTGCTCCGCACAAATGTATACGGTGAAGCGTTGTACGGAGCTTAATCAAGGGGTATAAATCCCCTATATTCATCGGCTGAATAACTTTTCTAAAAAAGTATAGTTTATCTATGCTTATTTCGTTATGGTTTTTCAGCTGGTGTATAAAATAGATTAAGGGGCCATAGACAATGCTTTGTCTATGGCCCTTTGTTATATTATTCCGATGAGTCTTTACCGTAAATTGGAGTAGTATAGGAAAAACCACGAAGCAGAGGGCTAGTGTCGAATGACGCTATCTCTCTGCTTTTTTTAATTTCAGGAAAAGAGGAATAAAAATGAGTTTACTTAAAGTTGAAAGTTTATCACATAGTTTTATAGATAAAGTATTATACGAGAATGCTTCTTTTGATTTGCATAAAGGGGAGCATATGGGAATTGTTGGGCAGAATGGTGCAGGGAAAAGCACATTAATGAAAATATTGGTGGGGGAAATTATTTCTGATAAGGGAGACATAAAGTGGCAACCTAATATTCAAATTGGGCATCTTGATCAATACGCTGAAATTGATGAGGGTTATACCATTTCACAATATTTAAAGAGAGCTTTTTATAATTTGTATGAAATGGAAAAGAGAATGAACAAGTTATATGAAGAAAGTGCGATGACTGGAGATGAGAATCAACTACTAAAAGCAGCTGAAATGCAAGAGCAGCTTGAAGCTCGTGATTTTTATTCAGTAGACAGTATTACGAATAAGGTGGCAGCCGGTTTAGGTATTGATGCGATTGGGATGAATCGTGTTATTGGTGAATTAAGCGGAGGGCAGCGTGCAAAGGTAATTTTAGCGAAGCTCTTATTAGAAGAGCCTAATATTTTATTACTAGATGAACCGACGAATTTTCTTGATAAAGAGCATGTGGAGTGGCTTGCTAATTATTTAATGAATTTTGAAGGAGCGTTTATTGTCGTGTCACATGATTTTGATTTTCTGGAAAAAGTAACTTCTTGCATATGTGATGTAGAGTTCGGAACAGTTAAGAAGTATTACGGTAAATACTCAGATTTTGTAAGACAAAAGGAGCATTTACGAAAAGATTATATTCGCCAATATTATGCACAGCAAAAGAAAATTGAAAAAACGGAAGAGTATATTCGTAGAAATATTGCTGGGGTGAATTCAAAAATAGCGCAAGGTCGTCGAAAACAATTGGAGCGTATGGAAAGAATTGCGCCACCAAGTTTTACTCATAAACCGTCTATTCATTTTCAGGAACTTCCCATTTCAGTTCAGACAGTTTTTGAAGTAAATAACCTTGAAGTTGGTTACGACTTCGCTCTCTTACCAAAGTTGAATTTTTCAGTAATGGGTGGGCAAAAACTTGTTATTACAGGTTTCAATGGAGTAGGGAAATCTACTTTATTAAAAACAATCGTTGGAAATATTGCTAGTATTTCTGGAGAGTTTCACTTTTCAGAGCAACTAAAGATTGGATATTATGAGCAAGATTTAAATTGGAGCAATGATTCTTTAACGCCGCTTCAAATTATTTCAGAACAGTTTCCTAAACTGAATATGAAGGAAATACGCCATCATTTAGCTGCGTGTGGTGTGAAGGATACGCACGTTTCGCAAGAAATTCGTACGTTAAGTGGTGGGGAACAATCGAAGGTGAAACTGTGCGGATTATTACTATCACCTTGTAACTTCTTAATTTTAGATGAGCCGACAAATCATTTAGATGCAGAAGCGAAGGAAGCTTTGCAAAAGGCGCTAATTAAGTTTAAGGGCAGCATTATCCTCGTATCTCACGAAGCGAGTTTTTATCTTGATTGGGCAGATAGCATCTTTCATATAGAGACAGGATTAGTTAAGGGGGTGTGAAACATATGAGTGAAAACAATTGGAAAACGAAAATTATATTATTTTTGACCGCTCAAACTATTTCGTTGTTCGGCTCCTCTCTCGTGCAATACGCGATTATATGGTATATCACCCTTACAACATCATCAGGAGTGATGTTGACTATTTCAACTGTTTGCGGTTTCCTACCACAAATTGCGATATCTTTGTTTGCAGGTGTTTGGATTGATCGTTATGACCGTAAAAAGATGATTATGTTATCGGACGGGATTATAGCGATTGCGACGTTAGTTTTAGCAATTTTATTTTTAACAGGATATAAAAGTATTTGGTTACTTTTTATTGTGTTACTCATTCGTTCAGCTGGAACAGGAGTACAAACGCCAGCTGTGAATGCATTAATTCCGCAAATCGTTCCGAAAGAGTATCTTATGAAAGTAAATGGAATAAATAGCAGTATTACATCTTTAATTATGTTTCTTTCTCCAGCAGCAAGTGCGACGATTCTTTCTATTGCCAGCATTGAAACAACATTTTTTATTGATGTTATTACGGCTATGATTGGAATTAGTATTATGCTTATCATTCAAGTAGAGGGACATGTGAATGCAGAGAATAAGCAAAAATCTAATCTACAAGGAATTAAAGAAGGATTCTCTTATTTAAAAGAAAATGTATTTATTAAAAGGCTAATCATTTTATTGATTATCGTCATGATTTTAATAAGTCCAGCTGCTTTTTTAACACCTTTAATGGTAACTCGTTCTTTCGGGGCCGAAATGTGGAGACTTACTGCTAGTGAGATGACCTTTAGTGCGGGTGCGGCAGCTGGTGGCGTATTGATTGCGGCGTGGGGTGGCTTTCGTAATCGTATGTATACAACAGCGCTAGCTTGTGCATTATATGGACTGCTTATGATTGGACTCGGAATAGCACCGATATTTATTATGTATTTAGTATTTAATTTTTTAATTGGTATAACAATGCCGTGCTTCAATACACCAGTTACTGTGTTATTGCAGGAGAAAGTAGAACCATCGATGCACGGACGGATGTTCAGCCTTGTACAAATTGCGAATTCATGCGCGCTTCCTTTAGGAATGATAATATTTGGTCCGTTGTCGGATATGTTTAGTGTAGAGATTTTGTTAATTTATGCTGGGATATTCGTGCTATTTTGCGCAATGTATATTGTATTAAGCAAGAGGTTTGAAGTGTAAATATTTATAATTTAGAAGGTTTGTGAAGGAATTTAAGATGCTTCGCAAACCTTTTTTTATTAGTCTAGTCAATAATTATTTATTGTTAAACGATAAATAATTATTGACTGTTAATGTTATTTTAGATAATATGATGTTAACGATTTAAGAAGAATTACATAAGTAGAGGAGAATGTGAAATGAAAAATAAATACGTAGTAGCTATTTCTTTCATGATTTTAGCGATTATTTCTTTAACTATACATGCTTCAAACAGTAAAGTAGGAGCGGATGGATTCCTTGAAGAACCTTTCTTTTTCCTAGTACCGATAAGTTATGTATTGTTCCTTAGTGGTATTGGTGTATTATTATTTGGATTTATTACTTCCAAGCTAAAAAAGGGCAATAGATAGGGGCAACCTATAGGGACAAAACACTTACTATGAAATAGAAACATACCATATGGAAGAAAAAGAATAAGTGAGATGAATCATGATGAACCATCATTTTTATAATGGAAGACAAGTAGGAGCAGCTATTACACTGGCTGGGGCACAGGGGACAATTCATGCTGTGAATCAAGCTATTCAAATGCAACAACAAGCATATTTTGCACAAATGTTGCAAAGTCAGTATATGCCGTATTCACAACTTCCGATGCAAATTGTACATTACGATGTACATCCAGCTGGTTTATTTTCCATTCCATATGGCGGGACATATTTCTTATGAAAAAAAGCGACTCAATAGAGTCGCTTTTTTTATATTCCGCCTAGCTTCATTCCAAGGAATGCGAAGAGGATACCAATTATGTAAGTAGCACTTAAATATAAAAGGAAGATGTACGTTTTTTTTAGATTGAGAAGCTGAACAGATTCTAATTTAAACGTAGAAAATGTAGTGAATGCGCCCATAAATCCAGTACCTAATAATAGTTGCCAGCCTGTAGTGACTCCGTTGCCAATTATATATCCAAGTAAAAATGCCCCTGTTATATTAATAAGGAATGTAGCAATTGGAAATTGTGTTTTATTTCTTTTCTTAAACCAATTGCTAATTGCAAATCGTGTAATCGCACCGAAAAATCCTCCTGTTGCGACTAATAAAGCTTCTATCATGAGTAATCACCTTCCGTAAGAGATTTCTTAATTAAGAAATCTCCAAGTGTATAGCCAAGGCCAGACATAATGAGGCCACCAAGTATGCTGCATGATACATATAAGAAGGCTATGCTCCACTCAGAATGATTGATCAATTGCACAGTTTCTACACTAAATGTTGAAAAAGTCGTAAAGGAACCGATGAATCCAGTTCCGATGCCTGTGATAACCTCTGAAGGTAAGATGTTTAGCCGAGCGATATAAGTAGTTAGCCACGCTAAGAAAAAGCAACCGATTAAGTTAATGAGTAATGTTGCCAATGGAAATGAATGATGCCAAAATGTGTTGATATTAAGACCTAAATAATAACGAGAAAGAGCTCCTAATATACCAGCAATGCCAACGATAATATAAATCAATTTTCTCACCTCTTTAAATAGCTTGCTCAAAAAAATAGACTCCTACCAGTATCCATACTGGTAGGAGTCATTAGCTAAGCAGCGTTTATGGCGAACTCCATCGCCTATGATTATTACATATAGTGTACTAAATATACCGTTTAATTTCCAGTGAGGAGGAGGGTGTAACTTTTCTTTTTTTGATGTCTGAAGGCTTTTTAAGTAATTAAAATGGGATCGATTACTTATCAACTAAATATAGTGATATAAGGTTTTAATTATGATAAAATGTTTCTTATGTGTGTCGTTTTGTTTTATTTGACTGAAAATAAAGAAAAATAAATTCGCGTGAAAAGGAGTCATTTATTTGAAGAAATTTTTTAAAATCGTATTTATATGTGTTTTAGTAGTAGCGGGCATTGTAGGAGGATTTCTAGCGTATATGACACTTACTAAAGACCAGCCTGCTGATGTTACAAGCTTGAAGGTGGAGAATAATAAGGAGCGCGTATTAGCGACTGGAAATGAATTTAAAGTTACAACATTTAATATTGGATATGCTGGGTTAGATAAGGATCAAGATTTCTTTATGGATGGTGGAAAGGGATCTGGTTCAAGTAGTAAAGAGCAAACGGAAACTAATTTAAAGAATATGCTTTCGTTTTTACAAAATGAGAATAGTGATTTTGCACTATTACAAGAAGTTGATATAAAGTCACTTCGTTCATTTGATGTAAATGAACATGAATTTTTGAAAAAAGGATTACCTGATTATGTTTCGTCATTTGGCAAGAACTACGATACGAAATGGGTTCCAGTGCCAATAACAAATCCAATGGGATATGCGGAGGCTGGATTAAGTACGTTTTCTAAATACACTGTTCAAGAAGCGAAGAGGTTCCAGCTTCCTGGAATGGAGCCTTGGCCAAAGCGTTTGTTTGATTTAGATCGAGCAATTGTGGAATATAAAATCCCTGTTAATAATGGGAAACATGTTAGACTCGTAAATTTACATTTGTCTGCTTATGATGAAGGCGGGAAAATTAGAAAACAGCAAGTAGAGTACTTAAAAGAATATATGAACAAGCATTATGAAAATGGTGATTACGTAATAATGGGCGGAGATTGGAATCAATTAGTTTCAAACGCTCAATTAAGTGATCCGAAGTTCGTGAAAGAGCGTCCTGAGTGGTTAGTAGAGTTACCGAAGGACTTTACAGACGGTGGCTTTAAGTGGGCTGTAGATCCGTCTGTTATGACTGTGAGAGATGATGTAAAGAAATATGTAGAAGGTGAAAATTTCGTCACTATTATTGATGGCTTTATCGTTTCACCGAATGTAGAGATTGTAAATGTACAAGGGAAAGATTTAAAGTTTGAAAATAGCGATCATAACCCAGTAAGTGCGGTATTTAAACTGAAGTAATTGATATGTATAAGTAGAAGGTGGGGCTTCATATGGAGTGGTTAAAGAGGACTTGTTTTTCTAACCTTGAGAAAGAATCACAGAAAAATCATTTATTACTGTTTATAACGATTTGTAGTTTCTTCCTTGGGATAATCGCGATTGGGTATTATGGATATATTTTTACAGAGAGAGCAATGGCGTTTTGGATCTGTGGTATTTCTGTCGTTGTATTTGGAACGCTTTTTACTTTTATAAAAAGTATGGAATCAGCGTATAAATATATCATGACATTTATGTTGCTTACAATGTCTTACATTATGGTACAAGCTTTTAATGAAAGCCCGGCTGTATTTCAAATGGTCTATTTTACATTAGCTGTTTCACTTATTTACTTAAGTGAGCGCCTCATTTTAATTCTTGGCGGGGTAGCTGTTGTAATCACATTTATCCTTTGTAGCTATTGGCCGGAGCAATTTTTTGCTTATACAGCCTCATCTGAAGCTGCTAATTTCGCAAGTTTGTTAGCGATTGTAACAATCGCTATGTGGGGCGTCACGAAAATCGGTTCTAATCTGCTCCTTCGTTTAAGTGATGAGAAGCAAGAAGTAATGAGAAAAGCTCAGGAGTTAGAAGAGACGCAAAGACTTATTGAAGAAACAGTTGTGAAACTAGATAGTAATTTCAATCATTTAAGACAAAATATGAACACGTCGATGGAATCGATGAGTGAAATTAATTTTGCCTTTGAAGAGGTAGCAGTTGGTACGCAATCACAATCAGAAATGATGTATCGTTCGGTAGAAGTATTGAATGATATGGAGGGAAATATTGAACAAATTATATCTCAAGTAAGAACTGCATCGGCTCGTGTGGATAAAAGTTTAGAAATTTCAAAGGGTAGCGTACATACTTTAAGAAATTTTGAAGCTAACATGAGAAGTTTAAATGATGTTGTTTCACAGTCTGGAATTATATTTAGAGATTTAATGATGCAATCGAAACAAATTAATGAAATTGTAGATGTAATAACGAATATTTCAAGTCAGACGAGTTTGCTAGCTTTAAATGCAAATATTGAAGCTGCCAGGGCAGGCGAGCATGGAAAAGGTTTTGCTATTGTAGCGAGTGAAGTGTTAAAGCTTGCTGAAGAATCAAATCGTTCTGCGGGAAGAATTCAAGGGATTTTGAAGGAGTTTAGTAATCAAGCAAGTAAGGTAGAAGTGCAGGTAGAGAAGTCAGAAAGAGTACAAGAAGAGTGTAACGAAATGTTAGCAAGCGTTTTAACAAACGTAACTGATTTAGGGAAGTTTATTGATGCGATTAATAAAGTAATGCGAGAGGTTGTTGTTCATCAAGAAAGTTTCCAAGTTAAAACGACGAATATTGTAAAGGATGTTACGCATGCTTCTAACGTAATTCAGCAAACTTCTACAGCTACAGAAGAAGTGCTAGCGAGTGTGGAAGAAGAAAAACATCGAAATGATATATCGGTGAAGACGTTACATACTGTTAGCGAGCAAGTGAAGTTACTAGAAGATATTCTAGAAAAGTAATATTTCTTGAAAAGGGCACACCATGTGTGCTCTTTTTTCATTTAAATAAATACTTGATAGTAATTTAATTGCTTTTCTGCGCGTTTTCTGCCAAGCTTAAGGAGATAAAGTGAGACTAATACCTACTGATTATTAGTTGAACCTCGCAAATAGCGGGATAAAATACTTCAAAGAAAGAATTATATAGGTGACGAATATGATTGAAGTTAAGACTTCTGAACTTAGTGATGGAGAATTTAATAGAGGTGTATTTGCAACTCGTGATATTAAAAAGGGTGAGTTGATTCACTCAGCACCAGTTATCTCTTATCCGAATGAACAGCATGAACATATTGAGAAAACGTTACTTGCTGACTACGCATTTGAGTATGGGATCAATCATACGGCAATCCTTTTAGGATACGGTATGTTATTTAATCATTCATATAAACCGAATGCAACGTATGATATTGTCTTCGAGAACCATACGTTTAACTTCTTTGCTTATAAAGATATAAAAGCAGGAGAAGAAATTTTAATCAATTATAATGGTGAAGTTGATAACGATGAGCTGTTATGGTTTGATAAAGAAAAAGAAGAGAACGAAAAGTAATATAAAGAGTATAGAAAGAGCACATTCTGTCGGATGTGCTCTTTTTTATTGATGTAAATAAAGTAAAAAGTACAAAAAAATACCACTTTCTTTTTGTATGGTATAGTAAGATACTGAGGGATAGTGCTTTGAAAAAGTCACATATTTTACAAATTGTTGTCTTTCTGATGACATGTCAAGTTTAGTAGTCCATTTGGGTTGCTTTATTATGCAATATATATTTTAATATGAGTGGCACCTCTTATAAATTAAGAGGTTTATAGGTGTCTCGAATTGATTTTGGGTACACTGTATCCACCACTTTAGGTTCTTTCATGTACGTGGGGATATTATGGGCCCGTATAACGGGATAAAATGAATATAGAAATAGAGGAATCGTAAAATGAATATGCAAGAGGTTTATAAATATTTAAGTACGGTATTGCCTGAAGGACATGTTAAACAAGATGAAATGTTAAAGAATCATACGCATATTAAAGTTGGCGGAAAAGCAGATGTTTTTGTTGCGCCTACAAATTATGATGAAATTCAAGAAGTTATCAAATATGCGAACGAATATAATATTCCAGTTACGTTTTTAGGAAATGGATCGAATGTCATTATTAAAGATGGTGGAATTCGCGGGATTACAGTAAGTTTAATTCATATTACAGGTGTTACTGTAACAGGAACGACGATTGTAGCACAGTGTGGTGCAGCAATTATTGACGTATCACGTATTGCTTTAGACCATAACTTAACGGGTCTTGAGTTTGCTTGTGGTATTCCAGGTTCAGTTGGCGGAGCATTATATATGAATGCTGGTGCATATGGCGGTGAAGTATCGTTTGTATTAACAGAAGCTGTCGTAATGACAGGTGATGGAGAGCTACGTACTTTGACGAAAGAAGCATTTGAATTTGGATATCGTAAGAGTGTATTTGCGAACAACCATTACATTATTCTTGAAGCGAGATTTGAACTTGAAGAAGGTGTACGTGAAGAAATTAAAGCAAAAATGGATGATTTAACGTTTAAGCGTGAGTCAAAACAGCCTCTAGAATACCCTTCTTGTGGTAGCGTATTTAAGCGTCCACCAAATAACTTTGCTGGTAAGTTGATTCAAGACTCAGGACTACAAGGTAAGCGAATTGGTGGAGTAGAAGTTTCTTTAAAACATGCTGGATTTATGGTGAATGTTGATAACGGAACAGCACAAGATTACATCGATTTAATTCACTTCGTACAAAAGACAGTTGAAGAGAAATTTGGCGTGAAGTTAGAGCGAGAAGTAAGGATTATTGGAGAAGATAAGGAATAACGAAATACGTATGAAGATATGAATTATTTTAAAATAATATTTGGGTATTGTTGACAATTTGTTTTCAATTCAATATAATGCTAATAATTTAACAAATAACATACGTTGAAAGAGCCCAGTAGCAGTTTGTCACTGTTAACGAGAGAGCTAGGGGTTGCTGGAACCTAGCACAAACAAACTTGCGAATTACACTCTGGAGTATCTTAGGTAATGCTAAGCGGACTAGCAATCGATATTATTGCTAAGAGTGGTATGAGTAGCTATGCTATTTATGCAAACTGGGTGGTAACACGGTGAATAATCGTCCCTATGTCTATCGTAGACATAGGGGCTTTTTTGTTTTTAAAAAATAAAGGGGATGACAAAAAATGAATATTATTGATGAATTAGAATGGCGTGGCGCCGTTAATCAGCAGACTGACGAAGAAGGCTTACGTAAGCTAGTAGAAGAGAAAAAGATTTCACTATACTGCGGAGTTGATCCGACTGGTGATAGTATGCATATCGGACATTTGATTCCGTTTATGATGATGAAGAGATTCCAATTAGCTGGCCATCATCCTGTTATTTTAATTGGCGGGGCAACAGGAACAATTGGTGATCCGAGTGGACGACAATCGGAGCGTCAACTTCAAACGTTAGAAGTGGTTCAGCATAATGTAGATGCGTTAACAGCGCAAATGAAAAAGCTATTTGATTTTGGCGGAAATAGCGAAGTGAAGATGGTAAATAACTATGATTGGACACATGAAATAAATATTATTGAGTTTTTACGTGATTACGGGAAAAACTTTAGCATCAATAGCATGTTAGCGAAGGATATTGTAGCAAGCCGTTTAGATACAGGTATTTCTTTCACAGAATTCACATACCAAATTTTGCAAGCAATGGATTTCCATCATTTATACACGAAAGAGGATGTTCAACTTCAAATTGGTGGTAGTGACCAATGGGGAAATATTACGAGTGGTTTAGATTTAATTCGTAAGTTAGAAGGTCATGAGGCGAAAGTATTCGGATTAACGATTCCGTTATTATTAAAATCGGACGGTACGAAGTTTGGTAAATCAGCAGGTGGTGCGGTTTGGCTTGATCCCGAAAAAACGACACCGTTTGAATTTTACCAGTTCTGGGTAAATACAGATGACCGTGACGTAATTAAATACTTGAAATACTTTACGTTCTTAACGAAAGAGCGTATTGATGAATTAGCAGCGAAGGTAGAAGCGGAACCTCATAAACGTGAAGCGCAAAAAGTGTTAGCGGAAGAAATGACGAAATTCGTTCATGGAGAAGAGGCATTATTACAAGCTGAGAAGATTACAGCAGCGTTATTTAGCGGGGATATTAAATCGTTAACAGCTGATGAAATTGAACAAGGCTTTAAAGAAATGCCAACGTTCCAGTCTTCAAAAGAGACGAAAAACATCGTAGAGTGGCTAGTCGATTTAGGAATTGAACCATCTAGACGCCAAGCACGCGAAGACATTAATAATGGTGCGATTTCTATGAATGGTGAGAAAGTAACAGATGTGGGTACGGATGTTACTGTAGAAAATTCATTTGATGGAAGATTTATTATTATTCGTAAAGGGAAGAAGAACTACAGCCTTGTGAAGTTAGGCGAATAGTTTGTGTGAAAGGATGGGAGTAGGAAGAATACTTCCATCCTTTCGTATACACAATTTGGACATAAAATAATCAGTAAATTTAGATAATTAAAAGGGTTATATTATTCTTCTGCCGAATAAATAAGTTAGAGAAAATTACGGATAAAAATAGCCCGAACCATGCTGGGCATGATTCGGGCTTATATTCAGATTAGTAAGCTAAGCTGAATAGACCTTTAATGTGTGATAAGTAACGAACGTTACTTGCTTCTTTCATTAATGATGCTGGTAAGCCTTTAAGTGGAGTATTGCTTGCTCCAATTGTAGCAACCGCATCTTTACGTCCTAGACTAGCAAGTGTTCCAGAGTTTACAGGTGCGAACTCTTCGAATGCTTTGCCTTCTAGTGCTGCGTATAAGTTGTATCCAATTAACTCACCCATTTGCCAAGCGATTTGTGCAGTTGGTGGGTATGGACGTCCGTCTGGAGCGAAGACAACTGCGCTGTCTCCAGCAACGAATACGTCTTTGTGAGAAGTAGATTGTAGGTATGCATCAACTGTTGCACGTCCACGGTTAACTTCAAGACCTGATTCACCGATTAATGGGTTACCTTGTACGCCGCCTGTCCAAACGAATGTGTTAGCAACAAGTTTTTGACCGTCTTTTAAGTCGATTTCATTGCCAGCAACGTTTGTTACAGGAAGACCAGTTAAGAATGTAACGCCGCGTGCTTCTAGGCTAGTAGTTGCACGTTCGATTAAGTGGTCTGGTAATACTGGAAGGATCTTTGGACCTGCTTCAACAAGAAGAAGTTTAACTTCTTTTGGATTTACGCCGTGGCTTTTTGCAAGTTTAGGCATAATGTCAGCAAGCTCACCAACTAGCTCAACGCCAGTTAATCCGCCACCACCGATTACGATTGTAGCATCAGCTTCGTTTTTCGTTTTCGCGTATTCACGAATACGGTCTTCAACGTGTTTGTAGATTTTGTTTGCATCAGCAGCAGATTTTAATACCATGCTGTTTTCTTCTAGTCCTGGAATACCGAAGTAAGCAGTTTTACTTCCTAAAGCAACTACAAGTGCATCGTAAGATAAAGTAGTGCCACCAGCTAGTTTGATTTCTTTGCTATCAACTGAGAATGACTCAACTGTTGCAATTTTAAGATCGATATCTTTACCTTTGAAAAGCTTTGTAAGTGGCATTGCAATTGCTTGCTCAGACACGTTACCAGCTGCTAGGCGGTGTAATTCAGTGATGATTTGGTGTGTTGGGTATTGGTTAATCACTGTAACTTGTGCTTCTGATTTGCTGTAATATTTACGTACGTTTAAAGCGGCAAGAAGACCGCCATAACCAGCGCCTAAGATGACAATTTGTTTTGACATAGTATGATATCCCCCGTCTTTACTAATTGTTGTTATAAGTTAAATTATTTATTGTTACGTTCTGCACTAATTTGAAGATATGCGTTCACAAAGCGGAACATTTTTTGTGCTTGTGGATCTTTTAGTAATTTTAACAGACCGAATAGGCCGATAACTTCGTTGCTTTCGTCAGCACGATCTTTCGCTTCGATTGCAGTTGCAGCCATGCTTTTCACTGTATCTTTTACAGGTTCTACAAGCTCTGTAATTGCACCAACAGTGTCGCTTTTTAATACTTCATCAGTAGCAACAGTTTGAGCGAAGTCATAAGACTTAGTTAAAATGTTAACAAGCTCAGTTAATTTTGGAAGCTGTTCTACTAGTGTTGTTAATGATTCTTGTACCTCAGGTTTTAACAACTGATCAAGTACATCAAGTTGTCCTTGGCTAGCAGAAATTTGTACAGTTTCTTGTTCTGGCTTTGTTTGAGTCATAGTTTCTGGCATCTCCAATTCTCCTTTACGATAGCAATACTCTTATTTTTTATAAGTAAGATAGTAAACGTTTACGAAACTTTATGCAAAGTTTCACAAAACACAATAAAATGCCTTTAAATTTATGACAGCAAGTAAGCTGCAAACATAAATCTAAAACCATAACGTCTTACTTATTATTTATGAACTGTCCGATATATGGCTTGTCCGCATAATGGAAAAGCTCCGTTACCGGAAAGTGTATATAATATATATCCTATATTATATACTATATACACCTATGTTAACATAAAAATGATTCCTAATTATTTGATATTGAGTGTATAACGTAGTGCTGACAAGGTATGAAAGCGTATAAAATATTTTGTTTCAGTTAGAAATGTACATATATATATAGAAAAAAAGGAAAAAACGAACAAATTCATGTTCATTTTTTCCTTTTTCCTATTATTCACCTTCTGCAATTAGCATCGATGTGTTACCTTCTTTTTCAAGATGGCATTCGCCCCAAGAACAAAGAGAGTCAAGAATGGATTCTAAAGACCAACCGTAGTCGGTAAGAGAATATTCTACTTTCGGTGGGACTTGGTTGTATACTTTTCTTTGAATGACCCCGTCGTCTTCTAATTCACGTAATTGCTGCGTTAACATTTTTTGTGTAATACCAGGCATTGAGCGTTTTAATTCACTCGTTCTCTTTGTACCTTTCGTTAAGTGACAAAGAATAACAACTTTCCATTTGCCGCCGATAACTTCTAAAGTCGCCTCTACAGGAATATTGTATTTCTTCATATGAACCCCTCCCTTTTTGAGTAAAGTAAGTTTAATAATACAAATGTTACTTTTTAGTACCTATAGCACTTTAAAGTACGTACTTTTTATTATGTTAAATATGTTTCATAATAGCACATGTAAGAGGCAAATGAGTAGTACGGTACCAAAAAGTGACTATGTTACTTTTTAGTGCCTATCGTACTTTAAAGTGCGTTCTTCAAAAAAGGAATGAAACCATTCATAATAGCATTTGTAAGTATGAAATATATTTTTTAGAAGATAAAAGGGCCTTTTTATCATACTATTATGATTGGATTTCTTGTAATAAGGAGGAATTCAATTGAGTTCATATACAGTACCATCTTCGGAAGCTCAGACGAATCGAAGAAGTATGTTTGCTTTATTAGCGCTAGCAATTAGTGCGTTTGGGATTGGTACGACCGAGTTTATTAGTGTCGGTTTACTACCATCTATTTCAAAAGATTTAAATGTTTCGGTTACAACAGCCGGTTTAACGGTTTCCTTATATGCGTTAGGAGCAGCGGTAGGAGCTCCTGTTTTAACAGCGTTAACGGCTAGTATGTCGCGAAAGACATTATTAATGTGGATTATGGTTATTTTCATTATTGGTAATGGCATTGCGGCGGTAGCAACAAGCTTCACTGTATTAATTATCGCAAGAATTGTATCTGCGTTTGCACATGGTGTGTTTATGTCAATTGGATCTACAATTGCAGCTGCAATCGTACCAGAGAATAAACGTGCTAGCGCAATTGCGATTATGTTTACTGGATTAACAGTTGCGACTATTACTGGTGTGCCAATTGGAACATTTATCGGTCAAGAGTTTGGCTGGAGAGCGTCATTTATGGCGATTGTCGTAATTGGAATTATTGCTTTCATCGCAAACAGTATACTCGTCCCATCTAATTTAAAAAATGGTGTACCTGTATCGTTTCGTGATCAATTTAAATTAATTAAAAATGGAAGACTATTACTTGTTTTCATTATTACTGCACTTGGATACGGTGGTACATTCGTAACATTTACGTATTTATCACCCCTATTACAAGAAGTAACAGGATTTGAAGCAAGTACCGTTACTATCATTTTATTAGTGTATGGAATCGCCATTGCGATAGGGAATATGGTTGGCGGGAAATTATCGAATCATAATCCGATTCGAGCGCTATTTTACATGTTCTTTATTCAAGCGATCATATTATTTGTTTTAACATTTACAGCGCCATTTAAAGTAGCTGGATTAATCACAATTATTTTCATGGGACTATTCGCGTTTATGAATGTTCCAGGGCTACAAGTATATGTAGTTATATTGGCAGAGCGCTTTGTTCCAAGTGCGGTTGATGTTGCTTCAGCAATTAATATTGCCGCATTTAACGGAGGAATCGCTTTAGGTTCTTATATAGGTGGCCTCGTAACGAATTCGTTAGGATTAATCCATACTGCTTGGGTAGGCGGTCTTATGGTAGTAGGTGCTGTGATTTTAACAGCATGGAGCATGACATTAGAAAAAAGAGATCAAGTAAAATAAAAGGAGCGAAAATAAAATGAAAAACTTACAAAGTAAAACAGTATTAAATAATGGTGTAGAAATGCCTTGGTTCGGTTTAGGTGTATTTAAAGTAGAAGAAGGACCAGAACTTGTAGAAGCTGTAAAATCAGCGATTAAAGCAGGATACCGTAGCATCGATACAGCTGCAATTTACGGAAATGAAAAAGCTGTAGGTGAAGGAATCCGTGCAGGTATTGAAGCGACTGGTATTTCAAGAGAAGAATTATTTATCACTTCAAAAGTATGGAACGCAGATCAAGGATATGAAGAAACAATTGCTGCATACGAAGAGAGCTTAAAGAAATTAGAATTAGATTATTTAGACCTATACCTTGTTCACTGGCCTGTAGAAGGAAAATATAAACATACGTGGAGAGCGCTAGAAACACTTTATAAAGAAGATCGCGTACGTGCAATTGGCGTAAGTAACTTCCAAATTCATCACTTACAAGATGTAATGAAAGATGCAGAAATTAAGCCAATGATTAACCAAGTAGAATATCACCCTCGTTTAACACAAAAAGAATTACAAGCTTTCTGTAAAGAACAAGGTATTCAAATGGAAGCATGGTCACCACTTATGCAAGGTCAATTATTAGATAATGAAACATTACAAGAAATTGCTGAGAAACACGGTAAAACAACAGCACAAGTGATTTTACGTTGGGATCTTCAAAACGGAGTAATTACAATTCCAAAATCAACGAAAGAACACCGCATTATTGCAAATGCTGATGTATTTAACTTTGAATTAACAAAAGAAGACATGGAAAAAATCGATGCGTTAAACCAAAATCACCGCGTTGGTCCAGATCCTGATAACTTCGATTTCTAAGATTAAAGTAAGAAAGAAGAGTGTGTAAAAGCACTCTTTTTTTGTGCATAAAAATAGTTTCTAAATAAATACTACTTAGTATTAAGTTTGTGATAAGGGGCTGTAAACATGAATATAAAGCAATCGTTCAAGATTTTAGCTATGTTTTTAAGTGTTTTATTTGTGTTATTCCCGCTTCAAAAAGCATTTGCAGAAGTTATGGACCATACAAAGTATGAAATGAATTGGAGTTATAGTAAGTCAAAGAAGAAACCAATTCGAACAGAGCTTATTAAAACGGCAGATGGAAAAATTGCTTTTTGCTTAAATGTAGATTTGAAATCTCCAAGCGGTCAAGATTTACCGGAAATGGGGAAAGTGGATATTAACGTATACCGTGTACTATTGAATGGATATCCACAAAAGAGTCCACAAGAATTAGGTGTTTCTGATTGGAGAGAAGCACATTACGCAACGCAGCTTGCAGTGTGGAATGCGTTAAAACAAATCGATATTAATGATTTAGATTTCCGCAATAAAAATGTAGAGAAAGTAACGAAAGACATCGTTGCAAAAGCAAACGCTAGCGAAGAGTTACAAGAAATTACGATGAGTGTAACTCCTGCAGAAGAACAAGAAGCAGTATTAAAAAATGATTTCTTTGAAACAGGTTTATATACGGTAGAAACAAATGCAAAAAGCGGAACGTATAAAGTGCAAGCAACAGGTGCGCCAGCGGGCGTGAAATTTGCAAATGAAAAAGGCGAAACAAAAACAGAATTTAATGTAGGAGAAAAGTTCCGCATTTTAATTCCGAAACAAACACCAGCTGGTGGATTTAGCTTTAAAGTATCAGGAAATTTAACGAAATTACAAGGGATTGCGCATAAAGGTACACCGACTATTCAAAATGCAGTAGTATTACTTGAGCGTAGTGAAGAAAAAACAAGTCCAGAGTTAGCGGTAAGTTGGAAAAAGGCTGAGGCTCCAAATAAACCAAATAAGCCATATACTCCAAATGAACCGCATAAACCGAATCAATATAAAAGGTAAGGATGAAAGCATTGGTGTTAACCAATGCTTTTTATATATGAGTTTTAAAGTTATATCAAAATAATTATTTACTATATAAAACGCTGTTTTAATGATAGGAAAACTATTTAGAAATAATAAAATATAATAAAATCTAAACGTAACGATTAATAGATTAAATTCACAAAATTGTAACATTATTCTAATTGAAAAGTCTATCAAACAAAGTGTAAAGCGTGTACAATTCATTTGGAAAAACTACCTATAGATGGTCATATATGAAGAAAATGTAAGATGATATTGTTGTTTTTATTTTTAGATGTATAGATGACAAGACTAAAATATATCATTTACTATACCCTTTTTATGTAGAAAGAGAACTCATCACACGCGGAAAGAAGTGAGGAGGATACAGTACATCAAAATTTTATAATATAAGAAAGCGAATACATAGGAAGAAATGCGGTAGCAATTGATATAGGTGCGCGAAGTGTTAGCCTATTCATTACATGTTTTTATAAAAATAATAGGATTTCTTATTAAATGAATATATAGGGTAGTTTCTTTAAATAAAGGAACAGGGGACACAGATTATGTCGAAGAAAAAGACGAGTAGGATATTAGTAGCTGGTGCTTGTTTAGTTACGTTATTAACGCCATATGGACTTGAAGTACCTAAGGTGTATGCAGAGATGACGATGGAAGATAAGGAGAAAGAGCAAGAAGAGCGAGTGTATCAATTGCTGCCAAAAGGTAATGTAGAAGAGATGCGTGAGTTGCATCAGCGTCGAATGAGTTTTTCTCCTTATGAACCAACGGGCATTTATGTAAAGCCGGGTGAAGAAGTAGTTATTCAAGTAGAAGGGACTCAACAGATTAAAGCTTATATTGGTACATATTCTTATGAAAAAGAAGAACCTAAACAATTCAATTTAAATCCTGGTGAGAATAAAATTTCTTCTTCAAATGGGGGACTATTATACTTTTATAATTATCACAACACAGGAGAAGTAGTCGCTAAAGTGAAAAAAGGTGGTACAACAAATCCTTTATTTATTTTAGGAAAGCATACGACAAAAGATTGGAAACGTATGTTGGCAGAGAATCCTGATCCATATGCAATAGAAATGAAGGGAGAAAATAGTTTATTAACTATGCATCCTGAGACTGTAGCGGAGCATTTAAAACAAGAAGATCCAGCTGCGTTATTAAAGAAACACGATGAAATAATTAATATAGAACATAAGATATCAGGTTTATCAAAAGGTGGTGTGGGTGTTGCGAATCAAGGTAAACATTCCATTCATTTTGTTGAAGACTGGTATACGGACAATTATATGTATGCGACTTATTATCGAACAGCTTATAGTAAAGGGAATTTAGGGCCAGTACTAAATCTAGAAGAGTTAACTAATGATGGATGGGGGCCTTGGCATGAAGTGGGACATCAACATCAACAGAATACTTGGTTATGGGATGGACTTGGAGAAGTAACCGTTAATATTTATTCTTTGGCAGTTCAAACTACATTCGGGCATAAAACAAGGTTAGAGCAAGAGGGGCGCTATGAAGGTGCATTTGCTTATTTAGGTAAACCAGATGCACAAGAAAAGATGGATGTATTTGAGAAATTAGTTATGTTTTGGCAGTTACATTTAGCTTATGGGGAACAATTCTATCCGAATTTACATCAAATGTATCGTTTGTTACATGACACAGAACTGCCTAAATCTGATGAAGAGAAAAAGCAGATGTTTATTTATATGACGTCAAAAGTGGCAGGACAAAATTTAATTCCTTTCTTTGATAAATGGGGATTATTTGCAAATGATGCTACGAGAGAAAAGATTGAAAAATTAAATTTACCAAAATTAGAAAAAGAAATATGGTTATCTACAGATAGCAATCCAATTCGTGAAAAACAAACTGAGTTATATGAAGTTCCATATGGCGAGCCAAATAATGAAAAAATACAAAATGTAGTAATCGGTACTACACATGATGAGAAAAAAGCAAAGGAACTTGTACAGAATTTAGGAGAAGGTGTAAAGACAACAGGTGTGATTATGCAAGATAAGCCTGAAGTTGGAGAAAAAAATGTAAAAGTAGAAATTGTAGATGGAAAAGGAAATAAGAATTTCATTCCAGTTGTAGTGAATGTTGGATATGGGGATAGCCTACTTGTATATGGATTGAAATATACCGGGGAGGGAGACTTGAAGTCAACCGTAACTCTACACCATGGTACAAAAAAATTTAGTGCAACAGATACAAAAAATTTAATTCACGATTATTTTCAAGATGAGAAGTATTTTGAATTTACACTGTACGATAAAGAGGGAAAAAAGAAGAAAAATATAGCGGTAAAAGGGTTGGAGAATACAGAAGCTTTTGCTAAGGAAATAAACGGACTAGCGTTTGAATATGGAGATGTGGTGAAAGTGTATCATGCTGAATCTTCACGCTTACACTGGTACAAAAAAGGTGTATATGCGGGAGAAGGAAAGAATAAAGAGATAAAGGAACTAGTCTTCAAAATTACTGAAAACGGCTTTGAAAGAATGGAAGCTAAGCAAGAAGTAACAACTGTACCGCAAAAAGTAGTAATCGGAACAAACGCTGATAAATTAGATGCAAAAAACTTTGTTCAAGTAAAAGACGGAGAAGTAATTGGATTTGTAGAAAAACCGAATACAACAAAAATTGGTGAACAAAAAGTAAAAGTAGAAACGAAGGATCGCTTTGGAAATAAGAAAGTGACGGAAGTTTCATTAGAAGTAACATATGGAGATAGTATAGTATATCAAGGTGTAGCTAATGTAACACGTTCAATCGTTACGTTAAATCATGAAGAAAAGAAATTACATGCGACATTTACCGATGATGAAATACATTATCGCTTTGTAAATGAGCAGTATATAGGCCTTACGATTTATGATAAAAATGGAAATGAGAAAAAGCATGTAACGGCAGAAGGACAAGAGACTTCAAAGAATTTTGCTGGGCAATTAAATGGAACGGCATTTGAGTATGGAGATGTGTTGAAAGTATATCATGCGGAACCGAGTCGTTTGAATTGGTACAAAAAGAATGAGTTAGTTAAAAAAGAGGATGCGATGAAGGGGCAAGAAATATCCTTTAAGATTACTCAAAATGGATTAGAGCAAGTGCAATAATAAGAAAAAGCTCGTAAAACATAATGTTTTACGAGCTTTTTTTATTATTCAGCTTCAGAAACTACTGTGAAGCGTTCGTTTACGTGTTTTGGGTTTTCGATTTCATCAAGTGCTGCAACTGCGAAGTCTTCGTAACTTACGTAGCTATCACCTTTTGAGTTAACAAGAAGATTGTCTTTGCCAGCTTTGTAAGAACCAGTGCGTTTTCCTAATGCGAATAGTGCAGAAGGGCTGATGAATGTCCAAGTGATATCATTTGTTTGTTGCAAGATTTCTAAGTTTTTACCTTGGTTTTGAGCTGTTGCAAGGTATTCGCCCGGGAAACCTGGTGTATCAAATACACGTGTTGTTTTTTCTTCGTCTACAAATAAGCTTCCTGCTCCGCCAACTACAAGTAATTTTGTGTTTGGTGCACCTTTCACAGCTTCAATAAGTACGTTTCCTGCATCTACGTGAAGGTGTTCTTCGCCTGCTGGAGCACCGAATGCATTTACAACTACGTCAAATGCCTGCAAGTCGTTAGATGTAAGAGAGAATACATCTTTCTCTAAAACTTTTACATTGTCTTCTGTAATTTTTGCAGCGTTTCTTACGATTGCAGTTACTTCATGTCCGCGATCCAATGCTTCTTTTAAAATACGACTTCCTGCTTTACCAGTTGCTCCGATAATTCCGATTTTCATAATAAATCCCTCCAAAGTGTTTTGTTAAAGTGTATATCTGAAAGTAAATGAATTTGTTGTAATTAGGTTTGTTACAACCTGTTGTAATCATTATAGTTACAGGTTGGTATTTTTGTCAATAGGGTTGTTTGTGAATTTATTTTTTGTTTTAGTATGCACAGTTAGAGGGAGGGTAGTCAGTCATAAAGATATTGTTACTGTGAACCTGGCTAATATTTGGAAATTGCAAATTGTCGAAAAATGTTGATTTTTGAATGTTTTTTAAATATAATTCGTTTTATGGAGAAAAGGAGGGGGTTAATTGTATGAATATTTTAGAGCAATTTATTTCATCAACGAATACAATTCTTTGGTCATATATTCTTATTGCAATGTTAATTGGTTTAGGGCTTTATTTTTCTATTAAATTAAAATTCGTACAACTTACTCATTTAGGGGAAATGATTCGTTTAATGAGTGATGGACTAACTGGCAAGACACGTAAAAAGGGCAGCGTATCATCGTTCCAAGCATTTTGTATGAGTTCTGCAGCTCGTATTGGTATCGGGAACTTAGCTGGTGTAGCGTTAGCTATTTCTATGGGAGGACCTGGAGCTGTATTTTGGATGTGGGTTATTGCGATTATCGGTGCGTCTTCAAGTTTCGTAGAAAGTACGCTTGCGCAAATTTATAAAATAAAAGATGGCAGTGGCTTCCGCGGTGGTCCTGCTTATTATATGGAAAAAGGTTTAAATAAACGTTGGATGGGGATTTGGTTCTCTATTCTGATTACAATTAGTTACGGTTTAATTTTCAACTCAGTACAAGCAAATACAGTAACATTAGCGTTTGAAAATGCATTTGGCTTAGAGCGTTATATTGTTGGTATTGTATTAGCTGCATTAGTTGGGGTTATTATTTTTGGTGGTGTAAAAAGTATTGCACGTATGTCGGAAATGATTGTTCCGCCAATGGCGCTTATTTATATTGCAGTAGCTATTTTTGTTGTCATTAAAAACTTCTATTTAATACCAGATGTGTTTACGGAAATCTTTAAAGGTGCATTCGGTTTAGATTCAGCTGTAGGTGGCGGTATCGGTGCTGCGATGAAATATGGTATTCAGCGCGGATTATTTGCGAACGAAGCAGGTATGGGTAGTGCGCCGAACGCGGCAGCAACAGCTGATGTAACGCATCCAGCGAAACAAGGTTTTATTCAAACAATTGGAGTATTAGTAGATACATTCTTAGTATGTACATCAACAGCGTTTATCGTACTATGTTCTGGTGCATATAAAGCAACAAATTTAGAAGGTATTGAATTAACACAAAATGCATTAAGTTCACAAATTGGCCCATGGGCGAGCAGTTTCTTAGCGATTATTATTTTCTTATTTGCATTTAGTTCACTTCTAGGAAACTACTATTATGGTGAAACAAATATTGAATTTATTAAGCAAAGCAAAACGTGGTTAACAATTTACCGTATTGCGGTAGTTGGAATGGTATTATTCGGTTCTGTTGCGACGCTTCAAGTTGTATGGAATATGGCAGACTTATTTATGGGTCTAATGGTAATCACGAACTTAATTGCAATTACACTTCTTGGCCGATTTGCGTATGCAGCATTAGCAGACTATGTAAGGCAAAAGAAACAAGGGAAAGATCCAGTCTTCAGTGCAGATTCTATTCCTGGTTTAACGAATACAGAGTGTTGGGATAAGTCAGCGGTAACAGATAAAGAAAAAGCAGTGTAATTGAAAAGGTGAGCATCGAGGCAAATTCGATGCTCGCCTTTTTTGTTGTAGTAAATAATGAAAAGGGTGAGGGGTAATTATTAATATAACTTTTTTTGTTTGTTTCTCTCGTTATTATGGGGAACGTACTGCTTTAAAAGTATGACTGGTCGAAGAGGATAAGTGATTGAGTATTGGATAAATGCATGTAATAGCTATATTTTTATGAAAAAAAACACGTATGTTAAGATAATTAACATACTCATGTCATAAAACCTTACATAAAGTTCTTGATTACTTAAAGTTTTTAGAATATAATTTTCTTATTGTTAGGAAGAGGGGGCAATACAAATATGGATTTTTTAGCTAGGGTAATTGGGGATGTAAATAATATCCTTTGGTCATATGTCATTATTGCGATGTTAATTGGGTTAGGGCTCTATTTTTCATTTCGTGTGAAATTTGTCCAAGTTCGTTACTTCGGTGAAATGATTCGTTTGCTTGGGGATGGAGCAAGCTCGAAAACGAGGAAAGCGCAAAAAGAGAAGAGCGGCGTATCATCATTCCAAGCGTTTTGTATGAGTACAGCTTCTCGTGTAGGTACTGGTAACTTAGCTGGTGTAGCTATTGCGATCTCAGCAGGTGGTCCAGGAGCAGTATTTTGGATGTGGTTAATTGCGGTAATTGGGGGTGCTTCTGCATTTGTAGAGAGCACATTAGCGCAAATTTATAAAGTAAAAGATGGGAATGCATTCCGTGGGGGCCCAGCGTATTATATGGAAAAGGGTTTAAAGAAACGCTGGTTAGGTGTTGTGTTCTCTGTTCTAATAACAGTAAGTTTCGGATTGATTTTTAACGCTGTACAGTCTAATACTGTAGCAGCTGCTTTTGATGGTGCATTTAAAACAGATAGCAGATTGGTAGGTCTTGTTATGGCTGGTTTACTTGCAGTTATTATTTTCGGTGGGGTAAAACGAATTGCTCGCGCGGTTGAAATGATTGTTCCAGTAATGGCAATTATTTATGTAGCAGTGGCATTATTCGTTGTTGTAACAAACATTACGGCAATTCCATATGTATTTAAAGAAATTTTCTTACATGCTTTCGGAATTAAAGAAGTAGTAGGCGGAGGATTAGGAGCTGCGATTTTATTAGGGGTAAAACGTGGGTTATTCTCAAATGAAGCAGGTATGGGTAGTGCGCCGAACGCAGCAGCGACTGCAAACGTAACGCACCCAGTTAAACAAGGTTTCATTCAAACTTTAGGGGTATTTACTGATACATTATTAATTTGTAGTTGTACAGCATTTATTATTCTTTTATCAGATGTGCATAATGCAGCTGATTTAAATGGAATTCAATTAACGCAGCAGGCGTTAAGTCAACATATCGGTCCATGGGCTTCTATATTTGTGGCAGTTGCGATCTTCTTGTTTGCATTTAGTTCATTAGTAGGTAACTACTACTATGGTGAAACAAATATTGAGTTCTTAAATGGAAGTAAAGTGTTATTAAATGCATACCGCATTGCTGTACTTGGTATGGTTATGCTAGGATCTGTAGCGACAATTCAAATCGTTTGGGATTTAGCAGATTTATTTATGGGAATTATGGCTGTTATTAACTTAGTAGCAATTGTATTCCTTTCTAAGTACGCTTTCGCAGCGTTATCAGATTATATTAAGCAAAAGAAACAAGGGAAAGATCCAGTCTTTTATGCGGAGTCTATTCCAGGTTTGAACAATACAGAGTGTTGGGATAAGCCAGCGGTAGCTGATAAAGAAAAAGCAGTATAATGAGGTGAGCATCAAGTGAAACTTGATGCTCATTTTTTGTTGGTTCAGCTATTTGTGTGAAGTGAAAATCCTGCTCATTAAAGTTTCGCTTTATAATGAAAAAGACGAACATTAATGAATGTTTCATAATAAAATGTATTTTTTTAAGAAAAGTGCGGATATGAGTTGTGATTTGTGTTAGAATGGAAAATGCCTTTGAAATAAGAGGTTTTATGATCTTTCCTATCCGATTGAAGGTTTTGGAGGAGAAATGGAAAGTTCGGATTATTTCTTGTTTCGAATGGTCAGACGTTCAACGTTAATGAAGAGTTAAATGGAGGATTTTATTAATGAAGTTTGTTATGTTCCTTGTAGGATTACTCGTTGTATTTGTACTCGGTTTTCTTATAAGTGCCGATCGAAAGAAGATTAAGTATAAACCAATCGCAATTATGCTTATTATTCAGCTAGTATTATCTTATTTCTTATTAAATACACAAGTTGGTTATATTTTAGTAAAAGGAATTTCAGATGGATTTGGCGCACTTCTTGGATATGCGGAAGCTGGAATCGTTTTCGTATTTGGTGGTCTGGTTAATAAAGGAGAGGTTTCATTCTTCTTAACAGCGCTATTACCAATCGTATTCTTTGCGGTTTTAATCGGAATTCTGCAACACTTTAAAATTTTACCGATATTTATTCGTGCTATTGGTACGTTGTTAAGTAAAGTAAATGGTCTAGGAAAACTAGAATCATATAATGCAGTAGCAGCTGCCATTGTTGGACAAGCAGAAGTATTTATTACAGTAAAAGATCAATTAAGTAAAATCCCAAAACATCGTTTATATACATTATGTGCATCTTCAATGTCGACAGTGTCGATGTCAATCGTTGGTTCTTATATGAAAATGATCGAACCGAAATATGTAGTAACAGCACTTGTATTAAATTTATTTAGTGGTTTCATTATCATTCATATTATTAACCCGTACGATATTACAGAAGAAGAAGATACACTGAAATTAGAAAATAAGAAAAAACAATCATTCTTTGAAATGCTGAGCGAGTACATTATGCTTGGTTTCACGATTGCGATTACAGTAGCAGCTATGTTACTCGGTTTCGTAGCATTAATTACAGCAATCAATAGCTTGTTTGATACAATGTTCGGTATTACATTCCAAGCTATTTTAGGATATATTTTCTCACCATTAGCATTCGTAATGGGCATCCCGCAAGCAGAAATGGTAACAGCGGGACAAATTATGGCAACAAAATTAGTATCAAACGAGTTTGTTGCGATGCTTGACCTTGGAAAAGTAGCTGGTGATTTATCGGCTCGTACGGTTGGTATTCTTTCTGTATTCCTTGTATCATTTGCGAACTTCTCATCTATCGGAATTATCGCAGGTGCAACGAAAGGTATCGATGAAAATCAATCAAATGTTGTATCATCATTCGGTTTACGCCTTGTGTACGGTGCGACGTTAGTAAGTATTCTATCAGCGATTATCGTTGGTGTTATGTTATAAAGTAAAACTTTAATTAGTGGGGGGAGCTTTATCCCCCGCTGATTATTAGTTGAACCAATCGGGCTTTTATGGGCAATTAATCACCCATCTAACTTCTTTGTTTTCGCTGAATGTTGAGATGGGGGTCTTACTGCCCGTTAAAGCGGGGTAAAAAAGGGTAGCTCTAGCTCATAGCTGGGGCTATTTTTTTTATGGTAAATTTGCATGAAAAAACCAATTAATTAGGAATATATTAACATATAAAAATCTTTTAAAATTTATATTGCATTTCACCTAGATAACGCTTACAATTTGATTTGTAGGTGGTATCAATTTCAGACTTTCAAGTATGGTAGGAGAGAAGAAGCTACCTTTTATAAATTGCAATTTATGTAAACGCTTACTGATTTTAGATGACAGTTGAATAGTTTTAGGGGTTTAAAATTTTTTTAACAATAATGGTCAGACGTCATTCGTTATACGTTATACGACCAATAATTCGTGGGAGAAGTGGGGGATTCACATATGAAAATAGTAATGTTTCTAGTCGGTTTACTTGTAGTGTTTGTACTAGGTTTCCTTATCAGTTCAGATCGTAAGAAGATTAAATATAAACCAATTGCACTTATGCTTGTTATTCAATTGGTACTTGCGTATTTCTTACTAAATACAAAGGTCGGATTTGTATTAGTAAAAGGGATCGCAGATGGATTTGGTTCTATTTTAAAATTTGCGGAAGCTGGGGTTAATTTCGTATTTGGTGGTCTAGCAAACGATGGACAAGCACCATTCTTCTTAACAGTATTATTACCGATTATTTTCTTAGCAGTATTAATCGGGATCCTGCAACATATTAAAGTTTTACCGATTATCATTCGTGCAGTCGGTTTCCTATTAAGTAAAGTTAACGGTTTAGGAAAACTAGAATCATATAATGCGGTAGCAGCTGCAATCGTTGGTCAAGGGGAAGTATTCATTACAGTAAAAGATCAACTAAGCAAATTACCGAAAAATCGTTTATACACACTTTGTGCATCTTCAATGTCTACAGTATCGATGTCAATTGTCGGTTCTTATATGAAAATGATTGATCCAAAATATGTAGTAACAGCACTTGTATTAAACTTATTTAGTGGATTCATTATTGTTCATATTATTAATCCATATGAAGTAAAAGAAGAAGACGATATTTTAGAATTACAAGAAGACAAGAAACAAACATTCTTTGAAATGTTAGGCGAATATATTATGCTTGGTTTCTCAATCGCTGTAACAGTAGCGGCGATGTTAATCGGTTTCGTGGCATTAATTACAGCAATTAATGGTGTATTCGATTCAATTTTCGGAATCACATTCCAAAGCATTTTAGGATATATCTTCTCACCATTAGCATTCGTGATGGGTATTCCAACATCAGAGATGTTACAAGCAGGACAAATTATGGCAACAAAATTAGTAACGAACGAATTCGTTGCAATGCTTGACCTTGGAAAAGTAGCTGGCGATTTATCAGCTCGTACAGTAGGTATTTTATCTATCTTCCTTGTATCATTTGCGAACTTCTCATCTATCGGAATTATCGCAGGTGCAACGAAGAGTATCGATGGCAAACAAGCAAACGTTGTATCATCATTCGGTTTAAAACTTGTATACGGTGCAACGTTAGTAAGTATATTATCAGCGATTATCGTTGGGGTTATGCTTTAATAAATTAAGAAAAGCAATGAGCGTAGGCTCATTGCTTTTTTTGTTTAACTTGCTTTATCCAAGTCTCTTTTAAAACGTGGTTTCTCTAAATAAGTTCCCAGTCTCCAGACATATTCCACTGGCCCCATTCGGTATTTCTGGAGCCAATAGGTGCTAACGAATAATTGAATCGTATAAATTCCGATGGTTAAAAGAATACCGAAGAAATAGCCGATTTTCCCGTATAAGCCAAATCCATATGCGTAAAAAATGGTTGTTGCGATAATAGATTGCGCTAAGTAATTACTAACGGACATTTTCCCCATGTTCGCCATGTATGTTAGTAGACGGGTTGCTTTTTTGTAATGGAATAATAAAATGATTGTGCTTCCGTAAAAGAAGGTCATAGTTACTGGTGTAAGGCCATCTTGTAACATAATTAAAACCGGGTGTTTTATGAACATAGCTAAGATTTTAATTGTAAAAGAGAAGAGACCGGTGGCAAACCATATTTTTTTGACAGCAGGTATATGTTTACTGACCTCAAATAGCCAGCCTTTTTTCCCTACATACATTCCGAGTAGGAACAGTGGAGACATAAAAATTATTGCGAAAACTGATATAAAAAATAATCCGAATGCACCGTCAATTCCCATGTAATCAAAAGGATTTTCAGTCAATCTAAAGTTGACGTGATCCATATAGCTTCCAGTTTGATGGACTTTATGTTCTTTTTCAGTATAAGGTGCGAAATCATTTATATTTGTAGATGGATCAGTTTGATAAGACATAAGTGTAGTAAGTGCGAGTAGAATAATCGCCCAAATAAGCAAAGTTTTCGGTTTTCGATTGATGAATATCATTAAAAAAATCCCGATTATTCCGTATGCAAATAAAATATCTCCCTCCCAAACAAAAGTGCCATGAATGTAGCCGAGTAGTAAAAGAATGATAATACGTCTTATGTATGTGGGGAAGAATTTTTTTCCTTTTGCGATAATACTTTTTTGTAACAAAATAATGCTAAGCCCAAATAGAAAAGAAAATAGGGATATAAAGTTATGTGTGCCGAAAAATTGAATAAACCAATTAGCGCCTTTATCAAGATCGCCAAATAGATAAGTTGGTTTTTCACTGGTGAAGAACCCAAATTGAATTAATGTCATATTGACTAGTAAAATGCCAAACAAAGCGAAACCACGAATTGCATCAACAGCTTCTACACGTTGATTCATTTTTCCTCTCCTCGTATATTCGTTTTTATATTGAAAATAATACCATTTTATATCTGACACTATGTCAAATATGAGGAAATTTAAGGTGATTTTAAGATAGAGAGCAAACAAAAAAATCACCTTAATACATGTATTAAGGTGATTGAAATATTACTCAGCTGGAGGCGTAAATGTACGTTTCTCTAATTCAGCATCTAGCATAAACAGTGCGTTTGAATCGCTTGTAATACGTTTTAGTTTTTGGATGATGCTATCGAATGAAGCTTCTTCTTCGACTTGTTCGTCAACGAACCATTTTAAGAATGTAATTGTTGCATGTTCACGCTCATCCCAAGCGATATCAGATAAGTTGTAAATACGTTTCGTTACTTCACGCTCGTGCTCAAGTGCGACTTCAAAAGCGTTTAATACAGATTCGTATTCGTTATTCGGATTATCAAATCCAGTAATAATAGCGCGCTCTCCGCGGTCATTAATATAGTTGTAAAGCTTCATTGCGTGGAAACGTTCTTCTTCAGCTTGTACAAGGAAAAAGTTAGCGAATCCATCATAGCTCTCAGCTGTACAGTAAGCAGCCATTGCCATATAAGCATGGGCAGAGTAAAATTCAAAGTTCATTTGTTCATTTAATGCGTCGTGCAATTTTTTTGATAACATAAAATCCCCCTTAGTATTGTGACAAGAATATTATACCATAATTGATAATATTCTCATTTAGATGCTTCGAACCTTTTCGAAAGCTTTGTGACGTGTGCGTCCATAATGTCTTGTAAGTCTAAATCATATTTTTGCGAAAGAATAATAAGGTTAGATAGTACATCGCCAAGTTCTTCTTTTAGTTCTTGTTTTAGCTCTTCTTCTGTTTTCGCATCTTCATCAGGGCGATCGCGGCCGATTTCAATAGCACGAACGACTCGTGAAACTTCCCCAACTTCCTCGGTTAAGAAATTTAAGCGAATAAAGGCATTATACTGTGACCAGCTTCGTTTTTCGTAAAATTCCTCAACCCATCTTTGGAATGCAACGATATCCATTTCTTCCTCATCTCCTCAATATGTTGTACAATGTCAATTGTATCATAACAATATATAGTTTCGGGGTGTAGGAATGAGAAAGATTTGTGTGTTTGCAGGTTCTAATTTAGGGGAGAGACCAGAATTCAAAGAGCAGGCAATTCAGTTAGGTAAAATGTTTGTTGAGAACGAGTATGAGCTCGTATACGGTGGTTCATGCGTTGGATTAATGGGAGAAGTAGCAAACGAAGTTCTTCGTTTAGGTGGACGTGTAACAGGTGTTATGCCACGCGGTCTATTCCGAGGAGAAATTGTGCATACAGGATTAACAGAATTAATTGAAGTAGAGACGATGCATGAACGTAAAGCGAAAATGGCAGAGCTTGCAGATGCTTTTATTGCGCTTCCAGGCGGATACGGAACGTTTGAAGAACTATTTGAAGTTGTATGTTGGTCACAAATTGGTATACATAATAAGCCGGTTGGTTTATTAAACATAAAAGGTTTTTACGGACCAATTCTGCAAATGGTTGAACGTGCAGCAGAAGAAGGATTTATGAATCCATCAAATAAAGAATTGATCGTTTCAGCTGAGACGGCAGATAAACTAATTCATGCAATCCAAAATTATGAGCGTCCTGTTTTGGGAACGAAGTGGAAGCAACTATCATAGCAAATACGGAAACACATGTCGTTTTAATTTAAGATGGCATGTGTTTTTAATTTGGTTAAATATGTTAATTTTAATATATGACGTTTTTGGAAAAGGAGAAATTGATGGAGGAGTTCGTATATTTACGTCCTGTTTTTAAAAGTATTTTAGCAGCGTCTATTCTTGTTATGCTAATCGTTTCAACACAGAAGAAAGAGCTAATTAATGAATTTTCGCTTTGGTTTATTTCGATATTGTGTATCGGTGTTTCGGCGATAACACTCTTTATGATTGGCTTTATTGTTGATGAGTATAATTTGGCTGGAGATCCACAATCGTTTTGTATGTTTATTGCGATTGGTTGTATTAGTGGCCTGAATTTCATTATTTATTACAGAAGGCAATAAAAGAGGCATTCCATATTACTTTGGAATGCCTTTATCATTTTGATTGCTTTGTTTTTTATACAGGTACCAGCCACCCCAGCCGCCACCAATTGCTACGACAACGAGGAAAGCATAGTCTTTAACCTCGACACGTATATTGAAAATATTAGCTATAAGTAAGAGAATCCCAACTGTTATCAACGCAAAAAATGCTCTAATTAAGTAGTCTTTCAACTGAACCACTCCCGTCATTTAAGTAGTAAATGATGAATTTGGAAAAGCTTTTTGGATCTATGATACTAAAGGGTGTTTCCTATATTTTAACATAGATGAGATTGTAATATATTGATAAAAGTAGGGGAGAGGGGCGCTGATATTGTCTTGATTTGTCGGCAAATTGATATCCTTTGTCGAATCGTTGATATATTGCGGGTAATGATCGATATAATGAAAAAATCGTTGATATATTGCGAGTTATGATCGATATATTTGAAAAATCGTTGATATAATTTCGTGTACCGTTAAGTGCGACCATTACATAAAAAAGCGACTCTAAACGAGCCGCTTCCGCTTTTAATGATATCCAGCTCCAGCGGCTAGAACAGTCGGTTGTTTCACTCCTTCATTCGAGGCAAAAAGCGCCTCGTAATCAGGAGTTCCAACACCCTCCTGTTCTAAACGAGCCGCTTCCGCCTTAAAGTCTATTATTGATTCAAGAACGCACGTAGCATCCAAGCGTGTTTTTCTAGTTCTGTGTAGATACCTAGTAGTAGGTCAGATGTCATTTCATCGTCAGAATCTTGAGCGATTTCCATGCCTTTTTTCAGTTCGACTAGCATCATTTCGTAGTCTTTCATGATTGCTTCGACCATCCCTTCTGCAGTTTCTCCGTATGCTGCTTCTTGAATAGAAGATAGTTCTAAGTATTCTTTCATTGTTGCTACTGGTTTGCCGCCAATTGCTAAAATACGTTCTGCAATTTCATCGATGTGAGTAGCTGATTCTGTGTAAAGTTCTTCGAATTTCTCGTGTAATGTGAAGAATTGAGGTCCTTTTACATACCAATGGAAGTTGTGAAGTTTTGTGAATAAAACGCTCCAGTCTGCTACTTGTTTGTTTAATACTTCGATTACTTGTTTGTTCATTATGATCAATCTCCTTTTGAGTTATTATGTGATATCGATTACTAATTTATAATTATTATAATCTAGTAATCTCTATAAATCAACCCTTTTGCTGGGATTAATTTGAACAAATTATGAACTGTTGTAAATAAAAGGCCCTATTACGATGAAGTAATAGGGCCTTTGTTTGAGATATGGCTCTTGTTCTAAACGAGCCGCTTGTGCTTTTAGTGATATCCAGCTCCGGTGACTAGACCAGTCGGTCATTTCGCGCCTTCCTGTGAGGCAAAGAACGCCCCTTCGTCAGGAGCTCCAATGCCCTCCTGTTCTGAGCAAGTCACCTCCGCTTTTAATTAATATCCAGCTCCAGCGGCTAGAATCTCCGGTCATTTCGCTCTCTCGCTCGAAGCAAAAAGCGCTTCAAGGTCGAGAGCTTGAAGTGTCCTGCGATTCTAAACGAGCCGCTTCCGCTTTTATTTGTTAAACAGCCTTTTGTTTTTCTTCTACATCCTGTCCATCCCAGCACTCTGTATTCTTTAAGCCAGGGATAGAGTTTGCAACGAAGACAGGATCTTTGCCTTGTTTCTTTTGCTTCAAATAGTCTACTAATGCAGCGTAAGCAAATTTGCTAAGGAATGAGATGGCAATTAAGTTTGTGAATACCATTAGTCCCATGAATAAATCAGCTAAACTCCAAACTGTTTTAAGAGCAGCGATTGATCCGAAGAATACCATTCCGACAACTGCAACACGATAAATCATTAACCATGTTTTGCTTTCTTTAATGAATGCGATATTTGTTTCACCATAATAGTAGTTTCCTAGAAGTGAACTGAAAGCGAATAGGAAAATAATAATCGCTAAGAAAGTGCTTGCCCACGGTCCAATTTGTGAACTTAATGCGTTTTGTGTTAATTCGATGCCTTCTAAATTTGATCCTTTGTAAAGTCCAGAACATAATACGATAAATGCTGTTGATGTACATACTAAGAATGTATCTACGAAAACGCCTAATGCTTGAACAAGCCCTTGTTTTACAGGGTGAGATACATCAGATGTTGCGGCTGCATTAGGAGAACTACCCATTCCTGCTTCTGTAGCGAATAAACCGCGCTGAATACCGAACTTGATTGCTGCTCCAATACCACCAGCGATGGCTTGGTCTAAACCGAATGCACCGTTAAAGATTTCCATGAAAATGCTTGGTAACATACTGAAGTTGTTAATAACGACAAAAATAGCCACGCCGATATAAACGATTGCCATTGGCGGAACAATCATTTCTGTAATACGTGAAATGCTCTTAATACCACCAAAAATAATAACTGCAACTAATAAGGCTAATAGAGCTCCTACGATCGTTCGCTCTAGTCCAAAAGCATTTTCAAACGCTATTGTTACTGTATTCGCTTGAACTGAATTGAAAATTAATCCGTACGCAACTGTAATAAGAAGTGAAAACCAGACGCCCATCCAGCGTTTGTTTAACCCTTTTTCCATGTAATATGCTGGTCCACCACGGAACCTACTTCCATCTTTTACTTTATAAATTTGCGCAAGTGTACATTCTACGAAACTAGTAGCTGCTCCGATAATCGCGATAAACCACATCCAAAATATTGCGCCAGGTCCACCCATTGAAATTGCTAATGCTACGCCAGCTAAGTTCCCAATACCGATACGTGCTGCTGCACTTAAGCAAAATGCTTGGAATGGGGAGATGCTATCTTTCTTTTTTTCTTTTCGATTAAACCCTTTACTAATTAAGCTGACCATCTCACTGAAATGAGTAATTTGGACAAATTTTAATTTAAAAGAGAAGTAAAGACCGAAGCCGATTAGCATTGCAATAAGAATATATGACCATAAAATATTATTCGTTACCTCAAGGAATCTGCTAAAGATATCAACCATATAATACACTTCCTTTTTTTCGTAATAAGAAAATTATATGCAAAAAATATACGAGAATCAATTTTTCTAAAAAATTATGTTACTTAAATCATTTTTGTGTTATGATTATGTTACATAGTAATATTTTTAGAATTATTTACATTTTAAAAAACTAAATTTAAAGCGGGAAAGTGGGGATAATTTGAAAGAAGATTCTTTATTGAAAGTAAGCCTTGAGAGTTTGAAAATGAGAAGTAATATATTTTTTATCATTACATCTTTAAGTATCTTTTTAGGGTCCACTTATTATTACAATAAAAGATTTCCAAATCACAAATATCCTGAGTGGTTAGAATTTCTAAAGCTGATTGGATGAATAAAAGACAGAAAAACAGAAAATTAAAATAAATAAGTTATGGAGGAGCTAAAAATGAATATTAGAGAAAGTGAACTTCCGGGTATTGGTTATAAGTTTCAAATCGTTACGAAAGGTAATGAAAAGATGGTAATTGTCATTCATGATGATGGTCGTAGAGAAATGTATCATTTTGATTCAGACCATGAAGAAAGCATCTCAAGTATTTCACTACGTGACTCAGAGGCAAGACAAATCGCGGCAATATTAGGTGGAATGGTATATAAGCCTAGGGCGTTAGAAAATGTTGAGATGGTTTTTGAAGGTTTAGCGATTGAGTGGTTCAAAGTGGAGAATACAGCTCCAGCAATCGGAAAAACAATTGGCGATCTTGAAATAAGAAAAACATATAGCGTAACGATAATCGCAGTTATGAAGAAGAACATGAAGAAGCTATTTAATCCAGGACCAGAAACAGTAATTGAAGAAGGAGATATGCTGGTAGTTTCAGGTGAGAGAGAAGAAATTAAAAAAATCATTAATGAATTACTTTCAAATAGGGGGGACTGATTAGATGGATACGTTAATTTTTGAAGTTGGTACAGCTTTAGTTTTAGTGGCAATTGCAGCAGTAATTGCTGGAAAGTTTAAATTCTCAGTAATTCCTTTTCTAATCGTTCTTGGAATGTTAGTAGGACCGCATGCACCGACAATAGGTGTTATCGATCTCAAATTTATTGAAAGTGCAAGTGTAATTTCCTTCCTTGGACGGATTGGGGTTCTATTCCTTCTATTCTATCTAGGATTAGAATTTTCAATGAAAAAACTAATTAAATCTGGACGCTCTATTGCGATTGGTGGAACGATTTATATTTTAATTAACTTTTCACTTGGTTTGTTATACGGATTTATAATGGGATTCCCATTACTAGAAATCTTAATTATTGCGGGTATTATTACGATTTCTTCTAGCGCTATCGTTGCTAAAGTGTTAGTGGACTTAAGAAGAACTGGTAATAATGAAACCGAATTAATTTTAGGAATTATTATGTTTGAAGATATATTCCTTGCTGTATATTTATCAGTTGTTTCTGGTTTAGTACTAGGGGATCACGCTTCCTTCTTAGGTGCCCTTACTTCAATTGGAATTGCTTTAGGATATATGCTTCTATTCTTTATAGTAGCTAGAAAGGCTACGCCGTTATTAAATAAATTGCTCAATATTAGCTCAGATGAAATCTTTATTATTGTAGTATTTGCTTCTTTATTCTTCATTGCTGGTTTTTCAGAAACAATTCACGTTGCAGAAGCAATTGGAGCACTTCTTCTAGGATTAGTTTTCTCTGAGACGGAGCATAGTGACCGAATTGAACATCTTGTTGTTCCATTTAGAGACTTTTTCGGAGCTATTTTCTTCTTCAGCTTCGGGTTAAGTATTGATCCGTTCTCATTAGGCGGAGCGATATGGTTAACATTAGGCGCTGTCCTTCTTACGATAATCGGTAACTTTGTAGCAGGAATGATCGCAGGAAGACAAGCTGGATTATCTCATAAAGCATCAACAAATATCGGATTAACAATCGTTTCAAGAGGAGAGTTCTCCATCATTATGGCTAATATCGGTATCGCCGGTGGTTTAATGTCAGTCTTAAAACCATTCTCAGCACTATACGTGCTTATACTATCCATTTTAGGCCCACTTTTGACAAAAGAGTCGAAGAATGTATATAAATTCTTAAATAAAATCTTTAAGTGGGATACGAAGACTAACTAAATTAAAAAAAATAAAAGTACAAGATATTTCCTGCTTGTACTTTTATTTTTGTAATGAAAACAGTAAAGAGAGGTAAATGATGTTAGGAGAGTTGATTCATTCGGTTTTAGTTTTTTTAGAAGGACTTGGTTATTGGGGAATTATGCTTGGATTAATGCTAGAGGTTATTCCAAGTGAAATCGTATTGTCTTATGCAGGTTATTTAGTATCAACAGGAAGCATTACATTTTGGGGCGCTGTCGCGTTCGGTACAATTGGTGGTGTAATTGCACAACTATTCATTTATTGGATTGGTCGATATGGGGGAAGACCTGTTCTTGAGCGATATGGAAAATATATTTTAATTCAGAAGAAACATATTGATTATGCTGAAGATTGGTTTAATCGTTATGGAACTGGCGTTATCTTTACCGCACGTTTTATTCCGGTTGTGCGTCATGCTATTTCGATACCAGCGGGTATTGCGAAAATGTCACATGCTAAGTTTATTACGCTAACTACATTAGCTGTTATTCCGTGGTCCATTGTGTTTGTATATTTAGGTTTTAAATTAGGAACAGAGTGGGAAAGTATTAATAAAGTTGCGGGGCCATATGTGAAATACTTTGCACTTGCTGCTATTGTTTGTGCAATTGGTTATTTTGTATTAAAAAAAATGATGAAAAAAAAGTGATTACAGAAAAGGAATCTATGTCGACGTAGATTCTTTTTTATTGGCATTTTTTCAAGGATGAAAGAATACGTTTAATATTTACCATATTGTGGCATACATATAGAAAAAGGGTGCTTGGAAAGGGGAATAAAGAGAAATGGAACTCCAGTTTCAAAATGTATATCAACAGGTAGAGAATTGGTATGTGTTGGATTCGGAGCTTCCTTGGGATGTCAAAAAGTTGAGAGAGGATTTGTTTTCTCTTATTGAAGTATGTAAAACGCCCGTTATTTTTTGTGATACGTGTGATGCAAACGATGTGCTTCTATCATTAGGAGAAGAGGAAGAAGAGTTCCTATTCCCAGTAGGTGGTTTTTACCATAAAGAAAAGCAATTAATTTTCGTTTGTATGTGGGAAGAGTATGAGCAAGTTCTCAAAACGCTACTGCATGAATTCCGCCATGCGATGCAGCATAAGAGAGATATATTGTATGTGGGAAGTGAACGGTACGAAGAGCGGTGGATTGAAAAAGATGCGAGGAAGTTCGCGGAGAGGAAATTGGATGAATATAAGAGTAGAAAGTTAATGTAAAGCATAGTGGAGAAATAGCGCTGTGCTTTCTTTGTGCTTATTAAAAATAAGTATTTGACTTTTATAAAGTTTAGTTCTAAACTAATAGTATGAAACGAGCGAGGTGATGAAATGAAAACAGAAGATAGACTAGGGCTACTATTATGGTTTCGTTTATCACGTTTTTATAATAAGAGTATTCGTGAGACGAATCAGCATTTGAAGAAATGGAATGTATCTGCCGCCCAGTTTGATGTGTTAGCTCAAGTTGGAGGACATGATCGTTTAACGCAGCAAGAACTTGGAAATAAGCTATTTGTTACGAAAGGAAATGTAACGCAGCTTTTAAATAAAATGGAGCAGCTTGAGTGGATTTCGCGTGAACAAGAGGGTACTACGAAATATATTTCTTTAACAGAAAAGGGAAGAGCTTTATATGAGGAAATCGTCCCACCTCAAGAAACGTTCCAAGCAGAGAAGTTTCATAATTTAAATATAGAGGAACAAAAGCAATTATTAACACTACTAAAAAAGTTACAGTAAGAAAAAATTTTAAAATAAATCTCGAATTCGAGATAGTATGAGGTGAAGGCTATGTTTAGAAAAGTTGATCATAAAAATATGGGCAGAGCAAATCATGGCTGGTTAAATACACATTTTCATTTTTCTTTTGCTAATTACTATAATCCAAATAACATGAACTTCGGAGCGTTACGTGTTATTAATGATGATTTAGTAGGGGCGCAAACTGGTTTTGATATGCATCCGCACCGTGATATGGAGATTATTTCTTACGTTGTAGATGGTGCTTTAACACATGAAGACAGCATGGGAAATCGCGGAACGATTGAGCGTGGACATGTTCAATATATGAGTGCTGGCACGGGTATATTTCATAGCGAGCATAATTTAGGCGATGAAACGCTGCGTTTATTACAAATTTGGATTTTACCAGACCGTGCGGATCATAAACCAAACTATGGTGAGTTTAAATTTGATTGGAGCAAGCGCGAAAATGAATGGTTTCATATGGTATCTTCAGTAGAAGGAAATGCACCAATTCAAATTCACCAAGATGCGAATTTATACTCCTTATCATTAGAGGCTGGAAAAGAAATTCATTTTCCAGTGAAAGAAGGCCGTCAATTGTACCTTGTACAAATTGAAGGAAGCAGTGTAATCAATGGTGAAAATCTTGTTATGCGTGATGCAGCAGAAGCGGTAGAAGAAGATATTCACATTCAAGCGAAAGAGCAATCACACTATTTAGCAATTGAATTGAAAAAACAATAAAATGCGTAAAAAAAAGAGGACATCCGATAGGATGTCCTCTTTTTTTGATTGGAATTGTCTGAAAAATGTTTCTCAAATTTTGGGTAGAGGTATCAGCTGTAAAAATCAGAATTGTATAAAAGTGTCAAAAATCTTTATGGGAATGGGGAATGTTATAGTGAAAAAGCAAGTCATTTCATCAGCATTAGCGTTAACTGTTATCGCCGGGGGATTTGGAGCGTTTGGGGCAACGACAACGAAAGCGGAAGAACAAAAAATTCAATATCATCAAGAATTTAAAACACCTGCATACATAGGTGAAGAATGGAAAGCACCGGAAGGGCTAGATAAAAAAGAGACGGTCTTTCAATACTTAGAGAGTAAGAAAGATATGTTTAAATTAGCAGGAAATATTGAAAAGCATTTTAATATCGTTGGGGAAGAAAAAGACGCTGAATCTGATACGACACATGTAAAGCTAGTTGAGAAACATAATAACATTCCTGTGTACGGTTCTGATCAAACTGTTACACTTGATAAAGAGAATAATGTAAAAGCATTCTTCGGACAAGTTATTCCGAATTTAGATGATAAAAATATTCCTGCAGCTGCAAGCATTACTGCGGAACAAGCAGAAACAATTGCTAAGGCAGATATTGAGAAAGAAATTGGTAAAGTAAAGAGTTATGACGGTGTGAAAAAAGATTTATTTGTATATGAAAAGGACGGTAATTACTACCTTGCATACTTAGTTAAGGCATCGATTTCAAAACCAGCTCCAGGATATTGGCATTATTTTGTTGATGCAACGAATGGAAATGTTATTGAGAAATATAACGCTGTAGATAACATTACTGGATTTGGTTACGGAGTATTAGGTGCTAGACAATCATTTGAAATTGCTCAAGATACGAAAACAGGACAATTCAACTTGTTTGATGGTAAACGAGGACAAGGTGTTCATACATTTGATGCAGAAAATATGGACGAGAACTGGTTTAATTTATTCTCACAATGGCTTGGATATACAGGAGAAGAAGTTGAAAGTAAATCTAAGTTCTTCGAAGATAAAGCTGCAGTTGATGCGCATGTAAATGCAGGAAAAGTATATGATTACTACAAAAAGACATTTAATCGTAACTCTTTCGATGATAAAGGTGCGAAGCTTATTTCAACTGTTCACGTAGGGGAGAGCTGGAATAACGCAGCTTGGAATGGTGTGCAAATGATGTATGGTGATGGCGATGGAAAAACATTCATTCCATTATCTGCTGGACTTGATGTTATCGGTCACGAATTAACGCATGCTGTAACTGAACATACAGCAAACCTTGTTTACAAAAATGAGTCAGGGGCGTTAAATGAATCGTTATCTGATATTATGGGTGTTATGGTTGAGAAGAAGAGCTGGGATTTAGGTGCTGACATTTATACACCTGATAAACCAGGCGATGCGCTTCGTTCACTAAAAGATCCAGCATCTATTCCAAACCCATTAAAACCAAGTGAAGGTTACCCAGATCACTATAGTAAACGTTATACTGGAACAGCTGATAATGGCGGCGTTCATATTAACAGCAGTATTAACAATAAAGCTGCATACTTAGTTTCTGAAGGCGGAGATCATTACGGCGTGAAAGTAACTGGAGTGGGCCGTGAAGCGACAGAAAAAATTTACTACCGTGCGCTTACGAAATATTTAACTGCAAACTCTGACTTCAAAATGATGCGTCAAGCTGCTCTTCAGTCAGCTGAAGATTTATATGGTAAAAACTCTAAAGCTGTACAAGCTGTAACGAAAGCTTATGATGCAGTAGGCGTAAAATAATAAGAGAAAAAAACCTGACTAGAGTGTCAGGTTTTTTTTCTTTATCCCGCTAGTCGCGAATGCCTAATGCGATTTTCGCCATACGTGACATACGTTCTTTCGACCACGGTGGATTCCAAACGACATTTACTTCTATTTCATTAACTTCAGGTACGTTCGTTGATAATACTTTTTTAACGTCTGATACGATTTGCCCAGCCATTGGACAACCGATAGAAGTCATAGTCATCGTAATGACAGCATTATTATTTTCATTTGCTGTAACATCATACACTAATCCAAGATTAACGATATCAACACCTAGTTCAGGGTCAATAACAGCTTCTAAATTGGCAAATAATTTATTTTCAAATGCTTCTTGTGACATAAGCAGCCCCTCCTACAATTTAATGATATCGATTCTCATTATAACGGAAATGAGTATAATGTGCAGGAAATGAGCTCAAAAAAATATCCCTCTTTGAAAGGGGGATATTTTTTTGAAAATCTATTCTGTTTTAAAATGAGATACGAGTTGATCTAACTCTTCAACTGTTTGTTTCATTTTTCCAGCAGTTACTGCCATTTCATTCATAACGATAACTTTTTTTTCAGCAGATTGTGCCGTTGCGGCAGTTTCGCTGGATACTTCAGTCGAGATAGAAGCGATGTTATTAAGTGAAGCGTTCATTTCTTCAGCACTTGCAGCCATCTCTTCAGCAGTTGCTGATATATCTTGCATCTGAGTAGATACTTTATTTACTTGTTCTACAATTGTTGAGAAAGAAGTACCAGCTTCACGAATAACATTAATGCCTTCAAATGCTTCAGAACGGCCTTGAGACATCATAGAGCTAGCAGTTTCTGTATCATTTTGAATTTGATGTAGTAATTGATTAATGTCTGTTGCAGCTGTTTTAGATTGTTCAGCAAGTTTTCGAACTTCGTCAGCTACGACAGCAAATCCTTTTCCTTGCTCGCCAGCACGAGCTGCCTCAATAGAAGCATTTAAAGCAAGTAAGTTTGTTTGCTCAGCAATATTAGAAATAGATTGTACAGCAGTATCAATATATTTCGTATGAGTGATTAGACGTTCAACCACTTCTGACGTAGCATTTACAGCTTCGTGTATCGTTGTCATTTGTGAAACAGATTTTTGGATAACGGTACTTCCATCGCTAGCATGTTCAGATGTGGCAACAGCAAGTTCCGCTACAGATGAAGCAGATTCAGCAATACGCTGAACACTTACTGCCATATCGTCCATTGCAGTTGAACTTTCTTCCATACTAGAAGTTTGTGATTGAATACTTGCATTTAAGTTAGACATCGAGCTTTGGACTCTTACTGTCGCCTCACGTGATGTATTCGTTTTTTCTAGCATATTTTCAGAAGCAGTTTGTACTTCCACTGATGTTTTTTGAACACGATTAATGATATGTTGTAGGTTTTCTAACATTTTATTAAATGATGTTGCGATAGCACCGATTTCATCGTTGCTATTTACTTGTAGACGTGCCGTTAAGTCACCTTCTTGAGAGGCTAATTCTTTTAGCTTCGTGTCAATTTGTTGAATTGGTTTCACAAGTTTACCAGAGAACCACCATGCAAGAATAATTGCAGCGACAATACAAATAACAAGTGATAAGAAAATAACATATTCGATTAAGAGTGCAGATTGGTCAATTTTTTCAATAGATTGTTCACGTAATTTAGCTTGTTCATTACTGTAATTTGTGAAGTCACCAATTACTTTATAGACAGTTCCGTTCTCTGAAGAAGCTACTTGTAAAGCTTCTTCCCATTTTTGTTCTTTTGCAAGAGTGAATACTTTTTCTTCAACGAACTTTCTCCAAGTAGACCCTAATTCCATTGTGCTTTTTACGGACGAAGAAGCATTTGGATTAGAAAGAAGTTTATCTTTTGAATCCTCAAGACGTTTACTCATCTCATTAAACTTGTCTAATTCGACTTGATCATGTTGTAGTAAATAACCTCTTAGAGCAGAGAGCTGTACTTGATAAGCGTCTCCACGCTCTTTTAATTCTGTTGCCAGTGGAGAAATTTCTTTTTGTAATGTTTCAGCTTTACGAGATTGGTCAATAGCAAAAAATAAAATAAATGCTAAGGCGATACCGAATAAAGCGCAAATCGTTCCCATCATGAACATAAGTTTTTTTCTGATACTTACAAAATTCATATGATAAAAAGCCTCCTTTGTGAAATCTTAGTATTAGAATTAATTAATGTAAAAAATTGAAAGAAAGCTTTACTCCAGTTGGAATAAAGCTTTCTTATTTCCTTTAGGAATTATAGCAGACGGAATGAGAGATAGAAAGAGATATTTTAAAGTGAAAAAAGAGAGACTGTAAAACTTTCTTTCTTATACCTTTGAGCTTGTGTCATTTTCACTTTAAGCGTTTGTTTTGAAATGAGAAACGAGAACTTCAAGTTCTTGTACGATTGTTTTCATTTCAGATGATTTGTTAGCCACGATACTCATTTTGTTTACTTGATCACCAGCCGAATGTGCTGTTTGTGATGTTTCTGCAGCAACTTCGTTTGAAATAGAAGCGATATTATTTAAAGCTGCGTTCATTTCTTCAGAGCTTGCAGCCATCTCTTCAGCAGTTGCAGACATTTCTTGCATTTGCGTAGAGACTTTGTTAATGTGGTTAACAATTTCTGAGAATGAAGATCCAGCGGTACGAATAACCGTAATTCCTTCAGAAGCCTCTGCTTGACCTTGTGTCATCATGTCATTTGCTATTTTTGTATCAGTTTGAATTTGATGCAGTAAATGGTTAATGTCAGTTGCGGCTAGTTGAGATTGTTCAGCAAGTTTTCTAACTTCATCGGCAACAACAGCGAATCCTTTTCCGTGTTCACCAGCACGAGCTGCTTCAATAGAAGCATTTAAAGCAAGTAAATTTGTTTGTTCGGCGATATTCGAAATAGATTGAAGTGCAGTATCGATATGATTTGTATGTGTAATGAGTCGCTCAACTACTTGTGATGTAGCGTTAACGGCTTCGTTAATTGTATGCATTTGTGTAATAGATTTCTCAATGACTTTATTCCCATTATCTGCTTTTTCTGAAGTTGTGACAGCTAAACTAGTAACAGAAGAGGCGGACTCAGCGATACGCTGAACACTCGTTGCCATGTCATCCATTGCGGTTGAACTTTCTTCAATGCTAGAAACTTGTGAACGAATATTGTGTTCAAGAGCATTCATAGTTTCTTGGGTCCTTGCGGTATTTTCCATAGAAGCGGTTGTTTCAATAAATACATTTTCGGAAGCTTCTTTTACACTTGTTGATGTTTGTTGAACTTGTTTTATTATATGCTGTAAGTTAGTGAGCATTTGATTAAAGGAATTTGCAATGTCACCAATTTCATCTTTACTCGTTACGTGTAATCTAGCCGTTAAATCTCCATCTTGAGAAGCTAATTCTTTTAACTTCTCATCAATTTGTCGAATTGGTTTAACGAGTTTACCAGAGAACCACCATGCTAATAAAATAGACGTTAATGTACATGTAATGAGTGAGAAGAAAATAATATATTGAATAAGTGATGAAGAAGACTCGACATCAGCAATTAATGCGTCACGTTTCTCATTTTCTTCATTTGTATATTTATTAAAACGACCTAAAAGATCATTTACATAATCTGTTTGTGCTAAAGCAATTCTAGATGCTTCGTCCCATTTTCCTTCACGCGCAAGAGGGAGTACCTCATTATCTATGACGCTACGCCATTTTCCTCCCATTAAAATGGCTTCTTTCATTCCTTCTGGGAGCTTTTTGTCACTTGTTACTTTCTCTCTAGTATCAGCTAATTTTTTCCCTTCTCGGTTGAACTTATCTAATCCTTTTTGATCATGTGATAGCAAATATTCTTGTAAACCAGCAACTTGTCCTTGGAACCAATCGCCACGTTCTTTTAAAATCGTCGCTCTTTTCGATACATCATTTTTTAACGTTTCGATTTCACTTGCTTGATTCATGGCGAATGAAAGAATAACAATAAGAGCAATGCTAAATAAAGAAGAAATGCTTAAGAGTGTGAACAGTAGTTTTTTTCGAATACTAACATATTTCATCGTTACCCCTACCCTTATTTAAACTATTTATTATGATTTATAGATATTTAAAACGAAATTAATAAAAACATTATTATGAAGTTATTAATCTGTTCAATAAAAATTATAGCAGATAATGGAAGGAGTCAGATTGGTATTAGAAAAAGTTCTTAAAATGTATACATTTGCATATCATAAAATTCATAAATAAATATTAGAAATGCTATTGAAATTTGAAATGACATCATGTATACTTCTAATTAGTTGATAACGATTATCAGTATCAACTAAAAACATTACTCTTCGTTATGTTGGTCATACCCCTTTTTGACGACGTAAGTCAGAGACGAAATGTTGAAATATCTTGTGTCCTATTCTACAGAATTATGGTAATCTCCAACCTCAACTTATATGCGTGAGCATGCAAAAAGGATCCTATCCGTGAAGGGATCCTTTTTTGCATGCTGTCGCAATTATTGTATATAGACCAGGGATACGTTCTTCGATTCCTTCTGGTGCAGTAGAAGGGAAGACCCATCTTTGATGAGATCCATGTTCTTCAACTAGTTTTTCAATTTTAAAACGTTCTTCCGCAAGTGTTGTAATGATTTCTCCTAGCGTCCAGCGACGGATGGTTGTTTTAGGTAGCGATTCTTTCTGTGCTTCTGTAAGAAGGATGCTATAAGCAACATCATCTTCAATTAATTCTTCATCGAAATAATTTCCACTTGCTCGAAATGATGGATGGTCTACTCCTAATAGCTTTGTGTATATTGGATGGTAATCGCGAAGGATAAGTATTCCACCTGGCTTTAGTAGTTGAGAAATTTTTTTGAAAAGTGGTTTTAAATCTAGAAAGTAATGAAGTACACCAAGCTCCAGTAATACGATATCAAATGATTTGGAGAGATTTACATCTAGTACATCAGAAACGATGTAATGAATAGAGACGTCTGCGGCGGCAGCAAGTTCATTTGCATATTTTGCATTACTTGCTGAAATATCAACAACTGTTACGTCAGAGCCTAAAAGGGCGAGAGCAACAGCTTTATTTCCTTTTGAGCCGAGTAAATTAATAATACATTTTCCTTTTGGAGATTGTATGTAAGGTAAATAATGTGCTACTTCGCGTGTGGGATCTTCCATGATTTTTTTCGCATAATCCTCCGGTGCCCCATGGCGATTCGTCCAAGCTTCATAAGCAGCTGTATTCCAGCTTTTTTCATTTATAGTGCTTAGTTGTTTTTGGTTCAATGTTATCACTCCTTTTGTGAACGTATAGGTATTCGGCGGGAGGATGGGATTTCCTTTTCGTTCTGGATAAAAGTTTGATTTTTCTGTGATTAAGTCGTAAAATACTTGTTATACGTAAAAGCGTTGAAAAGGAAAAGTAGGATGAACACATTCTTTCCAGAGAGCTTCGGTAGCTGAGAAGAAGCAAGAATATTCATTTGAACAATGGCCTTTGAGCTTCGTCCTGAACTTATCAAATGATAATAGTAGGCGGCGACGAGAGTTGGTACTCGTTATCAAAACCACAGTATAAGAGCATAGAGCTCCGTACTTGTTAAGGTTAATTATGTGAGTGATTGGCGAAATAAGGTGGTACCGCGACTGTTTATACAGCCCCGCCCTTATCTTTTTTAAGATAGGGGCGGGGCTTTTTATATTTTAAAGGAGGAATATAAGATGAGTATTTTTATTGGAGGCGCTTGGCCGTATGCAAATGGTTCGTTACACCTTGGCCATATTGCGAGTTTATTACCTGGAGATATTTTAGCGCGTTATTACAGGGCAAAAGGTGAGAATGTGCTGTATGTTTCAGGGAGTGACTGCAATGGAACACCGATTGCAATTAGAGCAAAACAAGAAGGTGTGACAGCAAAAGAAATTGCTAATAAGTATCATGAAGAATTTCAGCGATGTTTTCGTGATCTCGGTTTTACGTATGATTGCTATACACGTACCGATAGCGAGCATCATCATGAAACTGTTCAAAAAGTTTTTTTACGTTTATTAGAAGAAGGCTATATTTATAAAAAAACAGTGGAACAAGCGTATTGTGAAACGTGTACGCAGTTTTTACCGGATCGTTATGTAGAAGGAATATGTCCATATTGCCATGAAGCAGCAAGAGGAGATCAATGCGATGCTTGTTCTGCTATTTTAGATCCTCTTGATTTGTTAGAAAAGAAATGTAAGTTATGTGGTAGTACGCCATCTGTAGAGGAAACAGAGCATTTCTATTTTGCATTGCATACATTTCAGGAGCAAATTAAAAAAGTTGTAGAAATCGCAAAAGAAAAAGGAACATGGCGTGATAATGCAATTCAATTAACGGAAAGATATGTAAAGGAAGGGTTACAAGATAGGGCTGTATCAAGAGATTTACCAATCGGGGTATCAATTCCAGTGAAAGGGTATGAAGATAAAAAAATTTACGTATGGATTGAAGCAGTGGCAGGATATTATTCAGCGAGTAAACATTGGGCTGAAGAAACAGGAAAAGATGATCAAGAGTTTTGGAATAGCGATGCGCAAACATATTATGTACACGGCAAGGATAATATTCCATTTCACTCCGTCATTTGGCCAGCGGTATTACTTGGAATAGGGGAAGAAGCAATCCCGCGTCATATCGTTTCGAATGAATATTTAACAGTTGAAAAAAGAAAATTATCTACAAGTAAAAACTGGGCAGTATGGGTGCCTGACATATTAGAACGCTATGATCCAGATTCTATCCGTTACTTCTTAACAGTAAATGCACCAGAAAATCGTGACACTGATTTTTCATGGCGTGAATTTGTTTACAGTCATAATAGTGAATTGTTAGGAGCATATGGAAACTTCGTGAACCGCACATTAAAGTTTATTGAAAAATATTATGATGGCACTGTACCAAAGGGGACTATTGATATAGAGCTGAAAGATAAAGTAGAAGGATTATATAAGCGTGTAGGAGAGGCGATTGAGCAAACTAAATTTAAGGTGGCGCTAGAAACAATATTTGATGCAGTACGTTTTGCAAATAAATATTTTGATGAAAAGCAGCCTTGGAAACAAAGAGAAGATGATCCAGTTTCGTGTGAAGAAACGATTTATAACTGTGTGTATCTTATCGCTAATTTTGCAAATCTCCTTGAACCGTTTTTACCATTTTCAAGTGAAAGAGTTAGAAGCACATTGTCGATTATTAAACGAAATTGGGAACCGCAAAATACGTTGCCAAGTAGAATTGATAGCGTGCAGCCACTATTTGAGCGAATCGATGTAAAACAAATTGAGCATGAGGTAGGGAAGCTATATGGAGCGGTAAAGTGAAATATAGAAAAAGACCTTTCAAGTAAATGAAAGGTCTTTTGTTATGCAGTATGATTCTCTTTCTTATCTTTCAAAAAGAAAAGTACGGCAAGGATTACAAGAATAATAGCTGCAATATCATACGTTATTTTAAATGTAGTATTAAAGTTTAAGTACTCTACGAAAGGAGTTTTCACTGCTCCTGCATATATACAAACGGGAATGAGAAGTAAATCGTAAAATTTCTTTTCTTTCATATATCTTATTAGGAAGAAGATACACATAATAGCAAAAAATATGATGCTTAAAATAGTCATTTATACCTCCAGATAAATTTACTTATTTTAATTGCAGTTATATCTTTTATATAAATTCTGTATTTTTTCAAGCGCTATGCACGCGATTGTGTTTCCTTTCTTTCCTAGCCGTAAGCAGCTGAGGAGTGAAAATCCCAACCAATATAAAAATAATACCAATCCACTGCATGAATGTTACGACTTCATGTACAAGTGTAATAGAAGCGATAATAGCAGTTGGTAATTCAGCTGCACCTAATATTGTACCGAGTCCTGTTCCAACCTTTGGTACACCGATTGAAAAACAAATGACAGGTACAACAACGCCGAATAATCCGAGGAAGAAAGCATATTTCCATAGACCGGCTTGGAGGGCACCATCTGTTAAAAAGGTTGGTGGGAAGAATAGACATACGATAAGAGTCGCACTTGTTGTCATGAGAAAGCTTTTCGTATAAGGGGGAACATCTGTAGCAACGCGTCCGCTTGCAAAAACATAGAATGAAAAAGAGACTGCAGCTAATAGTCCAAAGATAATCCCTTTCGTAGAAAAACTTTGTCCGAGGCCTTCAAATACACCACCTGCAAACAATGTACCAGCAAATAAAATAAGGATAGATATGATCTTATCGCGGCTTGGAAAGGTTCGATTTGCAATCGCTTCGATAATGACACCAATCCAAGTGAACTGAAAGAGTAGGACGACAGCGATAGATGCGGGTAGTTCTTCTACAGAAATAGCGTAGAAAATCCCAGTCATACTCATTGTTGTTCCGACGGTTAGTAATGAAAAGAATTGTTTTTTTGTTACTTTATGACGTGAAAAGAAAAGAACGAGTAGAAATAGTCCAATCCATCCGAAGACATATTGTCCCCCTAATAGTTGATGTGCTGAAAATCCATTTATGAATCCGAGTTTGAAAATAGTTGAAAGTATGCCGTAGCTGCAAGCACCGAATAAAACGAGCAATGAATATTTAAACTTATCCATAAAAAATCCTCCTTTTAAGTAATAAAAAACGCCCGCTATCCAAATAAGGATAACGGGCGAACGAAACAGAGTAAGACACTCTACAAAATTCCGCCACTCACACATGAAGTATGAGTTTGGGGTATGTAATTATAGTGAATGTTACATTGCTTTTGGGAATACAATGGAGCATTTTACACCTTGAGCTGTGTTTTGTATCCCGTAAGGAAACTGATGTTTATCTAATATTTGTTTCACGATATATAATCCAAGACCACTACCTTGTACTAAACCGTGTTTATCAGGGTTTGCGCGATAGAAAGGCTCAAATAAATGAGCAAGTTTATCTTCATCAATTTGTGAACCTGTATTCAATACTTCTAATGCGTAACCGTTTGGTTTTTCATAAAGCTTTATATATACGTGCTGATGGTCAATTGTATAATGAATTGCATTTGAAATAATGTTAAAAATAGCAGTTTGAATAAATTTAGGATCAGCTAAAATTTGTACGTCGTGTTTAATATTAGATTGTACATTTAATTGTTTTACAGATACAAAGTAATCTACTTTCTTTATAACATCCTCAATAATATTAGATAAAGAAATGACTTCTAAATTCGGTTTAAATTGAGGGTTTTGTATTTTGGATAATTCCGACATTTTTTCCGTTAATATGTTAATGTCTTGCATCATCTCGTAGGAACGTTTCAAATACTTATCTCTATCTTTATAAGCTCCAATTCCGTGAATCATGCCATCTAGTTGTCCCATAACGGCTGCGATGGGTGTTTTTAATTCATGGGATACCATAGACATAAATTCTTTACGAGATTGTTCTAATTGTTGTTCCTTCTTGAGCTCATTTCTTAAATCTTGATTGCTTTCATGTAAATTCTTCACAATATTTGGTACTTGTGAAGCGGCTACTGACAAATTAAAATCTGTTTGATCTGTATTTTTGTTAAGTAGCTTTTTATCTGAGAAATCAAGATTCATAATATCTTTTAAAGCATCGCTCATATATTGAAAAGGTTTAGCAATTAGTTTTGCGTACATTAAAGATCCGAGTAGAGATAATGCAAGCATTGTCGCGCCAACCTGTGGAGCTAACTGCTGCAACGCATCTGCTAACTTTGGATTATCATTTGTATCATTTGTTTTACTTGCTGCATTTTGTGTATGTAAGGCATCATTATTAGCGGCTTTCTTTTCTGCTTCTGTAAGCTGATTAGAAGTGCTATTTTTCCCCGAAAGGTTTTGTGTATGTTCTTTTGCTTTTGCAGTTTGGCTAGGCTGCAAAAGGTGATTGATAGCTGCAGAAAGAGATTTATAATCTACAATAGAAGATTGGAAATTATAAATGTTCCCTTCTGACACAGCTTTATTTTGATTCGTTTTACTTTGATCGTTTTGCTTATCTGAATCCGCCTGTTCTGTAGTCGGCGTTCCATTTTCTTTCGCAAAACGTTCTTTATCGTAGTTTGAAGCTAGAAAGTAAATAATTTGATAAAGACAAAGTGATAAAAGAATACAAAATAATAAGGTTTTGATGAAAATATTTTTGGTGATGTTGTCTTTACTACGATTCGATTTTGTAGCCAATACCTTTCACCGTTTTAATATAAGTAATTCCTAATTTTTTTCTTAAGTTTTTAATATGTGTATCTATAACTCTTACATCACCATAATGTTCATAGCCCCATACCTTATTCAACAAATCACTTCTTGATAATACTTTTCCTCGATTTTGCAGTAAAGTATAAATAATTTCAAATTCTTTTGTTGTCAATTCAATTTGATTACCATGAACATAAGCTGCATATGCTGTAGAGTTTAACATCAATTCATGGAATTGTAGTATAGTTGCAGCTTCTGCTTCCTTCGTTGCTGCCCTTCTTAATACAGCCTCTACACGCTTAATAAATACAGTGTAATGGAATGGTTTCGTAATATAGTCATCAATACCTAACTCAAATCCTTTAATTTCACTTTCTTCATTATGTAAGCCTGTTAACATAATGATTGGTACATCAGATTGTCCTCGCATAATTTTACAAATACTATAGCCATCTATATCTGGTAACATTACATCGAGGAGGACAAGATCATATGAATTTTTTTGGAAAAGAAGAATACCTTCTGTTCCAGCACCAACTACATCAACGGTAAAGTTTTGTGCCATTAGAAATTCACGAATAAGTTCTTGTATATCTGGGTTGTCTTCAATCACCAGTATATGCGTCATAGTAACACCTCCTAAATAACGCTTTTTACTGCAATATTCGAATTCATCATTTTTCGAGTGACTCAGATTGTTTATACATATAATAAGCCCCCGCTATAAAATAATCATGAAGGTAGCAAGGGGAATAGTTTAGTGTTACTGAATAGTTCAGAATTACAGTAGTTCTATTATAGTATGTATTATAAAATTTATAAAACATTATAACTGTATAATTTTAATATCTACGTTTATCAATGTTTAGATATTAGCTAATCAAATCTATTCCTATTATATATGTAAATACAGTTGTTTTGCTACTGTAAATGAATAAATAAAATAAGCCAAGACATAAAATTCTTGGCTACACATAAATCTTGTTTTTAGGCTATTTGACAGTGACAGTAGCTTGCTGCTGAACGCGCTCAAATAACCAGTGTATATCATTATTATACATACGAATACAACCAAGTGTTGTCCATTTGCCGATTGCTTGATTATTGTTAGTTCCGTGAATCGCATAAGTTGTTCCGTAAGTTCCTGCCATATTTAATCCAAGCCAACGGTCACCAAGTGGATTACGTGGATCCCCGCCTTTAATTTTGCCTGTATAATAAGGGCGGTTTTTAATTTTATTTACGATTTGAAAAGTGCCTTTAGGTGTAGGCGTTGCAGCTTTTCCAGTAGCGACAGTAAAACTTTTTATAAATTTTCCATCCTGATAATAATCCATTTTATTTAACTGAGTGTCTACGATTAATTGATCTTTCGTTGTAGCGGCCTCTGCGCTAGCGAATGGAAGAGTTAAAAATCCTAATGATAATAGTGCGCTTAATAATAATTTTTTCATTGTTATTCTCCTTTTACTATCGTAATAGTCTTACATACAATGAAGTTGTAATCCTCGTAATGCTTTATTTACATTTTCATCTAATGTTTCAAAGAATGTAGTGATTTTGCTGTTGTGTTTGTTGTTTTTATCAATAAGTAATCTTTCGTTTAATAAAAGCTCACCACGTAGTCCAAAACTTTGAACTTGAATATTTAGCTCATCTTCATTTTCAGAAATAATTGGTAAGAAATAGTGAAAAGCTTTCGTTGGAATGATGTAGCTTTTGCCAATCATGCTTTCTTGGTTTGAGTTAGTCCATTTTTTCGTGACAATTTTAATATTCTTTTTTGAAACGATAAAAGATAGTGTTGTAGATTTTGTTAAACTTACGTCAAATTCACTTGTTTCACATATGTGTAAATTAAAAACGGTTTCATTTTGATGAGATTCAACATTTGTATTAATAAAATCGTGCATTTTATATGCTTCCATTTCGTATTCACCCTTTTTTCAATTTCGAAAAACGACTTATATTTATTCAAATTAATGCTTAGTCATATATTAGTTAAATTTTTCAACAAATTCCGATATAATCTTACAATACGTATATGAAGCTAATATGAAGTTAGCATGAGTTTGTGGTGGTTTTTTATTGAGAACAAAATAAGAAAGGTTTTCCAGTGTTAAAAAATGGATAAAATTTGCATATTATTAATGCGTCTTTTTGTTATTTCGACTTAAAAAATGCTTTTAGCTACTTAATAAAGAACGGAAATCATTAGTGTGACCCTTACAAAAATGTAATAAAAATGTAAGCTATTGTGATAGTTATTTCGACAATTTTTTTATACAATAATAGTAAGAAGTTGTACGTGATTGAAAGGAGAGATGACATGGAATGGATTCATGAATTATTTCAGCAATACGGGTACTATGTTGTACTTGTAGGTTTGCTGTTAGAATATATTGCACTTCCGTTTCCGGGAGAGCCAACGTTAGCATATGCGGGATTTTTAGCACATAAGGGTGATTTAAGTTTACCGATTTTAATTATTCTATCCTTTATTGGGACAAGTGTAGGAATGACGATTCAATACTTTTTAGGAAATAAATTAGGTATGCCTTTCATTCAAAAGTATGGGAAATACGTATTTTTAACACAAAGAAAAATTGACTTAACGAGAATGTGGTTTGATAAGTATGGGTACTTCCTGATTTTTATTGGTTTCTTTATTCCTGGTGTACGTCATTTCACAGGATACTTTGCAGGAATTATTAATTTACCATTCCGTCGTTTTGCCATTACAATTTATTCAGGCGCTCTATTTTGGGTATCATTCTTCTTAATCGGTGGTTACTGGTTAGGTGGAAACTTACATGATATCTTTGGAGTGCTAGAAGGTCATATCGGTAAAATCATTTTTGGAGTTATTGTGATTGTAGCAGTTACGTTAGGTATTCGTTTCCGTAAGCAGTTAAAACGAGTATTACTACAAAACGCAAGTTAATATGAAATCCATTCTATGTCAGAATTTAGGAAGTCAGTGCAAAAGCACTGACTTTTTTATTTTTAAGACTATGTTTAATGCACATTTTACATTCTTTATAGGAATTTGATACAGGATAAGAAATAAGTATCTTGTCAATTATTATAGTCGTAATGACAATTATAATTGACAAAGATAAGGATATTATTTACAATTTTAATTAAATAAATGAAAAAGAGGGAAGACATGAAGCTTCAAAATCGAGTGAGGGAATTGCGAGCAAAGCATCGTTTATCACAAGGGGATTTAGGGAAAGCGATTGGATCATCACGGCAAACGATTAGTTTAATTGAGCGCGGGGATTATGCACCATCTATCGTATTGTCGTTAAAAATCGCACAAATTTTCAATGTACCGGTGGAGGAAATATTTACGTTAGTAGAGGGGGAAGAGGACGATGAAGAGTAAGAGTAAGCGAAAAAAACAATTTGATTCTGTGGGGAAAATAGCATTAAGTATGATAGGAGGCTTTTTAACGTCTTATATAGCTTTAAATTTACTCTCGGATGAACCGAGAAAATTATCATCCAATACATTTATAGGTATATGTACTATTTTTGGAATTTTAATGATGTACTATACTTGGAAGAATACACGTATGTTAGCAGAGGCACGCGATGAAGAAGAGAGCGTACAAGGCAGAAAATTAGGCATTATAAGTATATATTTACGTGTAGGTGATATAGTTACGCAGGCATGGTTTGTATATGCAGTTATTACATGTAGACGTGCACTGTTGCAGGATACAAATGTTTCATTTGCGGTGTGGAATTTAGTAGCTTCTATTGTTTGTTTAACTACTGTAGTAACTATCGGACTCATAACAAAAAATCGTTATAACAAGCTATATCCTGAACAAGGTGTAACGTATATGGAATCTATGAAAATGTGGACGAAAAATGCAGATGAAGGATTAAAGCACATTGTGCATGAGGCTGGATATAAAGCGTATGAATTTACGAATACAATATTGGCATATGTATGGTGGGCTGCCGTTATATATACAGCTGCTAGTGATATCGATTTTGTGTTAATTGGTTTAATCTCATTTATTTGGATATTGCATCTCGGGAAGTTCATGTACGAAATGCAGAGAAAAATGATTTATTAAGGGGAGAAAAAGGTGGATATTTTAAGAAGGCCAGCTGGCTCAATGACAGTGGCGCTAATTCTGTCCATTTTATACGGAGTAATCCGAACTGGGAAATTAGAAGTAATTTTGAACCTATGGGCAATAGTTGGAATTTCATTGTTAGTGTTAGCCATTCATGAGCTAGGACATGTAGTATTTGGTGTAATAGGTGGTTTAACATTTAAATTTATGACAGTAGGACCCATTACTATTCAAAAAGAAAAGGGAAAATTACGCATTCGAGAAAATAAATTATGGGCGTACTTTGGAGGCGTTGCAACACTAGTACCACCTTCTATAGAGACACCGAATCTTTCGAAAAAATGGGCGTGGCTCACTTTAGGTGGACCGATTACGAGTTTACTATTTGGTATTACTTCCGGTTACATATACATGGTGAGTTATTATCAATATCTTTTATATTTTTCCTTTTTCCATTTTGCAATCTTTGTGGTTACAATTGTGCCGATAAAAGGAATGCTTATGAGTGATGGGATGCAATTTCTTATTTTAATTAAAGATGATGAAAGAGCTAGAAATCACTTATATGAGATTCAAATATCGAGTGAGTTATTTAGTTATAAAAGACCGAAAGATTGGGATGAAAGATTAGTAGAATTGAGTGAGGAGAAAATAAAAGAGAATAAAGGGATAAGAGAGATAATGAGTAGACTTATGCTCGTCTTTTTTGCTCGTGCAGATCAAGAGGGGATGGAAAGAGCGATACCGTATATAGAACGAATTGTTCAACTACCTGTAACGAAAGAAAATAAGTTTTTCGTTAGTAGTTTTCATAGTTGGTACCTTTTATATAAAGCCCTTTATCAGATGGATAGTCTTTCTTTGCAAGAAGCAAAGGAACATGCAAAGGCTATTACAAAAATGGACCTAAGTGGATATTACCGTACACAAGGAATTATTAAATATGTAGAGGGCAATATGGAAGCGTCCCGTACTTATATGAAGAAAGCTGATCAAGAATTAAAGAGCGCCGAGAAGAGTGAAATGGGATATTTACAATTAGAAAGAGAATGGTTTAAGCAGCTGAAAGAGAGGGTATCTTACGATGGGTGAGGTATCCTCTTTTTTATATGTCATCTTATGCCGTTCCATAAACAGCCTAGGGCGAGTAAAATGAGATAAGAAGAGCAAAGCTTGGAGGAAGTAAATATGGAAATCTTATCAATTATTTTGATAGTCTTGCTCATTTATGTTGTTTTTAAAGTGGCATATGTAGCATTAAAGATACTCGCGATCCTATTAATTATCTTTTTAATCGTAGAGTTCGGCAGTAAGTTGCTTGGGGGATAGGGTGTGTTGTGCGTTTTGAGTGTCGAAGGTTGTCGGTAAATCGATATCTTGTGTCGAAGCGTTGATATAATGAAAAAATCGTTGATATAAGTGGAGAAACAATCGATATATTTGAAAAATCGTTGATATATTTTAGTGAATACGAAGTGGGGTATATGGAAAAGAAGTTGCCGTGAGGGTAACTTCTTTTTATCGTGATGCGGGGATATGCAAACCAACATAAAAAAGCTGGAAGAGTATCTTCCAGCTTAAGAGTTACTTTCGATTTGGCGACCGCTATCTTCTTCATTGTCTTGTAATAGGTTGAATACGTCTGCTAAGCAGAATGCAATGAACCAAGTCCATAGACCGTGGAAGAAAGCTGAGCTTAATTGAAGTGGTAATGTATAGTTTGTCATTGAGTAGGAAATACATCCACCAACGATTCCGATCATTGTTAATAACATTGTTTTTTGAGCATTTTCTTCTGGATTAAAGAGGAAGTAAATGTATCCGCCTAAAATTGAAGCGCTTACAAGTGTTTCGATTCCATTAAAGATGATATTCTCTCCAAGCTGAGTGTTTGTCCAGAAGCAGATTGTTCCGCCGATAATAGCAAACAGGACAGCTATTGTATATCGTATATATTGATTCATATGTTCATCTCCTTATGTAATAAGATGATTTGGAAGTCAAAAAGGTAGGTATAGTATATTGAAGTGAGTTTTAATTGTACGTATCTTTTTATAAAAAGATCATTGAAGAGTAACTAAGATGATCGGTTGTTTAAACCGTTACGTGTATGGTGTCTGAAATATACCCGACTGCTCGTTTCTTTTTGCTTGTAAAATAAGAGAAACTTCCAAGTCTATATACTCTTTTTTTGTGAGTCTGCTTTCATTATAACACATTTAGGGACATAATAATAGAATTATCTGATTTTGTAATAAGTGTAAAAAATAAAAAGCGCAAGGAAATACCATTAACGGTGCAGTTTAGTGGAAGAAGGATTTTAATTTATTATGATGAAATATGTAATCAAGGTGAGATCTAAGAAGGAGGCTTAAATACTATAAAAAATGTTTTATAGTATGAATGTAAGGGAGGAGAGCTAACTTGGAGTTCACAACAGAAAGATTAATAATTAGACCTTTTAAGAGTACTGATTTACAGGATGTATTTGTTATTTATAATAGTGATGATACATGTAAGTTCCTATTACATAATAAGTGGACTCATGAAGACATGCAGAAAAGATTTAATAAGAAGTTAGCAAATAATGTACTTACTAAAGAATCAATATTAAGTTTGGCAGTTATATACAAAACTAAAGTAGTTGGTGATTTATCCGTATGGTACACAAATATGAAAGACACTGTTGAGATTGGTTATAGTTTTTCAAATGAAGTAGCTGGGAGAGGTTTGGCGACAGAAGCAGTAAGTAGTTTGGTATTGAAATTATTTAATGAATTTAATGTACATCGTATACAGGCTAATCTTGATGCACGTAATACAGCTTCACAAAAATTGTGTGAACGAATAGGCATGAGAAAGGAAGCCCATTTCATACAAGATTTTTGGAATAAAGATGAATGGACAGATAGTATTGTATATGGGATGCTATCCTCCGATTTGTAGTAATAAACTTAGTGATTTTATTATGCTAAAAGGTACGTGAGTTGAATAACAAAGGGCATAACATATTATATATGACTAATATGTTATGCCCTTTAATTTATTAACCTTTTTTATATGCGTTTGAAACGGCCGACAATTTCAACTGTTTCAGTAATGTTCATAAATGCTTTGTTATCCACTTGACGGATAATACGTTTCATTTCGCCTAACTCATAGCGAGTCACGACAGTGTAAATCATTTTTTTCTTATGGTTTGTATAGCCGCCGACAGCGTCTACCATTGTCACCCCGCGTATGCCGTGATGTAGTAGTGCGCTTTTTATTTCCTCACCTTTTTCTGTAACTGTCATTATCGTTAATTTAATATGTTTCGTATGCACAGCATCGATAACTTTGCTGACTACAAACCGGCTAATTAACGTATAAAGTGTAATATCCCATCCGAAAATAAAACCTGCTGCAACAAGTAAGACTAAGTTGAATACAAAGATGATTGCTCCAATTGAAATATCTCGATGTTTCGCTACAATCAATCCAACAACATCAAAGCCACCTGTTGAAGAAGCAAATCGGAATATGATTCCGGAAGCTGCTCCGCAGATTACACCACCGAATACAGAAGATAGTAAAATATCGTCTGAAACCTGGTGTACAGGGATAATGTTCATCGCTAACGATGATACAGCTACAAAGTAAGCTGTTAAAAAGGTTGTCTTCTTGCCTAAGTAAAAGTGACTTAAAATAAGAAGAGGAATGTTTAGTAAAAAGATAAGTGCACCGATATTGTAGTGCATTAAATAACCGATAATCATCCCTACACCAGCGAATCCACCGCTAATCATGTTATGCGGGATAAAAAACATATTCATAGAAATTGCATACAAAATAGAAGCTATAAAAATAACAACCAACTGTATCATAAATTCTAAGTGAAATGTTTTAGCTGCTGGGAAGGATAAAAAGGCGGTGTCGGGAACGTAATCGGCGTCTCCTAGTTGACCCATAGTATGTTTCATCTCCATATTCATTTTTGATTACAAGAAGAGAATAAAGGTTTTTTCAAAAACTGGCAATAGTTTTATTATAATGCAAAAATTTTATAAATTTCTAATAAATCAAGCCTATTCATTGATGTGCGTGAATATACTAAAGAAAGCGAATACAACGTTTCTTAATTATTATTTTCTTGAGAAAATATGCAAAATACTTTTTTTGAAAATAAAAGGAAATAGAGAATGTTTGCCTAATGTGCTAAAATGACCTTATTAAGGATGTGAAGCGATGGAATTTTTATTGCAGGATGCAATTCTATATATATCGTTTGTAACGACGGCACTTTGTTTATTAGAAGTTTTCTTCCTTGCTAATGTTTCTCGCTTTGTGCGTCAACAAGCGTCAAGCGGTAGACAAAGAGCTTTTGCGCTAGTTGATACATGTGAAGATAGTGCGGGAAATGTACCGCTATTTTCTATTTTTTATAAATATGGAATGATTCGTTCTGTACGCAGACAAGAATCAAGTGAAGAGAATGACGAGGTCGGTCCGTATACACCAATGTTTCGCTAAATAATTACGAAACATTGGAGGAATGAACATGTTAAAATCATACCGAGCTGTGCTCGTTAGTTTATCATTATTATTTGTTTTTGTTTTATCTGGTTGCAGTAATGCAGCCCCAATTGATGCACATAGTACTGGGATTTGGGATCATTATTTTGTATATCCAATCTCGTTTATGATTCAATTTGTTGCTCATCATATACCTGGAGCTAGCTTTGGGATTGCTATCATTATTATGACGCTCGTTATTCGTTCAGCAATGATTCCATTAGCTGTTTCGCAATATCGCAGCCAAGCGAAAATGAAGAAAATGCAACCTGAATTGCAGAAGTTAAAGAAAAAGTACGGTGATGTAGGCAAAGATCTTGAAAAACAAAAGCAGTATCAAAAAGAAATGTCAGAACTAATGAAATCAGGCGGTTGGAATCCACTTGCTGGTTGTTGGCCAATTTTTATACAAATGCCGATTTTCTCTGCTTTGTATTATGCGATTAGCAGAACGGAAGAGATTCGCACATCTTCGTTTTTATGGGTGAACCTAGGACATGCAGATCCATATCATATATTACCGATTATTGCAGCGTTAACGACATTTATTCAGATGAAAGTTTTCCAATCGAATATTACACCTGGAGAACAAGTACAGATGCTAAAGATGCAGCAAATTATGATGCCGGCAATGATTCTATTTATGGGGTTTGCGGCGCCATCAGGACTTGTGTTGTACTGGATAACTGGTAACTTATTTACAATGACACAAACAATTGTATTAAGAAAAATAATGGAACGTGAAGAGTTACAATTACAAAAAGCATAGAGAAACACCGCTCATTACGAGCGGTGTTTTTTTGTTAAGTCGTTAAGGAAATGTTAAGAAACCGACATTACTATAGGCATTGTATACGAAAGTGTACATGCATTAGAAATATGAAGGAGGAAATTTCCTATGAAGAAGAAAACAGTTGGGTATTTAGCGATTGCAGGTGCTTTATCATTCGGAATCATTGGAGGAGTCGGTATTCCGGCATTCGCGGCAACGAATACTCCAGCAGTGGATCAGCCTGCAAAAACGGCGAAAAAGGATTTGGATGACGCTACAAAACAAAAAGTAAAAACAATTATGGACGATACAAAGAAACAGTTAGAGGAACTAGGTGTAAAGCTTCCAGAGAAAGAGAAGCGTAAAGACATGTTTGCAGGATTAGATGAACAGGCGAAAGAAAAAGCGAAGTCCATTTTAGAGCAAGAGAAATCCGGAAAACTAACACGTGAACAAGCAAAAGAGGAATTAACAAAGCTAGGCGTGAAAATGCCGGAAAAAGGTAAGCATGGAGACATGTTTGCTAACTTAGATGAACAGGCGAAAGAAAAAGCGAAGTCCATTTTAGAGCAAGAGAAATCTGGAAAATTAACACGTGAACAAGCGCAAGAGGAATTATCAAAGTTAGGTGTGAAAATGCCAGAGAAAGGTAAGCGTAAAGATATGCTTGCTAATTTAGATGAACAGACGAAAGAAAAAGTGAAGTCAATTTTTGAGCAAGAAAAATCCGGAAAATTAACGCATGAGCAAGCAAAAGAAGAATTAACGAAGTTAGGCGTGAAACTTCCAGAGAAAGAGAAGCGTGAAGACATCTTTGCGGGATTAGATGAAGCAACAAAAGAAAAAGCAAAAGCGATTTTAGACAATGAAAAGAAACAATTAGAGGCATTGAATGTTGATTTACCGCACCATAAGTTTTTTATGAAAAAAGAAGATAAATAATTGAATGAAGTCGTATCTTTCGTGTGGGCAACAGGAAGGTACGTGCAAGGGCCGATTTCTATAAGTAGAAATCGGTCCCTTTTAATGAGGCATTGAAATTCTTTTTATTGTTAGTATGTATCCGAAGACGCAGTAGAAGATTGCAAAACCGATAAACACTTCCGTATATTGATATTTACCCAATACGTAGAAGGAAACAGCTGGTATAATAGCTACCGCTAAAATGCTATAACCAGGATACTTGTTTCGATACATGATAGCGAATAGAACAGAGAGAAACGTAGCGATGATACAAAAGACAGCAATCATTATTAGTACACCTCCTAAAAGAATTATACCATTTTTAGGGAATTAGAGAAGTTTTGTATGTTCTGTTATAATATAAGAAGAGAAATATTTCCTATGTTATATAAAAAAATATATTGATTTTTTCTAACAATTCAATATAATGAACAATAACTACAAAATTCGACATCAAGAAGTGATGATGAGGACATGATCAATTTTTTACGATTCTCAGAGAGGGAAGCCTTTGGCTGTGAGCTTCCTAATACGGAAAAATGGATTACCACCTCTGAACTGCAGCAGTGAACGAGCATCTAGTAATTGCTTGCCGGCAAAAACCGTTATTTAGACTTGAGAAATTGGTGAAGTGTGTTACTTTGCGAATTGAAACAAGGGTGGAACCACGAATAAAACACTCGTCCCTTTTTTAGGGAGGAGTGTTTTTTTATTTCATTTTTGCATCACACTAGGATTGGAAGGAGGATACGCAGTATGCATCATGATGAGAAGAACAAAATTGGTTTAACAGTAGCACTTTCTATCGTAGTAGGAACGATTATTGGATCTGGTGTGTTTATGAAACCAGGGAGCGTATTAGATTACTCGGGGAGTTCTAATATGGCCATTCTTGCTTGGGTAATTGGTGGTCTGTTGACGCTAGCAAGTGGTTTAACAGTAGCTGAAATTGGAGCGCAAATCCCGAAAAATGGTGGGTTGTATACGTATTTAGAGGAGATTTACGGGAGTTTTTGGGGATATTTATCAGGTTGGATGCAAACAATTGTTTATGGACCTGCTATTATCGGAACATTAGGTTTATACTTTAGTTCTTTAATGATTAATTTTTTCTATTTAGATAAAGTGTGGAATTTACCAATTGCAATTGGAACGGTTGTGTTCCTTGGCGTTATAAATAGTATGGGAACAAAATACGGAGGTATCGTCCAAACAATCACGACAATTGGGAAGATGATTCCGATCATATTAATTGTCGTGCTAGGTTTTTGGAAAGGGAATAGCGATATCTTTAACGTAGTAGTGCCGATATCAGAAAATCAAAGTATCGGTATGGCAATTTTAGCAACGTTATTTGCTTATGACGGATGGATTTTACTTGCTTCGATTGGCGGAGAAATGAAGAATCCAACAAAGTTATTACCGAAAGCAATGACAGTGGGGATTTTAATCGTAACTGCTGCTTACGTATTAATTAACTTGGCGTTATTAAATGTATTACCAGCAGCGAAAATTGTAGACCTTGGAGAAAATGCGACAGCGACAGCTGCGGGTATGTTACTTGGAGAATATGGCGGGAAAATTATTAGTATCGGTATTATCGTTTCTATTTTCGGCTGTTTAAATGGAAAGATTTTAACGTTTCCACGTATCCCAATGTCTATGGCAGAGCGTGGACAACTTCCATTTTCTAAGTTTATTGCAAAGGAAAGTCCGAGATTTAAAACACCAGCAAATGCGATTACTGTTGAAATCATTTTAGGAATTATTTTAATGATTATTAGTGATCCAAATAAGCTATCTGAGATTTCCGTATTCATTATTTATATTTTCTATGTAATGACGTTTATTGGTGTCTTCATTTTAAGAAAACGTAATAAGAATAAAGAGCGTGCATATAGTGTACCGTTATTCCCAATCGTACCAATCGTAGCGATTTTAGGTTCGTTATTTGTAATTGGTAGTGCGATTATTAACGATCCAGTAAGTTGTTTCTTATCGATTGGAATTGTATTTACGGGACTGCCGGTGTATTGGTACTTGAGTAAGAAGAAAGAAACAGAATGATGAAAAGGTAGGCGTATTATACGCCTACCTTTTTTACTGTAAAAAAATTGTACTTGCTTCCACTTTCTATTTTGGTTACTATGATGGTAGTAACCGAAATAGAAAGCGTGGGGAAAGACTTGAATTTTCGTGTTTATATTTTAGCTATCGCGGCTTTTGTAGTCGGAACGGTTGAGCTAATTATAGGAGGAACGCTCGATTTAGTTGCCAATGATTTAGGAGTATCTATTAGTGCAGCTGGTCAGCTTATAACAATATTTTCGGTAGTATTTGCTTTGTCAGGTCCAGTTTTATTAGCTTTGACAGGGAAGTTTGAAAGAAAAACATTGTATGTTGGAGCATTATCGATTTTCTTAATCGGAAATATTATTTCGGCATTTAGTGTGAATTACGGAATGCTGATGTTCTCAAGGGTTATTTGTGCGGCCAGTGGTTCATTAATTATTGCACTATCGGTAACACTTGCTTCTAGTGTAGTAGAACCGCATTTTCGTGCGCGTGCAATTGGAATCATTTTTATGGGAATTAGTGGATCACTTGTACTTGGAGTACCGCTTGGTCTTGTACTCGGAAATGCATACGGATGGCGTGCACCATTTGTATTAATTTCTGTATTAACAGTTATGGCAATAGCTTGTATTTCATTGTTCTTAACGAAAGTACCACCGACATCGGTATTATCAATAAAAGAACAACTTGCTACTTTAAAAGATAAAAAAATTGTAAGTGCACAGTTAACATCATTTTTGTTTTTAACGGGGCATTTAACATTGTATGCATATTTAACACCGTTTTTAAAAGATGTTATGCATGTTGAAGCAAATTGGATTAGTGTGTTTTACTTCATTTTCGGAATCGCAGCAGTAATTGGCGGCGGATTCGGTGGATGGCTTGCTGATAAATGGGGATCGAAGAAAAGTATTATCTCGATTATTATCGTATTTGCATGTGCAATCTTCATGTTGCCATTAATGACATTCTCATTCCCGCTCTTCATCATTATGATGGGACTTTGGAGTATGCTGAGCTGGGCGATTTCACCAGCGCAGCAAAATTATTTAATTGAAATTGCACCGGAATCAGCTGGTATTCAACAAGGTTTAAATAACTCTGCGCTTCATTTAGGAATTGCACTTGGTTCAACAGTAGGTGGAGTTGTTATTGAAAAATCATCTGTTATATATAATGCTTGGGTAGGTGGTGGCTTTATTATATTAGCACTGCTTTGCGCGATTTTCTCGATTACGAGAGGACGCTCTACTCAGTTCGTGAAAGAAGAATCTATCGTTTGATAGGTTCTTTTTTATTTGTAAAATATTGCAGGTTTTGGTAGAGAAATGGAGAAAAGGGTATGTAGCGAGGTGATAGTATATGGATTATTCAATTATTGGTTTTATATTCACAGTATTGCCGTTATTTGTGGTTATCATTGTTTTTAGATGGATTCGTTTCATCTATCAAAATTCAGAGAAACAGGTAGAGCAAAATGAGAAAATCATTGAGCTGTTGATGGAGATAAAGGAACAAAATAAAAAGGAGTCTAAGTGAAAAACTAGACTCCTTTTTATTATTTAATTAGTATCTTAATTTCATTAACAAACTCTTAATTTCCTCATCTTCCATAAAGAGATCATGATGTTTCTGAGTAATCTTTGCAAGTGCAACGTCGTGATAGAAAAATTCTGTAAAGAACTTTACGAAAGGTTGTGACATTGTTTTCATCGCTTGCCATGATTCTTGTTCTACGCCAGCAAATAAAATTTCACGATCGTCAACGATGAGTAGCAAGTAGCGCTCTAATGCATTAGGCTCTTCAGCTGGGATTAGAAAATGCATGTTTTCTAAGTCTGTTTCTACTTCTCCAACAATAAGAGATTCAATTTGAACACCTTGTTTTGCTTTTTGTTCTAGTAAAGGGAGATATTCTAAAAGAGTATCATTCCAAGCTGAAATACGGATTGATTCTTGTGCACTTTCAATGAGTTCTTTACTTTGAACTCGAATAGAAGATTGCATTTTTAAGCTCCACACACGGTCATCTGTAAATGATTTTTTTGATATGTTTGTTTCCAGTTCTTTAATATTTGATTGGAATTCTGTCGTTAATTTTTCAATTGCTAGTTTTAGTGGTAATGCTGTATACAATTTTTTCTTTTCTGAAACAGAATCCATTACCATTCCTTTATCGATTAGGCGTGCTAGTACTTCATATATTTTTGCTTTTGGAACACCTGAATGCTTCACAATTGTTGTAGCATCTAATGGTTCATTGCTTGATACGACAACTTCATAAGCTTGGCTTTCATATTGTGAGAAACCGAATTTTTGTAACATAGTTCCCTCCGAACGAATGAGATTATATTTTAAGGATAATGAACTATTTGTTTTTGCACAAGTGGTAGTCCGTTTTCTAATTGTATTAAGGTGAGAATTAATTTCAATTTTTTAATTTTATCTATTATACTTAATATAATGATTAATAAGATTTCAATTTAATGCGAAGGGGATGCTGGGGGGAAGATGTTAAGAAGTTTACGTTTAAAAATTGCGGTAGTGTTTTCAGTACTTATTTCTATGATGTTCGTAATATTGGGTACAGCTGTGTATCAATTACAGAAAGAAAAGGAAGTGCGTTCCTTAGACGAGTATTCTCAAAATGCGATGGATCTTGTGACAGAGCAACTTACGACATTTGTTCAAAGAACGGATGAAGATATGGGGTATTACGCGAACAGTGAGATGATTCGTAATATGCTTCAAGGTGGGGTTACTCCGGAAGAGGAAGCGTTTTTAACGAAAGAGTTTGCAGAGTATAAAAAGAATCATCCTGGTATTTTAGATTTATATATTGGTACGAAAGATAAAAAAACATTAAGTGCCAATCTTGCTGAAGGTGGGCAAGTGCCAGAAGGATATGATCCAACGACAAGACCATGGTATAAAGATTCAGAGGCTGATGTAAAAAAGGTCCATTGGGGACAACCTTCTTATGAAATTGCAACAGGAAAGTTAAGTGTAGGTGTTTCTAAAGCAATTACAGCTCAAGATGGATCTGTATTAGGCGTTGTTGCGATGGATGTATCGCTTGGGACGATTCAGAAGTTGCTTCACAATATTCAATACAATAATGACGGAGAAATGTTTATTATAAATGATAAAAATATGGCTCTTGTTTATCCAGAAAAGATAGGAAAAGATGTTTCTAAAGAGCCACTTATAAAGAGCTTGAATAAAGAGGTAACAAAATATGCGGGCAGTACAATAAAAGGTGAAGATGTAGTAGTTTATAGTCAATCATTTGATACGATGAAATGGACGATAGGAATCTTTTATCCGAAAGAAACGATCGATGGGTTATTAAATAGTACGAGGAATACAGTTATTATAATGGCATGTATTAGTTTATTAGTTGGAATCGTAGCTTCCTACTTGTTCTCAAGAAGATTAGCAAGACCACTGCAACTATTAAAGAATCACGTGCAAAAAGTAGCAGAAGGCGATTTAACGCTGCGAATGAAAGTGACAAGTAAAGATGAAGTTGGAGAGTTGACTAAGCACTTTAATGATATGGTTGAACAAATGAATGAAATGGTAAGTAAAATTAAAAACAGCGTATCAACGGTGCAACAATCAACGAATAGTTTACATTATTTAACGAACGAAACAGTAGCGGCTAGTAGAGAAGTTTCAGGAGCGATGGATGATGTGAGCGGAGGAGCTTCTACTCTTGCGAATAGTGTGGATGAAGTTTCAGCTCAGCTCGAGAATATGGCGGAGTCAGTGGAACAAATGAATAGCTCCGTTGGTGAAATAAAAGGAGTGGCTGGCAAAGCGGAAGAGGCATCTAAGCAAGGATTAAATACAATGAGGAATTTAATCCGTACGAGGGGACAATCATCTTCGATTGTTGTTCATACAGAAGAAGCATCGGATAAGTTAGAACAAAGAGTTGGATCGATTCAAAATGTTGTTGAGCTTATAAAAGGTATTTCGGATCAAACAAATTTACTTGCTTTAAATGCTTCGATTGAAGCTGCCCGTGCAGGTGAGCAAGGTAAGGGATTTGCGGTTGTTGCTGAAGAGGTTCGGAAATTAGCGGAACAATCAAAAGAGGCAACAGGAGAAATTACAACGATGATTGGTGATGTGCAAGTAGAAGTAAAAAGAGTTGTAGAAGTTGTAAGTAAATTGAAAGACATTGCAGATGTGCAAAATAAAGTGACGACAGAGGCAGAAATGGAGTTCCGCACAATTATGTCAGTTGTAAATACGATTAGTACTTCAGTTGAAAAAATTGTAGAAGAGGTACATAACATAGGTTACGAGCAAGGAGAGATTACAGCGGTAATGCACACAATTGCTGGTACGAGTCAAGAAAGTGCAGCTGTTTCCGAAGAGGTACATGCTGCAACGGAATCACAGGTGAATCATTTAGAAAAGGTAGCTCACACGATGGAGAGTTTGACAGAACATATGAGAGATTTAGAAAGATTAGTCGAGCAGTTTAAAGTGGAAGAGTAACATATTAGTAAAATGATGAGGATTTCGGTAAAATAGACAATGGATATATAAGAAACGATTATAGGAGGAAGACTACTATGGCAATTGTTGATGTATCGATTATTCCAGTAGGAACAGGTAATCCAAGTGTTAGTGAATATGTAGCAGAAGTACAAAAGGTGCTAGAGAAAAATGCGGATCGCGTGAAGTATCAATTAACACCGATGAATACAATTATTGAAGGAGATCTTCCTGTCATTCTAGAAGTAATTCAACAAATGCATGAAGTGCCTTATACGAAAGGTGCACAGCGTGTTGCAACAACAATTCGTATTGATGATCGTCGTGATAAAGTAAGCACAATGGAGAAGAAATTAAACTCTGTTCGATCAAAATTATAAGAAAAAGCAGCGATCTTCGCTGCTTTTTTCATATAGGAGGTAAATGAAATGAGTGAAAAGTTTAACGAGCAGTTTGACGGGTTACTAGAGAAATACACTGAGCTGTTACTTGGAGAGAGTAGTGAAGAGCGAAAAGAACAGGTGCAGAAGTGGGCACTTTATTCTTACATAGCGAAGACGATGCCAGCTTTAGTGAAGCATTGGAATGAGACATATCCAGATGCGAAAGAAGAGATGGTTCAGTTAATTACGGATATTAAAAGGCTGAATGAAGAGAAGCGAAATGAGCAGTGAGAAAACTTGAGGTGAATGTTACCTCAAGTTTTCTTTATTAATATCCTTATATAATTTACATGGAATATTAAGGGTTTTATAGGCATGTCGAATATTTTCGGTATGCCTATTTTTGCCCTAGTAAACCCGTTTTTTCTAAATGTCGAAAAATATTCCCTTCATATTTACATGCGAGAATATAGGTTTTTAAATGTTTTTATAGTATTTTATAAATTATCTAAATAATTATTTGTATCCAATAATTTTAAACAATGATATAATTTTGAAGAGGGGTAAAAAACAGATAAATTACAGTCATAGGGGTGAATTACATGGAACAATTAATGCGAAATTCGTTTCTTTTCTTATCTAAAAATAAAGCGCTAACAAAACTGGCTAAAAAGTACGGTTTACGCTTTGGTGCAGGTCGCTTCGTCGCAGGGGAGACGATTGAATTAGCGACAGCTGCCATTCAGGCATTAAATAAGCAAGGACTTTGTGTAACAATCGATTATTTAGGTGAATTCGTTGATAATGAAGCGGAAGCAAATGAAATGGCTAACCAATCGATTGAAGCGATCCGTGCAATTGGAAGAGAAGGTCTTGATTCGCAGCTTTCTTTAAAGATGACTTCTATGGGATTAGATATCTCTGATGAAATCGTAATGAACAATATGCGCCGTATTTTAGAAGCGGCAAAAGAAAATGGTGTGTTCGTTACAATTGATATGGAAGACTATACACGCTGCGGGAAAACAATTGATATCTTTAAACAATTAAAATCTGAATACGATAATATTGGTACTGTTATTCAAGCTTACCTATATCGTACAGAAAAAGATATTGAAGATTTAAATGCTTATAATCCTAATTTACGTCTTGTAAAAGGTGCTTATAAAGAACCTGAAGAAGTGGCATTCCCAGACAAGAAAGATGTAGATGACAATTATAAAAAAATTATTAAAATGCACTTATTAAATGGGAATTATACTGCAATTGCTTCACATGACGAAGCGATTATTGAATATACAAAAAAACTTGCCGAAGAACACAACATTCCAAGGGATCAATTTGAATTCCAAATGTTATATGGTATTCGTAATGAGCGTCAACTTGAGCTAGTAAAAGAAGGTTACAAAATGCGTGTTTACGTACCTTATGGAAACGACTGGTATGGCTACTTCATGCGTCGTCTAGCAGAGCGTCCAGCAAACGTTGCGTTCGTATTAAAAGGTATGGTTAAAAAATAACCAAGGAGTAAATACTCCTTGGTTATTTTAATTGCTGAAATGCGTAATGTGCCATTTTCTTCGTATCAGGATACAGTTGCTTGCGGGTAGAAGATAATACAACATTAATGACGCGTTTACCGTCTTTTTCATCCACTGTTACGACTGTATATTTGCCAAGTGCTGATAGACCGCTTTTACTTCCAATCGCATATGGATCGTCATATAGTTCTTCTCGTCCATAGTTTGCGATGTTTGGAGAGCGTTCTGAAGTATGTAGAGTTGTACGTGTTGAATTCATATATTCTAAAACAACTGGATACTTTAATGCTTCTTTCGTAATAATAGCAATGTCATATGGTGATACTTTATTCCCAATTGCATCAGCACCACTTGCGTTCTTGAAAGTTGCATGCTTTGTACCAAGTTCCTTTGCTCTAGCATTCATCATTTTCACAAATTCATTTTTTGATCCTGCGATATGTTCTGCAATTGATTCAGCTATTGGATCTGCACTAATGATAAGCATAAGTTTTAATGCCTCATCACGCTTTAATTTTTCTCCAGCACGAAGTTTAATTTTCTTGCTTTGACTTTCTGTTTTAATTGCATTTTCTGTAACCGTAATTTCTTCATCTTCTTTTACATTCTCTAGTAAAAGAAGGGTTGTCATCATTTTGGCTATACTAGCCGGATAAGAACGTTCGTCTTCGCGTTTCCCATATAAAATTTCACCTGTGTTTGCATCGATTGTAACCCCATATTGCCCAGTAATGTTAGGTTGATCAGCTCTTACAGCTTGTTGCCTTTGTGCATAAGAGAAGAAAATCATCCCTGTAAATAGTGTAGCAATCATTACAATCATAACTATTGTTCGTTTCATCATCGTTCCCTCTTTTGTTTTCCATATGTACAAATAAATTGGGCAGAAAAAGCAGCCATTAATCATTATGCCACGTTCTCTGCCCAAAAATATAGCGTTATTTTTCGCCCATATTATGCTTCTTATATTGTTGGTTATTACCTTGGCGTCCTTTTTCAACACCGTGATTATGTGGACCTGCGTTTCCAGTTACACTAGCTGCACTAATTCCAGCCTTTGAAGGGTTCTTCTTAAGTTTTGCCATATATATTCCTCCAGTTTCGTCAGATTATAAAAAGGAAAAGTGCATTTAAACAAAGAAAATACACATGTATAGCATAGCCAAATGAAAGAAAAATATTTATTTCAGAAAATTTTATCAATAAATATATTGCGAAAATTTAAACAGTATCATATATTTATTAGTAGAGGCTCACTCATTGATTGCGACTTATGTCGAAAAATTGAATGAGCATTCATTCAAGAATAGGGGGAGAATTGGATGTTCCAAATTAAAAAGGCTGCTGTTCTAGGTTCAGGCGTAATGGGTTCGGGAATTGCGGCACACTTAGCTAATATTGGTATTCCGACATTATTGCTTGATATTGTACCACCTGCGCTTACGAAAGAAGAGGAAGCGAAGGGACTTACATTAGAACATAAAAGTGTGAGAAATCGTTTTAGTAATACGGCTGTACAGAAACTATTGAAGCAAAAACCAGCTCCTCTGACAGTGAAAGGAAATCTAGCACTGATTGAAGCAGGTAACTTAGAAGATGATCTTGAGCTTCTTGCTGATGTAGATTGGATTATTGAAGTAGTAGTTGAAAACTTAGATATTAAAAAGAAATTATTTGAAAAAGTAGACGCTGTTCGTAAACCAGGTTCTATTGTAAGCTCGAATACGTCAGGTATTTCAGTTGGAAAAATGGCAGAAGGTCGTTCAGACGACTTCCAGAAACACTTCTTAGGCACACACTTTTTTAACCCACCACGATATTTAAAACTTCTAGAGGTAATACCGACGAAAGAAACAGATCCACAAGTATTAAGCTTCATGAAACTATTTGGCGAAGACGTTCTTGGAAAAGGCGTTGTTATCGCAAAAGACACACCAAACTTTATTGGAAACCGCATCGGTACGTACGGTTTATTAGTAACTCTTCAAGAGATGATAAAACGCGGCTACAGCATTGGGGAAGTTGATTCTGTAACAGGTCCATTAATTGGTCGTCCGAAGAGTGCAACGTTCCGTACATTAGATGTTGTCGGTTTAGATACATTCGTACACGTTGCAAATAACGTATATGAAAACGTACAAGAAGAAGAGCGTGATGTATTTAAAGTACCAGCTTTCATGCATGACATGCTTGATAAAAAATGGCTTGGAAGCAAAACAGGTCAAGGCTTCTTCTTAAAACAAGGAAAAGAAATTTTAGAACTAAATCCTGAAACGATGGAATATGAAGCGCGTAAAAAATTAAAAGCTGCATCCGTAGAGTTAAGTAAACAAGAAAAAGGATTAGCGAATAAATTGAAAGCGCTTGTATACGCAAAAGACCGCGCAGGAGAGTTATTATGGAACATCATTACACCAACTCTTTTATACTCTGCAAAACTTCATAAAGAAATTGCTGACGATATCGTTGCAATTGACCAAGCGATGAAGTGGGGCTTCGGCTGGGAGCAAGGACCGTTTGAAGTTTGGGATGCAATCGGCGTTGAAAAATCTGTTCAAAAGATGGAAGAAAACGGCGTAGTCGTTCCTACTTGGGTGAAAGAAATGTTAGAGAAAGGTTTCACTACTTTCTATAAACATGATAACGGCGATAGCTACTATTACGATAATGGCGAATATAAGCTAATCGAGCGTAATAAAAAAGCAATTTCTCTTAAGCAATTAAAAGCGAAAAATGGTGTATTAAAGAAAAATAGCGGAGCGAGCTTAATTGATTTAGGCGACGGCATCCTTTGCTTAGAGTTCCATTCGAAGAGCAATGCAATCGGTATGGATATTACGCAAATGATTAACTACGCTGTTGATGAAGTAGAAAAGAATTATAAAGGTCTTGTTATCGGTAACCAATCGAAGAACTTCTGCGTTGGTGCGAACCTAGCAATGATCTTAATGGAAGCACAAGACGACAATTACTTTGAAATTGAGTTGGTTGTGAAAAACTTCCAAGATGCAATGACGAAAATTAAGTACTCTTCTAAGCCAGTTGTAGCAGCACCATACGGTATGACGCTTGGCGGAGGTACAGAAGTTTGCTTACCAGCAGCTAGCATTCAAGCTTCTAGTGAAACGTATATGGGCTTAGTAGAAGTTGGTGTTGGCTTAATCCCTGGCGGAGGCGGTAATAAAGAGCTATACATTAAACACTTAAATAAAATGCCAAACGGTGTAGAGTTTGATCTGCAAAAAGTTGCGAATAAAGTGTTCGAATCTGTAGCGATGGCGAAAGTTTCTACATCAGCACAAGAAGCTGTATCGAACAACTTCTTAGGCGATAAAGACGGTATTAGTGTGAATGGTGATCACTTACTATATGATGCGAAACAGAAAGCACTTGCTTTATATGAAGCGGGCTATAAAGCACCGATTCGTAAAAAGATACCAGTTGTTGGTGAAACAGGATATGCAACTCTTGTACTTGGTGCAGAAGCAATGCATTTATCAGGTTACATTTCTGAACATGATCTTCACATTGCGAAGAAACTTGCATATGTCATTGCGGGCGGAAAAGTGCCGTACGGAACAGAAGTTGATGAGCAGTATTTATTAGATGTAGAACGTGAAGCATTTATTAGCTTAGTAAGTGAGATGAAATCACAAGCAAGAATGCAGCACATGCTTGTAAAAGGAAAGCCATTACGTAACTAATAACGAGGGGAGATATCGTTCATGAGAGAAGCTGTCATTGTTGCGGGAGCAAGAACACCAATTGGAAAAGCAAAGAGGGGTTCATTAAAAACAGTTCGTCCTGACGATCTAGGGGCGTTAGTAGTAAAGGAAACGTTAAAGCGTGCAAATTATGAAGGACCAATCGATGATTTAATTTTCGGTTGTGCGATGCCAGAAGCAGAACAAGGTTTAAATATGGCTCGTAATATCGGCGGACTAGCAGGACTTTCTTACGATGTTCCAGCTATTACAATTAACCGTTACTGTTCTTCTGGTTTACAAAGTATCGCTTACGGAGCAGAGCGCATTATGCTTGGTCACTCTGAAGCTGTATTATCAGGCGGAGCGGAATCAATGAGTTTAGTTCCAATGATGGGACACGTTGTTCGTCCGAATAGTCGCCTTGTAGAAGCGGCTCCGGAATATTATATGGGTATGGGACATACAGCAGAGCAAGTTGCTGTGAAATATGGAATTTCTCGTGAAGAGCAAGATGCATTTGCAGTAAGAAGTCATCAACGTGCTGCCAAAGCATTAGCGGCAGGAAACTTTGTTGATGAAACAGTATCTGTAGATGTGACGTTACGCTCGGTTGGCTCAAACAATAAACTGCAAGAAGAAACAATCATTTTCGCACAAGATGAAGGTATAAGAGCAGAGACGACGCTAGACATTTTAGGTAAATTACGTCCAGCATTTAACGTTCGCGGTTCTGTAACAGCTGGTAACTCTTCACAAATGAGTGACGGTGCAGCATCTGTACTATTAATGGATCGTGAAAAAGCAGTGAGCGATGGCATGAAGCCACTTGCGAAATTCCGTTCATTTGCAGTAGCTGGCGTACCACCAGAAGTAATGGGAATCGGCCCAATCGCTGCAATTCCAAAAGCGTTAAAACTAGCTGGCTTAGAGCTATCTGATATTGGCTTATTCGAACTAAATGAAGCATTCGCTTCTCAATCGATTCAAGTTATTCGTGAACTTGGTTTAGATGAAGAAAAAGTAAACGTAAACGGTGGTGCAATCGCACTTGGACATCCACTTGGCTGTACAGGAGCAAAACTAACACTATCTCTTATTCACGAAATGAAACGCCGCAACGAACAATTCGGTATCGTAACAATGTGTATTGGCGGCGGAATGGGAGCAGCGGGAGTGTTTGAATTACTATAAAAAAAGTGGAAGCGGCTTGTTCAGAATGTGAGGGGGATGGAGCTTCAGACGTAGAGGCGCTCTTTGCCTCGTAGGAAGAAGCGAAGCCACCGAACATTCTAGCCGCTGGAACTGGATTATAAAAAAAGTGCAAGCAGTTCGCTCAGAACGAGACGACGCTAAAGCAAAGAATGGAAGCAACAAAGGTTTATAAAAAATAAACGGGAGAGCCAGCTTCTTTCAAAAAGAGAGAAGCTGCTCATGAAAATATGAAGGAGGAAATTTTCATGGAAAAAACAGTAGGAAATGCGGTTAAAGGCGGTAGCTTTTTAGTTGATGAGATTACGATTGATCAAGTGTTTACGCCAGAAGATTTTTCATCTGAGCATAAAATGATTGCAAAAACGACAGAGGACTTTATCGTAAATGAAGTTCTTCCAGAGCTTGAATATTTAGAGCAACATGAATTTGATCGTTCAGTTCGTCTTTTAAAAGAAGCTGGGGAGCTTGGTTTATTAGGCGCTGACGTACCAGAAGAGTACGGCGGAATTGGTCTTGATAAAGTAAGCTCAGCGTTAATCGCAGAGAAATTCTCTCGCGCTGGCGGCTTTGCAATCACTCACGGTGCTCACGTAGGTATCGGATCTTTACCAATCGTATTATTCGGTAACGAAGAGCAAAAGAAAAAGTATTTACCATTACTTGCAACTGGTGAAAAATTAGCTGCATACGCATTAACTGAGCCAGGTTCAGGATCTGACGCATTAGGCGCAAAAACAACTGCACGTTTAAATGCAGAAGGTACACATTATGTATTAAACGGTGAAAAACAGTGGATTACAAACTCTGCATTCGCTGACGTATTCGTTGTATATGCAAAAATTGATGGAGAGCATTTCTCAGCATTTATCGTAGAGAAAGAATACGCTGGTGTATCTACAAGCCCTGAAGAGAAGAAAATGGGTATTAAATGTTCTTCAACTCGTACGTTAATTTTAGAAGATGCGTTAGTACCGAAAGAAAACCTACTTGGTGAAATCGGTAAAGGTCATATTATCGCATTCAACATTTTAAATATCGGTCGTTATAAATTAGGTGTTGGTACAGTTGGATCTGCAAAACGTGCAGTAGAAATTTCAGCACAATATGCAAACCAACGTCAACAGTTCAAGCAACCAATCGCTCGCTTCCCATTAATTCAAGAGAAACTTGCGAATATGGCAGCAAAAACATATGCAGCTGAAAGTTCTGTATATCGTACAGTAGGTTTATTCGAAAGCCGCATGAGCACATTATCTGAAGAAGAAGTAAAAGACGGTAAAGCGGTAGCAGCTTCTATCGCTGAATATGCAATCGAGTGCTCTTTAAACAAAGTATTCGGTTCTGAAGTATTAGACTATACAGTAGATGAAGGTGTTCAAATTCACGGTGGTTACGGATTCATGGCAGAATACGAGATTGAAAGAATGTACCGCGATTCTCGTATTAACCGTATTTTCGAAGGAACGAACGAAATTAACCGCCTAATCGTACCAGGTACGTTCTTACGTAAAGCGATGAAAGGTGAATTACCACTTCTTCAAAAAGCACAAAAATTACAAGAAGAGTTAATGATGATGATGCCAGAAGAAGTAGGCGATGAGCCATTAGCACTTCAAAAATATTTAGTAACTAACGCGAAGAAAATCGGCTTAATGGTAGCTGGATTAGCTGCTCAAAAATACGGTAAAGCATTAGATAAAGAGCAAGAAATTCTTGTGAATATCGCTGACATCGTAAGCAATCTATACGCAATGGAATCAGCTGTTCTTCGTACAGAAAAAGCAATCAAAACAACTGGTCTTGAAAAGAATAAACAAAAAGTGTTATACACTGAAGTATTCTGCCAAGAAGCATTTAACGAGATCGAAGCAGATGCGAAAGAAACACTTATCGCAGTTGAAAACGGCGACATGCTGCGCATGATGTTATCATCATTACGTAAATTAACTCGCCACACACCACTTAACGTAATTCCGAAGAAACGTGAAATCGCTGCGAAAATTTTAGAAGATGAGCGTTACACAGTTTAATATCTTTAAAGAACAGTAGTCGTTTATACGGCTACTGTTCTTTTTTTGAAAAAAAGAAATTTTTAGTGACATAAAACTAATAGCATTAGTATAATAAAACTAATGCTATTAGTTTTTGTGAAAAGGGAGATGGGACTATGAGGATGATACATGAAAAAACGTTATATCAATTGTCATTTTTGCCAAGAGCGTTTCCTGTAAATTGTTACTTTGTAGAGGAAGAAGATGGTTTAACTTTAATTGACGCGGCTTTGCCATATAGCGCAAAAGGTATTTTACAGGCGGCTGAGAAAATAGGAAAACCAATTACGAATATTGTATTAACACATGCGCATGATGATCACATCGGTGCATTAGACGCATTAAAGGAAGTACTTCCTCATGTTCCAGTCTACATTTCTAAGCGGGACGCAAAGCTGTTAGAAGGAGATACGACGTTACAAAAGGATGAACCAAATACGCCAATAAAAGGCGGTGTACCTAAAAAGATAAAAACGGTACCTGATGTTTTATTGGAAGATGGCGACCGAGTTGGATCGCTTCTTGCGATTATGACACCGGGACATACGCCGGGCTCCATGTCGTTTCTTGATGTACGAAATAAAGCTCTTATTGTTGGGGATGCATTTCAAACAAGAGGAGGTATGGCTGTTTCGGGACAAATGAAATTTTGGTTTCCGTTTCCAGCGATGGCAACGTGGAGCAAAGAAATATCATTACAAAGTGCACAGAAGCTAAGCGAATATGAACCTTCCTTGCTTGCGGCAGGGCACGGAAAAATGATAAAGGATCCAGGGGCTGTCATAGAGCTTGCTATTCAGGAAGCGAAGCGGAATATAGAAAGTAAGAAAGAGGGTTAATTTATGTCACCTAGAATCGGACTTACATTACAGAAAATTGTAGAAACAGCTGCAGAAATTGCAGATACAAATGGAATACAAGAAGTAACGTTAGCTTCATTAGCGCAAAGATTAGGGATACGTTCGCCCTCACTATATAATCATGTAAAAGGGTTACAAGATGTACGGAAAAATCTTGGTATTTACGGAATACAACAGCTGCATAACAAACTGGAAGAAGCAGCCGAGGATAAACAGATAGATGAAGCAATTCATGCATTAGGAGAAGCATATGTAGCATTTGTCCGAAAACATCCTGGACTATATGAAGCAACTTTTTTACGAGATGAAGAAGTAAGAAAAGCAGGTGACGGAATTGTAAAGCTTTGTCTTCGAGTTTTACAACAGTATGGCTTAGAAGGAGAGAATGCACTTCATGCGACACGCGGATTCAGAAGTATTTGTCATGGATTTGCTTCGATTGAACAGCAAGGCGGATTTGGTTTGCCGTTAGATCTGGATATAAGTTTACATGTATTATTGGAAACGTTTATTAAAGGATTACGTGAATAAGAAACGAGGCAAACAAAAACCTTAGAAGTGATTCTAAGGTTTTTTAGTGCATATAATTCGAAAAGAGCGGTAGGCTTTTTCTCATTACATGATATTATTTAGCAGGTTTGAAAAATGTGTATATAGCTACGGAAAGGCAAACGAAAATAAAAGCAATAGGATCTTGATATGGACTAGGCTCAGAGCCCTTCTGGATTTCTGTAAGGAAGTCATGTGTTTTCATGTTCATTGCTCCTTTAACTAATAAGTTTTATATGATGCGAGGGTTATGGTGGATATATAAGAAATTTTTGGAATTTCATCTAATAATTATTCTATAGTAATCTAATTCCAAAAACTATATAATACAAAGCTTTCATGATATGTAAAATTGTATATTATTCTTTTTGAAAAATTTGTTATATTATCTATATATTTGTATTAAAGGGTTTTTGTTAAGGTAATGAAAACAAATGGAGGAATAGTATGAGAAAAACAGTATTAGACGCGTATAATGCAGAAAGAGAAGTAGATAACATAACATATAAAAATCTAGTTGTAACGATTGCAAGCATTCTAGGGTTCTCACTCTTAGGGGGATTATTCCTTGCTTTAGCCCTTGGGATTTTTGGAGAAGAGGTATTACGTGCTAATTTAGAGGGATATTATTTACTTCTATTTGATGCAGCTGTTGTTACTATTGTTTTATTTGCGTATAAACCAGTGCTTCATTTTATTAAGAACATATGGGATGTATCTATTTTAAAAAATGGGAAAACCTACTTGTATTTATTAATAGGTTTTATCATCATTGCATTAACTCAGTATGTAATGTTAGAGTTGTTTAGCTTTGAAAGTGCAGAGCAGCAACGAGATCAATTAGGGAGCTTAGGACTTCAAAATAGTCTACAAAGTATTATATATGTGTTAAGTGTTGCTATAATTACACCAATTAAAGAAGAAATTTTATATAGAGGTATTTTGTATCGATTTTTTGAAAAGAAATATAGTTTTCTAGTTGGTATCATTATTTCTTCCTTTATCTTTGGGATTCTTCATGGTGGTTTTCCGGTTACGGCAATGATTATGGGGATTGTATTTGCTATGTTATATAAGAAAACACAATCTATTTTACCTAGCATCATTTTACATATTGTATGGAACCTACTTGTGAGTATAAGTATGATTGTTTCTTTATAAAATTGAATGAATATTTAGCATAAAAGATGAATGGCCTAGCTATTCATCTTTTATTTTGTTTATATGTGCGAAAAGTTGATGAATACAATCCAAAAAGAACCAAATACTAATGATGAATGAACAAAGAAAGGCGGGTATGTTATATGCAAAACTTAACAGAGCTTGAAGTAGAAAACTTACGTCATTTAATTGGTGGACACGCAACAATTATTAACAAGTTGGAGCAGTATGCACAGACGTGTACAGATCCACAACTGAAACAAATGCTACAAAAAGATGCGCAAGATGCACGAAATACGAAACAGCAATTAATGACTTTCCTAGGATAGGAGGAAGAGAAAGATGAATGAAAAAGATATGGTAAATGATTATTTAGCAGGATTGAATGCAAGTTTAACAAGCTATGCAAATTATATTGCTCAGTCTGATAATGAACAGTTACATCAAACGTTAATTCAAATTCGTAATCAAGACGAGGCGCGCCAACGTAATATGTATGAGTACGCAAAGCAAAAGAGTTATTACAAACCGGCAGCACCTGCTAATCCAATGATTGTACAGCAATTAAAAAGTCAATTAAGTGCGGAACAATAGTGAAAAGAAAACGAGCGAATTTATTCGCTCGTTTTCTTTTTGTATATGTCAATAAATACATAATAAATATTTTTCCAGTTGTAACAAATATGACGAAAATGGAATATAACAATTCACAAAAAGGACAAAAACTTTGTTCAATATTTCACAAAGTATCCATGGTTTCTATCGTGAGAACCTCTATAATTAGGAGTGTAAAGAGCAAAAGAAATAGATTATATGATCAATTAGGAGAGATTGCTATGAAAAGACATACAAGAAAAATTGCAATTATCGGTACTGGATTAGTTGGATCAAGTTGTGCGTATTCTATTGTGAATCAAGGTATTTGCGAAGAGCTATTATTAATTGATATAAATCATGAACGTGCAGTTGGGGAAGCAATGGATTTATCACATTGCATTAACTTTACAAATACAAGAACAAAAGTATATGCAGGAAACTATGAAGACTGCAAAGATATGGACATTGTCATTATTACAGCAGGACCAGCACCAAAACCAGGGCAAAGTCGCTTAGATACTTTAGGAGCGAGTGCGAAGATTATGGAAAGTGTTGTTGGTGGCGTAATGGAAAGTGGATTTGATGGTATTTTCTTACTTGCATCGAACCCAGTTGATATTATTACATATCAAGTTTGGAAATTATCTGGATTACCTAGAAATCGCGTAATCGGTACTGGTACATCACTAGATTCTTCTCGCTTAAGAACAATTTTATCTGAAATGCTACATGTAGACCCTCGTAGTATTCATGGGTATTCATTAGGAGAACATGGTGATTCTCAAATGGTTGCTTGGTCTCATGTAACTGTTGGTGGAAAGCCAATTCTGCAAATTTTAGAAGAACAAAAAGAACGATTTGGAGAAATAGATTTAGATGAAATTGTTGAGAAAACTGCAAAAGCTGGCTGGGAAATTTATAAACGTAAAGGAACTACTTATTACGGAATCGGAAACTCTCTAGCGTATATTGCGAGTTCAATCTTTAACGATGATCACCGTGTCATTGCTGTATCAGCCATTTTAGATGGTGAGTACGGTGAATACGATATTTGTACAGGAGTACCAGCTATTATTACTAGAGACGGTATAAGAGAAGTTGTAGAACTCAATTTAACAGAGGATGAAGAATCTCGATTCGCAAAATCAAACGATATTTTACGTGATTATATGAAAACAATTGGTTACTAACTTATAGAAGAAGGTGAAACAAATGAAGGAATATATAATGTCTCGTGTATTTAAAGCATCTGCTGGTATCGCACAAGGTATTTTCGTATCCCTCGGAATTGGTTTACTAATCGAAAATATAGGAAGAATTGTTGATATTCCGTTGCTTATTACAATTGGAGTTGTTGCAAAATCACTTATGGCACCAGCCATTGGTGCTGGAATTGCTTTTATGCTCGGTGCAAATGGTCTTGTAATCTTCTCGGCTATGGTGGCTGGAGCAATTGGTGCCGGATCCATTTCAATTACTGAAGCTGGTCTAATTATTAAAACAGGTGAGCCAATCGGTGCTTTATTAACAGCAACTTTAGCTGTATATATTGGTAAACGTTTAAGCGGAAAAACTGCTTTAGATATGATGCTCGTTCCATTTGCGGCCATATTAGGTTCTGGTTTAGTTGGTATTTGGTTATCTCATAATATTACTCCTGTTTTAAATGCAGTTGGAGCGTTCATTAAAGATAGCTCAGCTGGTAGCCCGTTTATCGCTTCTATCGTCATTGCAGTAGTTTGGGGACTATTACTTATCTCTCCAGCTTCATCAGCTGCGTTAGCGATCGCACTTAGCTTAGACGGTGTTGCAGGTGGTGCAGCTCTTGCCGGATGCGTCGCTCAGTTTATCGGATTCTCTGTCATCTCAGCAAAAGAAAACAATTTAGGTGGCATATTAGCTCAAGCTCTTTGTACTCCGAAAGTACAGTTGCCAAATATCACTAAAAATCCAATGATTCTCGTCCCAACTGTCGTCGCCAGTGCTATAGTTGGTCCGGTATCCGCATTAATTTTCCAACTGGAAGCAGGAAAAGAAATTGCAGGTCTTGGATTAAGTTCTCTTATCGCACCAATTAATTTAATTTCCAGCGAAGGATGGGAAGTTCTCCCGGCCATGGTAATTACTTATATCGTCATTCCAGTAGCTGTTTCTTATATACTTTACATTGCTCTTAAAAAAGCAGGTCGTATTCATTCTGGTGATATGACTGTACCGCAATCTTAAATTGAAAATCTCCTTAATAATAGATAAAAGCAGACTGAGAAGCCACAGTCTGCTTTTTTGTCATGTTACATTCTATGATTTTGTTTTACTGGAACTCTTATTGGTTCTTTGGCCAATAAGAGTTGAACGCCGAAGTAAAGTATGCTTGCAAGTGTCATTCCAGAAACGGCATCTACAAAGGCATGTTGCTTCGTAAATAGCGTTGATAAAATAATAAGTGTACCGAAGAAAGTAAGGATGTAATATTCAAAAGCATGTTGTTCTCTACGCTTAAAGGCAGCTAACATAATTACAAATGTAGTAAGAACGTGAATGCTAGGGAAACAGTTTACTGGCTGGTCGATACTATAAATATAGCGAACTAGTTCAGAAAATACATCTGTTCCAACGACAGTCGGACGCGGTACAGTTGTTTGCCAAAAATAATAAATAGAAAAACAAGCAAGTTTTCCAAAAATAACACTACTTAAAGTGATATAATATTGCTTTCGGTCAGCGAAGCAGTAATAAATAAGTGCGCCGTATAAGTATGGAAACCAAAGTAAATAAGGAATAATAAATGCTTTTACAAATGGAATCCAATCATCTACTACAGTTGTAACGTCTACTGCGTGAACAGTCGATTTATTTAATACGTCGTAAAGGGGACTTACGAGTACGAGTAGAAGTATATAACTTAACGGAAGAAAAGATGAAAGTTTAAATTTCTTCATGTTGATCTCCTATGTTTAGTAATGTAAGTAAATTCAATTGATTATAATATAGAAACGTGAATTGGGCTATCGATTTTACTTACATTTTCTTGAATTAACCTTACGTTTTTGTCACTTGACTAAAAAGAAGGGTGAGGGTGCTAAATGAAGCGTTTATCATATTTTTTAGTTTTTATATTGTTATGCCTAGTAGGTGCTGGGTGTGCAAAGAATAACGAAGGAGAAAAATTAGAATATAACGGAAGAGCACTCGTAATTGGAGTTGTTGGAGAAAAGCCGAAAGATACGTTTAGGAATGTAAAGTTTGAAAGTATAAAGTTAGAAGAAATGCAGGAGAAATCAGCAAAAGTTGATGGTTTTTTCGTTATGAAAGAATACTTTAAAGAGGCATCAAAGGAGCAGTATACGGACTTATTTTTATCGTTAAAGAAGCCGGTATTTTTTATTGGTTTGCAAGATAGACCGTATTTAATTTTTACTAACAAGGATTTAGATTATGATAATACCCCAAAGGATAAAACGATGACTTATACGCAAGGGTTTGTAAATATGGGGAACCCTGAAGGGCAATATTGGGGTATGGGATTATATAATGATACTGTTTCCGATCGAAATATTCATAATATGTATATAGTAGTATTTCAAACCATTTCGGATTACTTAAGTCGATGATGAAGGAGCCTGTAAAAAAGGCTTCTTATTTTTTAAAAATAAACGTTTGTTTAAGCTGTATGTTCGGTAGAAAGAAACTCATGTAGTTCAAAGGTTAAGAAAGAAAAATAAGAAATTAATCAAACGTTTGTTTAAGCTGTATGTTCGGTAGGAAGAAATCGATGCAGCTCAAAGGTTAACAAAGAAAAATGGAGAATTAATCAAACGTTTGTTTAAGCTGTATGTTCGGTAGAAAGAAACTCATGTAGTTCAAAGGTTAAGAAAGAAAAATAAGAAATTAATCAAACGTTTGTTTAAGCTGTATGTTCGGTAGAAAGAAACTCATGTAGTTCAAAGGCTAACAAAGAAAAATAAGAAATTAATCAAACGCTTGTTTAAGATATATGTTTGGTGCAGAATCTAAAAAAATTTATATATTTATTTTTTTCTTAACAAATGGCGGAAAAATAAGAAAAATTCGCAGGATTATTAAAAATTATCACGAAATAAGTAAAAGTTTAGCGAATAATGGTTTGAAATAATAAAACGTTTTCTATATGATAAAGGTAAAGGTTAGTAAAAAAGTAGGTGAATTTATGACAGTAACATTTTATTCATATCCAAAGTGTGGCACATGTCAAAAGGCAAAGAAATGGTTTGAGGCAAACGATGTAGCATATGAGATGATTCATATTGTTGAAAATCCACCATCAAAAGAAGATTTACGTAATTTACATGAAAAAAGTGAATTACCATTAAAAAAATTCTTTAATACAAGTGGAATGCGTTACCGTGAACTTGGTCTGAAAGATAAGTTGAAAGATGCAAGCGAAGACGAAATGTATGAGCTTTTAGCATCTGATGGCATGTTGATCAAACGTCCAATTGTAACAGATGGAACGAATGTAACACTTGGTTTTAACGAAGAGCAGTTTGAAAGTGTGTGGAAAAAGTACCAATAAGGTATTTTTACATAATTAATACATTCACTGGAGGTACAGTCATGAGCATTCCAAATAATTTACGTTACTCTGAAGAACACGAATGGGTAAAAACTGAAGGTAATGAAGTTGTTATCGGTATCACTCACTTTGCACAAGGTGAGCTAGGTGATATCGTATTCGTTGAACTTCCTGAAGTAGGTGCAACAATCGAAGCTGACGAGCCATTCGGAAGCGTAGAATCTGTTAAAACAGTTTCTGAGTTATACGCACCTGTAAGCGGTAAAGTTGTAGCAGTAAACGAAGAATTAAGTGACCAACCAGAACTTGTTAACGAATCTCCATACGAGGGTGCATGGATGGTTAAAGTTGAACTTTCTGATGCAAGCCAAGTTGAGAAGTTATTAACTGCAGAAAAATATGCAGAAATGACAAACCAAGACTAATTATAGTCGACTAAAGGACAGCCTTTGTGCTGTCCTTTTTTATTTTGTGTAAAATAATGAATGTAGAATCATATACTAATTATCGTGTAGGAGAACGTTTTTTGAAAAAACTTTTTCGTTTAATCTTTATGCAGGTCTAGCCGTTTTTGTTTTTCGTTGTCTAGCTCCAGCGACTAGATTGTTCGGTGGCTTCGCTTCTTCCTACAAGGCAAAAAGCGCCTCTACGTCAGAAGCTCCATCCCCCTCACAATCTAAATGAGCCGCTTGCGCTTTTCATTGTCTAGCTCCAACTCCTAGCCCTTCATGTCTAAGAACCTTCTGCACGAGAAGACAAAAAGCGTCTTCTGTACGGAAGAACCTTAGCCAACAGGGCTAAACAGTCGGTTTCGCTTTTCTTTTGCAAAAATAAACAGGAAACAACATGAAAATAACGAATATACTATATACTAAGTTCAAGGTTGTATAGTATATGGTGATCGGGTGATGACATATGATTTATGTGGAAAAAGTCATTATTGTAGAAGGTACATCAGATAGAAGAAAGATTGAATCTATTATTCGTGAACCAGTGGAAATTGTTTGTACAAATGGTACAATTGGTTTGTCGAAAATGGATGAGCTCGTTGATCAGTTTTTTGATAAGGAAGTGTATGTGCTAGTGGATGCTGATGATGCTGGAGAAAAGTTAAGGAAACAATTTCGAAAAGAATTTCCGCAAGCCGAGCATATCTATATTGATCGCTCGTACCGAGAAGTGGCAACTGCGCCATCTACACACTTAGCAAATGTATTATGGGGAGCCGACATTGACGTTTATACAGAATATTTACGGTAAGGAATGATAGAAGTGATCGATTGGACAGGAGCCGAAGCTACAGCCCTAATAGAGAATGAAGAAAAAACAGTGTTATATGTATATACTCCAATGTGTGGAACATGCCAATTAGCAAAAAAGATGTTAACAGTCGTTGAGATGACAATTGAAGGCCTCAAAATTGGGATGTTAGATTTAAATTATGCTCCGCATTTAGCGAAAGAGTATGGGATTGAAAGTGTACCTTGTTTACTTGTTTTTGAAAATGGGACACTGATGAAGAAGATATACGCATTTCATTCGGTTGAATATTTATATACGGAATTAAAGTAGGCGGCAAAATTTTTGCCGCCTCGACATATTTCTTGGGAAATATGTCGAGATGCAGGGTGGATACAGTATTTGTCGAGCGAAAATAACAGGATTGCTCTTTAGTGAGAGGGAATGGTATGTAATAGAAAGTGATATGAAGGATGTGATTTAGGGTGAGATTATATTCTTTGCTTCAATCATTTGTAAATTACGCTAATGGTCAATATCATTTAGAACCACTTTTAAGACAAGAAGAAAAAACTGTTAATTTCCGCTTTAGAGATGAAAGTTGTTCGTTACAAATTTCAAGAGATTATATAGAGCTGGTACATGAGGAAAGAGGAACGGAACAAATCATTTGCTTAGACGAAAAGGATATAGAACAATTGGTGAATGGAAATGTACGATTGCAAATGTTAATGAATGATGGACGTGTACAATATTCAGGAACGTACCGAACGATGTTATTAGTGGAATCGATGTTTCATATATGTAAACCGATGTCAGTAGGTGCTTAAAATTCTGAAGTTTCATTTTTTGCGAAAATTTCTGTTGACATGGTGAGCGTATATTGATACAATTCAAGTCATAAAATATAGACAATTTCATAAATTTCAAATCAGACGAAAATTGAATCTGATTTCTCTTATCAAGAGAGGTGGAGGGACTGTGCCCTGTGAAGCCCGGCAACCGTCAACTTATGTTGAAATGGTGCCAATTCCTGCAAAGCGAATGCTTTGAGAGATGAGAGAGAGGGATAATGTTGTTATATACGCATATAAACCTTTCTGCTTCTCTAAAGCAGAAAGGTTTTTTTATTGTTTGAATGTGGAGGACATTCAAATAATAAAAGTAATGATAACAGTGGACTACACGCATTAAAAATAAAAAATTGCGGAGTCGACCTAAACAAAAAAGGGGTGAACATCATGATTCTATTAGAGAATGTAAGGAAAATATATAAGGCGAAAAGCGGTGATGTCACTGCTGTAGATAACGCCAATTTAAAAATAGAAAAAGGCGAAATATTTGGTGTTATCGGATATAGCGGCGCTGGGAAAAGTTCTTTAATCAGATTGTTTAATCAGTTAGAGAAACCGACTTCTGGCCAAATTACAATTGCGAATCGTGTCATATCAGCAATTACAGGAAGTGAACTTCGTAAGGCAAGGCAAGAAATCGGAATGATTTTTCAGCACTTCAACTTACTTTGGTCACGAACTGTACGTGAAAATATAGAGTTTCCACTTGAAATTGCAGGTGTTGATAAAACGAAGAGAAGAAAACGTGTTGATGAATTAATTCATCTTGTTGGATTAGAAGGAAGAGGAGACGCGTACCCATCTCAGCTGAGCGGGGGACAAAAACAACGCGTTGGGATTGCAAGAGCATTAGCTAACAACCCACAAGTACTTTTATGTGATGAAGCAACGTCAGCTCTTGATCCAGAAACGACAGATCAAATTTTGGATTTACTATTAGACATTAATAAGCGCCTTGGTTTAACAATTGTACTCATTACACATGAGATGCACGTAATTCGAAAGATTTGTAATCGAGTGGCGGTAATGGAGAGAGGAAAGATTGTAGAAACGGGTCCAGTACTTGATGTATTCCGTAATCCGAAGCAAGATATTACGAAACGATTTGTACAGCAGTTAACAGATTCTGAAGATACAAATGAAACGATTGAAAGTTTAATTGAAAAATATCCAGATGGAAAAGTGATTCGTTTGCAGTTTATCGGTGAGGCTGTAGAAAGACCAGTGCTTCAACGATTGATGCAACGCAGTGATATAGAAGTTAGCATTTTGCAAGGAAATATCGCACAAACGAATAACGGTTCTTACGGTAGTTTAGTTGTTCATTTAAATGGTGAGGAAACAGCGATCCAGCAAGCAATAGAAGGAATTCATCAAGATCAAGTAGAGCTGGAGGTGATTGCACATGGATAAGTTACTTGCAAATGTTGATTGGAATCAAATGTTAGAAGCAACTGGTGAAACGTTATATATGACGGCAATCGCAGCTCTTGCGACATTTGTTTTAGGACTAATTTTAGGATTGTTACTTTTCATGACAGCGAAAGATAATTTATGGGAAAACAAATCAATTAATACGGTGATTGGAGCATTCGTAAATATATTCCGTTCTATACCGTTCATCATTTTAATTATTTTATTAATCCCATTCACAAAGATTCTTCTTGGAACAATTCTTGGAGCAAGTGCAGCGCTGCCAGCTTTAATTATTGGGGCGGCACCATTCTACGCGAGAATGGTTGAAATCGCACTTCGCGAAATTGATAAAGGTGTAATTGAAGCTTCAAAAGCAATGGGAGCAAAAACAAGCACAATTATTTTAAAAGTATTGATTCCAGAATCGTTACCAGCATTAGTATCTGGTATTACGGTTACAACAATTGCTTTAGTAGGCTATACAGCAATGGCGGGAGTTGTTGGTGCTGGTGGCCTTGGAACACTTGCTTACTTAGAAGGATTCCAAAGGGGAAATAACGATGTAACAATCGTTGCGACAATTTGTGTATTACTAGTTGTATTTTTAATTCAGTGGATTGGTGATAGTTTAACGACTCGAATAGATAAACGATAATAAAAACGGGAGGATGTTTCAAATGAAAAAATTATTACTTACGGCACTTATTTCAACTTCAATTTTTGGTTTAGCTGCTTGTGGCGGGAAAGATAAAGATGAAAAGAAACTCGTTGTTGGTGCTTCTAACGTACCGCACGCTGAAATTTTAGAAAAGGCAAAACCGTTACTTGAGAAAAAAGGAATCGAGTTAGAAATTAAAAAATTCCAAGACTACGTATTACCAAATAAATCGTTAGCGGATAAAGATTTAGATGCAAACTACTTCCAGCACATTCCGTATTTAGAAAAAGAAATTAAAGATAAAAAATATGATTTTGAAATAGCGGGGAAAATTCATTTAGAACCAATTGGTGTATACTCTCAAAAGTATAAGAGCCTAAAAGAACTTCCAGACGGGGCGACAATCATTATGAGTAATTCCGTTACTGACCATGGACGTGGTTTAGCAATTTTACAAAAAGAAGGCATTTTAAAAATTAAAGACGGAGTAGAGCCAGTTAATGCAACTCCAAAAGATATTGCAGATAATCCGAAAAACTTAAAATTTAAAACAGATATCGAGCCGGGTTTACTACCACAAGTGTATAACAATAAGGAAGGCGATGCTGTTTTAATTAACTCTAACTATGCAATTGATGCGAAATTAAACCCAGAAAAAGATGCAATTGCAATTGAAGGTGATGATTCACCGTACGCAAACATAGTAGCTGTTCGTAAAGGTGATAAAGATAAAAAAGAGATTAAAGAGCTTGTAGAAGTATTGCATTCTAAAGAAATCGAAGACTTTATTAATAAAGAATATAAAGGAGCGGTTGTTCCTGTAAAAGAATAATTGCTGAAAAGGCTGGTGTATGCCAGCCTTTTTTATAACTACATAACTATAGGGGAGAAGGGGACATCATATGAAAAAGATTCTATTGTCAGTTGTTACAGCGCTGTCTGTATTTACATTAGCTGCTTGCGGAGGAAAAGAAGAGAATAAGCTTGTTGTTGGAGCTTCTAACGTGCCGCATGCTGTTATTTTAGAGAAAGCACAGCCAATCTTAGAGAAAAAAGGCATTAAGTTAGAGATTAAAAAGTTCCAGGATTATGTACTGCCAAATAAAGCGTTAGCGGATAAAGAGATTGATGCGAACTACTTCCAGCATATTCCGTATTTAGATAAGGAGATCCAAGAAAAGGGATATAAAATTGTAAACGCAGGAAAAATTCATTTAGAGCCAATGGGTATTTATTCTAAGAAATATAAAAGCTTAAAAGACTTACCAGATGGCGGGACAGTGATTATGAGTAATAACGTAGCGGAGCGAGGCCGTATGTTAGCATTGTTACAAAAAGGCGGCGTGATTAAGCTTAAAGATGGTGTAGATGTGGTTAAGGCGACAGTAAAAGATGTAGTCGAAAATCCGAAAAACTTAAAATTTAAAACAGATGTTGAACCTGGACTTTCACCGAAGTTGTATGAAAATAATGAGGGAGATGCTTTATTCATTAATTCGAACTACGCAATTGATGCAAAATTAAATCCAACGAAGGATGCAATTGCGATTGAAGGAGCAGACTCTCCGTATGCAAACATCATTGCAGTTCGTAAAGGTGATGAGAAGAAAAAAGAAATTAAAGAGCTAGTAGAAGTGTTACATTCAAAAGAAATTCAAGATTTTATTAATAAAGAATATAAAGGTGCTGTACTTCCGGTAAGTGAATAAATATAAGGAAAGGACTGGGAAATTACCAGTCCTTTTTTCTTTATATAAATAAGAAGAAAGGTGTATCATAGAAAGATGTAAAGGAAATACTTATATACATTTGTGAAAAAACGGTTACTTTTTTTCGTCGTTTGCGATATCATTTTATTTGATATAAAATTAGAATGAGAATAAAATGAGAATATGAACGTTTTAGGAATTTTTAAAATGTATATATAGGATTAATGGAGGTATTGAGATGGCTGGTTCTACATTAACGGTTAAAGACTTACACGTATCAATTGACGGCAAAGAAATTTTAAAGGGTGTAAACCTTGAAGTAAAAGGTGGAGAAATCCACGCAATTATGGGACCTAACGGAACAGGTAAATCAACTTTATCTTCTGCAATTATGGGTCACCCAAAGTATGAAGTAACAGAAGGTAGCATCATCATTGACGGTGAAGATGTATTAGAAATGGAAGTAGACGAGCGCGCACAAGCGGGTCTATTCCTAGCAATGCAATATCCAAGTGAAATTAGCGGAGTAACAAACGCTGACTTCTTACGTTCTGCAATTAACGCACGTCGTGAAGAAGGCGATGAAATTTCTCTTATGAAATTTATCCGTACATTAGATAAAAACATGGAATTCCTAGAAATGGATCCAGAAATGGCACAACGTTACTTAAACGAAGGTTTCTCTGGTGGAGAGAAAAAGCGTAACGAAATTCTTCAATTAATGATGATTGAGCCAAAAATCGCAATCTTAGATGAAATCGACTCAGGTCTTGATATCGATGCATTAAAAGTTGTATCTAAAGGTATTAACCAAATGCGCGGCGAAGAGTTCGGTTGCCTAATGATTACGCATTACCAACGCTTATTAAACTACATCACTCCAGACTTCGTTCACGTTATGATGAACGGTCGTATCGTTAAATCTGGTGGCCCTGAGCTTGCACAACGTCTAGAAGCTGAAGGTTACGACTGGATTAAAAAAGAATTAGGTATTGAAGACGAAACAACAGAGCAAGAAGCGTAAGAGAGGAGCATAAACATGACAATCGGTACATTACCTTTCGATCAAGAAACAATCCGTCAACGCGCAAGCGAAGTAAACGAAGCTGCTTGGTTGACTGAGTTCCGCTTACAAGCTCTTGCACAAGCAACAGAACTTCCAATGCCAACGCCTGATAAAACGAAAATTGAAAAATGGGACTTTATCGGAAAAGGCGACGCTGCTAAGCAAGAGCCTGTAAGTTCTTTAACAGAGCTTCCAGAAGCAGTGAAAAACTTAATCGATGAAAATAACAGCGTATTAGTGCAACGTACTGGTACAACTGCGTTCGTTTCTTTAGCAGACGAAGCAAAAGACAAAGGTGTTATTTTCACAGATATCGTAACAGCTGCAACAGAGCATGCTGAATTACTACAAAAGTATTTAATGAAAGACGGAGTGAAAGTAGACGAGCATCGTCTAACTGCACTTCATGCTGCATTAATCAACGGCGGTGCATTCGTATATGTTCCGAAAAACGTTGTTCTTGAAACTCCACTTCAAGCTGTATTCTTAGTAGACGGCGAAGAAGCTAACGTATATAACCACGTATTATTCGTAGCTGATGCGAACAGTACTGCAACTTATGTAGAAAACTATGTTGCAAATGAAAATGCTAAAGGTATTGCAAATATCGTAGCAGAAGTAATTGTGGAACAAGGCGCACAAGTGAAATTCGGTGCGGTTGATCTATTAGCAAAAGACGTAACAACTTACGTTAACCGCCGCGGTGTTGTTGGACGCGACGGCCGCATTGATTGGGCTCTAGGCCTTATGAATGATGGAAACACAATTTCAGAGAACGTTACGAACTTAATGGGCGACGGTTCATATGCTGATACGAAAACAGTAACAATTGGCCGTGGTAACCAAACACAAAACTTTACAACTAAAGTTGTTCACTTCGGTAAACACTCTGAAGGTTGGATTTTAAAACACGGTGTACAAAAAGATAGTGCAACATCTATCTTTAATGGAATTGGTAAGATTGAACACGGTGCATCTAAATCAAATGCACAACAATCTTCTCGCGTTCTTATGCTAGACGAAAAAGCTCGCGGTGATGCGAATCCAATTCTTTTAATTGATGAAGATGATGTTATGGCAGGTCACGCAGCTTCAGTAGGCCGCGTAGATCCGTACCAATTATACTACTTGATGAGCCGTGGTATTCCAAAACGCGAAGCAGAACGTTTAGTCATCCATGGATTCTTAGCACCTGTAGTAAATGAGCTTCCAATTGAAGGAGTAAAAGCACAGCTTGTTGAGGTAATTGAAAGGAAAGTTCGCTAATGAATATTCATGAAATACGCAAACAGTTTCCAATTCTTGATCAAAAAGTGAACGGCAAACAACTTGTTTATTTCGATAGTGCAGCAACTTCTCAAAAACCAATTCAAGTCATTGAAACGTTAGAACGTTACTATAAAGAATATAATTCTAACGTGCATCGCGGTGTTCATACGCTCGGTACGAAAGCTACCGACGCGTATGAAGGTGCACGTGAGAAAGTTCGCAAGTTTATTAACGCGAAATCAATGGAAGAGATTATTTTCACGCGCGGAACGACAACTGCATTAAATACAGTAGCGGCTAGCTATGGCCTTGAAAATGTAAAAGAAGGCGATGAAATCGTTATTTCTTACATGGAACACCATAGTAACATCATTCCGTGGCAACAAGTTGCGAAGAAAACTGGCGCAACTTTGAAATACCTTCCGCTTCAACCAGACGGTACAATTTCTTTAGAAGATGTTCGTCAAACTGTTACACCGAATACAAAAATCGTTTCTATTATGCAAGTATCAAACGTACTTGGAACGATTAACCCTGTAAAAGAAATCGGAGCAATCGCACACGAAAACGGAGCAATTATGGTCGTTGATGGTGCACAAAGTACACCTCACATGAAAGTGGATGTACAAGATTTAAACTGTGATTTCTACGCATTATCTGCTCATAAGATGTGCGGACCTACAGGTATCGGCGTATTATATGGTAAGAAAGAATTGCTAAACAATATGGAGCCAATTGAATTTGGTGGTGAAATGATTGATTTCGTAGATTTACAAGAATCTACTTGGAAAGAGCTTCCGTGGAAGTTTGAAGCGGGTACACCGATTATCGGTAATGCAATCGGACTTGGTGCGGCAATTGATTTCCTAGAAGAAATCGGTCTTGATAATATTGAAAAGCATGAGCATGAATTAGCGCAATACGCTTTAGAAAGACTATCAGAAGTAGATGGCGTTACAATTTATGGTCCAAAGCATCGCGCTGGTCTTGTTACATTTAATATTGAAGACGTACATCCTCACGATGTAGCGACTGTATTAGATGTAGAAGGCATTGCAGTTCGCGCAGGACATCACTGTGCACAACCGCTTATGAAGTGGCTAAAAGCTTCTTCAACAGCACGTGCGAGCTTCTATTTATATAATACAAAAGAAGAAATTGATACATTTGTTGAATCGCTAATCAAGACAAAGGAGTATTTCACAAATGTCATTTAATAATTTAGATACGTTATATCGTCAAGTTATTATGGATCATTACAAAAATCCTCGTAACCATGGCGTGTTAGAAGATAGTGTTACCGTTAACTTGAACAATCCAACTTGCGGCGATCGTATTCAACTTACGATGAAAGTAGAAGAAGGTATTGTGCAAGAGGCGAAGTTTGAAGGCGAAGGATGTTCAATCTCAATGTCTTCAGCTTCAATGATGACACAAGCAGTAAAAGGTAAGAAAATTGAAGAAGCACTTCAGCTTTCGAAAATTTTCTCTGACATGATGCTAGGAAAAGAGTACGATGACAGCATCGATTTAGGAGATATTGAAGCATTACAAGGCGTATGCAAGTTCCCTGCACGTATTAAATGTGCAACATTAGCGTGGAAAGCGTTAGAAAAGGGCTTAAACGAAGATAAGTAATGTTAAAGGTTCCTAAAAATGAGGTTATCTAAGGAGGGACACACCAACATGGCGAAGCAACTGCCAGATATCGGCGATTACAAATATGGTTTCAAAGACAAAGACGTTTCGATTTTCCGTGCTGGACGCGGTTTAACAAAAGAGATCGTTGAAGAGATTTCACGTATGAAAGAAGAACCACAGTGGATGTTAGACTTCCGTTTAAAATCACTGGATAAGTTCTATGAAATGCCAATGCCACAATGGGGCGGCGACTTAAACGACTTAGATTTCGATGAAATTACGTACTACGTAAAACCATCTGAGAAATCTGAGAAGTCTTGGGATGAAGTACCTGATGAAATTAAAGCAACATTTGATAAATTAGGTATTCCAGAAGCTGAGCAAAAATATTTAGCTGGTGTATCTGCACAGTACGAATCTGAAGTTGTATACCACAACATGAAAGAAGACCTAGAAGCTCTAGGAATCGTCTTCAAAGATACAGATAGCGCATTAAAAGAGAACGAAGATATTTTCCGTGAGCATTTCGGAAAAGTAATCCCACCAACAGACAACAAATTCTCTGCATTAAACTCTGCAGTTTGGTCTGGTGGATCATTCATCTACGTTCCAAAAGGTATTAAAGTTGATACACCACTTCAAGCGTATTTCCGTATTAACTCTGAAAATATGGGACAATTCGAGCGTACGCTTATCATCGTAGACGAAGGCGCACACGTACACTACGTAGAAGGTTGTACAGCACCTGTTTACACTACTAACTCACTTCACAGTGCGGTAGTAGAAATCATCATTAAAAAAGATGCGTATTGCCGTTATACAACAATCCAAAACTGGGCGAACAACGTATACAACCTAGTTACAAAACGTGCGGTTTGTGAAGAAAACGCAACGATGGAATGGATTGATGGTAACATCGGTTCTAAATTAACGATGAAATACCCAGCAGTTATCTTAAAAGGCGAAGGCGCTCGCGGTTTAACATTATCAATCGCGATTGCTGGTAAAGGCCAACACCAAGATGCTGGTGCGAAAATGATTCACTTAGCACCAAACACGTCTTCAACAATCGTTTCTAAATCGATTGCGAAGCATGGTGGTAAAGTAACTTACCGTGGTATCGTACACTTCGGACCAAAAGCGAAAAACTCTCGCTCTAACATCGAGTGTGACACGTTAATCATGGATAACCAATCTACATCTGATACAATTCCTTACAACGAAATCAAAAACGATTACGTTTCACTTGAGCACGAAGCGAAAGTATCGAAAGTATCAGAAGAACAATTATTCTACCTAATGAGCCGTGGTATTTCTGAGCAAGAAGCTACAGAAATGATCGTAATGGGCTTCATCGAGCCATTCACTCGCGAACTTCCAATGGAATACGCAGTTGAAATGAACCGCCTAATCAAGTTTGAGATGGAAGGTTCTATTGGTTAATAGATAAAGTAGAAGCGCCCTGCTGTGCAGGGCGCTTTTTTGTTTTGCGGATTTATCTTGGCTTGTCTTGACTTGGGAGAGGATACCCGGGTGGGTGTTCAGCTAAATATATCAACGATTTTTCAAATATATCGATCATAAACGGGAATATATCAACGATTATTTCAATATATCAACGTTTCGACAAGGAATATCGATTTGTCGACAAGATAAGACAAAAGAAAATCCTCACATACCCCAAACATTTTATAAGAACAGAGAACGACTAGGTTTAAGACAAAGATACTGACAAATCCACTTGAACAACCACCCACTGAATTCTCTATTAAACTTTTTGACAAATCCACCCCTCCCTCCACTATCTGGAATTCTTTCCTGCATTAGCAAAAGTTTCTCATATGAAAAGGACAATCTTTTGCTTTTTCTCACAATGCGAGTACAATGTAAAATAGCAAGAAAAGACGAAAAGTATTTACAGGATTATTGTGTGCGCATAGCGTAAATGGCAGTAAGGAACTGAGAGGAGGTTTTTTCTCTGAATACAAATAAAGAAACAATCATCCACCTTTATCATACAAACGATATACATAGTCATTTTGAAAATTGGCCGCAAATTTCTCGGTTTGTTCTAGGGGAGAAAAAGCGAAGACAGGAAGCGGGAGAGACTGTTTTGACGGTTGATATTGGTGATCATGTGGATCGTTTTCATAGTATTTCGGAAGCGACAAATGGCCTTGGGAATACGAAGCTTTTAAATGAGGCGTTATATGATTATGTAACGATCGGAAATAATGAAGGCATTACGTTAGCGAAGGAGCATTTGAATCGTCTATATGATGATGCTGGATTTGAGGTGCTCGTTGCGAATTTATTTAAAAAAGAAGGGGTACGTCCAGCGTGGGCGAAGCCTTATAAATTACATACGACGACAGATGGGATTATCATTGCTTTTATCGGATTAACGGTAGCTTATCCAGAGTTTTATCATATGCTCGATTGGCATATTGAAGATCCGCTTATCCATTTAGAGTCTATTTTAGAAGAAGTGAAAGATGAGGCGCATATTACCGTTGTCCTATCTCACCTTGGAAAAAGTATGGATGAGTATATGGCAGAGCATTATGATATAGATGTTATTTTAGGTGCACATACGCATCATTTATTTGAGCGTGGTGTTCTACTGAACAATACTTTACTTTGCTGTTGTGAAAAGTGGGGACGTTACGTTGGCCACGTTCAGCTTACTGTGGATAAAGAGACGAAGAAGCTGTTGAAAAAAGACGGTAGAGCGATTAAGACGGAACGGTTAGGTGCTTATAGCGAGCCGTTATCCACAATTGAAATACTGCAGGAAGAAAGTAAGCATATAATGGCAGAGCCTGTCGTTCATTTAAAAGAGTCATTACCGGTTGATTGGTTTCAGGAGACGCCGTTTTCTCATATGTTAGCAAGTGCGCTGAAAACATGGTGCGATGCAGAGATTGGCATGGTGAACGCCGGTGTACTTCTTGAAGGGCTAGAAGAGGGTGTTGTAACGCGCGGAGATATTCACAGAATTTGTCCACATCCAATTAATCCGTGTGCTTTGAAAGTTCCAGGAAAGATATTAAGAGAAGTTATTTTGAAAGCACGTAAACCGAACATGGAGAATCTTGAGGTGAAAGGATTCGGATTTCGGGGGAAAGTGATGGGGAAAATGATTTATGCTGGTGTAGAAGTCATTCCAGATACGATTCCTGGCAATAAAATTTTATTAGAAGATGTATTGATTAACGGCGAATCGCTGGAGTTAGACCGTATATATACGGTAGGAACAATCGATATGTTTACGTTTGGATACTTATACCCAGAGCTATCCACACTTTCTAGCAAACAATATTATATGCCAGAACTACTTAGAGATGTGTTAACGGATATGTTAATAACTCATACAACTTCCGTTAAACTATAGGCTAGTTAACTTGTAACACTCATTTTTCTCTTGTCATACAGATAAGAAAGAGAGGAGTGTGAACTATGGTTAATGTGGAGCCAATTATAATTGATAATTATACGTTTATTGCGGTTAGCGTGAAACTTCCAAAGACGAATTTGCTAGCTGTAATGAGCGATAAAGGATATATTATGTGTGGTGCATTAGATGTAGGTCTTTTAAATGAGAAATTAGGTGATCGAGGAATTATTGCTGGCCGTGCGGTTGGTGTAAGAACGATTGAACAACTTCTTGAAGCGCCACTAGAATCGGTAACGACTGGAGCTGAAGCGTTAGGCATTCCAGTAGGAACGATTGGAAAAGAAGCATTATTAAAAATGAGATAAGCATATATCGTCCCTCCTTCTTGCATAGAAATGATATAAGAAGGAGGTTTTTTTATGAGTATATTTCGCTCGAAAAACTCGCGGTTTCGAAGGGGACCTATTGCCTTTCGGTATATACTGCTTATGTCGTTTATTCTTTTTGTTATATTACTTACGCAAGGGTTGTGGATTGTGAATAATAGTATTCAGCCGACCTTAATTAAATATGGGGAAGTAGAGACACATAAAATGGCGACAGCAATTATGACGAAGGCGGTAAAGGATAGAATTAATGAAGGATTCGATGTCGATTCATTAATGAAAGTACAGAATGATAAAAACGGAAAAGTATCCACAATTAATTTAAATACGAAGCAAGTAAATGAAATCGTAACGTCAACGACCACGTACATAGAAAAATATTTGCAACAAGTAGAACAAGGAAAGTTGAAGGAGCTAGGTATTTCTGAAAAAAACGGGGCGACTATGGCAGTTCCTTTTGGACGTGTAACTGATAATGCACTCCTTGGTAATATAGGACCAGATATTCCGATTCATTTCACGCCAATTGGGCATGTGAATACAGATATTAAACAAAAAATTGAGCCGCATGGAATTAATACTACAGCGATTCAAATTGTTATGGAAATGGAAGTAACATTGCAAGTAATTATTCCATTTCATACGAAAGAGATAACTGTGAAACAAAATGTTCCGATTGCGACGCGTATCGTTCAAGGGGAAGTGCCTACGTATTATGGAAGCGGAAGTGTTGCTGTACCTGATAAAAAGAAAACAGATAGTTAGTTGCATATAAAGTGATACTCGGTTGAGCCGGGCTTTTACTGGATAAAAAATAACCGTAGCAATGCAGCTACGGTTATCTTTTTGTATTTGCTCGTTCTTTGCGTTCCCAAAGGCTTAAATGCATGTATGGATCGAAGGCCCATTCTGTATAGCCATTGTCTTTATATATGCCAAAATGTAAGTGGGGTGGGAATTTTCCGGCTGTACCAGGAGGTCCATAACCAGTGCTACCAACAAATCCAATTACTTTTCCTGGCTCAACAATTTGTCCAAGCTGTATTTCTTTTGAGAACCCGCCTAAATGAGCGTAATAATGGTAATTGTTATGAAGGTCACGAATACCAATGCGCCATCCACCAAGGCGGTTCCAGCCTTTTGTTTCAATAATGCCATAGCAAGTCGATCTTACTGGCACGCCATATCCGGCGAAAATATCGGTTCCTTCATGAATTCGTCTTCCGCCAAAACTTCTTCCAGCGCCGAAAGTACTACGGTAGCTATGGTCACTACGAATCGGAAGAGGAAAAGCATTTCCTTCTAAATTAATACGTCCATAATGTTTATAAATTTGGGCGTACTCGCTAATTAAATCAACTGTTTTTGCACGTCTATAATATTCCCAAAGCATAATTTTAATACGGTCTTCTGACGTTCCTTGTTTCCTTAAAATAGTCGCTGCGGTATGCAGAAGATCACGGTCGCTATTTGCATTTGCAAATCCATCTTTGTCACCATCTAAACCTATTCCGCCAAATAGAGAAATTGTATGGGGGAGAGTATCGTTACTATTAACAGGTCCAGCCCATATTTCTGGTTTGAAATAAAGGGAAATGATGGCATCTGGTTTTTTTGGAATATCTTTTCTTACGCTCCGTATATTTCTTTCATATTGATCCATTGCAGCTAAGTAATACCATGGAATGCCTGAAGACTGCTCGGTTTCTTTATATAGTGCCATGCGCTTTTCGTATATGCTTTGCTGATTATCTTCACCGTAAGCGATGTTTTGGTGGAGAAGAAAACAAATAGAAAGCAAAAGAGAAATTTTTCGAAGCATGAAATAGACTCCTTTCACAACATCACTCTTTTTAGTGTGGGATATACGGAGTATTTCATTATAGGGAACGATTGGAAAAAATCTTAGAATCTTCATTTGAGCAAATCGCTTTCATACGTTAGAATAGATATGTTACATTGAAAGAAGCGAACACGGTAAACTATTTCATATTGTGCGGAGTTGATAACCATGACAAAACAAACAGAATATAAGCGCAAGCCCGAATGGTTGAAAATTAAGTTAAACACGAATGAAAACTATACAGGCTTAAAGAAAATGATGCGTTCTAAGAATCTTCATACCGTTTGTGAAGAGGCAAAATGTCCGAATATTCATGAATGCTGGGCTGTAAGAAAAACAGCAACATTTATGATTTTAGGTGCGGTTTGTACACGTGCTTGTCGTTTTTGTGCGGTTAAAACAGGCTTACCAACTGAGCTTGATTTACAAGAACCAGAACGCGTAGCAGATTCAGTAGTACAAATGGGCTTAAAGCACGTTGTTATAACAGCGGTTGCACGTGATGATTTAAAGGACGGCGGAGCAGCTGTTTTTGCTGAAACAGTACGAGCAGTACGTCGTAAAAACCCATTCACGTCTATCGAAGTATTACCATCTGATATGGCTGGGGTAGAAGAAAACTTAAAAATGTTAATGGATGCAAAACCAGATATTTTAAACCATAACATTGAAACAGTACGTCGATTATCTAACCGAGTTCGCGCTAGAGCAAAGTATGACCGTTCATTAGAGTTTTTACGTCGAGCAAAAGAAATGCAGCCTGATATTCCAACTAAATCGAGCATTATGGTCGGCTTAGGTGAAACAAGAGAAGATTTAATTGAAGCAATGGATGACTTACGTGCAAACAATGTGGATATTTTAACTCTTGGACAATATCTACAACCATCTAAGAAGCATTTACCAGTTATTAAATATTATCCACCAGCAGAATTTGCAGAGCTTAAAGAAATTGCACTTAGCAAAGGATTTAGCCACTGTGAAGCTGGCCCACTTGTGCGTTCTTCTTACCATGCGGACGAGCAAGTACGTTCTGCAAAAGAAAAAACAGCAGAAGCTAAATAATGAAAAAAGAGAGCTAACGATCAGCTCTCTTTTTGTTTGTACTCTAAAACGGTATTTGTACATGTTAATAAAATCTTTTTTAATTCTTCTGTGGATAATTCAATTGTAAATTCAGGTACACCAGGTGTAATTAAAATTTTATCGTACGTATAAACGGAACTGTCCACAATAATTGTTACTTCTTGTGAATAACCAAAAGGAGCTACACATCCTGGAGTACAGCCAGTTTCCATTCTTAGTTCATCAGGAGAACAGAGCGATAAGCGTTCTCCCATTATTTCTTTCATCTCTCCGCGGTTAAGCCGATTTCCTTCTAACGTAAAAAACACATAAAAATTTCCAGATGTTGATTTTAAAAATAAGCTTTTACTTGGAGTGCCTTGTAAGCCAAGTCTCTCGCGTACGATCCGATCCGTCTCATAATCGAGTACTGGTTCGTGTTCGAATTTTTCATAAGAAACATTTGTTTTATGTAGTAAAGCAAGTACGTCTTCGTACATATGAAATGATACCCCTTTCTATTGTTAGAACAGTCTCTTCTCGTGGCGTCAACTGAATGTTTTGGAAAGGGATATTACTTGGACGATGCTTCCCATAAGCGTGTTATGATACATTGTTCGTCGATTGTAATTTCGTAAATATCAGGATTCGTTAAAGTTCTCCATTCATTAAAGCCAATCGTATGATCAAAATGCTTTAAAATGAGCGTAAGTAAATTGCCATGTGTAACAAGTAGTGTTGTCGTATGGTTTAATTGTAAAACGTCTTGAATAAGCGATATGGCACGGTCTGTTGCTTGTTTTGTTGACTCTCCGCCTGAAAAGGCAATATCTATATTCGTAAAAGTGGATTCTAGTTTTTGCATCCAATCATCCATTGGAACGTTGCTCAATATGCGTTCAGTTAATCGTTCATTTTCTTGGATAGATAAGTTAGCTTGGAGTGCATAGGGCCGAATGGAATCGATAGCTCGGACAAATGGGCTTGAAATAATATGATCGATTTGTAGAGTATTTTCTAAGAGGAATGTAGCAAGGGTATTTGCTTGGTCTTTTCCATCGGTCGTTAATTCAGCATCACATTCTTGCCCAGTTGCTGAACAATGTCGTATTAAAATAATTTTCTTCATAATTCATCCCCATCTTTCAAGTTGACGCTATATACTTCGACAAATGTGGAAAAAATTCCTTTTTATTGGAAACAGCATATGGATTTAAATATGTGGAAAAGTAATGTGGATAATAAAAAATTGAGGTGCAATGATGAAAAAAATGATATGTATCGTATTCATTATTTGTTTTCTTGCGCAATTGTCCACAACATATGCAGAATCCAACCGAAAACTAAATTATCCAAGCAATCAAAATAAGTCATTTGTGAGTGGGGATGTTTTTTATAAACAGTTAGATAAGAAAATTTATAAAGAGTACAAAAATGCAGCATATAGTGTTCGTAAAAAAATTTCATTTAAAGAAGTGGCTGATGAGGAATTTTCTTTCCTGCAAAAAACAGCTGTCGGTTGTCGAAGTAGAGTGGTGCTTCAAGATTTTTTTGTTCACCCTGATCGCCAAGTCTATTTTTTCGCTTCTTTTACTCAAAATGAAGTAGAAGCGTTTCATAAGTACATCGTTATAGATGCAGAAACAAAGAGGGAGCTGCAAGAGGGCAAAAGTTATCATCCATATAAAAAATAAACCACCAATTTTGGTGGTTTATTTTTTACTCCGGTACACTCATTAATTTCTCTTTCATTTTGCGAATAAGAACGACAGCGCCAATTGTACACAGAAGTGTAATTCCTTCGGCAACGAAGATGTTGATTGTTTTTGTTTGGTAAAGTGCCGCGAAAAAGTCTACAAATGCGTGGAATAGTATAGCGTATACTAGGAAGATGTATTTCTTCTGTTTTACTGCGTATAAAACAAGCATTGTAAAGGCGATTTGAAGCACGAGTGCCATAATTCTTTCTAAGCTACCAAGGAAGTATAAGTAGGCAGGTTGCTGAATTAACATGTCCTGTAAAATACTGAGCTCGGGTTTTTGTTCAATCAGTCGAGAGAAGCTACCATCGTTAATAGAATTAGCAAAAATTAATGCTTGTAATGCAGAAAAGCCGCCAATTAAAATAGATTCAATTCCGCCGTGACCAATTCCATAAGCGAAGCCATCTTTATATTCTAGATATTTTTTTAGTAAGAAGAAGAAGGCAACGAAGCGTCCTAATTCTTCAAAAATACCAGCAGTCAATCCGCCATAAATTGCGAAGACAAACGGATTTTCTAAAAATGGAGCGATTGTTGGATTACCGCGCATAAATAGGTGGAATGGTGTTTCAAGAATTTGGGTGAATCCGATAAAGATAAGAACACCAACGCCGACTACTTTCCAATTAATATTATGTTTTTTACGGAAATAAACGAGTACGATAATTGGGACCAGAATCGAGACAATGAGTTGAAAAATGATGCTGGAAATTACAGTATTTGAAACCATACTTTCACCGCTTTCTAATATATGTACATATCTATTATGCATGAAATAGGGGAGAGATGAAACTTTTAGAAAGAAAATGAATTTACTTATTGACTCTAACGTTGCGTCATACTTTATCGTATGTACTAAGGGGGAGATACAAATGACAATGAGAGTAAAAGAAGTAGCTGATTTAGTTGGAATTAGTGTGCGCACACTGCATCATTACGATGAAATTGGGTTGTTAACCCCAGACGAGACGACAGAGTCTGGATATCGTCTGTATTCCAATGAAAATTTAGAGACATTGCAGCAAATTTTGTTTTTTAAAGAGCTTGGCTTCCCTTTGAAGAAAATTAAAGAGATTATCATGAGTCCATCATTTGATCGCGAAGAGGCACTACAGCTTCATAAGAAGATGCTTCTTGAAAAGCGTGCCAGATTAGATAAGGTGATTGCGACGATTGATAAAACAATTCAGCATACAAAAGGAGAGATTGAAATGACGAATAAAGAGAAATTTGAAGGATTCGATTTCAGCCATAACCCATATGAAGAAGAAGCACGTGAAAAATGGGGAGATGCAGCTGTAGATAAAGCGAACGAATATGCAAAAGGTATGTCAAAAGAGAACCAAGAGGAGTTTAATGCTATTTATAGAAATTTAGCAACGCTTAGACACGATGCACCAGATTCTAAAGAGGCGCAGGCAGCTATCAAAGTATGGTACGATTACTTGCAAAACTTTAGTCACTATTCATTAGACGCTTTTAAGGGACTCGGTCAAATGTACGTCGCTGATGAGCGCTTTACGAAAAATATCGATAAGTTTGGCGAGGGGTTAGCGCAGTTTATGTGTGATGCGATGGAGATTTATGCGGATCGTAATAAAAAATAAAAAGTAAAACAGGTGGAGGTTCTCTCCACCTGTTTTACTTTTTAATCATATTATTTAAAGTCTGATCCCCCGTATTGTTCAAATGAGGATTTTTACTCATTTCACGTTTTAGCATATCGAGGCTTTGCGTATATTCTGTATCATTTAATGCGCCAGATTGAAGCCCTTGAATTTGAGAAATCAACTTTTGGTCTGTTGATACATATGCTTTATAATAGCGAGGGACGATGGACAAAGCGGTTTTATATACTTGATCTGCTACGAGTTTTGGATCCGTTGTGTTTGCACGGTATACAACAAATACTTCATCATCGGTAACGAGTGTAGCAGCGTTTGTAACGTCAGGAAGTTTGACTGTCATGCTTGTAATCATTTCAGCGACTTTCTCGCGATTAATGGCCCCTACTTGTTTGTTAGATACTTCATGCTTTTGTTTAGAAGAATAACCGACTCTTGTGAGTCTTGTATTTGTATTTTCCGTATGATACATGTCGTTTTTATTGGAAACAAGAACACGGCTTCCTTCTTCACGTTCCATTTCAGCTTTGTTCGCTGATTGGCAGCCTGCAAATAAGGAAAGAGTGAGAAGGGAAAGTAAAATTTGTTTTTTCACGATGTATCACCTCCTTCTCCATAGCATGTACTAATTTGCAATTTTTTGTATTTGAAATTGTTGGTTGTTATGCTTTGTGATACGATAAAAAGAAGAATGCTTAGAGAGGAAGTTAATGATGGAGCAAAAGCAAGAGCAAGAGATTCATGCTACGGTGAGCATTAATAATGTTCAGTACGAAGTAATTAAAAACTTTCGTGACGGTTTTAGTGAAGAAGCATTTAAAGAGCGCTATGCAGAAATTTTAAATAAATATGATTATATCGTTGGAGACTGGGGATATGAGCAACTTAGACTGCGAGGATTCTTTGATGATAGTAACCAACGTGCGACATATGATACGAAAATTAGTACGTTAACGGAGTATTTATACGAGTACTGTAACTTCGGTTGTGCACACTTCGTATTACGAAAAGTGAAGAAATAAAAAAATCCTCTTACAATTGTAAGAGGATTTTTTACATATTCTCGCTTATAAACAAATCGAGATATGATCGCCTTCAGAAAGTATTGCATTTGGTTTCATTTGTTGTCCATTTAATTGAATATCCCCATTTTTAATTTTATCCACAATGCGTGTACGGCTCCAGTCGGAAATATATGTGGATAAGGCTTTATCAATGCGGTGGGAACCGAAAACGATATCTAATACGATCGTGATTTCAGCTACGCCACTTTCTTTATGTTGCGTAATAGAAATAGTAGTACTTGTTTCTGTTTGATCTTGCTGAGTCATATCAATCGTTTCAACGTGATCAGTAAATGATTTATAAATACGCAGTTTTTGATTCCACGTATGATCTTTCGAACATTTATAAATGGCAAAGCGGTATATGTTTTTTCCATTGGCGTTATGCCTACGAATATTCGTATCAGTAAATAGGGTAGTACGTCCGCAATTTTTACAATATTTTTCGATTGTGTGTTGCTGATTTTCATATAAACTCCAAGAAAGTTGTACTTTCTGCATTTTCCTTCACCTCTTATAGTAGTGGCAAAGAAACGTAATACAGCTATTTGGATGTCTTGTAGTATGAAGACATGAGAAAAAGACAAAAATAAAAGGAGGTTCCCCAAAGAGGAACCTCCGTAAACATCATACTACAGATGCAATACGTTCCTTTGTAATGGGAATGGGCAGACTACTCCCTTGAAAAAGCGTGGTGCTTTTTTGAGAGTAATGCTATCCAATTGCTGGTCCATTACAAAGTAAATGTTGGCATACGTAGATAACGTCCTTTCTATCCAAATAGATTTATTCTTCATTATAACATATAATACTGAAAATTCGAAATAATGAAGGCGGAAAAACACCAGCTAAAATAGCTGGTGCATACGATAAATTATATAAGTTCAAATAAAAATGAGCGTAATTCTTCTGCAATTTCTTCAGTCATAGAAAATGCGTGCTCTAAGTAGCCTGGTTCGTTTAAATCGTCAGCACCGATAATTGCAAATTTATTACTTTGCATATCAAGTACAATTGTTTTACCGTAATGACGATCGGAGTATAAAAGCGCTAAATCGTGACGCTCATTTTCTCCCATAAAGCTAACGAAACGAGTTTTTGTAGCGACAGTGTCGTCGTACAGAAAGAAACGTTCTTCCATACACATGGCTCCTTTATTAAATATCTAAGTTTAAGTGTGGTTTATGATCTAAATGGTGATGTGTTTTAATGAATCGTACTGTTCTTGTTTTGTAACGCATTACGATAGAGTATGTTTCAGCTAAATCTCCGCCAAGGAATTTAACACCGTCTAATAACTCACCAGCAGATACACCAGTTGCTGAGAAGATTGCATCATCCCCAGATACTAAGTCATCTAACATAAGAAGTTGACGAGGGTCTTCTAATCCCATTTCACGACAACGAGCTTCTTCTTCTTCGTTCATTGGAACTAAGCGAGCTTGCATTTCACCTTCAAGGCACTTTAATGCTGCTGCAGAAATAACACCTTCTGGAGCTCCGCCAATACCTACGAATAAGTCGATACCCGTTCCAGGTAGTGCTGTTGCGATTGACGCACCAACATCACCGTCACCAAATAATTTTACGCGTGCACCTTTTGCACGAACACGGTCAATAATATCTTGATGACGTTCACGTTCTTGAACGATAACCGTTAGGTCACGAATCTTTTTATTGTTAGCTTCTGCTACAATTTCAATTGTTTTTTCAATTGGATCATCTAAGCTAATTTTACCAGCTGCTTTTGGACCAACCGCGATTTTTTCCATGTACATATCAGGAGCATGAAGAAGGTTCCCTTTGTCTGCGATTGCAATAACTGCCATTGCATTTGCAAGACCTTTTGCAACGATGTTTGTACCTTCTAATGGATCAACGGCGATGTCTACTTCCGGACCGTTACCTGTTCCTAGTTCTTCACCAATATACAACATCGGTGCTTCATCAAGTTCTCCCTCACCAATTACAACTGTACCTGCCATGTTTACTGAATCGAACATATCACGCATTGCTGTAGTTGCTGCATCATCTGCTTCATTTTTCTTTCCGCGGCCCATCCACTGTGCGGATGCTAAGGCTGCTGCTTCTGTTACACGGACAATTTCTAGTGCGAGTTCACGTTCCAAGATTCCATTCCTCCAATTTCAAAAATCATACAAATATAACTATAACAAATAACGGAGAAAAGGTGAATTCGAAAAATTGTCGATTTTTTCAGAAGAAAGCGTTACAATTAAAATGTAAATGCTTTAATTTCCAGGTAGGTGACATTCATGTATTTTGTAGACAGAAAGAAAATAGAACAAATGCTAGTATGTTTAGAACGAGCAACAAGTACATTTCAAGAGAAAAAGATATATGAAACCGAGTTTGAATTTTACGCATTAGAGCGCATAGCCCATCTTATTATTGATACTGTATTAGATGTAGGAAATGCGATGATCGATGGATTTATTATGCGCGATCCAGGAAGCTATGAAGATATTATTGATATTTTAATGGACGAGCGAGTGATAAGTGAAGAAGATGGCCAAGGGATGAAAGAAATTATCCTTCTTCGAAAAATGCTTACGCAAGATTATATTCAAATGAATCATGATGAATTATATAAGACGATTCAAAAACATATTGCAGTGGTGGAAAAGTACCCAGCAAATATTCGCAGTTATTTAGAAAAGGAATTAGGACCTGTATCTGCATTTGTACCAGAATAATTATGCTTATAAGATCCCCAGAGAATACCTTTTGGGGATCTTATATTGTATGTGAGAAAGAAAAGGGAGAAGGGTGAAGTATGGGGGAAGCACGTACTACGAAAGACGAGATTGTACAATTGTTGAAAGTAAAGGGAGAGCACACAGTAGCTGAACTAGCTGACGTTTTAGAGATTACAGAAATGGCAATCAGAAGACATTTAAGTAATCTTGAGAAAGACGGACTCATTTATTCTAAGATGGTAAGGCAACATGTCGGAAGACCAACTTATTTGTATGGATTAAGTGAAAAGGGAGAAGATACATTCCCGAAAGAGTATAAGCAATTTGCGATTGATATGCTAGAAGATTTAGCTCGAATGGGCGATGAAAAAATACTTCGTTACGTTTTAAAAGAGAGAACGAAGCGAATGGAAGAACAGTTGCAAAAGAGAGTAAGTAATCAAAAGAATTTAGCATATAAAGTGCAAGAGATAGCAGCTATGCAAGAGAAAAATGGTTATATGGTTCAAATAAAGAGAGATGGAGAGAACTCTTTCGTAATTGAAAAACAAAACTGTCCGTTAAAAGAAATTGCAGAGAGATTCCCGCAAGTATGTGAAGATGAAAAAGAGATGTATAAGCGTTTATTTACGAACGCAGATGTGAAAACGCTAGCAAACATGTGCGAGGGCGATTGTAGTTGTTCTTACCAAATAAAAGAGAAAAAATGAACGTTATGGGGCGCTTTAAGGTAAAGCGTTTTTTTCTTTGGAAAAAGCGGGTAATATAAGAGTGGTATGATAGGTGAGAACGTTAGCATAGAAGGAGAGACATAATGATGTATAAAGGTTACTTAATTGACTTAGACGGTACGATGTATCGCGGAGAAGAACAAATTGAAGAAGCGAGCGACTTCGTAAAAGCTTTAGGAGAGCGCGGCATTCCTTATTTATTCGTTACGAATAACTCAACGCGTAAACCAGAACAAGTGGCAGAAAAACTTGTTCGTTTCGATATTCCAGCGAAAGCAGAGCAAGTATTCACAACGAGTATGGCGACTGCGAACTTCATTTATGAACGTAAACAAGATGCAACTGTATATATGATTGGTGAAGAAGGCTTACACGATGCACTTGTGGAAAAAGGATTTGAACTTGTGGATGAAAATCCTGATTTCGTTGTTGTTGGTTTAGATCGTGACATCACATATGAAAAGTTAGCAAAAGCGTGTCTTGCTGTGCGTAACGGCGCAACGTTTATTTCCACAAATGGGGACATTGCCATCCCAACTGAGCGCGGGTTATTACCAGGTAACGGTTCATTAACATCGGTTGTAGCAGTATCGACAGGTGTGGATCCAATCTTTATCGGAAAACCAGAATCAATCATTATGGAACAAGCTTTAAAAGTTCTTGGTATAGGAAAAGATGAAGCATTAATGGTTGGGGATAACTATGATACAGACATTTTAGCAGGAGTAAATGCTGGTATGCATACGCTTCTTGTCCACACTGGAGTCACAACTGTGGAGAAGTTAACAGAATACGAAGTTCAACCGACGCAAGTTGTGCATAACTTGACGGAGTGGATTGAGAAGATGTAATGAAAAAAGCTGTTCCAAACTTTGGAACAGCTTTTTTATTCCTGCTATTTACAGACAGCCCGATTGATATGGGCTAATAATCAGTTGTGACTAGTGTCGATTTTTGTCGGTAAGTCGATATATTTAGAAAATCGCTGATATAAATTTATTTAAAACGCACGATTCACAACATCTTTAACTTCTTCAAGATATTGTTTACGCACATTATTATCCACAGAAGGAACACTCGTATAGAATGTATGCTCAATTGTTTCAATACCTGTAAATTCAAAAATACCAACATCCGCTGTTTTCTTCATTGCATCAAACATGCCGCCTGCTGTGTATGCCTCTTTCGTATTACCCATTGTAGATAATAACAATCCTTTTTTACCGCTTAATAACTTTTCAATGCCGTTTTCACCGTAAGCATAAGCAAATCCATGGCTAAACACACGGTCAACGTATCCTTTTAAAATAGCAGGAAGTCCCGCCCACCAAACTGGATAAATAAATGTAATGCTATCAGCCCAAGAGATATGCTCTTGTTCTTCTTTAATATCTTCGGGTGTATTTCCTTGAGAAAATGAGATGAAATCGGAAGCGCCTAATACTGGATTGAAGTTTAATTCGTATAGATCGCGAACGCGTACTTCATGACCTTTTTCTTCTAATTCACGTTTTACCGTTTCTAAAATTGCATGGTTGAAGCTTTCTGTATTTGGGTGTGCATAAACGATTACATGTTTCATTGTTCTTCCTCCTATTTGTGGATATGTGAATAGCTATTTGTATATCTGTAACCATTATGGTTACTACCTTTATAGAAGTCAAGTAATACATATGTATGTATAAAAAGACGCTCGAAAATCGCCTTTTTATACCCCGCTCATACAAAGTACAAAGAAGACGAATAAAATGATAACAATACCAATGCCAAAGTTAAATACGAGAGTACTATCCATATATGTAGCCTCCTTGTTTGAAAGTAAAAAGCACTCTAGTTAAGAGTGCTTTTTTTATTTTGAATCTACTTTATAACTTTTAGAGAGTGATTCATGCGTGTAATGATTTACATTATTTTATGTATTTATACTTTGAAATGAGTAAGTCCTTGTTAGATATAGAAAAAAGACACTCGTTCGAGTGTCTTTTAAGATGACAAAATGTGCCAATTGCTTGAGGTTGATAAGACGCTAATTTCCGTGTTAACGCCTTTTCTTTAATCAAGAAGTGTAGCAACAGCGATTCAAATAAATTGTACCATCTGTTTAATCGCGGTGCGTATGCAATTGTGCATATTATGATCATGAGGTAGGTAATGAACTGTGAATAATTTGAAGTGATTTATTTACGATTTCTTCTGCGGCATATATGCCGATTGCGTCTGTTTTTAAAATATGGGGTTGTAAGTTATCATGCATTGCCCCTAACTCACCATGAAGTGGTGCGAAGGCATGGTTCGCCTTTTCAAGCATACATAAATCAAGTAAAGAATCCCCAGCTGTAATAATCGTATCTATTTGCAAAATTTCTTTTATATATTGCACGGCGTCCCATTTATTAATTGGTTTTGGTACAAAGTATAGCTTTCTACCTTGAAGTGAATGATTCCAGCCGTGTTTGTCTAACCAGGAAGTGAAGGATGATAATTCATCATAAGGAATGTTCTCCCGTTTAATAATGCAATAATGGAATAGATCATCAGCTGTTTTTTGTGATATAACCCAATCTTTATGAGCTATTTGTCCAAATTCCTTTAGTATGTCGTTTCTCTCTATACATTCAACCGATAGTCTTTCTTTTACTGTCCTGTTCCAAGTCCCATCTTGTTTCCCGTTATGAAGGATATTACCGCCGTTACTTGTAATGGCGTATTCGGGAATGATTTCGTTTTGGAATAAAGCAATACGCTGAAACTGCTCAATAGTTCTTGTTGTAACTGGGATGAAATGTGAGTGCAGTTGTAATTTTTTTAGTAGTGAAATGGTTTTATGTGATATGAAAGAAATTTCTTTTCCATCTAAAGTTTCAATGAGTTGAATTGATTCATCTTCTATAGGGGCACGAAACGATTTCCGGGAATAAATAAGCGTTTGATCAAGATCACTGGCGAAAATCATATTGTTTCCTTCCTAAGAGGCTTAATGAGCCCGCAACATGAATAAGCCATATTCTCATAGATTTCAATAGGGACATTCTTTTCTTTAGCGAGAAGTAAAATATGCTTTAAATCGGGATTGTTTTGCTGGCGTATTAAAATTTTCCACGGTATTCTCCGGAGTAATACGCGAGTTGTTTCACCGACTCCTGGCTTAATTAAGTTAATATCGTCAATTTTAAAGTGATTTTGGATAGACTGTATATCTTTTAATCCTTGCCAAGAGGGATCAGTGTAAGTTGAAGTAATATAACGTAATTGATTATCTATATGAGAATGAACAGAAGGGAATAAATCTGTTACCTCATCAACGAAGAAATTTGATAAATCTTCTTGTTCTAGCTCTTTATAATATTTAACACCATGAAAATCATTTGGACGGATATAGGTGTCATTTAGTACAGTGCGGCTAATTAGTCCAGAGACTGTTGCATTTAAGCAAGCGCTAGGAATAAGAAAATCTTCACGTGTACCGTAAATTGAAGTACAGTAACCGGGATCAGCAAGCACAGCCATACAATGAGAAATGTGTGTATTATTTCGTTCGTTAAATGTGTGTACGGCATATTCTAATTCTTTTTTTATTGCACCTTTCCCAGTCCATCCATCAATGAATTGAATTGTTTCTTTAGGGTGATGTTCCAAAATATAATGGAGTGCATTTTCATCAATACCGCGTCCGCGAACAATAGAAATACAATAGTGAGGTACATCAAGGTTGTATTGATAGCGTATGTAGCGTTTAATAAGAATGCCAATAGGTGTACCAGCACGAGCTAATGAAACGAGGACAAGGTTAGTTCCTTTAGTCTGTATAATTTGTTCGGCGACAACTCCAACAGCGATGGCTAGTTTGTGTTTGTATTGTTGCAGGGAAGAAAAGAATAAATCCATATATGCTTTAGATGGTTTATATTCCATTGGTAACATTTCGGAATAATGTGTGCCAGCTTGAATTGCTTGTTCTCTAGTTTCCGTGGAACTTTCTTTCATTAAATCACTAATATCTTTTAATAGAAAAATAGCATCATTTGGATTGTAACTACTAATATGAGAATTTACTTTTACCATAATTATCAACCTTCCTTTTCTATGCTATTTGAAAATGAGACGATATGAATAAAAGGAATAACTGTTTGTAACTGCTGTAGAAGAGGAAACAGGGCTTCTTCTCCTAAATCACGCTCAATAAAAACAAATACTTCATCGTAATCATGAGGTGAAATATTATAAAAGTAATTTGTAATAGTAGAATCTTCAGGACTTGGATATGAGAAATGATTATGAATGGCATAGTTCACATCATTTGAAACAGGATGGATAGGGCTTCTTGTTGTAGATTGATATAAAATATTTTCACCCATTTCAGCAGCAATTTTCATTGGGATATACATAAATTCACCCGTTCCGAGACAGAGTGTTCGTTTTCCAACTCTTTCTCTTTTTAAAGCTTTTCCTGCTTCTTGAGCGAAAGAATGAATGTGCTTTTGTTCATATGCTGAAATGCCAAATCGCCCAGTATATTTTATATAATTTGATGTATAGGGTGATTTTGGGCAGGTAAGGGTATGCTTTTTGAAATCAGGTTTTATTTCTTTAATTTGAATATCTGTTTTTGCAATATTTAATGGTTGGCCAGTTGTATGAATACTGCCTTCTAATAAAGAAATAACATGAATCTTAATTTGAAGTTCTTCTTCTAATTGTTTAAATTGTTTTCTATTAGTATGAGAACGCCAGTCTAATAAAGAAGCAATTATATATTCTCCTCTTGGGAATTTATTTTGAATAGATCTAATAATATTTAATGCTGTTTTTCCTGTTGTCATCTCATCATCTACGAGAACAATTGGATTGTTATTTTGAAAAAAGCTTTCATCTACATAACAACGGTGCGATGTTGCATGAGAATGTTCTTCCTCAAATGTAATGACAGATTCTAGGTGGGGTATCGATTCCCTAGTTGTATGCACATACTTTGCATTTTGAAAGCATTGAAACATAGAATGACCAAGTGCTGTCGCTGTTTCAGCGAATCCGATGAACAAAACTTCTTCTTGCAGAGGATATTGATAACGAAATACTTCCTCTGGGATTTCATCAATTTCTAATGAAATGAGATTTAAAATTTCTTTTTGAAATGGATGAGAAATATTATGTAGTATTTCCATATATCTTGCAGCGAGAGCAACTCCACTTGATAGGGAGACTGCAGGTTTAATAGGAAGATGCTTTCCAAGGATTGTACTCACAAATAAAAAACTACGTTTCTTATTTATTCTCGCAGCCATTTGAAAAAGCTTGTCTAGCGCTAAATTATATGGATTATCACGTACTTCTACATGGACTTGTATATTATTTAAAACGTTATACGTGTTGCTTTGCGTTTGTAATAAGGAGATCGGTGAATTGTTTGTTTTCATGTAGCACCCCGTAAATATTAGATTTTAAAATGGTTTTGCGAGCCCAGCCATAATGAGGTTTTACTTCATTCATTTTGTTAGAAAAACTGCTTTTTAGCACTCCATTATACGTATCTGCATTTTGTAAAATTGATCTCGCATCTAAATAATCTTCCATTGTGACAATGTGCATTGCCTGTACAACTTTAATATGAGATGGGTGAATAACTGTCTTTCCGATTAATCCATTTGCATGGTCGAGTGATACCTCTTGGATGAGCCCTTCTTCATAATCATTAGAAAAATATTCCCATACACATCCTGAAATAATATATTCATTTGTTGCCCTTGAGAAAACGTTAATAATGTCCGAAATACAATCACGAACAACAGTAATATGATAGATAGGTGTGTATTTATTACGCCGAATACTAAATATACTTGAAAAGTCAGTAGCACCAATACGTACATTTAAGATGTGATCACGATAGGAATCTAGTAAATCCTTTATTTGTAATAATGATTCTATCCGTGTTTCTTTATACATAATTTCTGGTGATTCTAAAATCGGCATGCCATATAGCGATAATGAGTATACCTCGTTTATATATGCAAGCTGATTGATATAAGCCTTTCCATTAATCGGTGTGAATTTTGGAAAGACAAAACCACATAAACAATGAACAGCACTACCTAATTCAGTAACAATTGTCTTCATTTGACTTGGCTGTCGAACTCTAATAAAAAGAAGCGGGATGTCTGCTTGATTTAGTATGTTGGCACTGACTAAGTTGGCGATTTGCTGTATTTGAACGACGATGTTTTGCTCTGCAAGTTTTACTTCTTCATCGCTGATAGCGTCCTCTAGACAAAGAATAATTGAGGTAGCATCCACATGTTTCTTTCTAATTATATCTTCCGCAATCGTTTCTTTCGTGCCAGGAGTATATAGTGTAGCGCCTAGTGCGTAAGCTAGTTGTTCTTTCCCTATATTTTTTGAAAAACTAAGAGGTTCTTTATAGAAAAAATTTTGCCGTTCTTCTAAGGAGAGGTAAGAAAAGTAATTCACATTGTCACCACCTTATTCGTAATGATTCTGTTTAATCGTAACATAATAAGAAAAATCTTCCATTAAAATGAAGCGATAAATAAAAAAAACATATTGAGAAAGATGAATTATAAGATGAATATCGAATATTGTTAATAGAAATATAATAGGGGGAAAGAGAAAGTGGATATACATAAGTTAACAGAGGAAGAAGCAAATGAGATAAATACGTGGATGTACGAGGAACCATATAGTTTATATAGTTTTTCAGGCGAGAAAGAAGTAATAGAAGAGCTATTAGATGGAACTTATTATGGCTGTTGTGATGATCAAGGAGAGTTCATCGGCTATTTTTGTTTTGGAGAAAATGCACAAGTACCGGGTGGCAGAGATGCTAATTTATATGGTGGAGAAGAAGCGATTGATATGGGACTTGGTATGAAGCCGGCGTTAACTGGGAAAGGAATGGGGAAAGAATTTTTCCAAGCTGGAATAGCGTTTGCCACGAAAGAGTTTAACGCAAACATGTTTCGATTAAGTGTAGCAACATTTAATACAAGAGCGATTACGTTATATAAAAATATCGGATTTAAGCAAGGGCTTATTTTTTTGAGCCGCGGAAGAGAATTTATGCTTATGGAATACGAAAGACCGTCAGCATGAAACTGACGGCCTAGAAAACATTATTATTCTGAGTGCTCAGCTCGGTGCGCTAAACGGCTTGATGCAGCGGCAGCGATTCCGCCAACGATATCATCAAGGAACGTGTGCACCTTTCCAGTTGATTTATCATTTAAGTATTCTAAAATACCAGGTTTTAATTTATCAATATATCCAAAGTTTGTGAAACCGATAGAGCCGTACACGTTCACGATAGAAAGTGCGATAACTTCATCAATTCCATATAAGCCTTCATCACGTTTTACAATATCTTGTAACGGTTCACTTAGCATTCCTTTTTCAGCAAGGACATCAAGTTCGATACCTGTAATCAGTGCGTTTTGTACTTCACGTTTTGATAGTACACGTTCTACATTGTAACGGCATTCTGACATCTCTAAATTTGGATGGTATTTTTTTTGAAGAAAATGAACAAGTTCAGCAATATCGTCAATTGTTACACCGCGTTCTTGTAATAGTTGTAATGCTCTTTCTTGTAGTTGATTTGATTCTTTCATGTTTATCACCTTTTTTTCTTTTTAGTATTTGTATACGTTTCGTTGCTTTATCATGTGCATAGGAATGAAAGGCGAGCACAAGCTCATATATATAAAGAAAAACCATAGGTGGCGACTGCGATGATTCAGCATATTTATGAGCATTATCACATGCATGTTAAAGAATTAATCCCCCTTGGCCCCTATAAAAGCTTTTGGATTCGCAACAAAATTTATGTACTTGTTCCAATTGGAGAAATGGAGGAAGAAGTACTTGTAGAGATGAAAAAGCTCAGTGATTATATGAACCAGCAAGGGGATATAACTGTAGCGACTTTCGTTCCGACTATACACGGCTACTATGTAAGTGAGATAGAAGAACAAAATTATTGCTTATTAAAAGGTATGCGCACGTTAGAACGACATGCTATGTCATTAGGAAATGAACTTTCTATATTCCATAAACGAGGTGCATTCTTTCCAGAAGAAATCGAGCAATTAAGCCGCATTGGTGAATGGAAAGCGTTATGGGAAAAGAGACTCGATCAGTTAGAAAAGTTTTGGCAATCGCAAGTGATGAACCACCCTACAGACGTATTCGATCAATTGTTTATTGAATCCTTCCCGTATTACTTAGGAGTTGCAGAAAATGCCATTCAATATGTTGTTGATACAGAAATGGATGATACGCCGCAACTAACGGATGCAGCGACAATTTGCCAAGAACGATTCACACCTTTATTATGGCATCAAACGAAGCGTCTCAAACTCCCTTTTGATTGGGTGTATGATCACCCAACTCGAGATATAGCAGAATGGATTCGCTATATGATGATTGAAAAAAAGAAAGACTGGGATCAAACAATCGTTCAATTTGTTACAGATTATGAACGAAATTACTCGCTGTCCTCATTTGGTTGGCGCTTATTATTTGCAAGGCTCCTGTTCCCGCTTCACTATTTTGAAACGGTCGAACGATATTACCAAACTGGAAACGAAGAACAAAAAAGCATATATAGAGATCGCTTAGAAGCCATTTTACACGATGTGAACCGCTCAGAGCAATTTATGAAGCATTTTTATGGCTCACTTCGTTTACCAGTAGATAAGCTCGGGATTAGAAAATTAGATTGGCTATCTTAAAAATATAAAAAAGAGACCGAGTGAGGTCTCTTTTTTATATACCACAATTTTATGTAATACATTATGCCCCTACCTGCTGATCTGTACATATATTTAAAACGAATTGATGCCTTTCGAGCTTTTCATTTACTTTACCCAATAATTCTTGCTGGATTTCTTTAAATAAAAATTGATAGCTTGTATTCCATGTTGGTATAACGGATGAAAGGCCTAATAAATACTCTTTTTTCTTTTCTAGTTCTTGAATTGTTACAAAAGTGTTCCCCATTTTTGGCATCTGTCGTCCCCCTATGTTTTTTTACTGTATATGTGTGAACGATTCACTATATAGTATTAATTATCGCATTTTTTGAGAGGGATTTCCAATTTTGTTTTATGATGTTAACGGATAAATGTGATTTGAATAAAAAAAGGAGACCAAATTTGGTCTCCTTTTAGAAGGCGATTCTGAGCGAGCCGCTTCCGCTTTTAGATTAAAATACTTGTTCTACTTCGATAACGCCTGGTACTTCTTCAAGTAACGCGCGCTCGATACCAGCTTTTAGTGTGATTGTAGAACTTGGGCAGCTTCCGCATGCACCCATAAGGCGTAGTTTTACGATACCTTCTTCAATGTCTACTAATTCAACGTCTCCGCCATCGCGAAGTAAGAATGGACGTAATTTATCTAATACTTCTAATACTTGTTCTTGCATATGTGGGTTTTCCATTTTTATCGACTCCTTTCATCAGTTTTATTATAATCAAGATAGAGGGGAAAATCTATTTTTTCTCTTCTTGTTTTATTGTCGAAATATTGTATCGTGTTTTTTCAGTATAGGGGTATGGAATAAGTTTGTAAAATGATGTGCTTATGTAATAAGACATCTGAATATACTGTTGGGACAAGAAGTGGGGGAGAAGAAATGGTTAATGTTCAAGTGTATGGGACGAAAGTAATTTGTGCGAGCTGCGTCGGAATGCCATCTTCAACAGAAACGTTTGAATGGTTACAAGCGGCAATTGGTCGTAAATATGAAGGACAAGAAAATAAATTTAATTTCGAGTATATTGATTTCCAAGAAGAACAAGAAGATGCAGATAAAAAAGCATTCGCAGAGCGCGTAGTGGAAGAAGATTTATTTTATCCGGTCGTTCTTGTAAATGGAGAAATTGTTGGAGAAGGAAATCCTCGTTTGAAGGATGTTTATGAAGAAATCGAGAAATATTTATAAAACAAGAAGTCTTTGCGAATTTGCAAAGGCTTTTTTTATTGGAGGGATAGATATGAAAAATGGAGTGAAGCATGCGTTACCAACGGAAGTACAACAGTTAATGGAGCGGTACACAGTAGAATTAAAAGAAATTTTTTTAGATGAAAAAATAGTAGGGGTATATATTTACGGCTCCATCGCACTTGGTGCATTTTATGCAGAAACGAGCGATGTTGATTTTGTTACAGTAATAAGTGATTCCGTGAATGAAGCTGAAAAACAGCAGCTTGTGGAACTACATAAGAAACTTAGTGATAATACGCTAGGTAAAAGAATGGACGGTATGTATATTCCGCTTGCTGACTTAGGGAAATACAATGATGAAATGAACGAGTACGTGTATTGTGCAGATGGTAAAGCTAATGTTGGTCATTGGGACATTAATGCGGTCACATGGTGGACGTTGAAAAATCAAGGCATTACAGTTACAGGAAAAGAAGCAGAAGATCTTCCGCTGCAAATACAATGGAATGATGTAGTAAATACGATGAAATACAACGTAGAACAGTACTGGAGTGAAAAGGTGAAGAAGCCATATTTATTTTTTATAGAAGAGTGGATAGAATCAGCTGTCGTTACGATGGGACGCATTTTATATACACTAGATTATAAAACAATCGTTTCAAAAGATAGAGGATTGCAATACTTGTCAGAACGTTCAGCGGAAGAATGGGAGCTCTTATTAAAAGAAGTAGCGAGAATACGGCACAATCCAAAAGAAAAGCGAATGCTCTCAAGGTGGAGAAGAGCAGATATGACGAAGAGGTACTTACTGCATTTAATTGAGACGTGTAGAGAGAAATGGTAGGGACGAAAATGGACAATACAGTGGGGTGTATTGTCTTTTTTTATGTTGGATTTGGTATATAATGGTTTAAAAGGTTTAATTATACTGGAGGGGATAGGATGAATATAGAATTAGCTACATATGAAGAAAAGAATGAACAAATGAGTATGCGCCAAGTAATTAGCATTCTATTAATTATTTTTGGGGTCATGCATGGAATTGGTTTTTTGAACCTTTTATATGATTCTTCCTTATATCCATGGTATGTAGATCATCTTATTCCACCTTTCACGTTTTGTATGATTATCGTAATATATGCACCGGCAAGAAATTGCTGCTTACATTTAATAAAATCATTACAATTCAATAATTTTAAACACTATGTAACGATAGTAATGACAGCGATTGTAATGCTTATATATCTTGCAATATTAAATTTAGTTTTACCACATGGGATTGGTGTGGACGAGTCTAGTATAGTAATAAAGCCTACTAAAAGTGAAATCATTTTATATGTAGTTGTGCTCACCATTTTTGCACCGATTTGGGAAGAACTTTTATTTCGGGGGATGTTTTTTACGAAATTATCCCAGCGCTTTTCTGCACTTACTAGTGCCGTTATAAGTGCTTTCATATTTACTTTTGGCCATCCCCTTACAGTAGGTAGTATTTTATATATTTTTGGTATGGGTATATGTTTAGCATACACATATAAGAAAACGAAGAATTTACTCGTTCCAATTGGGATTCATTTATTAAATAATTCGTTTTATTTATTATTGAATTTTCAACCATAAAAAGGCGCCTTTTTGAAAAGGGCGTCTTTCGTATTTTGTAGTAAGTAGAAAGGGCTTTATACGCATTGTGTAGAGGCAAGGTAATACAAAATATAAATAGTTTCATGTGAAACATTTTTATTATCCAATATACAAAATGATTAACTTAGTGTATTAAACGTATCATTCATAAGTATTCTAATATATTTAAAAGTAAAATGAAATAAGAAACGGATAATTGTCGGAATATATTCGATTTCCGTTCATTTTTATGAAATATGTGTACTTTTTGTTAGATTCCTTCATTTTGTCCATATACAATAAATGTATATAGAAATAAGAAAAGGATGATGTACGTGAAGGACACTGTTTTACAAGAAACGATTTCTCCACAAGAATTACATAAAGTTGTTCAAAAGAATACAGCTTATTATGATTTTAAGTGGAGTAAAGTAGAAAACCCTGCGCAAGGGAATACATGGAATTGGGTAGCCTTTTTCTTCCCAACCTTTTGGTTAGCTTATCGCAAAATGTATAAGTTATTTATTATATTTGCGTTATTGGCTATACCTAGTATAGTTATAACCCCTTTTATAGATATTCCAGAGGGGATTTATGTAACATTTAGTTTAGCTCTTCAATTAGGAATGATGATATTTACTGGATGGCAAGGAAACCGTTTATATTATAAGCAGGCTGTTCGTGTTTTTCGTAAGGGAGAAGATGCGTCTGATCATGAGAAGGCGTATTTCTTACAATCTAAGGGTGGCGCTAGTGTAGCTGGTATGATTGGTTTACAAGTTATAGTCGGGATTGTGTTTGGCGGAGCTATGCTCGGACTTTCTCTTTTACCAACTGAGCCGAATATTAAAAACGTTGTTCGTTCAACTGGTGAAGGGGTTACTTTAGAGATTATGACTGATAATCCAACCTGGAAGTTTGTGAAGAAAGAAAAAGATTATGATGTAGTAGAGTTTACTGGTTATGATTATACAGAGAAGAAAAACGTGAAAATTAAATTTGCTGTTTATTTCGATGAAGATTATTTCGAGTGGCAAGAGGTATATGAAAATAATAAGAAGTTAAGTGAAGAAGAAGTAGAAGAATATCAAATTTATATTGAAGAAAATAATTGGGGTTTCTAGAGGGAACTCGTTCATTTTGAAAAGAAGAATCTTGTGAAGGTTCTTCTTTTATTTATTAGGGGGAGAGAAATAATTTCAGCATTAATAGAAGCTCTAATAGGATCTATTAGTTTAAGTACGGGTTTACACACGAAAAAGATTGATGTTAACATACTTTACTTGCAGCAGTATGAATGGTTTCGAATCATATATGAAGACGAGAAGTATCGAAAGTTATTTATTACGAACTACAAAGTTCGCTCATATTTACAAAGTAAGTTAAGAGTTCGATTGCTCGTAAAAAATAAAAATGCACAACGAAGATTTTTAAAATTAGTAGAAGAACAAATAGAAAAAAGGCATACGAATTGAAATTTTGTAAAATACAATAAAAAATGAGAATTTGAGGTAGGCTTGTCAATAACGTGAGACTATGGCACTATAAAGAAATGCTATACAAATTTTATTTATCGAGATGTAAACATCAATTTTGATTTTTACGTATAAATAATGAACGGAGGAAATGAATTTATGGCTACTTTACCAAATTGTCCAAAATGTAATTCAGAATATACGTATGAGGATGGCGTTCTTTTCGTATGTCCAGAATGTGCTCATGAGTGGGGCCAAGAAGCAGAAGCTGAAAATAATGATGGTGCAAAAGTTGTAAAAGATGCGAACGGAAACGTTCTTCAAGATGGCGATGCAGTTACTGTTATTAAAGACTTAAAAGTAAAAGGAACTTCTTCAGTTGTGAAGATCGGTACGAAAGTAAAAAGTATCCGTCTAGTTGATGGCGATCACGATATCGATTGTAAAATCGACGGTTTCGGAGCTATGAAGTTAAAATCACAGTTCGTTAAGAAGGCGTAAGACAATAAAAAGAGGGGGCGAATAGCCTCCTCTTTTTATTATGTCACTTTTTGTCGGTAAATCGATATTTCGTACAAAATCGTTGATATATTCTGAGTTATGATAGATATATTTGAAAAATCGTTGATATATTGCAAGTTATGATAGATATATTGAAAAAATCGTTAATATAATTTCACTCACCGAGAACGATGCATCATTTACTGAGCGAAAGTTACGATTTACCTCGCATCATAGTCAACCTCTTTCAACTGACATCGCTTATTAAAGAACGTTTTATATCCAAGCTGTAAAAAGATAATGACAGCAAAGGCAGTGCTTCCAGAAATACCGAGTATGATGGCGATTTGATATTGAATGGCTGTGAACGGTGATACACCGGATAATATTTGACCAGTCATCATGCCTGGTAAGCTTATAATCCCCATTCCGACCATAGAATTGATTGTCGGTAAAATAGCAGAATCAAAAGCGTCTCGAATGAGCGGAGCAGCTGCTTCTTTCGGTGTTGCTCCGAGCATAAGTGCACCTTCAATTTGACCTCTTTGCGACTTCATATTGTTTAAGAACGTATTTGCGCCGAGAGAAACACCAGTCATGGCATTCCCAACTAACATTCCTGTAATAGGGACGATATATTGCGGAGCATACCAAGGGTCATGACCGATAATAACGAAGATAAATAGTAGAAGTGGCCCAATTGATCCGGCGACCATGGAAAGGGCGGCTACTCGTTTTAATTCTTTAGACATCGGGATGTTAACTCGTTTATAAATATTAAAAATTGCAAAGGTAGTAATAGAAGTAATAAGAGCAATTGTATAAAATGGATTACTGTTTTCAAATACGTATGTAAGGACATATGCAACAAGTACGAGCTGAATGGTCATACGGAATGTTGCGAGCGCGATTTGTTTTTCGCGAGGTATTCCTTTTAATTTTACAAGTCCAATTAAAATAAGAATGAAAATATAGGCAGCGGCAAGTTGCCAAATTTGGAGTTCAATAACGCCCTTCAACAGAGAGCACTTCCTTTCTAGTTGCACCCTTTGTTTTGCTAATTTCAATAATATCGTCTGCAATTTCTTCTGGAAGTTGTTGTGAGTGTGTGATGAAGATAATTGTTTTTTTCTTTTTTCGTGCTAGTTCAGTAAATTGTTTCATAACGCGGCGTTCTGTATCACTGTCTAATGCTGAAGTTGGTTCATCTAATAAATAGACAGGCGGATCCATAAGTACGATACGTGCAAAGGCAAGTCTTTGTTTTTCACCGCCGGATAATGAGGAGGCGCTATCTTCTAATTGCTTGTCTAAGCTAACGGTTTGTAGTGCGCTCCGCAGGGCATCATCATTTGGAAATGGTTTTTCAGAAAGACGAAGTCCCATTAATAGATTTTCTTTAACGGTTCCATCAAAAAGAGGTGGAGTTTGCCCAAGCATAACTACGTCACGACGTAATTGAATAGGCGGATAATCAGAAATTAACTTTCCGTTATATTCAATTGTGCCGGATGTTGGAGATTGTAAATCGTTTAACATGCGAAGCAATGTGCTTTTTCCGCTTCCGCTTTCACCGATAATGCAAGTGATCTTTTCTTTTTGAATCTGTAAATAAGGAATGTGTAGTATATCTTTATATATAACGTCTTTTAATATAAACATAAATCGCTCCTTTCTGATTCTAGTTATATCGTATCAAAAAAGAGGGGGAAATGGTTATAACGAACAACGTTTTTTCTGCGTCTTGAGTTTTATTAATAAGTTAAGTAAACGATCTAATTCTTGGCTGAAAGAAATCACTTTATCATGAGTGAATCCGTATCGTTCAACGAGATAGATTAACTCTTTCTTTTTCGCTTCTATTCGATTGTTTAGTTTCGATAAGTTCATAAGTGGAATGTAATGCCTCCTACAAAAGTATTTATAACATAAAAAATAAGACCGAATGAATTCGGTCTTCAAGGAAATAATAAAACAACTTACAAATAGCATACACTGTTTATCAATAGTTTTTAATATAAAAATGAAAAATAAATCATTATACATATTGAGAAAGATGTGTCTGATAATTTTTAAAAACTGATGCAAAGAAGCTGCCTACATAGTAGACAGCCTGTAAAGTATTAACCTTTATGATATTTGTACATCCAAAGAAGGCCGGATTTTAATAATCTTGGTACACGTCCCATTAACGGTTGATTTGCGAGTAAACCGAATCCATGCTTCTTACCAAGAGATCCTAGAACACCTTTTAATTTAATAACAGGTAGTTCATCAGGGAGTGGTTCATTATTCCAACGTTTTAATAATATTTGGACAATTTGTTCTCCTTGACCTTCAGCAAGTTGGGCAGATGGTGCATGTGGAAGTGCTGCGCAATCTCCTACAACGTAAACGTGCTCGTTGTTTGGAATATTGTGATATTTCGTTAAGACAACCCGTCCGCTACCGTCTTGTTCAACTGGAAGGTTTCGAACAACTTCATTTGCTTGAATACCAGCTGTCCAGACAATTGCATCACATTCAAGTGGTTCATCGTGATTATACACAATATTTGGTTCCACTTTTGTAATGTTAGAGTTTCTTATAATATTAACTTTATGTTTTACGAACCATTCTTCTACGTATCTACTTAATTTCTCTGGATACGGGAATAAAATTCTATCTTTTCGATCAAATAAATAGATTTTTAAATCAGAACGGCTTTCGCGAAGTTCACTTGCAACTTCCACACCACTTAAGCCAGCACCAACGACAGCTACTGTTGCATTTGGTTCTAGACTATTTAATTGTTCATATGTTTTACGTGTTTGTTCAATTGATTGTAGACTATGTGTATATTCCTTCGCCCCAGGAACGTTATGATATTTATCTTCACAGCCAAGTCCGATAATTAAATCATCATATTGGATTGCTTCGCCGCCATCGAGATGAACCGCTTTTTCTTCGAGGTCAATATTTGTTATTGTGCCGTATTGAATATTGAGGCGTGGGTGCTCAGGAAACGGTATACGAATATGCGTTTCTGAAATAGTACCCGCAACTAATGCATAATATTCAGTTTTGAAGCAATGATATGGTACTTTGTCGATTAATGTCACTTGTACATCATCTGGAAGTTGGTTGCTTGGAAGTAGCCTTTGTAGAATTCTCATTCCACCGTAGCCGCCACCTAGTATTACGAGGTGTTTCATGATGGATTACCCCTTTTCTGTTGAAATATCCCCTAATCATAAAATTTTATATTAATAAAATATTTTGACTTTACTCAATCAAATTATATCGAATTTGTGAACAAATAACAATGCATGAATGAATACTCTGTTGTACAATAAGAAGAAAAGTAAAGTAAACTGTTTTGCCTTTTTAGTTACTATTTCATTGCAAGTAGCATGTTATATAAAATAAAATCATCTACTTTGAAGTGAAATAGTGAAGTAACTAAATAGTTTAGGATGTATAACGAAAACAACAAGAGACAGCTTAGTTTTCTTCTTATAGATGAAGTCAGAAGGTAATTTGTTTTGTAGTACAGGGGGGAGAATTTTGATTAAACCATTAATTGAATTTTGTGTAGGTAACCTTGCAAGTGGTTCACAAGCAGCTCTAGAAAAATTAGAAAAAGATCCAAATTTAGATGTAATGGAGTATGGTTGTCTAGGGTATTGTGGTATTTGTTTTGAAGGACCGTTTGCACTTGTAAATGGTGAAGTTGTACAAGGTGCAACAGTAGAAGAGCTTGTTAATAATGTATATGAGTATTTGGATGAAAATCCAATGTTTTAAGGTGTTGCGAATGAGCAACGCCTTTTTCATTTTATTTTAGATAAAACGTTATTTTGGAGGGTAGTTTAATACTATAGATAAATAAAAAAAGGCCCTTTTTAGAAGGGCTTTTTTCTTACACAATGTGTGTAAGAGTGGCTCATCGCCAAACGTTGTCAAATATGAGAAACGGGGGACATTCATATTGTGTTCTAAAAGCATGCATTCTATACTTAAAATAACAAATTATTTTTGGAGTGAATACAAATGAGCCAATTTTCTTTTACAAAAATGCATGGTCTTGGCAATAGTTATATATATGTAAATATGTTTGAAGAGCAAATTCCTGAAGAAGATTTAGCTCTTGTGGCGGAAAAGGTTTCAAATATTAATACTGGTATTGGAGCAGACGGAATGATTTTAATTTGTCCGTCTGATGTAGCTCCGGTGAAAATGCGTATGTTTAATAATGATGGATCAGAAGGAAAGAGCTGTGGTAATGGTTTGCGCTGCGTAGCGAAATATGCGTATGAGCATAAACTAGTAGAGGAAACAGTTTTCACAATTGAAACGTTAGCTGGCATTGTAACGGCAGAAGTAACGGTAGAAGATGGAAAAGTTATATTAGCGAAAATTGATATGGGTGCACCACGCTTAACACGCGAAGAGATACCGATGCTCGGTGAAGGTGAAACACCATTTATTCGTGAAAACTTCTTATACAATAATCATCGTTATGCATTTACGGCTGTTTCAATGGGGAACCCGCACGCGGTTATTTTTGTTGAGGATGTAGAGAAGGCACCTCTTACAACACTTGGTCCAGTTCTTGAGACACATGAAATGTTCCCAGAGCGAGTGAATGTTGAATTTATCGAGATTTTAAACGATGAAGAAATGAATTTCCGCGTTTGGGAACGTGGTTCTGGTGTAACGCAAGCTTGCGGAACAGGGGCATGTGCTGCCGTTGTAGCTGCTATTTTGAATGGCAAGATGGAACGTGGTAAAGAAATTACAGTCCATTTAGCTGGCGGCGATTTAATGATTGCGTGGACAGAAGAAGGAAACGTGTTAATGAAAGGACCTGCGGAAGTAATTTGCCGCGGAGTGTATGAGTACAAGATAGAAGCGTAAAGATGTATAATAGAATGAGAACAGAAAGGATGGTGTATTTCATGATTGAAGTAACAGAACAAGCAGCTTTTCAAATTAAAGATATGTTAAAAGATGCTGAAGATGGAGAGAAGTACGTGCGCCTTGCTGTACATGGCGGCGGATGTACTGGCCTTTCTTACGGCTTAGGATTTGAAGTAGAACCAAAAGAAGACGACACAGTTCTTGAGTTTTTCGGTGTTGAATTTGTTATCGATACAGAAAGTGCTCCAATTGTTAAAGGAGTAAAAATTGATTATAAACAATCTATGCTTGGCGGCGGATTCACAATCGACAATCCAAACGCAATCGCATCATGCGGATGCGGATCATCTTTCCGTACAGCGACGAATGCTGGTAAGCCAGAAGAGTGCTAAGTTTTTAGCCGAAATAGAAAAAGACCTTTTTAGCGATGGAATAAAATCGTTAAGGAGGTCTTTTCTTTTGCCGTAAAAGCCCGATTACCAAGGCTAATCAATATTTCACTTTATTTTTGCATAGATGCAAGTATCAGTTAGTTGTTTGCCGTCAGCTGAAAAATCTTCATTACGTAATATCCCTTCAAGTTCAAAGCCTAGTTTTTCAGGGAGTGCACGACTTTTCGTGTTATTACATTCACATCGTATTTCAATCCTTCTAAATTTGAATAACTGAAATCCAAGGTTTGTTAACGCACTTACTGTTTCTGTCATATATCCACTGCCACTAAATTGCGTGTTAATCCAGTATCCAATTTCACATTTAGAAACCTTCCAATCAATTCGATGAAGGCTAGCTGTTCCAACAAAATCATTCGTCTCTTTATGATAGATAAGATAGCGAAAGCTTTCTCTTTTCAAAAAATCTATATGTGCATTTCTCAGAAGAATTTCCGTTTCTTCAACAGTAGGAATGGACTGAAATAAAGACAACCATTGCTTTAATTCATTAATGGAATCTTTAATAGCTTGTTGTACTATATCCCCTTCACCAGCTTGAAGTGGTGCTCGAAGAATGAGTCTGTCTGTTTCTATTTGTAACGGAACATCTAATAAAATAGGGTTCATATCATTTCTCCTCTCGAAACCTTTAAATTAGGACAGAATGAAACTTATATCATAAAAAAACTTTCACCCAAAAGAAATAATTCTGGAGGACGAGAGTTGCAATTTATAATAAATGAATTGAAAAATACTTTATCTCACTAATAGAAAATCACGTCACAGCATCACTATTAGTTATTATAGAACTGTGCGAAGTACAGGAATATAGTAAAGCTTATCTCCCATAAAGGAACCTCTCAAAAACGAGTAAACAATAAATATATATTCAATTCATCATTTAGAAATCCCTTTTCACATATTGAAAACTAAACTATCAGTTGGTACAGCAGCATTAGGTTGTTAAACTAATGCATATGTTAATTGAATAAGGAGTTATTATTTTTTAACCTGCTTTAAATTGAACGCATAATTCACGATTGATTATCTAAACGCAATCGCATCATGCAGATTTGGATCATTTTTCCGTACAGCGACGAATGCTGGTAAGCCAGAAGAGTGCTAAGTTTTTAGCCAAAATAGAAAAGACCTTTTTAGCGATAGAATAAAATCGTTAGAAAGGTCTTTTCTTTTGGCGTTAAAACAGAAAATGCATGTAAAGTTACTTTAGAAATTAATTTGAATGTTATTATATATAGAATATATGATAATTATTGTGAATTCGACTTTCATATTGTTCGTTTAAGACAAGATTATGCAACAGAAATGTAAATGAATAGCAGAAATATACTATTTATTAGTTATATTTAATGTTAATATTTGTAACGAAGATGATTGGTGAGGGCTGATTAAAGTTTCATTTTATATAAAAAAGGTGCATGAGGGAGAAGGCTATAGCAAATTGTATAGAACTGAATAGTTCCGTATTAATTTAAATACGTTGATTACTAAATATTAAAAAATACCGGGGGGATTAGAGTGAAGTCATTTAAGAAAGTACTTATAGTAGGGATGGCGTTGACTACAGTATCGATTTTGGGAGCTTGTTCTAGCGATACAGACGTATTAACAAAAGTAGGAGCAAAGCAACCAGCGAAGGCGGAAGGTGACGTACTAAAAGATCAGAAGAAAACACCTATGACTACGAGTAAACGTGAAAGTATTAAAAATGAGGACGCTTCATCATCACAGAAGCGTTATATTTCTCATGATGAATCTCAAAAAATTGAGGAAGGTATGACGTATACGGATATTCTTAATACGATTGACTACGGTGGTGAGAACATAAAATATTATAATAACAATGAAAAACGCGTATTTTATACTGAAAAAGATACGGATGGTACATATGAAATTATGGTTGAATTAAATACATATGGTTACGTTGTGAATATTGAACGTACTGCTATAAAGGATACAGATAAAGATAAAGGTAAGGAGAATCGGGTATCTACGAAACGTATTGAAGAGCCTGTAAAGGAATATGAAGAAAAAAACGATCGTGTACCGTGGTATAAAGATGTAAATAACAATTCGGCAGCAGTAAGTTACAATCACTATTTGAAAATCAAAAAAGGTATGCCTGCGAATCAAGTAAAAGCTGCAATTGGACAGCCACATGTGATTGAGAAATATAAATCTTATTCAGTATATGACTATACTGGTTATGGTGGAGAAGGATCATTACGTGTAATCTTTGAACCGAATGGAACTGTTACGGATGTAGTGGAAGACGGTTTACCACGATAATAAATTAGTTACGGGAAGAGTTGTAGTAAAGTTGTCTTTGATTTTATAAAGTTTTTGGAGCATCCCCGAATATAGGTGGAAAAATAATTCTATTAGCCATGTTGATTATAGTATTAGTATTTACCGAAGTTTCTTCCCAATTCAATAGCGTTATTGTGCATGTTGTTGTCGTATTATTCTTGTTGGTATATACCGCAGTATGGCAGCAATTGTAACTGGACGTAAAAGGAAGCGGAGGAGTAGCAGCTTCCTTTTAAAAGAAGGAGGAAAATATGATGGAGGATATTCTTGAATTCATAGGGAGATACGTAATTAAACCTATTATTAGTTTAGTGAGATATCTTGTAATAGAGATTATAATTGAGGGGATAATAGAAGGCGTAATAAACGGTATAAGGAAATTACGTGATAAGTGGCGAAATTGGCGTGAAAGACGTTATTGGCGGTAGTGTAGTTGATGAGAGTGCAAAACAAAAACGTTATACAGAAGTTATGAAGAAGTTTAATGAAATGATAGCAAACCATCCGCATTTAGAATCTGTACTCGTTCCAATTGGTGATGGAATGACAATTTCTAAAGTGAATAAATAATTATTATCTTACAAAAGTGTAATGTTCATGTCATGTTTTTGAATTTCTTCTTTAAGCTCCGGGCTTTAAGATAAGAATATAAGAAAAAACATATGAGGTGAAGGAAATGAAAAGATACATTGCACTATTTAGTATTTTAGTTGTATTTGCAAGTTTGTTAGTTGGTTGTGATTTAAACCGTATGGGTAAAGATGAGTATTATGTTCAAATTACAGTAGATGGAAAAGAATTTGATAGTAAAGCTAGTGATGGGCAGAAATTTAAAGATTATGAATATAAGCTGACTGGCTTTGATAAAGACGGTAAAGAGAAAGAATTAGAATTCATAGCTCAAAAAAATCTTCGTAAAGAAGCATTCCTACGCGTATACCACTCAGATAAAAAAGGTGTAACAGCTTGGGAAGAAGTGAAGAAAGACGAGCTTCCAGCGAAAGTGAAAGAAAAATTAGGCGTGAAATAAGACAGATAGAAAAGGAATTGACGAACAGGGTCAATTCCTTTTTTTGCTTTCAAATTCTTCTTCTGAAATGACTTTAAATCCGTGTCTTTTAAATAAAGCAGTAGTTACCCCGTAACCAGTTTGCTTATTGCCATTAAATTCACCAGTGTAAATCGTAGAACTGCCACAAGATGGACTACGTTCCTTTAAAATAATATATTCTGGATGTAAATTTTTAATTTGTTCTAATGCTTTATAAGCACCATTTACGAAAGCTTCTGTGACATCTTCACCATCTTTTGTCATCACTTTCGCTTTTCCGTCCAAAACGTCGTCGCCATTCCCGCCAATAATTTCAGCAGAAGGACGAGGTGTTGGCAGTCCTCCTAATACTTCAGGACAAATGAGGACTGTATCTTCTTTTTGTAGTAGCTTCTCTATTTTTGAAACGAGATTGTCATTTCCGTCATATCGACAAGCTATACCACCTAAACAAGCGCTAATTACGATCATATTTTCATCTCCATTAAAAAAATATTAAATTCCACGCCAGATTCTCTTCCTGCCTCTTACTTATAAATGAGGTGATATAAATGGGAAGCTTATATAATTTAATGAAACCATACAGTGAATTTCGAAGTAAAGAAGAGTTTAATGCATATCAAAAACAAGTTTTGAAGTGCTATCGATTTCAATTGAATAAAACGGATGCTACCATTATTCATTTTTTAGGAAAGTATGCGGTGAATGAGAAACAAAAAACAGTAGGAGTCGCCTGTCCGTTAATGGAGACGATTGCGAAGAATGTTGGAAAGAGTATTCGTACAGTACGCCGTTCAATTGCAAAGTTAGAGGAACTAGGAATTATAAAGCGTGTTGCAACAAAAGAAAGACATAAGCGCGGCGGGTATAGTGCGAACTTATATATTTTTCTTATATCTGCAATTGACCGCATGGATGACCGTATGAAAATGTCCGCATGTGAAAGTGAGGATTATACAGCTGGCTGTAGCGGAAAGGAGCAAAAAAGCGAGAGGGAAACAACTCTTTCTAAAAACATTCCACAAATAAAAGAGAAAAGAAAAATAACGTACGAGCTTGATGAGACGTATTGCCGTCATGATATACCGAAGCCTTTTATATACGCACTGGTACCGATGACGAGTAATCCGAAGAAAATTAATATATTTTGGAGTAAGGTCGAGCTTGCGTATAAAAAGAGCGGGTTACTAGAGCAAGGTGTTTTACTAGAGCAGATATTAGCTGATGAAGAAGTGTATGGAAATTTCATTTGGCGAGTGAAGAGTGTTGTGAGAGCTTATAAATATGGGGAAATCCGTAAAAATGTGAAGGCACTTTTATATAGTACAGTGCGAGATTTATTTTTAGAGGTTGGATTAGAATGGGGAGCAGCTGTGAGAAGAAGTAAGGGGATAGCGTTATTTGATCCATTTAAAAAGGAGCCATGCGTATAATACATGACTCCAAGTAGCTAGTCGAACTTTCTTACAACTGGAACACGAATCGCTACAAATAGTACGAAGACGATAACAGCAATTGCACCGCTTTTCATAACGGTTACGATTGGAATTCCCATTGCAAGTGCGATTGATGTGAATGCATAAGAGAGCGGGATAAAGCCCATTGATGATAGCATAAGTAAGCTCATTACGCGTCCCATCATTTCCTCTTTTACTGTCGATTGAATCATCGCCATAAGCGGAACGATAGCCATTGCAATTGTAATACCATAAAACATGCCGGCTAATAATGCTTGCCAAAGTACGGTGCTAAAGTTGATGGATAAGAAGAATACACCAGACAGTAGCATCATGATAATGCAAAATAGTCCGCGTCTACGATTAATATTTTTTAAACCGACAATGACAGCGCCTATTGCCATTCCGCCGCCTACAGATGCTTCTAAGTAACTGAAATGGAGCGAGTCACCGTGCAGAACATTTTTAACGAAAAGCGGGAAACCGACTTGCATCGGACCAATTAAAAATAAATTTAAAAAGGCGCTACAAAGAAGGAAAGTTGAAAGGAATGGCGATTCCTTTACATATAAGATTCCTTCTTTAATGGAAGTGAACATACCTTTATCTGTATCTTTTAGTTCTGGCATCGTAAATTGTATTTTTTGAACGAGTATGGCTGCGACAATCAGTAATAAAATTGTAATAGAAAATATTGTCTCGTAGTTTGTAAATTTGATCAGAATTCCGCCAAGTACAGGTCCTAAGATGACCGATGCTTGGTTCGTCATTTGTGTAAGTGAATTCGCTTGTGTTAACCGGCTTTTTTCTACCAATTCAGGTAAGATAGATCCATCTGCTGACCAGAAGAAAGCATCAGCAAGTCCAAAGAATAAAGCGAATAAAGCAAATGTATATAGTGTTACATCACCAACGATAAACCATGTGAGAATGGTTGCGACAAGAATCGCTCGAATAATATTGGAGTAAAACATAATGTTTTTTTTCGGGAATTTATCAGCTACAGCGCCGCCGATAATCATAAAAATAAGCCTTGGAACACTAAGAGCTACGAAAACAACACCGAGTGAAGCTTCAAGGTTTAATGTTTTTGCTATGTACCACGTTTGTGAAAAAGTAAAAAAGGCTAAAGCAAAGCTTGAAAAAAGAGTAGCTGCCCAAAGAAAAAGGAAATTCGTATTTTTTAATAACGGTTTTCCGCTTCCTTCTAAAGCAGTTTTATTTTGTTGTAGTTCCTCCATATTGCTTCCTTTCTATGTGACAAATTTAAACTAAAAAACCAGTAAACGCCCGATTGGTGAGGGCTAATACTCAATGGGAGATGCCCTCCGCTGAGTATAGTTTCACTTTATACAGTTTCTAATATTTCTATACTGCACTTTCTCATTGTAGACAATAATAATGGATTTGCCCAGTAGCTATTTAACGACAAAAAAAGATGCCGAATGGGCATCTTTTTTTAGGCTAACGCAATATAAATATCCAATTGTGCATGATTTGGGTCTAATGCTCTTTCGGCGTAAAGTTCAAAGTCTGTTGTGAAGGCACGTTTATTTTCTTTCGACCATTTCCAAATATATTCCCAAGCTTCGCAAACGACTTCAGCAACTGGTCCCTTTCTCGTTGTAAATACCGCATACGTAGCGGCAGGTATTGTTAAAGTTGTCATATTTTCAGGAACATCTTCTAATGAAGAAACGGGCATACCGATTGTAAATGTATATGTACCAGTTTCATCTGATTCGTAGTTGGAGTAGAAAGCGAATGTTTCTTTCGTTTGTTGATTTGGGATGTGATGCATCATTTGTTCTTGAAAGTATTTGTTCCAAAGCCCGGGGATTTTTCCTTCAGGAGATGCCTCTATTTCATTAGTTGTCGTAACCGAAACGCCGATTGCTTGGAAAGCTTCTTTTTTTACGATAATGGGTTCGTTTATCATTACAAATTCCTCCTTTAAAATAAGAACATACGTTCTTTAATGATATAACATATTTTTACATGTAACGGTTATTGTTTTTTGAAAATTTTAATCATAAACAACAAACTGAAATAACTAAAAAATGGTAAAAATTCTATTGTATGTATGAATAGGTTAGGGAGTATGTTAAGATTTTTATGTATCCTTTAACTGTTATATAAGCCTATGCAGTAGAACGTTTTTACTATATTAAAAATGGTAAAGGTTTGTATAAGTGTCCGATATATATGCTATTTTTGATAAATTAAAATAGTAATATTCTATGAGATTTATATTGTTGAAATTGGGATTTCAACGATACATTTTCATAGGTCGGATTGTTGCGAGTGGATATATATTGCTATGTATACGGCTACGAAATTAAGTAGACGGATAGCAAGTATATAGAAAGGAGAAAGGTAGAAAATATGAAGCAAGTATTGAAGTGTTTTAATGTCGTAACGATGATCACACTTCTCCTATCCATCATATTGCCTTCACCCAGTGCTTTTGCTACAGAGATAAATAAAAAAAGCTGGGATGAGTTACAAGGAAATGATGTGAAAATTAAGGCAGAGCAAGTAAATGCTGAAATATATAAGGGAGAAGTAGCGGAGAGGGAGCACGTATTTCAATATACGATTGAAAATACGGGAGCTACACCAATTCAAGAATTGGTGCTTAAACAAAATAATGAAAATGAAATTACGTTCCCTTCGCAATCTGTGAAAGTAAACGGAGAGAAGTTACCTGAAAATAAGGTAGCGGATTTCTATGTAGAGGAAAAAGATAAGGGAGGAAAGGTTCTTTCTTCTAATCTTAAAATTAAAGATTTAAAATCACATGAAAAAATGACTGTGTTAATAAAAGCTCGTCGTGCACAACATTTTAATAAAGAGTATAAGCAAAAAATTAGTGTGCAAAAGGATCAACTACAAATAGGAAACATGTCTGTAGATGTTGAAGGGATTCCTTCTGAAGACAAGGTTGAAGCTAATACCGATGATGAGGCTGACAGTAGTAAGAAAGAAATCGGATCACCAGCTGATGCTAAATCAAAAGAAGTGGATGGAAAATTAAAAGTATCTGCAGGAGATAAAAATAAACCTACAGCGAACACGGAACTAGTGAAGCAGCCAGTAGATAAAGATGAGAAGAAACTAGAAAAAGAAGCGGAAAATCAGAGCGATGCAAAAGTACAAGCTGCATCAGAGAATGCTTCGAAGGTTCAAATGCAAACAGGGGATAAGCAAGGATTTGGAGATCCACTGTATTCTACAATTACTGCTGGTAATTTAGTACAGACTGGTAATGTAACACTTGGTTTGACGACTGATCATTATGGCAGACAAAGTATGGGTTATAAAACGAATAAAATGACTGTGGACGTTGATAACGATGATAGTACTTTTAATTCGTCAACAGGTGCATTTCCTAACATTCCTGCCGGAAGTAAAGTGAAAAAGGCTTACTTATTCTGGACAGCAGCAATGGGGTTACCAGGAAATATTGCTGATAGAAAGGTTACCGAGGATCAAGTAAGGCAACCAGTCAAAATGAAAATGGGAAATAAAGAATATGCAGATGTAACTGCTGATAGCATACGAAAAGCGGATTACCTACCTTATATTTCTAATTACTCAGGTAGTGGCGCAGGATATGTTGCGTATGCAGATGTAACAAATGTAATTGCACAGCAAGGGATTTCACAAACGTTGACAGTTGCAAATGTGCCACAAATTAAAGATGTAACAGGTGGCGGCTATTACTGGGGTAACTGGAATCTTATATTAGTTTATGAAAACTATAAAGAAACAGTAAAAGACATGAAGATTTGGGAAGGGCTAGTCTCTCAAAAAAGTACAGCCTGGACAGATATTAGTGTTAATAAAATAAACACACCAAAAGAAGGTGCTTTTAAGGCGAAATTTAGTTATTTTTCATCGCAAGGTGACCCAGCTGAGAAAGATGGATATGCATATGATTATGGAGAATATGATTTTGGTGCTGGATATATAAAGATAAAAAATATTAACGGTAAAGACAATGATGCGAATGATTCGTCTATGACAGAAGTACAAGTAGACGGTACTAACGAGTTTGTTACAAAAAAATATCCAGGATATAACCCGGATTGGACAAATTCATTCAGTACTGACATTCATACGTATCATCTTGAAGGACCTACTCAAGTAAAAAATGATTTAAAAGAAGCAAAAATGCGTTTTAGAGCAAATGGTGGCGGTGGTGATATTTACGTATTAAATAACGCTACATTCGTTACAGAACATAATGCTCCAAACTTACAAGTTGATAAAAAGGCATTAGATAGTGCCGGTAAAGAAGTTAAGGAAATTAAAGCTGGTGAAGAGTTTACGTATCAAATTGAAGTGAAGAATGATACGAAAAATAACCAAGCACCTGTATCTAATGTAAAAGGTTTTGATAAATTAGATGATCGTTTAGAGTATGTTCCGGGATCTATACAATATATTTCTGGAAGTAATAAAGGAAATAAAACAGATAATGCAAGCGATGATGAAGCGGAGTTTGTAAATAATCAAATTGATTTCCGTGTTGGTGAAGGTGCTAATGCTAAAGACGGCGGTGTTTTAAAGCCTGGTGAAAGTGCCATTATTACATTCAAAGTAAAAGTGAAAGCTTCTGTACAATCAGATACAACAATAAAAAATATCGTTGCTGTAAAGGGAAAAGATAGTACCGAGGTAAATTATGAAACTACAGATGATGCAAATGTTACGGTTACGCTTCCGAAAGAAGTTCCGGGAGAAATAGAAGCAAGAAAAATAGCTTCTAATAAAACACCGAAGCTAGGTGACGAGGTAGAGTATCGTATTACATTTAAAAATAAGACAAAAGATGGACGTCTAGATGTATTGACAATTGAAGACGAATTACCAAGTAATCTTGAATACGTGAAAGATAGCTTGAAAGCAGAAGGTGCAAAACCAGAGCCAGTAGAGCTGAAGTTTGAAAATGGCAAAGTAATGGCAAAGTATCCAGAAATTATGGATATGGAAGAAAGAAGTATCGTCTTTAAAACAAAAGTAAAAGAAACTGCAAAAATTGGTGAAGAAATTGTTAATAAAGCAACCGTTAGTGATAAAACAAATCCACCAAAGGATTTAGAGGAGAAGATTACACCACACCATAAGGCCGGTAAAATTGCTGCAAAGAAAAAAGCAACAAATAAAAAGCCGAAGCTAGGAGAAGAAGTTGAATATCAAATTAGCTTCAAAAATACGGTGGAAAACGGAAAACTAGATGCAGTTACAATAGAAGATGAAATTCCAGCTAACTTAGAATTTGTTCAAGGTAGTGAGAGAGCTGAAGGTGCTGAACCAAATCCAGTAGAGTTAAAAGTAGAAAATGGTAAGGTAATCGCAAAATATCCAGAGATTACGGATACAAAAGAGCGAAGCATTTCCTTTAAAGTGAAAGTAAAAGAAGAAGTAACAGTCGGTAAAAAAATCATTAATAAAGCAACTATTGATGATTCGCAAAATAAGCCAGTTAATCCGACTGCGGAAATTATTCCTCAGTATAAAGATGGAAAACTTGAAGCGAAAAAGATGGTAAATAATGAAACGCCGAAGTTAGGAGAAGAAGTGGAATACCGAATCAGCTTTAAAAATACGGTAGAACATGGAAAGCTAACAGAGGTAAAGATAGAAGATGATTTACCAAATGGATTAGAGTATGTGAAAGATAGTGTAAAAGCAGTAGGTGCTAAGCCAGCTCCAGTGGAATTGAAATTTGAAAACGGTAAGGTAATGGCGAAGTATCCTGAGATTACAGATACAAAAGAGAGAAGTATTACCTTTAAAGTGAAAGTAAAAGGTAAAGTGAGCGATTGGATTGTTAATGAAGCGATTGTGAGCGATACGAAACATCCGCCAGAAACACCGACAGCAGAAATTATTCCGCAACATAAAGACGGAAAAGTGAAAGCGAAGAAGACGGTAAATAATGAAACGCCGAAGTTAGGAGAAGAAGTAGAATACCGAATTAGTTTTAAAAACACGGTAGAAGACGGAAAACTAGCAGAGGTGAAAATAGAAGATACTTTACCCGAAGGTTTAGAGTACGTAGAAAACAGTGTGAAAGCAGAAGGTTCTAAGCCGGATCCAGTAGAATTGAAAGTGGAAAATGGTAAGGTAATGGCGAAGTATCCAGAGATTACGGATACAGAAGAAAGAAGTATCACTTTTAAAGTGAAAATAAAAGAAGAAGTGAAAGTCGGTAAAAAAATCGTCAATAAAGCAATTATTGATGATACGAAAAATGAGCCAGAAACACCGACGGCAGAAATTACTCCACAGCATAAAGACGGAAAAGTGGAAGCGAAGAAGACGGTAAATAATGAAACGCCGAAGTTAGGAGAAGAAGTGGAATACCGAATTAGCTTTAAAAATACGGTAGAAAACGGAAAGCTAGCAGAGTTAAAAATAGAAGACGATTTACCAAATGGATTAGAGTATGTGAAAGATAGTTTACGAGCAGAAGGTTCTAAGCCAGATCCGGTAGAACTGAAAGTGAAAGATGGAAAAGTAATCGCAAAATATCCAGAAATTACGGATACAGAAGAAAGAAGTATCGTCTTTAAAGCGAAAGTAAAAGAAGAATTTAAGGTTGGTGAAGGCATTGTCAATAAAGTAGTTGTTGATGATACAAAAGATCCAACAACTTCAGAAGTAACAATTACGCCAGAATATAAAGACGGTAAGCTTAAAGCAGAGAAATTTGTAAACAATAAAAAACCGAAATTAGGAGAAGAAGTAGAATACCGAATTAGTTTTAAAAACACGGTAGAAAACGGAAAACTAGTAGAGGTTAAAGTAGAAGATGAAATTCCAGCTGGATTAGAGTTTGTAGAGAACAGTTTACAAGCAGAAGGATTTAAGCCTAGTCCGGTAGAATTAAAATTTGAAAACGGCAAGGTAATGGCAAAGTATCTAGAAATTGCGGATACAAAAGAAAGAAGTATTATTTTTAAAGTGAAAGTAAAAGAAGAGGCAGAAATAGGCAAGGAGATTGTTAATAAAGCAATCGTAGTAGATACAAAAAATGAGCCAGAAGAGCCTCGTGTGGAAATTACTCCGCAATATAAAGATGGTAAAATTGCTGCGCAGAAAGTAGCCAATAATCATAAACCGAAACTAGGAGAAGAAGTAGAATATCGAATTAGTTTTAAAAATACGATAGAAAACGGGAAACTAGCAGAGGTAAATATAAAGGATGCCTTACCAAATGGTTTAGAGTATGTAGAAGGCAGCATCACAGCAGAAGGTTCTAAACCGAAACCAGTAGAGCTACAGGTGAAAAATAATAAAGTAATGGCAAAGTATCCAGAAATTACAGATACAGAGGAAAGAAGTATTGTCTTTAAAGCGAAGGTAAAAGAAAGCGCAAAAGTGGGAGAAGAAATCGTAAATGAGGCAATTGTAGATGATACAAAGAATCTACCAGAAGAGCCTTATGTACCGATTACACCACAATATAAAGATGGAAAAATTGAGGCAAGAAAAGAAGTAAGTAATCGTGAACCGAAGTTAGGTGAGGAAATCGAATATCGAATTATTTTTAATAATACGGTGAAAGATGGAAAACTAGTAGAGGTAAAGATAGAAGATAAAATTCCAGCTGGATTAGAGTTTGTAGAAGGAAGCGAAAAGGCTGAAGGTGAAGAGCCAAAACCAGTGGAGTTGAAAGTAGAAAATGGTAAGGTAATGGCAAAGTATTCAGAGATTATGGATACGAAAGAAAGAAGTATCGTCTTTAAAGTGAAGGTGAAAGATTCGGTTACAATAGGTAAGGACATTACAAATAAAGCGATTATCCACGTTGATGATCCGAACCATCCTATAACTGAACCGACAGCGAAAATTACACCGCAATATAAAGACGGTAAAATTGCTGCTCATAAAAAGGTGAATAATCATAAACCGAAGCTAGGTGAGGAAATCGAATACCGAATTTCATTTAATAATACGGTGAAAGATGGACAGCTGGCAGAAGTGAAAATTGAGGATGAAATTCCGTCTGGTTTAGAGTATGTGAAAAATAGTCTAAAAGCAGAAGGTGATAAGCCAGCCCCAGTAGAGTTGAAAGAAGAAGCTGGTAAGGTTAGTGCGAAGTATGAAAATATCACTGACATGAAAGAAAGAAGTATTATCTTTAAAGTGAAGGTGAAAGATTCCGTTGAAGTGGACAAGGCAATTGTAAATAAAGCAATTATTGATGATACAAAAAATCCACCAGAGCGACCGGAAGTAGATATTACACCGCAGCATAAAGATGGTAAATTTAAAGCTAATAAAAAGGTAAGTAAAAAAGATCCAAAGCTAGGAGAAGAAGTAGAGTACCGAATTAGTTTTAATAATACGGTAGAAAACGGAAAACTAGCAGAAGTGAAAATTGAGGATCAACTACCAAATGGATTAGAGTATGTGAAGGATAGTTTAAAAGCAGAAGGTAATGAACCAAATCCAGTAGAGCTAAAAGAAGAAGCTGGAAAAATCACAGCGAAGTATGAAAATATTACTGATACAGCTGAGCGTAGCATTATCTTTAAGGTAAAAGTAACAGAAGCAGTAAAAGTCGGGAAGAAAATCGTGAATACGGCAATTGTGGATGATGATAATCCGAAGAATCCTCCGCAAAAACCAGAAGCGATTATTACACCGGAGTATAAGGACGGAAAACTAAAAGCTGAGAAAACAGTAAATAACCCAGCTCCAAAATTAGGAGAAGAAGTAGAGTATCGAATTACGTTCCGTAACGTAGTTGAGCACGGAAAAGTAGCGAAGGTGAAGATTAAGGATGAATTACCAACTGGCTTAGAGTTTGTAGAAGGTAGTGAAAGAGCCGAGGGAGAGAATCCGAAACCGTTGTATGTGAAAGTGAAAAACAGCACAGTACTCGCAGAATATCCAGAAATTACGGACATGAAAGAAAGAAGCATCGTCTTTAAAGTAAAAGTGAAAGATAAAGCTAAAATTGGCGAAGCGATTGTGAATACGGCGGTTGTGGAAGATACAATAAACCCACCAGAGAAACCGAATGTCGCTATACAGCCTCAACATAAAGATGGTGCATTACAAGCAGAAAAAACAGTAAGTAATCATGAACCGAAGTTAGGAGAAGAAGTAGAATATCGAATTAGCTTTGAAAATACGGTAGAGAACGGAAAACTAACTGAGGTAAAGGTAGAAGATGAAATTCCAGCCGGTTTAGAATACGTACAGGATAGTATAAAGTCTGATGGGCCGGAACCAAATCCAGTAGAACTTAAAGTTGAGAATGGAAAAGTAACAGCAAAGTATCCAGAAATTACGGATACGAAAAAAAGAAGTATCATCTTTAAAGCGAAAGTACAAGAAACGGTACAAGTAGGAAAAGAAATTATAAACAAGGCGGTTGTGGATGATAATAATCCGACAAATCCACCGGTTGAGTCACTTGTACCAATTACACCGCAATATAAAGATGGGAAACTAGAGGCAAGGAAAGAAGTAAGTAATCATGAACCAAAGCTAGGGGAAGAAATCGAATATCGAATTACTTTTAACGGCATAGTAGATGGCGGGAAGTTAGTTGATGTAAAGATTGAAGATGAAATTCCGTCTGGTTTAGAGTATGTGAAAGATAGTCTGAAGGCTGTAGGTGATAAGCCTGTACCAACAGAACTTAAAGTTGAGAATGGAAAAGTAACAGTAAAGTATCCAGAAATTACGGATACGAAAGAAAGAAGTATCATCTTTAAAGTAAAGGTAAAAGAATCAGTAAAAGTTGGAGAGGAAATAACAAATAAAGCGATTATTCACGTAGATGATCCAAATCATCCAGTTATGGAACCGACAGCGACAATAAAGCCAGAATATAAAGATGGTAAGGTAAAAGCAACGAAGACAGTAAGTAATAAAGAACCGAAGCTAGGAGAAGAAATCGAATACCGAATTAGCTTTGAAAATACGGTAGAAAACGGAAAATTAGCTGAGGTAAAGATAGAAGATGAAATTCCAGCCGGTTTAGAGTACGTGCAAGATAGTATTCGATTTGAAGGGGCTGAACCAAATCCAGTAGAGTTAAAAATGGAGTTTGGAAAAGTAATAGCGAAGTATCTAGAAATTACAGATACGAAAGAACGTAGTATTATTTTTAAAGCGAAGGTAAAAGCAGCACCAAGTAAAGGGATAACAAATAGAGCGATAGTGGACGATAGAATAAATACACCACTTGAGCCTACAGTTACAATTTTACCGAAAACAAAAGAAGATTTTAAGATACCGGAAGATCCGAAAGAACCAGAAGTGAAACCGGAGGATCCGAAAGAACCGAAGGAGCCAGAAGTGAAACCAGAGGATCCGAAAGAACCGAAGGA
>NZ_FOST01000004.1:0-29750 GCF_900114335.1 Bacillus sp. 5mfcol3.1 | reverse complement strand
CCGAAAGAGCCGAAGGAGCCAGAAGTGAAACCGGAAGACCCGAAAGATCTGAAGAAACCGGAAGTAAGACTGGAAAAGTTAAATAAAGACCCGCAAGTAAAAGTAGAAAAAGAATTACCGAAAACAGGGGCAGCACATCCATGGATGATGTCAGTTGGTGCGGGAATTTCATTCTTAGTTGGCGGAGTATTATTCGTATTAGGTAGAAGAAGAAAACAATAATTTTTGTAGACGAAAAGCACACTGAGTTCGATAGTTTATCGAATTCAGTGTGCTTTCGTGGTATATAAAATAAAAGCTCCTTCCGCGTATGGAAGGAGCTTTTATTTTTACATATTAAAACATGCTTGAGCTATGCATTGGTTGAAGTTTTGCATTTGGATCGAAGTAAGCTTTTGCATTGTTTACTGCTGTCGGTGCTTCGCCAAATCCACAAGCGATAAGTTTTACTTTTCCTTCATATGTACAAATGTCACCAGCAGCGTAAATGCCAGGAATATTTGTTTCCATTTTTGAATTCACAAGGATGCTATTTTTTTGTATATCTAAGCCCCAGTTTTTAATTGGGCCAAGAGAGGAAACGAAGCCGTAGTTTACAATTACATCATCAACATCGATGATAACTTTTTCTTCAGTTTTTACGTGCTGAAGAACGACTTGTTCAATTTTGTCATCACCAATGAGTTCAACTGGAACATACGGTGTACTTACTTCTGCACGAGAATTCATTAAGTTTTCGACGCTATGTTCATGTGCGCGGAATTTATCACGGCGATGAACGATTGTAACTTTGTCAGCAATCGGTTCTAACATCATCGTCCAGTCTACTGCTGAGTCGCCACCGCCAAATACTACGACGCGCTTGCCAGCAAATTTATTCATATCATCAACGAAATAATGTAAGTTTTTCTTTTCGTATTTTGCTGTACCTTCTAATTCTAAGCGGCGTGGTTGGAAAGCACCATTGCCGGCAGTAATAATGACTGATTTAGAATAGTGAGTTTGTTTATTCGTAACAAGTTTAAATATACCATCAGCTTGTTTTTCAAGCGTATCAACAGCTTCTTCTAAGCAAATGGTTGGATCAAATTTCTTCATTTGCTCTTTTAAGTTATCAACTAATTCTTGTGCGCGCACTTTTGGAAATCCAGCTACATCATAAATGTATTTTTCAGGGTAGAGTGCGGATAATTGTCCTCCAAGTTGAGGTAAGCTTTCAATGATTTTTACACTTGCTTGTCTCATCCCGCCATAAAATGCTGTGAATAGTCCTGTTGGACCACCACCAATAATTGTTATGTCGTAAACTTTTTGATTTTCTGCCACTTTCATTCCCCCTATAGATGGAATTTTGATATTGATTTCATATATTGTTCATATGTACACGAAAATCCTGCAAATGATGACACTTTCAAATAAATGATAGCATATTTGAGTTCATAATACTTCTGAAAACGACTGAATTGTGTGTAAGTTTTCGCATAGATGCTTTTTGTATTGTATAAAATATACAGAAAGGAAAATACATGAAAAAAAGGCTGAAAAACCCTTGAAAACGCTATGTTATTTTAAAATATTGATAATTCTCCAGAAGCTTGAATTCTGGAATAAAACCGACTAATATAGGGAAGTATTATGTTAAATTTCTATGACAAAATTCGTACGATTTTTTGACTGCGTTTTGTTATGATATAGAATGTGATAAATTCCACATTCTTGACAAATAGAGTTTTTAGTACTTGGTATTATTTCTCATTACTATTATATAAAGAAAAGGGTTGTGATTTGGTGAAGACTCCAAAAATCGTAGTTTTAGGTGCAGGTTATGGCGGGATGATTACGACTGTTCGTCTGCAAAAAGCATTATCTGTAAATGAAGCTGAAATTACGTTAGTAAACAACAACAGCTATCACTACCAAGCGACTTGGTTACACGAGAGCGCAGCTGGTACATTACAAGATGAAAAAATCTGTCTAGATATTCAAGACGTTATTGATACAAATAAAGTGAACTTTGTACAAGACACAGTAGTAGAAATTAAAGCTGCTGAAAAACGTATTATCTTAAAAGACGGCGAGTTAGAGTATGACTACTTAGTAATCGGTCTTGGTTTCGAATCAGAAACATTCGGAATTACAGGATTAAAAGAGCATGCATTCTCAATCGCTAACATTAATGCAACTCGTGAAATTCGTGAGCATATGGAAGCTAGTTTCGCTAAATATGCAGCTGAAAAGCGCGATGAGTTAGTAACAATCGTTGTTGGTGGTGCTGGATTTACTGGTATCGAGTACGTAGGTGAGCTTGCAAACCGTGTTCCTGAACTTTGCAAACAGTACAATGTACCACGTGAAAAAGCACGTATCATCTGTGTAGAAGCTGCTCCAACAGCACTTCCAGGTTTCGATCCAGCATTAGTAGAATATGCTGTAAAACAACTTGAGAAAAAAGGCGTAGAATTCCGCATCGGTACAGCAATTAAAGAAGCAACTGAAGAAGGTATTATTGTTGCAAATGGTGATGATACTGAATTAATTAAGTCTGAAACAGTAGTTTGGGCTGCAGGTGTTCGTGGTAATGGTATTGTGGAAGAGTCTGGCTTTGAAGCAATGCGCGGACGTGTAAAAGTTGATGAGTACATGCACGCTCCAGGATACGAAGAGGTATTCATGGTTGGTGATGCAGCGTTAATCATTAACGAAGAAATTAACCGTCCTTACCCACCAACAGCACAAATTGCAATTCAACAAGGTTACAATATTGCACACAACTTAACTGTATTAGTTCGTGGCAAGGGCGAAATGAAAAAATTCGCATTCGATAATAAAGGATCTGTATGTTCTTTAGGTCATGACGATGCAATGGGCGTTGTTATGGGTAAAAAGTTAACAGGTTGGAAAGCTTCCTTCATGAAGAAAGTAATCGATAACCGCTACTTATTCTTATTAGGTGGACCTTTATTAGTTCTTAAAAAAGGTAAATTAAAGTTCTTTTAATATATAGTAGAAAAAGCAGAAACGGCTAAGCGCCGTTTCTGCTTTTTTTCATATAATACATGTTTTCGATATAACAATAGAAAGATGGGAGAAATGTTTTATTTGAACATTTCCTTATCATGAAATGGATGAATCCAATGTTTTATTTTCTTCATAATTACATTTCTGCATCTTGATATTTTTTTGTTAACAGTATATCGACAAAATGGGTTTTTTCACTTTTTGAAAAAAGGAAATTTCACAACGAATTAAAAAGTATAGTATAATATATAGAAAAGAAAGAATATTCTGTCCGTTCGGATGGAGGAGGATGCATCATGGGGAAGCGCGGGAAAGTATGGTTAGCTGTTAGTGGCTTAGTAGCTACAAAAGATGGCAGGTGGCTATTCGTTAAGAAGAAATACAGTGGATTAAAAGGGAAATGGTCTTTACCGGCTGGTTTTGTAAATGAAGGTGAGACAGTTGATGAAGCTGTGAAACGCGAAGTGTTAGAAGAGACAGGCATTGTCGCTCATGTGAAGGGGATCATTGGTGTTCGATCGGGTGTTATTCGTGATGAAATTAGTGATAATATGATTATTTTCCTTTTGGAGCCTGAAGGAGAAAATATTATTGTACAGGAGAAAGAATTGTCTGAAGTGGCGTTCTTACATCCAGATAAGATTGCGGACGATCCGAATACGTCTGTACTTATTAAATATTTGTTAGAAGGAAGATCAGAACTACATCTTGAAGTGGACAAAACATTAAATCCAGGAGAACCATTTGGTTATACAGCCTATCACGTATTTACGGCACGTGCGAAGGAGAGGGAGAAAGAGTGAGTATACCGGTACTACTTATTTCAATGATGCTATTTTTTATTTTGTTCTTTGGAATTGGATTTTTACTCAACATGATTTTGCGAGCTACTTGGGTAATGGTTATTGTGTATCCGATTGTTTGTATGCTTATTATTAATAAAGCGAGTATGTGGGATTATTTTTCAAAACCGAAAGAAACATTTTCTTCATTTGGGACAAGTGTATCGCACTTAGGACAAGCAGACGTGTTTATTCTATCTACTGGATTAGTAGGGGCTGCTTTAGCAGGAGTCGTGATCAAGAAACTTCGGAAAAGCGGATATCAAATGTTTTAATCTCCAACTAAGTTGGAGATTATTTTTTGCATATTCCTTCATCGTATAGGGAATGATTAACGATGAAGGAGTGTGGAATATAAAAATGTTAAAACGATATTGTATTCGCATTATGATGACTTGTTTACTTGCATTTGCATTATGCGTAACATGGAAGGCTTTCACTGGAGTTTCTTTATTAGAGATTGTAAAGACATATGAAGGAATGAGTGCAAAAGAAGTACATGCAGCAGAAGTTAAGAGAAATGTTGCTCCGAGTAAAGAAGTGATAAATGCTTTAGAGCAGGCAAACGACTGGTCTAAATATCGTTCAATTGAAATGACTGCAACAGGTTATACATCGGGGATTGAGTCAACAGGTAAGAGGCCAGGGCATCCAGAGTATGGTATTACATATTCAGGTGTTAAAGTGAAAAGGGATTTATATTCCACAATTGCTGCGGACTTACGCGTATTCCCGATTGGAACGATTCTCTTCGTGCCAGGTTACGGGTATGGTGTAGTAGCTGATAAGGGCGGAGCAATAAAAGGAAACCGTCTTGATTTATATTATGATACGGTAAAAGATGTTTATAGCCAATGGGGTAAGAAAAAAGTAAATGTGTATGTAGTAAAAGTAGGAAAAGGTAAGTTTACAGAAGAAGAGTTAACGATGTTAAATCAAGACGAAACGATGCAAGTGTTTCGTGGTCAATATTTAAAGCAAAGATAGTCTAGTCGTAATTACGCTAGACTTTTTTTCTTGGCTTATTTCATAATAGAGGAGATTTTACACGTCATATAACTGTAGTTAGAATTGTCGCATTTTATCGAAAATAAAGTTATAATGGTGGTAGAGAAATTTAGGGGGTCTGAACATGTTTCAAGTACAAAAAGAATTAGCAGGTCACGAAGCAGTAATTGTCGCTTTATTTGAAGAAGAGAAAATGAGTAGTTTTGTACAAGAACTGGACAAAGCGTTTGAAGGACAATTACAAGTTTTACTAGAAGAGAAAGAATTATCTACGAAGAAAAAGGCCATTTCGAAAGTACATAGCTTAGGAAAAACAAATGTGAAACGGTATTACTTTGTTGGTTTAGGCAAGAAAGAGTCTTATACGACAGAAACGTTACGTGTGGCTCTTGGAAAAACGTTTAAAACACTACAAGCAGCAAAAGTACAAGATGCAGCAATCTTACTTGATTCTTTCGTAACAGAGAAATTAGACGCGATTGATGTCGCTCATATTGCAGCAGAGGTACAAGGCCTTGGTACATATGAATTACAAACGTATAAATCAGATAAAAAGGATCGTGTAGAGTTAGAGAAGTTCACGGCTATTACAGCGGAAGATGCACAAGAAATTGAAGCCGCATTAACAGTTGGCTACGTACATGGACGTGCAACAAATTCAGCTCGTACACTTGTAAATATGCCGCCAAACGTATTAACAGCGACAAAGCTTGCTGAGTATGCTGTTGAGTTAGCGGAGAAGTATGATATGGACTATAAAGTTCTTGAAAAAGAAGAGATGGAAGATCTTGGTATGGGTGCGTTACTTGCAGTAAACCAAGGTAGTACAGAGCCACCCAAAATGATTGCTCTTATTTATAAAGGAAAAGAAGAGTGGACAGATGTCATTGGATTCGTTGGAAAAGGTATTACATACGATACAGGTGGTTATTCTTTAAAACCACGTGAAGGCATGGTTGGTATGAAAGGTGATATGGGCGGTGCAGCTGCTGTATTAGGTGCGATGGAAATTATCGGAGAACTGCGTCCAGAACAAAATGTGATCGCTGTTATTCCTTCAACTGATAACGTTGTAAGTGGTACGGCATTTAAGCCAGACGATGTAATCACATCTATGAGTGGAAAAACAATTGAAGTATTAAATACGGATGCAGAAGGTCGTCTAGCTTTAGCTGATGGTATTACGTATGCGAAAAAACTTGGCGCAAACTACCTTGTTGATGTTGCAACATTAACAGGCGGTGTAATTGTTGCACTTGGAAACCATACGACAGGCGCAATGACAAATAATGAAGAGTTGTTTGAGCAAGTACTAGAGGCTTCTATGGAAACAGATGAACCAATTTGGCAACTACCGATTTTTGATCGTGATAAAGAACGTGTGAGAAACAGTAAGTTTGCTGATTTAAATAACTCACCAGGCCGTGAAGGACATGCGGTTATGGCAGGTACATTCCTAGGCGAATTCGCTGAAGATACACCGTGGGTACACTTAGATATCGCTGGAACATCAGAAACAAAAGGCGCGCACGACTTAGGTCCAACTGGAGCAACTGGTGCAATGGTACGTACACTTGCAACACTTGTGGAGCGTTTCGGAGAAGAATAAGAGTATAAGTGAAGACTGTTCCAATATTTTGGAACAGTCTTCTTTTTTATAGGTTTGTTTATCCCGCTATTTGCCGGACAGTAAGACCCTAACCTCAAAATTTAGTGGAAGCAAAGAAGTGAGGTGGGGTTGCCCGTAAACGCTCAATTGGTGAGGGCTGATTAAAGTTTCACTTTATAAAGAAATTGTATACAAAATCCCATTTAAAGCAAAAGAAGTACGGCCCGTTTCTTCAGAGACAACTAATATAAGTGCATCACTCTTTTCTGATAAGCCTATTGCAGCTCTGTGACGCGTTCCTAGCTCAGAATCAACTTCTGTACTTTTCGTTAAAGGAAGAATATTAGCAGCTGAGACTATATGATTATTTTTTACGAGAACGGCACCGTCATGAAGAGGGTTACCTGGGTAAAATATTGATTCGAGTAATGGCGCAGTTAAATGAGCGTTTAATGTCGTTCCAGTTTGAATGAAAGCTTCAAGCGTTTCATTTCGTTCCACAACGATAAGAGCACCATGTTTTCTAGCGCTTAAATGTTGGATAGCTGTCGTAATAAAAGATGAACTTTCCGTATAAGGTGATAAATATGCCTGAATATAGTATGTAGCTGCCAATGTTTGTACATTTGCCAACATATGATGAATATCTTCCATTTTGCATAAAATACATTCATCTTCTTTATCGATTGCGTTTCTCATAATCGATAGTTCTCTTTCAGCAATTTCAATCATTTGCTTTGTTTGTATTTTGAGCTCTTCTGACAAGCCCCATTCTTGCATAATCCTCATTCCCTTTAGTGGAGTATTTAACAATAGTGTATACAAATATTCCTAGTAAAATCCTGCTAGATTTTATAAAATATTGAGATACAGCATATTTTTTTCATATAATAAAGATATGACAAGCGGGAGGAGAGAGAAGAATGAATTGGAAACAAGAATTTAGTCGCTGGCTTTCTTACGCACAATTAGATGCAGAATTAAAAGAACAGCTAGAAAATATGAAGCAAGATGAGAAGAAAATCGAGGATAGTTTTTATAAAAATCTAGAGTTTGGCACAGGTGGTATGCGTGGTGAACTTGGTGCTGGTACGAACCGTTTAAACGTATATACAGTTCGTAAAGCAACAAAAGGATTAGCAAGCTTTATTGAAAAGTTAGGTGAGGAAGCGAAAAAACGAGGTGTTGTTGTAGCCTATGATTCTCGACATAAATCGCCTGAATTCGCAATGGAGGTCGCTGCAACACTTGGCGCACGCGGTATCACAACATATGTGTTTGAAAGCTTACGTCCAACGCCAGTGCTTTCTTTCGCAGTTCGTCATTTACATACAGTAAGTGGAATCGTTCTTACGGCAAGCCATAATCCGCCTGAATATAACGGATATAAAGTATACGGTGAAGATGGTGGACAGTTGCCTCCAAAAGAGGCAGATGAGTTAATTAGCTACGTAAACGCAGTAGAAGATGAATTAACAGTTGAAGTCGCTGATGTAGAGCAATTAAAAGCTGACGGTTTATTACATATTATTGGACAAGAAGTAGATGATGCATATGCTGCAGAATTGAACAATGTTATCATTAATAAAGAAATGGTACAAAAGGTTGGTAAAGACTTAAAAATCGTCTTTACACCATTACACGGAACATCAAATATTTCTGTACGCCGTGGTTTAAAAGAAGTTGGATTTACAGATGTAACAGTTGTAAAAGAGCAAGAGTTACCAGATCCAAACTTCTCTACAGTAAAATCACCGAACCCAGAAGAGCACGCAGCGTTTGAGTATGCAATTCGTGACGGTGAAAAGGTAGGCGCAGATGTATTAATCGCAACTGATCCTGACGCAGATCGCCTTGGTGTAGCAGTTCGTAATCATAATGGTGAGTTCCAAGTATTAACAGGTAACCAAACAGGTGCATTAATGCTTGATTACTTACTATCTCAAAAGAAAGAAAACGGAACGCTTCCAGAGAACGGTGTCGTATTAAAAACAATTGTAACGTCTGAAATTGGTCGTACAATTGCAAAAGCATACGGTTTAGATACAATTGATACGTTAACTGGATTTAAATTTATCGGTGAGAAAATTAGACAGTATGAAGAAAGCGGACAATACGAATTCCAATTCGGTTATGAGGAAAGCTATGGTTATTTAATCCGTCCATTCTGCCGTGATAAAGATGCAGTACAATCTGTCCTATTTGCATGTGAAGTAGCTGCATACTACAAATCACAAGGGAAAACGTTATATGATGGTCTATTAGAAGTATTTGAGAAATACGGATTCTTCCGTGAAGACCTTGTATCGTTAACGTTAAAAGGAAAAGATGGAGCGGAACAAATCCAAGAGATGATGGCGACGTTCCGTGAGAATCCTCCGAAAGAAGTAGCGGGCTTAACAGTCGTAGCAGTTGAAGACTATAAAGCAAGCATTGTTACATCTTTACAAGATGGACATAAAGAAGAGATTCACTTACCGAAATCAAATGTGTTAAAATATCAATTAGAGGATGGTTCATGGTTCTGCCTACGTCCATCTGGAACTGAACCGAAGATTAAGTTCTACTTTGGTGTAAAAGATAGTTCTTTACAAAATAGTGAACAAAAGTTACTTACTATTAAAGAAGATATTATGAATCGTTTATAATATAAAGTAATTTTAAGTAGTAGGGAACAAAAGGGAGCGAAATCTCCCTTTTGTTTTATGTAAGGAAATGATCGTTATTGATTCTGACAGAAGAGAGGGTATTTTGTGATGAAAAAAGTAAGAAAAGCCATAATCCCAGCAGCTGGATTGGGAACACGTTTTTTACCAGCAACAAAAGCAATGCCGAAAGAAATGTTGCCGATAGTAGATAAACCAACTATCCAATACATCGTAGAAGAAGCAATACAATCAGGAATCGAAGATATTATTATCGTTACTGGTAAAACAAAGCGCTCTATTGAAGATCATTTTGATAATGCATTTGAGTTAGAGCAAAACTTATTAGAAAAGAAAAAGTATGAGTTACTTGAAAAAGTACAGGCTTCTTCAAAAATGGTAGATATTCATTATATTCGTCAAAAAGAACCAAGAGGATTAGGACACGCTGTTTGGTGTGCACGTAAATTCATCGGTGATGAGCCATTTGCTGTTTTATTAGGCGATGATATCGTTCAAGCTGAAAAACCATGCTTACGTCAATTAATCGAAGAATATGATAAAACGCTTTCTTCTGTTATTGGTGTACAAACGGTTCCAGAAAATGAAACACACCGCTACGGAATTATTGATCCATTAGAACAAGAAGGTCGTCGTTACCAAGTTCGCAATTTCGTTGAGAAACCAGCACAAGGTACAGCACCTTCAAACTTAGCGATTATGGGCCGTTACATTTTAACGCCTGAAATCTTTATGTTCTTAGAGCAGCAACATGTCGGTGCTGGTGGTGAAATTCAGTTAACAGATGCAATCCAAAGCTTAAATGAAATCCAACGTGTATTTGCTTACGATTTCGAAGGAAAGCGCTACGACGTAGGTGAAAAGCTAGGATTCGTTCAAACGACAATTGAAATGGCCCTGCAACACCCAGAATTACGTGATGACATGGTTGTAATGATGAAGAAAATTTTAGAAGAACAAGTGAATCAAGAGTCTTAATATAAAAAAAGAGTTATTGCAGCAAGCTGCAATAACTCTTTTTTATTATGAAATCGTCGAATGAGAATGCTGATAAGCAGAACGACGCACAGCATAGTATATGCGAGGGGCGATAATAGCACCGATAATTGTAAATACAATATCTTTTACTGCAAACCACATCATAATCATCCAAGCAGCTTTATAGCTCATATTACCGCCCATAAAGAGATTGACTGCCCCGTACATGTAAGTAGTACCGATTATATAAGTTAAAATAATTCCTGTGAAAGAGGCAATCGCAAATGTAATGAATGTTGGTCTTTCTTTTTGTTCTACTAGTTTCCCCGATACGTAAGCAACGATAATAAATGCGATAATAAAACCACCAGTAGGATCTAAAAGTGCTCCAAATCCAGCCTTGAAGTTAGCGAAGATTGGTGCGCCGGCTACGCCAACGAGCATATAAACAGTCATGGATAAAGCACCAAGTCTACTTCCAAGAAGAAGACCTGCTAAAATTGCGAAAAATGGTTGCATAGATAATGGGATACCTGCTACTTGAAGGAATGGTGCCCAAGATACAATATTTGCACCGATGGCCATAAGAGCAACGAACATGGCAGCTAATGCTAAATCTAAAACATGTAATCTTCTCATAATGTTAACCTCCTGTTGTTTTTAGGTTAACATTATCGTAGCTAAAATATTTACTTGTTGTCAATCAAAATATTTTGATAAGAAGGCTTTAAATAGTCTCTTAACAACGTATATGGAATACGAAATTGCGGAATTCCACTTGAATACGGAGCAATCTCATATAAAGGGAAATAAATGACGAGATTGTCTGGCTCTAAAAAGAAGTGAAACTTTTTCATACTCATTACCTTTTCAGTTGCATCAGGAAAATAAATACTTTCATTTTGTTTAATTTGTCTTACAATCTCTGCACGGATTACATCTTTATATTTATCTTTTTGTTGAAATAAATCGTCTAAGTGCAGTAGCTTTTTTTCTTTTAAATCAAATGTATTTGCCTTCCACGTATAAAGACCGTGTGCTCCGCCAGTATATTGATAGTAATTCACATATAGGCTAAGAAAAGGTGGTTTGTTTAAAGAGACTTTATAATCAACATTTGCTACGTACGGATGAAATGGTGTACTAGATCCTTCTGTCTCTTTATAGTATTTTTTTGCTTCTTTTTCTAATTTGTTTTTAAATTTGTCAGTGGATTTTTTGTAGTATAAATTGAGCTTATTTTGAAATGTAGAGTCAGAAAAGTTGTGAAAAGAAGGCCTATTTATTTGATATTCTATATAAGGTTTCTTACCTTTTTGCGTTACAGTCTTAACATCGATTGTCAGGTTAGATGCTTTGGCTGTTATTGCACAATTTGGTACAATAGTCAGCAAGGAGAACATAAGCAGTAATATACAAAATTTCTGTTTCATTTAGGTGAAGCCTCCTTATATAAGTGTTATAAGTAGTTTGAAAATAAATAGGTAAAATTATACATTTAATTAAAGCAAGAGAAGGAGGAAGCGATATGGCAAAAACTTTAATGGATTCACTTGGAATTGAGTTGTTAGAGATGACAGAAGATAAGGTGGTTGCTACGATGCCTGTTGATGAGCGTACGCATCAGCCATTTGGATTTTTACATGGCGGTGCATCGGTTGCATTAGCAGAAACAGTGGCAAGTGTTGGTTCATACAATTTAATTGATCAAGAAAAATGTATTTGTTTCGGATTAGAAATTAATGCAAACCACATTCGCTCAAAGAAAGATGGAATTGTAACAGCGATCGGAACACCGATACATAGAGGACAATCGACAATGGTTTGGGATGTTCGTATTATTGATGAAAATGATGATTTACTATGTATATCAAGATGTACAGTAGCAATTAAAGAAAAACGTGAAAAGTAAAAAAGAGGCGCTCTTATGAGCAGCCTCTTTTTCTTATAATTAGAACTGGATTTTCTTCTCTAAGAAACCTTTTAGTTCGCTAATTGGCATACGAACTTGTTCCATTGTATCACGGTCACGTACTGTAACAGCTTTGTCTTCAACTGAGTCGAAGTCGTATGTGATACAGAATGGTGTACCGATTTCGTCTTGACGACGGTAACGTTTACCGATAGAACCAGTTTCATCAAAGTCTACCATGAAGTCTTTAGCTAATTCTGCGAATACTTCAGTAGCACCTTCAGATAGCTTTTTAGATAATGGTAAGATAGCTGCTTTGTATGGTGCTAAAGCAGGGTGGAAACGAAGAACTGTACGAGAATCGTTTTCTAATTGCTCTTCTTCATATGCATCACATAAGAATGCTAATGTTACACGGTCTGCGCCTAAAGATGGCTCGATGCAGTATGGTACGTAACGCTCATTCGTTTGTGGATCGATATAGTTAAAGTCTTCGTTTGAGTGTTCCATGTGACGTTTTAAGTCGAAGTCTGTACGGGATGCAACGCCCCAAAGTTCGCCCCAACCGAATGGGAATTTGAATTCAATGTCAGTTGTTGCATTACTATAGTGAGATAACTCTTCTTCACCGTGGTCACGAAGACGCATGCTCTCTTCAGTCATACCAAGTGAAAGTAACCAGTTTTTACAAGTTTCACGCCAGAATGCGAACCACTCTAAATCTTCACCAGGCTTACAGAAGAATTCAAGTTCCATTTGTTCGAATTCACGTGTACGGAATGTGAAGTTACCAGGCGTGATTTCGTTACGGAAACTCTTACCGATTTGGCCAATACCAAATGGAAGCTTTTTACGCATAGAGCGTTGAACGTTTTTGAAGTTTACGAAAATACCTTGTGCTGTTTCAGGACGAAGGAAGATTTCGTTTGTGCTAGACTCTGTAACACCTTGGAATGTTTTGAACATTAAGTTGAACTGACGGATTTCAGTGAATTCTTCACTACCGCAATCAGGACATTTTACTTCATGTTCTTTCATTAAGTCAGCCATTTGGTCGAAAGTAAGACCATCAACAACCATTTCGATGCCTTTTGCATCTAAAGCATCCTCAATTAATTTGTCAGCACGGTGACGAGCTTTACATTTTTTACAGTCGATCATTGGATCGTTGAAGTTACCAACGTGACCAGAAGCGATCCAAGTTTTAGGGTTCATTAAAATAGCTGCGTCTAAACCAACGTTGTATGGAGATTCTTGAATGAATTTTTTCCACCAAGCTTTTTTAACATTATTTTTTAATTCGATTCCAAGTGGACCGTAATCCCAAGTGTTTGCAAGACCACCGTAAATTTCAGAACCAGGGAAAACAAAACCGCGATGTTTCGCTAAGTTTACAACTTGTTCCATTGAATACATAAGAAAATCCTCCTTTTGAAAGTTAACGTATTGGCGATGACATACTCTGATACTTTGGAAACGAGCAGTATAGCTAAAAAGAACATAAAAAAACGCTCATCCCAAGGCTTATTTGCCTAGGGACGAGCGTTTGCCCGCGGTTCCACCCTAGTTGATACACAAAAGGTGCATCCACTTTATCATGTATTGCTCGGGACTGCCGTTTCCTTGCGGCTTCAGGCTTTCACTATCCCTGAATCGCTTTTTATGCAAGTACTTATAAGTCCGTCATCGCTACTTATATTAGTAATAATGAACATATTCTAACACGTTCTTTTTTAAATCTCAATAGAGGAACGCGTCTATCTATGATAGAGTCTCGCCTATTTTTTCATTATTTATTCCGTAATTTTCTTTAATATGCTTAATTGCTTCACGCTTACTTAATGGAGCGAGCTCGTTGTTTTGCACGTATTCCCAAACTACATCCGGATTTGTTTTTGCATATTCACGAAGGACCCAGCCAATCGCTTTTTGAATGAAAAATTCTTTTGAAGAATGTAGTTGTCCAATAATCCAGAAAAGAAGTTCTTCATCCATCTTTTGTTTATATTTCAGTTGGAATAAAATAGCGGCGCGTTGTAACCATATGTTATCTGATGCAATCCATTTTGGAATATAAGCAGAAATCAATTCTGGGTGTTTTAAAAAGATAGTACCTAAGAATGTAGGGACGATGCTATCGACAGAGTCCCACCAAGATTTTGTGACAATAAGTTCTTCTAAGAAGGGGATATGAGTTTCGTTTATATGTTTTTTATATTTTTGCATAATATCAAGTGCGGCCGCTTGGAATTCACGTTCTGGTAAGTCCCAAAGCTCACGTACGATAATTTGGAAGTCTTTTTTATCTGGGAGAGTATGTATTTGAATGATGTCTTTTAATAATTGGCGTCTTTCCGGTGTTTGAATACCTAGAAATGGGAAGTGATTTTTCATATAACGAGCCATAGGTTCTGCTTTTTCAGGATTTTTATGAGCTGTGAAATGCTCTTGTAATGCTTTTACAAATGGATGCATAAGTGTTTCTCCTCTCTTATTCTCTATCTTCTCTTATTATACAAAGAGTTTGGATAAATTTTAAAACATAACTTGCAATGTAATGAAATATGTTGAAAGTAGAGAGGAGAGGATAAGATGGAGGATCAAGGCGTACTAGCAGGTTTCTTTGCTCTTAGTTTTGCGTTTATTCTTGTTATATTGATTTGGGCAATTATTTCATATTTGTTAACGGCTTTTGCACTTTATTCGATGGCGAAAAATGATGGTGCAACGGACGGGGTGCTTGCGTTTATTCCGTTTTTGAATAGTAAGACGTGGGGTGACTTAGCGAAAGATAAATTACCAGATTTTTTGAAAGAAGAAGCAGGGTGGAAAGTGTTCGGTATATATGTTGCATGTTTCATTTTTAATTTCGTACCAATTATAAGTTTACTAGCAACAGCTGTATCGATTGTATTGTCTATTTATCTTATCTACGCTATTTTAGACAGATATGGAACGAACTCTATATTATTTACGATTATTCATGTAATCACATTTTCGGTGTTCTTACCGATTCATTTATTTATTATTCGAAATGAACCGGTGAGATATAAAGAGTAGATTTTTCGTTTTTGTTGATAAGTCGATATATTTTAGATATAAGTAAAAAAGCGCCCTGATTATCAGAGCGCTCTTTTTACTACATAAGGTAGCGTAAATAAATATAAATGTGAGAAATGATTAATGAAACGATCATAATTGGGAAACCGACTTTTAGGAATTCCATGTAACTAAATTTATGTCCTTCGCGGCTCGCAATACCTGCAACGATTACGTTAGCAGAAGCTCCGATTAATGTTCCGTTTCCACCGAGACAAGCACCTAGTGCTAATGCCCACCATAATACATCGATTTGTGCGTCAGATGGTGATAAGCCTAGCCCAACTGCCATATCGTTAATAAGTGGAATCATTGTTGCGACGAATGGGATGTTATCAATTGTTGCAGAGGCGATACCAGATACCCATAAAATAAGGATGGATGCGTAAGAAATATCTCCGCCTGTTATACCAATTACTTTTTGAGCTAACATTTTGATAAGACCGATATCGATAAGTCCTCCAACAAGTACGAATAGCCCTGCGAAGAAGAAGATTGTTACCCACTCTACGCTTGCAAATACTTCTTCAATTTCATGCTCTTTCACACCAATTAACATAAGTACAGTAGCACCAGTTAAGGCAATGATAGCCGCATCAATATGGAAAATAGAATGAGTCATGAAACCTACAATCGTAAGTCCAAGCACCGTTAAAGATTTTTTCATTAATACTGGATCTTTAATGTATTGTTTTTCATCTAAGCTCATTAATTTTTTAACCTGTACAGGATCGGCAATTAATTGTTTACGGTACATGAAGTAAAGTATTGTTGCTGTAACTCCAATAATAATAATTACGATTGGTGCTAGGTTCAATAGGAAAGCATTGAAGTCTAAATGCTTATTGGCAGAACCAATCATAATGTTAGGTGGATCACCAATTAATGTTGCCGTTCCCCCAATGTTTGAAAAAATAATTTCAGAAAGTAAATATGGAACAGGATTTACTTGCAGTATGCGCGTAATAGATAAAGTAACTGGAACAACAAGAAGTACAGTTGTAACGTTATCTAAAAATGCGGAGCCAAGCGCGGTAAGTAGGGAAAGGGAAATTAAAATTTTAATTGGATTTCCTTGTGCCCCTTTTGCTGCTTTAATGGCAACGTATTGGAAAACACCTGATTTACTCGTAATGTTCACCAAAATCATCATACCGATAAGTAGCGTAATCGTTCCCCATTCAATATGTTTCGTAAAGGCGTTATGTAAATCGACGACCCCCACAATTACCATGAATGCTGCACCAAGAAGTGCGATGACAGCGCGATTAATTTTTTCAGAAATAATAATGGCATATGTAATTAAAAAGACTGCGATAGCAAAATAATACTGCCAGTTAGCGAGTTCTTGCGTTGTTTCGTGCAAAAATCTCATCTCCTTTCATTCATTTTTCTTAGTGTGTCAAATATTAACTAGATGAAACACACATAACGTCATTATAAAGTAGAAAAACTGCGGATGTAAATGCAAGGAGGGATTTTGTCATATTTTCTGCATAGGTCATTTTTTCTTATTTTTTAAAATATTTGTGGGCATTTGACATATATATAAGATACATCCAATCTGAATATTTAAAATGGAATTAGCATTCGAGCTTGTTCGTGTAGGAGTGTCAAATAGAAAGGAATGATAAAAATGATAAGGAAGGGATCGTATGGATGAACAACGATTTTTATTTTTAGACTTTGAGTTTACGATGCCCCAGCATAGAAAGAAACCGAAAGGATTTTTTCCGGAAATTATTGAGGTAGGACTCGTTTCAGTTGCTGGCTGTAAGGTGGAAGATACGTATTCATCACATGTCAGGCCGAAAACATTTCCCTCTTTAACGGATCGATGTAAGAAGTTTTTAGGAATAAAACAAGAAGTCGTGGATAAAGGGATTTCATTTCCTGAACTCGTTAAGAAGCTTGCGGAATACGAAACGAAATGTAAACCGACAATTGTAACGTGGGGAAATATGGATATGAAAGTGCTGAAGCATAATTGTGAAATGGCAGGGATAGCTTTTCCATTCTTCGGACAGTGTCGTGATTTATCGCTTGAGTATAAGAAGTTTTTTGGAGAAAGAAATCAAACAGGATTATGGAAAGCAATTGAGGCGTACGGAAAAGTAGGGACAGGGAAGCATCATTGTGCGCTTGATGATGCGATGACGACGTACAATATTTTTAAACTAGTAGAAAAAGATAAAGAGTATTTAGTAAAACCAGCACCTCCAACATTAGGAGAACTCGTTGACTTTTCAAAAGTGTTAAAGAAAGTGAGCACACAGTAACGACCAAATTGCACATTATGTAATTTGGTCGTTTTGTTTTTTAAAGTTTGTAGTCTTTCTTTAACTGTTCTAATGTTTCTAGACTACGCTCTGCAAAAGGTGAATCATCTTCAGAAAATGAATTCATTTGGGTTTCTAATGCTAATTTTAGTGACTCGGTATAATCCGGAATTTCTCCTTCATATTTTTTCACCATTTGCTCTGGAATGTTCGTCTGTTCACGGAAAGCTAAAGCGCGTCTTTCATGGAAAAATGGTACGTCAGCTTGTTTTACGTTATGTAAGTCACCTTGCACCGGATGTTTTAAAACAGCTAATACTTTTACGACGTAACTGCCAGGGCGGCTATTTGTAACTTCGCCGATGTATTTGCCAGTTTTATAAATACCAGTAACGATTTCACCAATTTCAAATGTTTCTCTCATATTTTTCACCTCAAGTTTATAGTAAGGAAAGTAGGAGAAGGAGTCAAAGAAATCATTCACTTTCGGAACGCCCCCTTGAGAATATGGATAGGTTCCACTATAATTTAAAGTTATATAACAGAAAATTCTGATGTTTTACAAATCCTATAATAAGGAGTGTTCTATATGATGCCTTTATATTTTCCGGAAGATAAAACAGAATATATTATTCCAGGGATTGTTTGCGTGCTATTTATAATTGGTGCCGTTGCTACGTGGCGTATGTTCATTCGTGTATCAAAACGCGAAGCGGAGCGATTACAGAAAGTTGAAGAAAAACTATTATCTGAAAAGAAACAGTAACGCATTTTTGTATGTTTCCCTCTATGCTCGGACAATCTAAGGGCAGAATATATTTTGGAGGGAATGGAATGAAGAAACGGCTTTTTTTCAGTTGTTGTTTATTATTTCTGATGGCAGGTTGTGACCAAGGAAAGCCGAAAGAAATTGAAGTGAAATTACATAATGCTTCAGGAGATGAAGTAGGGACTGCGAAAGTAGTGCAGCAAACAAGTGGCGTGAAAATTACGATTAAAGGAGAAGGTTTCACGCCAGGACCACACGGACTACATGTACATGAAATCGGAGAGTGTAAGGCACCTCGTTTTGAATCATCTGGGAATCATTTTAATCCTGATGATAAAAAACATGGTCTTCTTAATCCGAAGGGTGCAGAAAACGGTGATTTACCGAACGTAGTTGCAGATGGTTCTGGGAAGATTAAAGCGGAAATCGATGCACCTCACATCACACTTGAAGAAGGAAAAACGACGATTCATAGAAAAGATGGAGCGTCTATTATTATTACAGAAAACCCTGATGATGGTATGACACAACCGACAGGTAAATCAGGCGATCGAATTGCTTGTGGTGTAATTGTAAAAAAAGCAGCAGATATGAAGAAAAAGTAAAAGCTACCGTGCTGGTAGCTTTTTTTTGTGTAGTATAAGTGAAAATATATCAGCGGTTATTGGAATATATCGACTTACCGATAAAATAGGACAAAGGAGTCTGTCCAAGAATGATTAGGGGACAGACTCCTCTATTATTATGAAAACGTATGACGCAGTCTGTTCAAAATTTCTTCTAAAACAGATCGTGGACAGCCGATGTTAATTCGAATATGTTCTTCGCCACCTAACCCATATTTCTCACCAGGTTCAACGATGATTTTTCCTTTTTCCTCAAGTAATGCAGTACGCTCGTTTTGAGGAAGCTTTAGACGAGAACAATCAATCCATAATAAAAAGCTACCTTCTGGCTTCGTTACGGAAAGAGCAGGTATGTGAGTTTTAATATATTCACAAGCAAATTGAGCATTATCTTCTATATATAATCGAATTTCGTTTAACCAATCATTACATTCTGTATAGGCACTTTGCATCGCTGTGTAGGCAAAGATATTTAACCCGTGGAAGCCTTGTCTATATTGGATAGCTATAAAGGCGTGACGGAGTTTTTCGTTTGGAATGATAATAATCGAAGCTTGTAATCCAGCGATATTAAATGTTTTACTTGGAGCCATACAAGTGATAGTGCGCTCTGCTAATTCTTCAGATAAGGAAGCGAACGGCGTATGTGTATGGTCTGCATAAATGATATCGGAATGAATTTCATCCGCGACAACGATAACGTCATATTTAGTACATAACGATCCGAGCTGCACAAGTTCCTCTTTCGTCCAAACGCGTCCGATTGGGTTATGAGGGCTACAAAGAAGCATGAGTTTGACACCTTGCTGAAACTGCTTTTCTAAATGCTCGAAGTCTATCACATATGTATCATTTTGTTTCTGTAATGGACTCACGCATAACTGCCTGTTGTTTGTTGTGACCATTTCGAAAAATGGAGGATAAATAGGTGGTTGTACGAGAACGGATTCGTTTTCTTTTGTGAAAGCCTGTATGCTCGTACTAAGAGCTGGAACGATCCCCGCGCTAAAAACAATCCATTCTTTTTGAATGTCCCAGTTATATTGTTTTTTTGTCCAGTTACAAATAACATCTCCAATATTTTCGGGAGGAAGTGTATAGCCGAAAATAGGATGCTCAATACGTTTCTTTAAAGCAGTTTGAATTTGTGTTGGTACTTCAAAATCCATATCAGCAATCCAAGCATGGATAAGTTCTTCGTTTTTATATGTATCCCATTTTATACTATGCGTTCCACGTCGATTGATTGCTTTATGAAATAGTTGCATACGTTTGCCCCCTTCTTCTGTAAAACCAATAAGTTATGAAAGTTCTCTCTCTTCTTATAGAATAGCTGATGTGATAGGATAAAGAAAAGTATTAAAAAGTGAAAAGGCGGGAAGCGAATGGGTACATATGAAAAGATGATAGAGGTTGTGAAGAATTGGGATCCGTTTCAAATGGGACCGGAGTTTTATGAAACAGAAGCGAGCGATGTTGTGAACGTCATAAGTGTGTTTGATGATCCAAAATACATCGCAAAGAAGATTCAACATATATACTTTATGTCTTTTGAGGAAGTACCTGCGCTTGAAAAATGTGAGAAATTAGCTGTGGAATTACTTGTAATAAAAGAAGGCGGAAGCTGTTCATTATAGGCTGTCGGAATTTCCGACGGCCTTTTTTATATTATCCCGCTATTTGCCGGGCAGTAAGACCCCCACCTCAAAATTCAGCAGAAGCAAAGAAGTTAGGTGGGGGCTAATTAAAGTTTCACTTTATTGCGCAGAAAAAGCGATAATTTCTTCATAAACATGTTCAGGCTTTTCTTCAGGTAGTAAATGTCCTGTATTTTCGTAAGAAATAAATTTTGAATTCGGTAAATCTTTGTGTAGCCGATGACCTACATGTACAGGGACGACGCGGTCTTTTTCACCCCAAATGAGTAGTGTAGGTGTTTCGATTTTTTGTAATTCAGTTGAAGATAAGTCACCTTCACGGTCTCGTATCATGCGAGTTAAAGCGGGAAATATACGGTCGTCATAAAAAGGAGCGGAGTAACCTTTTTTCATTTCATCGTCAATTAATGAGTGATCATGAACGACATTCATTAAGTTATGAACAATACCGCGTCTAATAATCCAGTTCTTTACGTATAAATGAAAGAACGGTAAATAAGAAGAGTATAGTAAAGGTAAGGTTGCGCGTGCTAAATAGCTAGAGCTGCATAGTAAAATCGTTTTTGAAATGAGTTCAGGACGTATACGGTTTACATAGAGAGAAATTTGCCCACCCATAGAGTGCCCAACTAATACAATGTTTGAGAGAGATAAATGTTCAATTAAATCAATAATAATCGTTGCTAAATTGTGATAAGAATACTTAAATAGATGAGACTTATCACTTTTTCCGAACGGTGGTAAATCAAGAGCAATCACTGTTCCTGCTTTCGATAGTAAGGGAATGAGACGACGGTAACTGAATGAGGAAGATAAAAAGCCGTGAACGAGTACGAAAGTAGGACGTTCTGTTTTGTTATCGTGTTCATACAATTCGTAATGAATAGTAGTGCCGCGAGTGGAAAAAGTGAAATAAGGACAAGTATATTCGTGATTCATTTTTTGTCACTCCATTGATTTTTGTTCATATCATCTCCAAGGAAGAAGAAAATATGTTAACAAAAAAAGGCAAGATGACGATGTCATCTTGCCTTTCGTTTATTCAGTATTACCCGCGAACAATATTAGGCGGTGTTTTTCCTTGTAATCCTGCAACTAAATTTTCAGCGGCGGTCATAGCCATTTGCTGCCTAGTTTTTAATGTTGCAGATCCGATGTGTGGTAAAGTCACAACATTTTGTAATGATAAGAGTGGATTATCTTTTTGAATCGGCTCTTGTGTAAATGTATCGATACCTGCTGCAAAGATTTTCTTTTCTGTTAAAGCATGGATTAACGCTTCTTCATCTACTGTTTTCCCGCGAGAAGCATTAATGAAGATTGCTGTTTCTTTCATTAATGAAAATTCCTTTTCTCCGATAAGGTGATATGTTTCATCTGTTAATGGAGTAAGAAGAACAATAAAGTCAGACTGCTTCAGTAGCGTCTGTAAATCACAATATGTAGCATCGAATTTTTGTTCAGCTTCTTCTTTACGACGGCGGTTATAGTAAAGAACATTCATATCAAATCCGAATTTCGCTCGTTTTGCAACGGCTTCTCCAATTCGGCCCATACCGATAATACCAATTGTGCTATGGTGTACATCTAGTCCGAAGTGTTCTTTTCCAATTTCAGCGTTCCATTCACCATTTTTCACGTAAGAATCGAGTTCGCAAACACGGCGCCCAGCAGATAACATAAGGGCGAAAACGAGATCAGCTACTGTATCATCTAATACGTATGGTGTATTTGTTCCGATAACATTTCGGTTTTTCATCGCTTGTAAATCAAAATTATCGTAACCGACAGAAATGTTGCTCACTACTTTTAAGTTAGGAGCCACTGTCAGTAATTCTTCATTAATAGCAGATCCGAAATTTAATAACCCATCTTTATCTTGTATTTTCTCTAATAGAACATCACGAGGTACTTTCTCATTTTGATCCCATTTTTCATAATCACAGTGTTCTGATAAATAGTTTTCTACAAATGTTGGAACTGGTTCAGCAATATAAACTTTTGGTTTCACGGTTCCATCCCCTTTCGCTTTATCACGCATTTTTCCGCTGATTAAAGTTTCACTTTATTTTGACATAATTCAATAGAAAAATCTTCTTTTCAAACTGGAAAGGGTATTTGTATAATTTAAACACAAACGAAAAGGAAGGATGATTTATATGGTGACAGAAAAAGAATTAGAATTATTAGCTTGTCTTGAAAAGAGTAGTCGATTATCTGTAGATACATTAGCGAAGCTGTTAAATATAGAGGTAGAAGAAGTAAAGAAGATGGTTGCGAGGTTAGAAAATGAAAAGATTATTGTGGATTATGTAACACATATTGATTGGACGAAGGTGAAAGAACATACAGGTTTAACGGCAATGATCGATGTGAAAGTTACGCCAAAGCATGGCGTTGGGTTTGATGCGGTTGCTGAACAAATTTATCGTTATTCAGAAGTGAAATCCGTTTATTTAATGTCAGGGACATATGATCTTTCTATTACATTAGAAGGGAAAACGATGGGAGAAGTAGCGATGTTTGTTTCTGAGAAATTAGCAACAATTGAATCTGTTGTTTCTACAACTACTCATTTCATTTTGAAGAAGTATAAACATGAGGGCGTTATTTATGAAAAAGACGATGATGATAAGCGAATTGTGGTGACACCATGAAGCAATTTGAACTATCTAGATCAGCAGAATCTTTAAAACCATCGGGTATTCGAAAATTTTTTGATTTAGCAGCAAATATGAAAGGTGTTATTTCCCTCGGGGTAGGAGAGCCGGATTTTGTTACACCTTGGAATGTAAGGCAAGCATGTATTCGTTCTTTGGAACAAGGGTATACGTCATATACAGCAAATGCAGGATTATTGGAGCTCCGTCAAGAAATAGCAAAGTATCTAAAAAAACAATTTGCAGTATCTTATGATCCAAGTGATGAAATCATTGTTACAGTTGGAGCGAGCCAGGCGTTAGATGTAGCGATGCGCGCCATTATAAATCCTGATGATGAAGTGCTCATTATTGAACCGAGCTTCGTTTCTTATGCACCACTTGTGACATTAGCTGGAGGAGTTCCGGTTCCTGTGGCGACTACGTTAGAAAACGAGTTTAAAGTACAACCAGAACAAATTGAAGCAGCTATTACAGCGAAAACAAAGGCAATTTTGCTTTGTTCACCAAATAACCCGACAGGTGCAATGCTAAATAAATCCGAGCTTGATGAAATAGCAGTGATTGTTGAGAAGTACAATTTAATCGTATTATCTGATGAAATTTATGCAGAACTTGTATACGACGAAGTATATACAAGTTTCGCGAGTATTAAAAATATGCGTGAGCATACGATTTTAATTTCAGGATTTTCAAAAGGATTTGCGATGACAGGATGGCGCCTCGGTATGATTGCAGCTCCTGTTCAATTTTCAGAATTAATGCTCAAAATCCATCAGTATTCAATGATGTGTGCACCGACGATGTCTCAGTTTGCAGCACTTGAGGCGTTACGCGCAGGGAACGATGAAGTAATTCGAATGAGAGATAGCTATAAGAAGCGTCGTAACTTCATGACGACATCTTTCAATGAAATGGGCTTAACGTGTCATGTGCCGGGCGGAGCATTTTATGTTTTTCCTTCTATATCTTCAACCGGATTATCTTCAGCGGAATTTGCAGAACAGTTATTGTTGGAAGAAAAAGTGGCCGTTGTCCCTGGTAGCGTATTTGGCGAAAGTGGTGAAGGATTTATTCGTTGTTCATATGCGACGTCGCTTGAACAACTTATGGAAGCGATGAAGAGAATGGAACGATTTGTAGAAAATAAAAAAAGGACAAAACGTAATACGTTTTGTCCATAAAAGGGGGGGAATACTAGAAAGCCATGTGTTAGTAGTCTATCCCAATATTGGAGAATTATACTTCTTTAAGGGAAATTTTTCATGAATTTTGAATGAGTTCTGTCATAGTGGTATAATTTACTAATATAAGGTATACGCATTCTAGATATCATTATCTAGAATGCGTACTAACCAATCGGATATTTAAAATAAATATATCTGCTTTGCTCTCTATAATTGTAGAGAGAATGGTAAACGTATGGGAGTGTTTCATATGTCAGAACAATATACAACAGGAGTGGTTGTAACAGGGAAAGTGACTGGAATTCAAGATTACGGTGCATTTGTAGCGTTAGATGCAGAAACACAAGGACTTGTGCATATATCTGAAATTACAAATGGATATGTAAAGGATATTCATGACTTTTTAAAAGTCGGCGATACAGTAGAAGTAAAGGTACTTTCAATTGATGAAGAGCACAGAAAAATGAGTTTATCGTTAAAAGCGGCGAAAAGAAAACAAGGAAGGATTCTTATACCGAACCCATCTGAAAACGGATTTAATACGCTGCGAGAAAAGTTGGCAGAATGGATTGAAGAGTCCGAGTTAACAAAGTAAAAGAGGAACGCATATGAGCGTTCCTCTTTTACTTTATCTTATGATATATATTTGCAAATATGATTGCATGCAATCATATTCGTATGTCGGAGGTGAAAGGACATACTGATTATCGAATTTCGTTTGTTTCTGGGTGCGTACCAAGATTTTCAGATGGTTTAAACAGTAAACCAAGGTTGATAAGCCCAGATATACCAACGATGCCGTAAATAATACGTGCAAGAGCTGAATTTTGTCCGCCGAAAATGGCTGCTACTAAGTCAAACTGGAAAAATCCGATTAGTCCCCAGTTCACAGCGCCAATTACAGTAAAGACTAATGCGATACGTTGCAAAGTACTCATGAAAAAGCCCCCCTTAATTGTGAAGCATGAGCAAGCGATGAGTTAATTAACTCTTTTATAGAATGGGGTAGTTATGTTGTTTTTATACATAAAAAATGTTCGAAAGAGGATGTATATACATCTATACCGAAAAATGCGAATTTTTATGCAAAAAATGAACTTTTTCTAAAAAATATATATTGGTTACGTTTACAATGGTTGAATCGCTTGATTTACAACTTCAGTTTCGCTAAAGTGAATACAGAAATACATATCCATAATTGGAGGGAAAAAGATGAGTACACATGTAACGTTCGACTATTCTAAAGCGTTATCCTTCATCGGTGAACATGAAATCACTTATTTACGTGATGCAGTGAAAGTAACACATCACGCAATCCACGAAAAAACTGGAGCTGGGAACGATTTCCTTGGGTGGGTAGACCTTCCGCTTCAATATGACAAAGAAGAATTCGCTCGCATTCAAAAATGCGCAGAAAAAATTAAAAACGACTCTGACATTTTACTTGTTGTAGGTATTGGTGGTTCTTACCTAGGAGCACGCGCAGCAATCGAAATGTTAAGCCATTCTTTCTACAACACGCTATCTAAAGAACAACGTAAAACTCCACAAGTGCTATTTGTTGGACAAAACATTAGCTCCACTTACATGAAAGATTTAATGGACGTATTAGAAGGTAAAGACTTCTCTATTAACGTTATTTCCAAATCAGGTACAACAACAGAGCCAGCACTAGCATTCCGTATTTTCCGTAAGTTATTAGAAGAGAAGTATGGAAAAGAAGAAGCTCGCAAACGTATTTATGCAACTACAGATAAAGCACGTGGTGCATTAAAAACATTAGCTGATAACGAAGGTTACGAAACATTCGTTATTCCAGATGATGTTGGAGGACGTTTCTCTGTATTAACGCCAGTTGGTTTATTACCAATCGCAGTAAGTGGCTTAAATATTGAAGAGATGATGAAAGGTGCAGCTGCTGGTCATGATGACTTCGGAACATCAGAACTAGAAGAAAACCCAGCTTACCAATACGCAGTAGTTCGTAACGCTTTATACAATAAAGGAAAAACAATTGAAATGCTTGTTAACTATGAGCCAGCACTTCAATACTTCGCTGAGTGGTGGAAACAGTTATTTGGTGAAAGTGAAGGAAAAGATCAAAAAGGTATTTTCCCATCTTCAGCAAACTTCTCAACTGACTTACACTCATTAGGTCAATACGTTCAAGAAGGTCGTCGTGACTTATTTGAAACAGTTCTTAAAGTAGGTAAATCTACACATGAACTAACAATCGAATTAGAAGACAACGATTTAGACGGATTAAACTACCTTGCTGGTGAAACTGTAGACTTCGTAAACACAAAAGCATACGAAGGTACATTACTTGCACATAGCGACGGGGGAGTACCAAATTTAATCGTAAATATTCCTGAATTAAATGAGTACACATTCGGTTACCTTGTATACTTCTTTGAAAAAGCATGTGCGATGAGCGGCTACTTATTAGGCGTAAATCCATTTGACCAACCTGGCGTAGAAGCATACAAGAAAAACATGTTTGCTTTACTTGGTAAACCAGGATTTGAAGAATTAAAAGCAGAATTAGAAGAGCGTTTAAAATAATAAAAAGCGACCGGATTCCGGTCGCTTTTTATTATTTTATCGAAAAGTCCATCAGTATATTCAAACTAGAGTGGGTATGCTAAAGGAAAAGTCTTGGAGGGATGGGCTTGATTCCGATTCAATCAAATTTAGAAGGACGTACATATTCGTTATATAAATTAGAAGAGGTTATGAAACCACTTGGATATAGTATTGGTGGTAATTGGGATTATGATAAAGGATGCTTCGATTACAAAATCGATGAAGAAGATGGGTATCAATTTTTACGAGTGCCGTTTACAGCAGTAGATGGTGAACTAGATGTACCTGGTGTAGTAGTCCGTCTTGAAACGCCGTATATTCTTTCGCACGTATATCAAGACGAACTAGATGATAATGTGAATACTTTAACCGCGGGAACGAGTGGGATGGATCAATTTGCTGAACCGAAAGATCCAGATGCAGAAGTGAAAAGAAAATATATCAATATTGGAAAAGTGCTCATGCGGGAACTAGAAAAACATTTTCTTAATGGTGAATAACAATGAGTACGTCGCTTTCGATAAGAATGAAGGTATGGACTGGGTTAATCATATATTGATCGTCGCGCTTTATACCTAGTAAGAGAATGTTTTGTTTTAAAAGGGTATAGCTACAATTTGCAAAGGTTTGTCCGGTGCAGGACGGAGAAAGCTCCATCAGTTGTAATTTATTATCAGAGATTTCATCGTAAAGTGAGAATAGTACACCTGAAATAGAAGGGAATAAAAGAGAAGCGGTAAATACATAACTCGTTAATTTATTTCCTTCTATAATTTCTGACGCGCCAGCTCTCGTTGCATTTTGAATTTGTTCAGTAGTAAGTAGTTCTGCGATGCAGTGAATGTTTGGATTGAGTCCTTTTGCAGTTAAAATATTTAAAATGGATTGTGTATCTGCTAAGCTTTCGTTCTTTTCTTTATCCGCTGTTATTAATATGGTGTGTGCCGTTTTAATATTAGCTTTTAATAAAGTTTGATCGTGGTGCGGACAACCTTTTATAAATTCTAAATGATGAAATGGTTTTGGGAGTAAAGAAAGTGTTTCATCAATTAAAACGATATCAAGGTTTGGTTGTAATACATGCATTTGCTTTACAACATGTTTTGCACGCTCATTCCAGCCAACGATAATCATATGACCGTTAGAGGTAGCGGCTTCTTCACCTTTAATTTTCATATATTGTTTACTGATCATCTCAGTAGCGAATAGAACCATATAATAAGAACAAAAGCCAGTTCCTAATAAAATAATACTTATACCTATTAGTTTTCCTATCGTTGTATGAGGAGCAAAGTCGCCATATCCAACTGTAAAAATGGTAACGATTGACCACCAAATTCCGTCAAACCATGTAGTGAAATGAGAGGGTTCTAATCTATGTATAAGAAAACCAGAAAAAGCAGTGAATACAATAATAAAACAAATTAAACGAAAAATAATGGAATCACGAAATGTATCTACTAAATTCGGACGGGATTTCAATAGTAAATTCCTCCTTGTTTTGCAGGACTACATTCATTGTTACCATTATAGAAAAAAGAAAAACTCTCTAATTAAAGAGAGTTTGTTTTATGCTACATACTTTCCACTTCAGTTTGTTGGACACTTTCAAGATGTTGAAGAGCATAGTAAACATCAGCAGTAGGTCTTTTTTGATCAATGGACAGTTTAAGATGTAAATAGTGAGAACCGTTTTCTAATGTTTTAAGCTTCATATTCTTAACTTTTATATCCATTTCCTTTATTTCTTCAATTACAATTGGGATATTGTCCATATTTCGTACAACAAGTTTCACAGCGATATCACGTTGACGAAATGACCTAGGGCCTACATATTTCATCGCGAGTGGTATAAGTTCGACACTAATCATAAGGAAACACATTCCGAAAATCGCCTCGATATAGAAACCAGCTCCAACGGCAATACCAATACCAGAAGCACCCCAGATCATAGCGGCAGTCGTGAGCCCTGCAATGCTATCGTTGCCTCTTCTTAAAATTACGCCAGCACCTAAAAAACCAATTCCTGATACAATTTGAGCGGCAAGTCGAAGTGGATCCATATTCATATGATCGGTATGTGGTAAGTTATAAGCTGCTTTAATAGAAACAATCGTTAGGAGGCAACTAATAATAGAAATAACTAAACACGTTTTTAAACCAAGTGGTTTCCGTTTTAATTCGCGTTCTAAACCAATGGCAAACCCTAAAATCGCCGAGAGACCTAGTTTGATTAATAAATCGGTATAGTCCATATATATTCCTCCTTGTATGATATGGTATATGAATAAAACGCTTAGTATAGAAAGAAACGTTTTTTGATAGAGTAACTTTATATAAAATATATGTAGGAATTACTCATACATGAAAGAGATATTTCGTCTAAGTATATGATATTAAAAAAGAAATGTGGGCAGTTTAAAAAAAAGTTTATAAAAGGTGTTGCATTTCATTTTTCACCATGATATATTAATAACCGTCGCTGATGCGGAAACGCAGAAAAAGACAAAAAAGAAATTGAAAAACTTAGTTGACATCGAAAAACGAAGATGTTAACATAAGGAAGTCGCAAATGAGCGACCAAGTAGTTCTTTGAAAACTGAACGAAACAAACAACGTGAAACGTCAATTTTTATTTTTAGATGCTAGACAAACTAACTTTATTGGAGAGTTTGATCCTGGCTCAGGATGAACGCTGGCGGCGTGCCTAATACATGCAAGTCGAGCGAATGGATTGAGAGCTTACTCTCAAGAAGTTAGCGGCGGACGGGTGAGTAACACGTGGGTAACCTGCCCATAAGACTGGGATAACTCCGGGAAACCGGGGCTAATACCGGATAACATTTTGAACCG
>NZ_FOST01000012.1:0-47440 GCF_900114335.1 Bacillus sp. 5mfcol3.1 | reverse complement strand
CTCCTTCAAAACGTCGAAACCCCGGTTAAACAAAGGTATAACCCCTGTCTAACCGAAAGTCCCCCTTAGGCAGTTCCCGATTGTGCACAACAAGCGATGTTTCTGTACGAAATTTCTCGATAATGCATCATATCCATTATAGACAAAAGGGAAAATTCTATACAGAAAAATTACACACGACGACGTTTTGGCGGACGACATCCATTATGAGGAACTGGAGTAACATCTCTAATTGCTGTTACTTCTAGACCTGCAGCTTGAAGAGCACGAATTGCAGCTTCACGACCAGCACCAGGACCTTTAACAGTAACCTCTAAAGTTTTTAAACCGTGCTCCATTGCAACTTTAGCAGCAGCTTCAGCAGCCATTTGCGCAGCGAATGGAGTAGATTTACGAGATCCACGGAAACCAAGTGCACCAGCACTAGACCAAGAAAGCGCGTTACCGTGAGTATCTGTAAGTGTTACGATTGTGTTGTTGAAAGTAGAACGAATATGAGCTATACCAGCTTCGATATTCTTTTTCACACGTTTTTTACGAGTGTTTGTTTTACGTGCCATTGTTAGTTCAACCTCCTTTACTTATTATTTCTTTTTATTTGCTACTGTACGACGTGGACCTTTACGTGTACGAGCATTGTTTTTAGAATTTTGACCACGAACTGGTAAACCACGACGGTGACGAAGACCACGGTAAGAACCGATCTCCATTAGACGTTTAATGTTAAGAGATACTTCACGACGAAGGTCTCCCTCAACTTTAATACGATCGATAACATCACGGATACGTCCTAATTCGTCTTCCGTTAAATCACGAACTCGTGTTTCTGAAGAAATACCAGCTTCAGTAAGAATTTTTTCAGCAGTTGTGCGACCAATGCCGAATACGTAAGTTAAAGAAATAACAACGCGTTTGTCTCGAGGAATATCTACACCTGCGATACGTGCCATTCTGAATGCACCTCCTTCTGATTAACCTTGTTTTTGTTTATGTTTAGGGTTTTCACAAATAACCATTACTTTTCCACGTCTACGAATAACTTTACATTTTTCGCAGATTGGTTTAACTGACGGTCTTACTTTCATGTCTCGAACCTCCTTAAAGATTACGGAGTGCTATATTATTTAAAACGGTACGTAATACGACCACGATTTAAATCGTACGGAGATAATTCTACCGTAACTTTGTCTCCTGGTAAAATACGAATGAAGTTCATACGGATTTTACCAGAAACGTGAGCCAATACGACATGCCCATTCTCTAATTCTACTTTGAACATAGCATTTGGCAACGTTTCAAGAACGGTACCTTCGACTTCAATTACATCATCTTTAGCCATTCAATAGTTCTCCCTTCTTCAAATCAGTAACATTTTACACTGCTCTGAAATCCCGGAGAGCCAGCTACTTATAAAGTGGTAAGGATTTCGTATCCTGCTTCTGTAAGAGCAATCGTGTGCTCAAAATGGGCACACCATTTACCATCTACCGTTACCACTGTCCAGTCATCAGATAGTGTTTTTACATATCGTCTTCCTTGATTCACCATCGGCTCAACACAGATGACCATTCCCGGCTTTAATCTAGGGCCTCTATTTGGTGGACCATAGTGCGGGATTTGAGGGTCCTCATGTAAGTCTTGCCCGATTCCGTGACCAACATACTCCCTAACGATCGAGAATCCATTCTCTTCAGCATGGGTTTGAACCGCATGTGAGATATTTGATAATCTCTCGCCTGGTTTTACTTGTTCTAGACCAAGATACAACGATTTTTCTGTGACATCAAGTAGCTTTTGAACAGATTCAGAAATGTTTCCAACTGGATACGTCCATGCAGAATCTCCATGGTACCCATTGTATTTCGCACCAATATCGATACTGATGATATCGCCCTCTTTGAGCTTGCGCTTTCCTGGAATTCCGTGTACAAGCTCTTCATTTACAGAAGCACATATGCTCCCCGGAAATCCGTTGTATCCTTTAAAAGATGGCGTAGCACCATATTTTTGAATCGTCTTTTCCGCTATTTGATCGAGCTCTTTCGTTGTAATTCCTGGAGTAATGTGCTGTTTCAACTCTTGATGAGTTAAAGCAACGATTCTGCCAGCTTCTCGCATGATTTCTATCTCGCGAGGAGTTTTGCAGATGATCATTACGCTAAGCCTCCGATGAGAACATCGATATCAGCAAATACTTTATTGATATCTTGCTCACCATTAATGCTTTTTAAGTAACCAAGCTCGTCGTAGAAATCAAGCAAAGGTTTTGTTTGCTTAATATTCACATCTAAACGATTTGCTACAGTTTCTTCATTGTCATCAGAGCGTTGGTATAATTCGCCACCACATTTATCGCACACATCAGCTGTTGCTGGTGGATTGAATTCTAAGTGGTAAGTCGCACCGCACTCTTTACAAATGCGACGGCCTGTAAGGCGTTTTAATAACAACCCTGAATCCACATTAATGTTTAAAACATAGTCGATTTTTTTGCCAAGATCTTTCATAATCTCTTCAAGAGCTGATGCTTGTGCAACAGTTCGTGGGAAACCGTCTAGTAAGAAACCTCTTACGCAGTCTTCTTGACTTAAACGTTCACGAACAATTCCGATTGTAACTTCATCTGGAACAAGTGCACCTTTATCAATAAAAGATTTTGCTTGTAGACCCATTTCAGTTTCAGCCTTCATAGCTGCACGGAACATATCTCCTGTTGAAATGTGAGGGATGTTATACTTGGCTACAATCTGTTCGGCTTGTGTACCTTTACCAGCACCAGGAAGCCCCATTAAAATTAAGTTCATCCTTGTTCCCCCTCAGTACATGAGCATGTAGGGAAGATGGTTCTTCCCACTTACTCACTGCTTGATAAACCCTTTGTAATGGCGTTTTACCAGTTGGCTTTCTAGCTGCTTCATTGTTTCTAAAGCAACGCCGACAACGATTAACATACTCGTTCCACCAATCTGTGCAGATGGAGGAAGATTTCCCAATTTCGTAAAGATAACTGGTAAGATTGCAATCGCTGCTAGGAAAATTGATCCTACAAAGGTCAAACGATACAAGATTTTTGTTAGATATTGTTCTGTATTCTTACCCGGACGAATACCTGGAACATATCCACCTTGCTTGTTTAGATTCTCTGACATTTGCTCTGGATTAACCTGAACAAACGCATAGAAATATGTGAAGGCTACAATGAGCGCAACATATATGATCATTCCCACTGGGTGAGAATAGTTAAAGTTTGCAATAATCCACTGCGATACATCATGTTTCGGGAAGAACTGTGCAATAGTTGGAGGCGTAATTAAGAATGAAACAGCAAAAATGACTGGAATAACACCCGCACTATTTACCTTAAGCGGTAAATGTGTGTTTTGTGCTCCAGCATGATTCCCATTCCCTCCTGTTACACGCTTCGCGTATTGAATTGGGATCTTTCTAACAGCTTGTTGAATGAAAATAACACCAACAATAACTGCTAGCACAGCTAGTAAAATCAATGCAACTTTAACGATACTCATGAACAATTGATCTCCGATATTTTGAAACTGTTGTTGATACACTTGAGATATAACACTTGGGATCGCTGCAGCAATACCGCCAAAGATAAGGATGGAAATACCATTACCCACACCTTTAGCTGTAATCTGTTCGCCTAACCACATTAAAAATGCAGTACCAGCAGTCAGTACCGTAGCAATGTATAAATAAGTGCTCCAACCAGGATTCAAAATTAATTGCCCACCTACCATACCGTTAAAACCGATTGACATACCAAACCCCTGAATAAACGCAAGAACAATTGTAAAGTAACGCGTGAATTGCGTTAGTTTACGACGGCCCATTTCACCTTGCTTCGACCATTCCGAAAATTTAGGAACAACATCCATCTGCAATAATTGCACGATGATGGATGCTGTAATATACGGCATGATTCCCATCGCAAAGATGGAGAAGTTTTTCAAGGCGCCACCGCCAAATGTATTTAGAATACCTAAAGCATTTAATTGGTCTTGTGCTTTCAGTACGTCTCCATTTGTAAATGGCACTGGGATAAACGTGCCAATCCTGAATACGATTAACATCGCTAAAGTGAATAATATTTTACGTCTTATCTCAGCAACGCGCATAAAGTTGGAGATTGTACGAAACATTAGATCACCTCAACTGATCCGCCAGCTGCTTCAATTGCTTCTTTAGCACTTGAAGAGAACTTGTGCGCTTTAACAGTTAGTTTTTTCTCTACTGCTCCGCTTGCAAGAATTTTAACACCGTCGTTTAACTTGCTGATAACGCCAGTTTCCAGCAATAATTCAGGTGTTACTTCTGTACCATCTTCAAAACGATTTAACGTTGATAAGTTTACAATAGTAAACTCTTTACGGTTAATGTTTGTGAAGCCGCGTTTTGGTAAACGACGGAATAATGGAGTTTGACCACCTTCGAAGCCAAGACGAACACCGCCACCAGAACGTGCGTTTTGTCCTTTATGACCTTTACCAGCAGTTTTACCGTTACCAGAACCGATACCACGACCGACACGGTTACGTACTTTACGAGAACCTTCTGCAGGTTTTAATTCATGAAGTTTCATTCCCAGGCACCTCCTTATATTAATGAGTTATCCTTAAGCTTCTTTTACAGTTAAAAGGTGAGAAACTTTGTTGATCATACCAAGAATAGCAGGAGTTTCTTCCTTAACTACAGTTGAATTCAACTTTTTAAGACCTAAAGCTTCTACCGTCGCACGTTGATCTTGTGGACGACCAATTACACTACGAGTGAGGGTAATTTCTAACTTTTTCGCCATTTGTTTTCCCTCCTTAACCTAGTAGCTCTTCTACAGATTTACCGCGTAATTTTGCAACATCTTCAGCGCGCTTAAGTTCGCTTAATCCGTTCACAGTAGCGCGAATCATGTTGATTGGTGTGTTAGAACCAAGAGATTTCGAAAGAATATCTTGTACACCAGCTAATTCAAGTACCGCACGAACAGGTCCACCAGCAATAACACCAGTACCTTCAGCAGCAGGTTTTAAGAATACTTCACCAGCTCCAAAGTGACCGTTGATTGTGTGTGGAATTGTTGTACCAACTAATGGTACAGCGATTAAGTTTTTCTTAGCGTCTTCGATAGCTTTGCGGATTGCGTCTGGTACCTCTTGTGCTTTACCAGTACCGAATCCAACATGACCGTTTTTATCGCCAACTACAACTAGTGCAGCAAAGCGGAAACGACGACCACCCTTAACAACTTTCGCGACACGATTTATCGTAACTACACGTTCTTCAAGTTCTAATTTACTTGGGTCAATGCGATGCATCAATTTTCCCTCCTTTGACCATTAAAATTGTAATCCAGCCTCACGAGCAGCTTCAGCTAGAGCTTTAACACGGCCATGGTATAAGTAACCACCGCGATCAAATACTACTTCTTTAACGCCTTTCTCTACAGCACGCTTAGCAACTGATTCTCCAACTTTCGTAGCAGCTTCAGTATTGCTAGTACCGTTAAGAGCAAGGTCTTTATCAAGAGTAGATGCACTTACTAACGTTACACCATTCACATCATCAATAACTTGAGCGTAAATATGTTGGTTAGAACGGAACACGTTTAAACGTGGACGCTCTGCAGTACCAGTAAGTTTAGCACGTACACGTGCATGTCTTTTCTTACGAGTCGCATTTTTATCAGCTTTAGTGATCATTTTCTTGTCACTCCTTTCTCTCACCTAACGGGTTTACTTAGCAGTTTTACCTTCTTTACGACGAACAACTTCGCCTTCGTAACGAATACCTTTACCTTTGTAAGGCTCAGGAGCACGTACAGCACGGATGTTAGCAGCAAATTCGCCAACACGTTGCTTGTCGATACCTTTAATTACGATTTTAGTTGGTGCAGGTACTTCAACTTCAAGACCTGCTTCCGGAGTCATTTCTACTGGATGAGAATAACCTACGCTTAAAACAAGTTTATCTCCTTGTTTTTGAGCACGGTAACCAACACCGACTAATTCAAGTCCGCGTGCGAAACCTGCAGTTACACCTTCAACCATGTTTCCGATTAAAGCACGAGTTGTACCGTGTAATGCACGGTGTTCCTTCTGTTCAGATGGACGCTCAACTGTTAGTGTATTTTCTTCAATTTTGATAGACATATCAGCATTGAATTTACGAGTTAATTCACCTTTAGGGCCTTTTACTGTTACAGTATTGTCTTCTGCAATTGTAATAGTAACACCTGCAGGGATTTCAAGAATCTTTTTACCAATACGAGACATGTGGTCACACCTCCGTTCGTTTTAAATATATATTACCAAACGTATGCTACTACTTCTCCACCAGTTTGTAATTGACGAGCGTCTTTGTCTGTCATTACTCCCTTAGATGTAGAAACAAGAGCGATACCTAATCCGTTAAGTACACGTGGTACTTCGTCAGCTTTAGCGTAAACGCGTAAGCCAGGTTTACTGATACGTTTTAATCCAGTGATTACACGTTCATTGTTTGCACCATATTTCAGGAAAATACGAAGGATACCTTGTTTGTTATCCTCGATGTATTCTACATCACGAATGAAACCTTCACGTTTTAAAAGTTCAGCGATCTCTTTTTTGATTTTAGAAGCAGGAACCTCTAATTTCTCATGACGTACCATGTTCGCATTACGGATGCGAGTAAGCATGTCTGCAATTGGATCTGTCATCACCATGTGTTTTACCTCCTTCCCATTTGTGGGTTTTACCAACTAGCTTTTTTAACACCAGGAATTTGACCTTTATATGCAAGTTCACGGAAACAAATACGGCAAAGTTTAAATTTGCGGTATACAGAATGCGGACGACCGCAGCGTTCGCAACGTGTATACTCTTGTACTTTAAACTTAGGAGTACGCTTTTGTTTCGCTATCATAGATTTTTTAGCCACGTTTTCGCCTCCTCTACTTAGCGTTGGCTTCCATTATTTTTGGAATGGCATACCGAATTGTGTTAAAAGTTCACGAGCTTCTTCATCAGTTTTCGCTGTAGTAACGATTACGATGTCCATACCGCGTACTTTGCTTACTTTATCATAATCAATCTCAGGGAAGATAAGTTGCTCTTTAACACCTAATGTGTAGTTCCCACGACCATCGAATGATTTCTTAGAAACACCACGGAAATCACGTACACGTGGTAAAGAAACCGATACTAATTTGTCGAAGAACTCATACATTTGCTCGCCGCGTAAAGTTACTTTCGCACCGATTGGCATACCTTCACGAAGACGGAAACCAGCGATTGATTTTTTAGCACGAGTTACAACAGGTTTTTGACCTGCGATTTGTGTTAATTCTTCTACTGCATTGTCTAAAGCTTTTGAGTTAGATACCGCGTCACCAACACCAGTGTTGATTACGATCTTTTCGATTTTCGGTACTTCCATCACAGATTTATAGTTAAACTTGCTCACTAGAGCAGGAGTAATTTCCTTTTGGAACTTCTCTTTAAGGCGATTCAATGAAGTGACCTCCTTTCTTAAGAAAATTATTTATCTAATAATTCACCAGATTTTTTTGCAATACGAACTTTTTTACCATCTTCTACTTTGAAGCCTACGCGAGTAGGTTCACCTGTTTTCGGATCTAAAATCATAACGTTAGAAACGTGAATAGGTGCTTCTTTAGTAATAATTCCACCTTGTGGATTTAATTGAGATGGCTTAGAGTGTTTTTTAACGATGTTAACACCCTCAACGATAACACGGTTTTGCTTTGGGAAAGCCACAAGGATAACGCCTTGTTTTCCTTTGTCTTTACCAGTGATTACCTGTACTTTATCACCTTTTTTTACATGCATCTTAATTCTGCACCTCCTTAGCAAGGCAATACCTTAAATTATAGAACTTCTGGAGCTAAAGAAACGATCTTCATGAAGTTGCTATCACGTAATTCACGAGCTACTGGTCCGAAGATACGAGTACCACGTGGGCTCTTATCGTCTTTAATGATAACCGCTGCGTTTTCATCAAATTTGATGTAAGAACCGTCCGGACGACGAGCTCCGCTCTTCGTACGTACTACTACTGCTTTAACAACGTCACCTTTTTTAACAACGCCACCTGGTGTTGCTTGTTTTACCGTAGCAACGATAATGTCACCAATGTTAGCATATTTACGACCAGAGCCGCCTAATACTTTAATTGTTAAAAGTTCACGTGCACCAGAGTTGTCAGCAACTTTCAAACGAGATTCTTGTTGGATCATGTTATGAAACCTCCCTTCGGACTAAAAATTCCGATTCGTCTATTTAGATAATAACCGCTTCTTCAACGATTTCAACTAAACGGAAACGCTTAGTAGCAGAAAGCGGGCGAGTTTCCATGATTTTAACGATATCGCCAAGTTTCGCTTGGTTTTGCTCATCATGGGCTTTGTACTTCTTAGAATACTTAACACGTTTTCCGTACAAGGAATGAGTTTTGTAAGTTTCAACTAAAACTGTAATCGTTTTGTCCATTTTGTCAGACACTACACGACCAGTATAAACTTTGCGTTGGTTACGTTCGCTCACTATGCAAACCTCCCCTCAATTTATCGATTAATTCCGATCTCTCTTTCACGAACTACAGTTTTCATACGAGCAATTGCTTTACGCACTTCACGAATGCGAGTTGGATTCTCTAATTGTCCTGTAGCAAGTTGGAAGCGAAGATTAAACAACTCTTCCTTTAAAGCTTTAACTTTTGTTTCGATTTCGGCAGTGGTTAATTCACGAATATCATTAGTTTTCATTAGATTCACCACCATTTTCTTCACGTTTTACGAATTTACATTTCACAGGTAACTTGTGAGCTGCAAGACGTAATGCTTCGCGTGCTACCTCTTCAGATACACCCGCGATTTCGAACATAATTTTCCCAGGTTTTACTACTGCTACCCAGCCTTCTGGTGCCCCTTTACCGGAACCCATACGTACTTCTAGAGGTTTTGCAGTGTAAGGTTTAGAAGGGAAAATTTTAATCCATACTTTACCGCCACGTTTCATGTAACGAGTCATTGCACGACGAGCAGCTTCGATTTGACGGTTTGTAATCCATGAAGCAGCTTGTGCTTGTAAACCGAATTCACCGAAAGCAACTTCAGTTCCACCTTTAGCACGACCACGCATTTTACCACGATGCTCTCTACGATATTTTACGCGTTTTGGCATTAACATATTATTTTCCTCCTTCCTCAGAAGCTTTCTTTTTTGTAGGAAGGACTTCTCCACGGTAGATCCATACTTTTACGCCTAATTTACCGTATGTTGTATCAGCTTCAACTGCTGCATAGTCAATATCAGCGCGAAGTGTATGAAGTGGAACAGTTCCTTCACTGTAAGATTCTGCACGAGCGATATCAGCTCCGCCAAGACGACCAGAAACCTGTGTTTTAATACCTTTAGCACCTGCACGCATAGCACGTTGAATAACTTGCTTTTGTGCACGACGGAATGATACACGGTTTTCTAATTGACGAGCGATGTTTTCGCCTACTAATTTAGCGTTAAGATCAGCTCTCTTAACTTCTAAAATGTTGATGTGTACACGCTTGCCTGTTAATTGGTTAAGAGCTTTACGAAGTGCTTCAACTTCAGTACCACCTTTACCAATTACCATACCAGGTTTTGCAGTGTGAATTGTAACATTTACACGATTTGCTGCACGTTCGATTTCTACTTTAGCAACAGCAGAATCTTTTAAGCGTACATTAATGTACTCACGGATTTTGATGTCTTCATGTAATAATGTAGCGTAATCTTTCTCAGCGAACCAACGAGATTCCCAGTCACGGATAACACCGACACGAAGACCAATTGGATTAACCTTTTGACCCATCGATTATCCCTCCTTCTTTTCTGATACCACAACTGTAATGTGGCTTGTGCGTTTGTTAATTTGGCTTGCACGACCCATTGCACGTGGACGGAAACGTTTCAACGTTGGACCTTCGTCAACGAAGACTTTTTCAACAACTAGGTTGTTAATGTCCATCTCATAATTGTGCTCTGCATTTGCGATTGCAGATTTTAAAACTTTTTCTACAACTGGAGAAGCAGTTTTTGGTGTGTGGTTAAGGATAGCAATCGCTTCACCCACTTGCTTACCTCGGATTAAGTCTACTACTAAACGAACTTTACGAGGAGCAATACGAACTGTTCTCGCTACTGCTTTAGCTTGCATTGAAGTGCCTCCTCTCATTATCTTCTAGTTTTCTTATCGTCAGCAAGGTGACCTTTATACGTACGAGTTGGTGCGAATTCACCTAACTTATGGCCAACCATATCCTCAGTGATGTACACAGGTACGTGTTTACGACCATCATATACAGCGATTGTGTGTCCGATGAACTGAGGGAAGATTGTTGAACGGCGAGACCAAGTTTTAACAACTTGTTTTTGCTCAGATGCAACTAATTTTTCCATTTTGCTCATTAAGTGATCATCGACAAATGGTCCTTTTTTTAAGCTACGAGCCATTTTGGTGCCTCCCTTCGTGATTGGCGTACGGTTCTAGAAATGAACCGTACTACAATCCCATTATTTTTTACGACGACGAACGATGAATTTGTCAGACGCTTTGTTTTTCTTACGAGTCTTGAATCCAAGAGTTGGTTTACCCCATGGAGACATTGGAGACTTACGTCCGATTGGAGAACGTCCTTCACCACCACCGTGTGGGTGATCAACCGGGTTCATTACAGAACCACGAACTGTTGGGCGTTTACCTAACCAGCGAGAGCGACCTGCTTTACCGATTTTGATAAGTTCGTGTTGTTCGTTACCTACTTGACCGATTGAAGCGCGACAAGCAGATAATACAAGACGTACTTCACCAGAAGTTAAACGTACAAGTACGTATTTACCTTCTTTACCAAGTACTTGAGCAGATGTACCAGCAGAACGAACTAATTGTCCGCCACGACCAGGCTTAAGCTCGATGTTATGAACAACAGTACCTACTGGAATGTTGATTAATGGTAATGCGTTACCGATTTTGATGTCAGCTTCTGGGCCAGACATAACTTCCATACCTACTTCTAAAGATTTAGGAGCAAGAATGTAACGTTTTTCACCGTCAACGTAGTTAATTAATGCGATATTCGCAGAGCGGTTTGGATCGTATTCGATCGTAGCAACGCGTCCTGGAATTCCATCTTTGTTACGCTTAAAGTCGATGATACGGTATTGACGCTTATGTCCGCCACCTTGATGACGTACAGTAATTTTACCTTGGTTATTACGACCAGCCTTCTTGCTTAAAGGAGCAAGTAATGACTTTTCGGGTCTGTCAGTCGTGATTTCAGCGAAATCATTCGTAGTCATATTACGACGACCGTTAGTAGTTGGATTATACTTTTTAATTCCCATCTCAATTTCCCTCCTTCTTTAGTAAGAATTAAACGCCTTGGAAGATTTCGATTTCTTTGCTGTCAGCAGTTAGCTTAACGATTGCTTTACGACGACGGCTAGTAAAACCAGCGTGACGACCAACGCGTTTTGCTTTCGGCTTGTAGTTCATGATGTTCACTTTTTCTACTTTAACACCAAAGATCGCTTCAAGAGCATCTTTAACTTCTGTTTTATTAGATTTAACGTCCACATCGAACGTGTATTTTTTTTCAGCCATCATTTCCATAGAACGTTCAGTGATAACTGGGCGCTTAATGATATCACGAGGATCTCTCATTATGCAAGCACCTCCTCTACTTTTTCCACTGCCGCTTTTGTCATGATTAGCTTATCATGATGAAGCACGTCTAAAACGTTTACGCCATCAGCAGTGATTACTGTTACTCCAGGGATATTGCGAGCAGATAACTCTACAGATTCGTTTGCATCAGCAGTTACGATAAGAGCTTTCTTCTCAACAGTTAATCCTTTAAGTACTGCTAGCATGTCTTTTGTTTTTGGTGCATTTAACACTAGGTCTTCAAGAACTACAATGTTGTTCTCAACTACTTTAGTAGCTAATGCAGATTTGATTGCTAAACGACGAACTTTCTTAGGAAGTTTGTACGCATAGCTTCTTGGTGTAGGTCCGAATACCGTACCACCACCACGCCATTGAGGAGAGCGGATAGACCCTTGACGAGCACGTCCAGTTCCTTTTTGACGCCATGGTTTACGACCACCACCGCGAACTTCAGAGCGAGTTTTTACTTTGTGTGTACCTTGACGTAAAGATGCACGTTGCATCATTACAGCTTCGAAAAGTACAGCTTCATTTGGTTCGATACCGAAAATAGCTTCAGCTAATTCGATTTCACCAACCTGTGAACCAGTTTGGTTATATACAGTAACTTTTGGCATTGGAATTCCTCCTTCCTATTGTGAATTATTTGCTAACCTTCACAGCGCCTTGAACAACTACAAGAGATTTCTTAGCACCTGGAACGTTACCTTTTACTAGTAATAAGTTGCGCTCAGTGTCAACTTGAACGATTTCTAAGTTTTGGATAGTAACTTGGTCTCCACCCATACGTCCAGCAAGTTTTTTGCCTTTGAATACACGGTTCGGAGCAACTGGGCCCATTGAACCTGGACGACGGTGATAGCGAGAACCATGAGACATAGGTCCGCGAGATTGTCCGTGGCGTTTGATAACACCTTGGAAACCTTTACCTTTAGAAATTCCTGTTACGTCAACGATTTCACCTGCAGCGAAAACTTCAACTTTTACCTCTTGACCAACCTCTAATCCGTCCACGTCTGCATCGCGGATTTCGCGAATGAAGCGCTTAGGAGTTGTAGATGCTTTAGCAGTGTGGCCTTGTTCAGGTTTGTTAGTTAACTTTTCACGTTTATCTTCAAATCCTAACTGGATTGCATTGTAGCCATCAGTTTCAGTTGTTTTCTTTTGAAGAACAACGTTTGGATTAGCAGCGATAACTGTTACTGGGATTAACTCACCGTTCTCAGCAAATACTTGAGTCATACCGATCTTTCTTCCTAAGATTCCTTTGGTCATGAGTTACACCTCCTACATTTTTAAGTTATATAATTTATAGTTTGATTTCGATATCTACACCAGACGGTAAGTCTAAACGCATTAATGAATCTACTGTTTGTGGAGTAGGACTCACGATATCGATTAAACGTTTGTGTGTGCGCATTTCGAATTGCTCACGAGAATCTTTGTACTTATGAACAGCACGAAGAATTGTGTAAATAGTCTTCTCAGTTGGTAATGGGATCGGACCAGAAACTGTTGCCCCAGAACGCTTAGCTGTTTCTACAATTTTCTCAGCTGATTGATCAAGAATACGGTGATCATAAGCTTTTAAACGGATACGAATTTTTTCTTTTGCCATTATTTTCCCTCCTTCGTTCGCCTATTTCTAAAATAGACCTTCTCCATGGAAATTTCCCCACACCATGCCATGGCAAAGCGGCCGGGTGTGTCAGCAACCTTCCACTTCATCGCAGTCAAAGACCAACATTGTCTATTATACAATGTTATTCGTCTAGATGCAAGCATCTTTTTGTTTGCATCTGCTTTTCTCTACTTTTGCTATTATACATGGCACTTTAAAGAATTTCAAGTTTTCATCTAACAGAATTCGTTTTACAGTTTCTGGATTATCTTTTGTTGTTTTTATATTACTATAGAAGAAACTCGTCAAAACAAAAAAACACACTCTTCTTCTTTATATAAACGCAAACAAAAAACCTAAGGGAAAATCCCTTAGGTTTTTTTATATCAGCTAAGATTACTCAACGATAGTAGCAACTACACCGTAACCTACTGTACGTCCACCTTCACGAATAGAGAATTTAGTTCCCTCTTCGATAGCGATTGGAGCGATAAGTTCGATAGTCATTTCGATGTTGTCACCAGGCATTACCATTTCAGTACCTTCTGGTAATTGGATGATACCAGTTACGTCAGTTGTACGGAAGTAGAACTGAGGACGGTAGTTAGCGAAGAATGGAGTGTGACGTCCACCTTCTTCTTTAGATAATACGAAAACTTCAGCTTTGAATTTAGCGTGTGCTTTTACAGAGCCAGTTTTAGCAAGAACTTGTCCACGTTGGATGTCTTCACGAGCAACCCCACGAAGAAGAGCACCGATGTTGTCTCCAGCTTGAGCTTGATCAAGAAGTTTACGGAACATTTCTACACCAGTTACAGTTGTAGAAGCATTCTCTTCAGCAAGACCGATGATTTCTACTACGTCACCAACTTTAACGATTCCGCGCTCTACACGACCAGTTGCAACTGTACCACGACCTGTGATAGAGAATACATCCTCGATAGGCATTAAGAATGGTTTGTCAGTTTCACGTTCTGGAGTTGGGATGTAAGCATCAACTTCAGTCATTAATTCAATGATTTTTGCTTCCCAATCAGCTTCTCCTTGAAGAGCTTTAAGAGCAGAACCTTTGATTACAGGAATGTCGTCGCCTGGGAATCCGTATTCAGATAATAGGTCACGAACTTCCATTTCTACTAATTCTAATAATTCTTCGTCGTCTACCATGTCGCATTTGTTTAAGAATACAACGATGTAAGGAACACCTACTTGACGAGAAAGAAGGATGTGCTCACGTGTTTGAGGCATTGGGCCATCAGCAGCAGATACTACTAAGATACCGCCGTCCATTTGAGCAGCACCAGTGATCATGTTTTTAACATAGTCAGCGTGACCTGGGCAGTCAACGTGTGCATAGTGACGAGTTTCAGTTTCGTACTCAACGTGTGCAGTTGAGATTGTGATTCCGCGCTCTCTTTCTTCTGGAGCAGCGTCGATTTGATCGTATCCGCGTGCTTCAGCACCACCAGCTTTTGCAAGAACTGTAGTGATCGCAGCAGTTAATGTAGTTTTACCATGGTCAACGTGGCCGATTGTACCGATGTTAACATGGGGTTTAGAACGTTCGAATTTAGCTTTAGCCATTCTAAATTCCTCCTTAGTTTATATAGGTTATTTTATATTTAGACTAGAAAGCGAAACTTACGTCCCACTTTCTAAGCTTACATAAGTAGTTATACTCGAACAATTGATAAAAATCAATTATTCGCCTTTATTTTTTTTAATAATTTCTTCTGAAACAGACTTCGGTACTTCTTCATAATGATCAAATGTCATTGAGAATGTTCCGCGTCCTTGAGTGTTAGAACGTAATGCTGTCGCATAACCGAACATTTCAGAAAGTGGAACCATAGCGCGAACAACTTGTGCGTTACCGCGAGCTTCCATACCTTCTACACGTCCACGACGAGATGTTACGTCACCCATGATGTCTCCCATGTACTCTTCAGGAATTACAACTTCAACTTTCATCATTGGCTCAAGAATTACTGGGTTACATTTAGAAACCGCAGCTTTAAGTGCCATAGATGCAGCGATTTTGAACGCCATCTCAGATGAATCGACATCATGGTAAGAACCGTCAACTAATGCTGCTTTAATGTCAACTAGTGGGTAACCAGCTAGTACACCATTTTTAAGTGAGTCTTCAAGACCCGCTCCAACAGCTGGGATGTATTCACGTGGAACTACACCGCCGACGATTTTGTTTTCGAATTCAAATCCTTTACCTTCTTCGTTAGGTGCAAACTCAATCCAAACGTGACCGAATTGTCCACGTCCACCAGATTGACGAGCAAACTTACCTTCAACTTTCGCAGCAGCGCGGAAAGTTTCACGGTATGCTACCTGAGGAGCACCAACGTTTGCTTCGACTTTGAATTCACGGCGCATACGGTCAACGATGATATCAAGGTGAAGTTCACCCATACCAGCGATGATAGTTTGGCCAGTTTCTTGGTCAGTGTGAGCACGGAATGTTGGATCTTCTTCAGAAAGCTTAGATAATGCTGTACCCATTTTATCTTGGTCAGCTTTAGATTTTGGTTCGATAGCTACAGAGATAACTGGCTCTGGGAATTCCATAGACTCAAGGATAACAAGGCTCTTCTCGTCACAAAGAGTATCACCAGTAGTAGTATCTTTTAAACCTACAGCAGCAGCGATATCACCAGCGTAAACTGTTGAAATCTCTTCACGGCTGTTAGCGTGCATTTGTAGGATACGTCCTACACGCTCACGCTTACCTTTAGTTGAGTTTTTCACGTATGATCCAGAGTTTAACACACCAGAGTACACACGGAAGAACGTTAACTTACCAACATAAGGGTCAGTCATGATTTTGAATGCTAAAGCTGCGAATGGTTCTTCATCGCTAGACTTACGTTCTACTTCTTCATCTGTATCCGGAAGAGTACCTTTAATAGCAGGTACATCTAATGGAGATGGTAGGTAGTCGATAACTGCGTCTAACAGAATTTGAACACCTTTGTTTTTGAATGCAGAACCACAGATTACTGGGAAGAATTCTACAGAAGTTGTAGCCTTACGGATACCAGCTTTAAGCTCTTCTACAGTGATTTCTTCACCTTCTAGGTACTTCATCATCATTTCTTCATCAAGCTCAGCTACCGCTTCAATAAGCTTTCCACGGTATTCTTCAGCTAGTTCTTTGTGCTCTTCAGGAATTTCGACACGCTCGATGTCTGTTCCTAAATCGTTACCGTACATGTAAGCACACTCTTCAACAAGGTCAATGATACCATTGAACTCATCTTCAGCACCGATTGGTAACTGAATTGGATGTGCGTTTGCTTGTAAACGATCGTGGATTGTTCCTACAGAGTATAAGAAATCTGCACCGATCTTATCCATTTTGTTAACGAATACGATACGAGGTACACCGTAAGTAGTAGCCTGACGCCAAACAGTTTCTGTTTGTGGTTCTACACCAGATTGTGCATCAAGTACTGCTACCGCACCATCAAGTACGCGTAAAGAACGTTCTACTTCTACTGTGAAGTCTACGTGTCCTGGAGTATCAATGATGTTTACACGGTGACCTTTCCATTGAGCTGTAGTTGCAGCAGAAGTAATTGTGATACCACGCTCTTGCTCTTGCTCCATCCAGTCCATCTGAGATGCACCTTCATGAGTTTCACCGATTTTATGAATACGTCCTGTGTAATACAGAATACGCTCAGTTGCTGTTGTTTTACCAGCATCGATGTGAGCCATGATACCAATATTACGAGTGTTTTCTAAAGAGAACTCTCTTGTCATTTGGTGTCTTGCTCCTTCCATATATGGATTGGATTTTTTATTTTAAGTAGCAAAAAAGCCACTTTATATTGTTACATATGCCAGTGTCCAGTACCCTCATTATGTAAAACGAGCGCCCAACGAAAGGGAGAGGCATTCTCCCTCTCCACACTTCCATAAGCGACAAATAAAGCGGTTTATGCATGCATTTATTTTACGTTGAATCCTACCAACGGTAATGAGCAAATGCTTTGTTAGCTTCTGCCATTTTATGAGTGTCTTCACGTTTCTTAACAGATGCACCAGCGTTGTTAGCTGCATCTAAGATTTCGTAAGCTAGACGCTCTTCCATAGTTTTTTCACCACGAAGACGAGCATAGTTTACTAACCAGCGAAGACCTAAAGTTGTACGGCGTTCTGGACGAACCTCAACTGGAACTTGGTAGTTAGCACCACCAACACGACGAGCGCGTACTTCAAGAACAGGCATGATGTTCTTAAGAGCTTGCTCGAATACTTCCATTGGTTCTTTATCTGAACGTTCACGAACGATATCGAAAGCGTTATAAAGAATTGTTTGAGATTTACCTTTTTTACCGTCAACCATCATTTTGTTGATAAGGCGTGTTACTAGCTTAGAATTGTACATTGGATCTGGTAACACGTCACGTTTCGCAACAGGTCCTTTACGAGGCATATTGAGTTCCTCCTTTCATTATAAGTTTATTATTTTTTAGCAGGTTTTGGTCGCTTAGTACCATATTTAGAACGTCCTTGCATACGTTTGTCAACACCAGCTGTATCAAGCGCTCCACGAACGATGTGGTAACGTACCCCTGGTAAATCCTTTACTCGACCACCGCGAATTAATACTACGCTATGCTCTTGTAAGTTATGACCGATACCTGGGATGTAAGCTGTAACTTCAATACCGTTTGTTAAACGTACACGAGCGTATTTACGTAACGCTGAGTTAGGTTTCTTTGGAGTCATTGTACCAACACGAGTACATACACCACGTTTTTGAGGTGCAGAGATATCAGTTGATTTTTTCTTTAAAGAGTTAAATCCTTTGTTTAACGCAGGTGATTTAGATTTCCATACTTTATCAGTACGACCATTTCTCACTAATTGGTTAATAGTAGGCATTTGATTATCCTCCCTTCGCATGTTTGTATGACCACATATCCAGGTGGTTCATTATTAGTTGAAAACAAAGTTTTTGCAAGGAAGAGCAAATGCTCTCTCCTCACAAAAACAGTTTTAACTTATTATTCCTATTGCTGAAGCTCCCACTTGAATCCCCGAAACTTTTCCAAGCTTACGAACTGATTCAACCTTTGTTATGGGTATGTTATGTTGCAAAGCAGTGCGAATGATAACATGGGTTAACCGCACATCAGCATCTTCTGCAATAACAACTTCTTTAACTATACCATTTTTGATTGCTTCCAATGTGCGTTTATGACCAACGACTACATTTTCAGCATTTGACACTTTTTGATAAGACATATAAATATCCTCCAAAGCATCGTTCAGGAGCAACCTTGATTATAGTAACATTTTGACTCATACAATGTCAACTAGGATTAGATGTTTTTATACAAAATTTACGACGGAAAATTTTACTGTTCCACATAAATCTCATCGTTTTCTACATTCATGTTATCTTGTGTTGTTTTTACAAGATCCACTTTGCGATAACGATTCATACCTGTTCCAGCAGGAACAAGTTTACCGATAATAACGTTCTCTTTCAATCCTAGAAGCTCATCACGTTTACCTTTAATTGCTGCATCAGTTAAGACACGAGTTGTTTCTTGGAATGATGCTGCAGATAAGAATGAATCAGTTTCAAGTGAAGCTTTTGTAATACCAAGTAGAACAGGTCTAGCTGTCGCTGGTTGTTTACCTTTCAGTAACACCTTCGCATTCGCATCAGTAAACTGATGGATATCTAGTAATGTTCCTGGTAATACGTCTGTTTCACCTGCATCACTTACACGAACTTTACGTAGCATTTGACGTACCATTACCTCTACGTGTTTGTCACCAATTTCTACCCCTTGCATACGGTATACTTTTTGAACTTCACGTAATAAGTATTCTTGAACTGCTGTAATGTCCGTTACTTTTAGTAATTCTTTCGGATCAATAGAACCTTCTGTTAACTCTTTACCGTGGCTAATTGGCTGTCCTGGAGTTACTTTCAGACGAGCACCGTAAGGAATAGCATACGTACGAGCTTCAACTTCACCCTGTACAACTACTTCTTGGCGATCTTTAACATCGTTGATCGCTGCGATAACACCGTCGATTTCACTGATAACTGCCTGACCTTTCGGATTACGAGCTTCGAAGATCTCTTGGATACGAGGTAAACCTTGAGTGATATCATCTCCGGCAACCCCACCTGTATGGAATGTACGCATCGTTAACTGTGTACCTGGCTCACCGATAGATTGAGCTGCGATAATACCTACCGCTTCTCCTACTTCTACGTCTGTACCAGTTGCTAAGTTACGACCGTAACACTTCTTACATACACCATGGCGAGTGTTACACGTAAACGCTGAACGAATATTTACAGTTTCAACACCCGAATTTTCAACGATATGAGCGATATCTTCAGTAATTAATTGGTTTTCACTAACTAATACTTCACCTGTTTCAGGATGTTTTACAGTTTTTCTTGCAAAACGTCCAACAAGACGATCATATAATGACTCAATTACTTCATTACCCTCTTTAATCGCACCAATTAATAGACCACGATCTGTTCCACAATCATCTTCACGGACAATTACATCTTGTGCAACGTCTACAAGACGACGTGTTAAGTAACCAGAATCGGCAGTTTTAAGTGCTGTATCGGCAAGACCTTTACGCGCACCATGCGTAGAGATGAAGTACTCAAGTACTGTTAAACCTTCACGGAAACTCGATTTGATTGGAAGTTCGATGATACGACCAGATGGATTGGCCATCAGACCACGCATACCAGCAAGCTGAGTAAAGTTAGATGCGTTACCACGGGCACCTGAGTCACTCATCATGAAGATTGGATTGCGTTTATTCAAGGATTTCATCAGTTTTCCTTGGATAACATCTTTTGCATTACTCCAAATAGAGATAACGCGATCGTAACGTTCTTCTTCCGTGATTAAACCGCGACGGAATTGTTTAATTACATTATCTACTTTTGCTTGTGCTTCGTGGAGAATTTCATCTTTTTCGCCTAATACAAGAATGTCAGATACCCCAACTGTAATACCAGCTTTTGTAGAGTACTTGAACCCTAAGTTTTTCATACGGTCAAGCATGCGAGACGTTTCTGTAATTTGGAAACGTTTGAACACTTCCGCAATGATGTTACCAAGGATCTTCTTGCTAAATGGCGCCACTTCTTCGCGACTAGCAATAATTTCTTTAATGTTCGCACCTTTTTCAACGAAATATTCCGCTGGTGTTTCTTTTTCAAGGTTTGAGTTTGTCGGTTCATTAATATAAGGGAACGACTCTGGTAAGATTTCGTTAAATATTAATTTACCAACTGTTGTTAATAGAAGCTTACCTTTTTGCTCTTCAGTAAACGTTACGTTATTTACTGAACTTGCAGCAACTGCAACACGTGTGTGCAGATGTACATATCCATTTTGATATGCAAGTATTGCTTCGTTTGCATCTTTGAAGACCATACCTTCACCGATTGCGCCTTCACGCTCAAGTGTTAAGTAGTAGTTACCTAATACCATATCCTGAGATGGAGTAACAACTGGTTTTCCGTCTTTTGGATTCAAGATGTTTTGTGCCGCTAACATAAGAATACGAGCTTCTGCTTGTGCCTCTGATGATAACGGAACGTGAACCGCCATTTGGTCACCGTCAAAGTCCGCGTTGTATGCAGTACATACAAGTGGGTGAAGACGAATTGCGCGACCTTCTACTAATGTAGGTTCAAACGCCTGGATACCAAGACGGTGAAGTGTTGGTGCGCGGTTTAGAAGTACTGGATGTTCTTTAATCACAGATTCTAAAACGTCCCAAACTTCAGGGTGTACACGCTCAATTTTACGTTTCGCACTCTTAATGTTGTGTGCTAACCCTTTTCCAACTAATTCTTTCATAACAAAAGGTTTGAACAGTTCAAGCGCCATTTCTTTCGGTAATCCACATTGGTACATCTTTAAGTTCGGTCCTACAACGATTACAGAACGACCAGAGTAGTCAACACGTTTACCTAATAAGTTTTGACGGAAACGTCCTTGTTTACCTTTAAGCATGTGAGATAGTGATTTTAATGGACGGTTACCTGGTCCAGTTACTGGACGGCCACGACGACCATTATCAATTAATGCATCTACAGCTTCTTGTAACATACGTTTTTCGTTTTGAACGATAATGCTTGGAGCACCTAGGTCCAATAGACGTTTTAAACGGTTGTTACGGTTAATTACACGACGATATAAGTCGTTTAAGTCAGAAGTAGCAAAACGTCCACCATCTAACTGTACCATTGGGCGTAGTTCTGGTGGGATAACTGGTAGAACATCTAAGATCATCCAAGATGGTTCATTTCCAGAGTTACGGAATGCTTCTAATACTTCTAGACGTTTAATAGCACGAGTACGGCGTTGTCCTTGTGCTGTTTTTAATTCTTCTTTTAAGAAGTCTACTTCTTTATCTAAATCAATGTCTTGTAGTAGCTTTTTAATCGCTTCTGCACCCATAGCAGCTTGGAATGTGCTACCATATCGATCACGATATGCACGGTATTCTTTTTCAGAAAGTAATTGCTTCTTATCAAGTGGTGTATCTCCACTTTCTGTTACAACATAAGAAGCGAAATAAATTACTTCTTCAAGCGCGCGAGGGGACATGTCTAAGACAAGTCCCATGCGGCTCGGGATACCTTTGAAATACCAAATATGAGATACAGGAGCAGCTAATTCAATATGACCCATACGTTCACGACGTACTTTTGCACGCGTTACTTCAACGCCACATCGATCACAAACTACACCTTTATAACGTACACGTTTGTATTTTCCGCAATGACATTCCCAGTCCTTTTGTGGTCCGAAAATACGCTCACAGAACAAGCCATCTTTTTCAGGCTTTAACGTACGATAGTTAATAGTTTCTGGTTTCTTAACTTCACCGTATGACCAAGAACGAATCTTGTCAGGTGAAGCAAGTCCAATCTTCATATATTCAAAGTTATTTACATCTATCAAGGGGCCTACCTCCCTTTTAGTCTACAGGTTATCCCAATTATTCCTTAGTTGTCTCAACTTCGACATTCAATTTATCTGCTGATTGATGATCATCGTCATCTTCTGTATCACGCATTTCAATTTCTGTATCGTCGCTAGACATCATTTTAACGTCCATACCTAAACTTTGCAGCTCTTTAATCAATACTTTGAATGATTCAGGAACGCCTGGTTCTGGAACATTTTCGCCTTTAACAATTGCTTCATAAGTCTTAACACGTCCAACAACATCATCAGACTTCACTGTTAAGATTTCTTGAAGAGTATAAGCAGCACCGTAAGCTTCAAGTGCCCAAACCTCCATCTCACCGAAACGCTGTCCACCGAACTGAGCTTTACCTCCAAGAGGTTGCTGCGTTACAAGTGAGTATGGTCCAGTAGAACGAGCATGAAGTTTATCGTCAACCATGTGCGCAAGTTTGATCATATACATGACACCAACAGATACGCGGTTATCGAATGGTTCACCAGTACGTCCGTCATACAGGATTGTTTTCGCGTCATTTGCCATACCAGCTTCTTCAATTGTGCCCCAAACATCTTCCTCACGAGCACCATCGAATACTGGTGTTGCAATGTGAATGCCCAGGTATCTTGCTGCCATACCAAGATGAAGCTCTAATACCTGACCGATATTCATACGAGATGGTACCCCTAATGGGTTTAACATGATATCGATTGGCGTACCGTCTGGTAAGTAAGGCATATCTTCTTCTGGTAAAATACGAGAAATAACACCTTTGTTACCGTGACGTCCGGCCATCTTGTCACCTTCAGAAATTTTACGTTTTTGAACGATATATGCACGTACAAGTTGATTCACGCCTGGTGGCAATTCATCGCCATCTTCACGGTTGAATACTTTTACGTCTAAGATAATACCGCCACCACCGTGTGGTACACGTAGTGATGTATCACGTACTTCACGCGCTTTTTCTCCAAAGATAGCATGTAATAGACGTTCTTCAGCTGTTAATTCTGTTACACCTTTAGGTGTTACTTTACCAACAAGTAAATCTCCATCTTTTACTTCAGCACCAACGCGAATGATACCGCGCTCGTCAAGGTTACGTAATGCGTCTTCCCCAACATTTGGAATGTCACGTGTAATTTCTTCTGGTCCAAGCTTCGTATCACGAGCTTCTGATTCATATTCTTCAATATGAATAGAAGTGTACACATCATCTTTTACAAGGCGCTCACTCATGATGATCGCATCCTCGTAGTTATAACCGTCCCAAGTCATGAAGCCAACAAGCACGTTACGTCCAAGTGCTAGTTCACCTAATTCCATAGAAGGACCATCCGCAAGGATTTCACCTTTTACAACTTCATTTCCAACACTTACGATTGGACGTTGGTTGTAACAAGTTCCTTGGTTAGAACGAATGAATTTTTGCATTTTGTAGCGATCTAAGTCGCCTTTTACTGTTTGACCGTCAACTTCTACATAGCGACGTACCCAAACTTCACGTGCTTCTACGCGCTCAACAACACCAGGATGTTTACAGATTACTGCAGCACCTGAGTCTTTTGCTGATACGTACTCCATACCTGTACCTACAATCGGAGATTCCGGATTCATTAACGGAACCGCCTGACGTTGCATGTTCGCTCCCATAAGTGCGCGGTTAGAGTCATCGTTTTCTAAGAACGGAATACAAGCTGTCGCTGCCGATACTACTTGTTTTGGAGATACATCCATGTAGTCGATGCGTTCTCTATTTGTGACAATGTTTTCACCACGGAAACGAGCTACGATATCTTCACTTAGGAATTCACCTTCATCAGATAATTTCATATTCGCTTGGGCTACAACATAGTTATCTTCTTCATCTGCTGTTAAATAATCAACATGCCCTGTTACAAGACCAGTTTCTGGGTCAACACGACGATATGGTGTTTCAATGAAACCAAACTCATTTACTTTCGCGAACGAAGATAATGAGTTAATCAAACCGATGTTTGGTCCCTCTGGTGTTTCAATCGGACACATACGACCGTAGTGGGAGTAATGAACGTCACGTACTTCAAAGCCTGCGCGCTCACGCGTTAAACCACCAGGTCCTAATGCAGATAGTCTTCGTTTGTGAGTTAACTCTGCTAATGGATTTGTTTGGTCCATGAACTGAGATAACTGAGAACTTCCGAAGAACTCTTTAATAGATGCAATAACAGGACGAATATTAATTAGCGCCTGTGGTGTAATTGCATTTGTATCTTGAATCGACATTCTCTCACGAACAACACGTTCCATACGAGAAAGACCGATACGGAATTGATTTTGTAATAGTTCTCCAACAGAACGCAGACGACGGTTTCCTAAATGGTCAATATCATCTGTATCCCCTACTTTGTATAGTAGGTTGAAGAAGTAACTGATAGAAGCAAGGATATCACCTGGTGTGATGTGTTTCACATCACGAGTAATATTTGCATTACCAATTACATTAATTACACGTTCGCCTTCCGACTCAGGAGCATAAATCTTAATAGATTGCAGCTCAACATCGCCTTCTACCACTCCACCCATTGGTTTCGCTGTTTTGAATCCAATGTTTTTCTCTAAGTAAGGTAAAATGCGATCAAGTGTACGACGATCTAAGATTGTTCCTTCTGCCGCTAAAATTTCACCAGTTTCTGGATCCACTAATGTTTCAGCTAAACGTTGATTAAACAATCTGTTTTTAATGTGTAACTTCTTGTTGATCTTATAGCGACCTACATTTGCTAAATCGTAGCGCTTTGGATCGAAGAAACGAGACACAAGTAAGCTCTTAGCATTTTCTACTGTTGGTGGTTCACCAGGACGTAGACGCTCATAAATTTCAAGCAATGCTTTTTCTGTACTATCTGTGTTGTCTTTTTCTAATGTGTTGCTTAAGTATTCGTTATCACCTAAAAGCTCGGTGATTTCTTGATCAGAGCCAAACCCTAATGCGCGTAACAAAACAGTTACAGGAAGTTTACGCGTACGGTCAATACGCACATATACAACATCCTTAGCATCTGTCTCATACTCTAACCAAGCTCCGCGGTTTGGAATTACAGTAGCAGTAAAACCACGTTTTCCGTTTTTATCCACTTTGCCACTATAGTATACGCTTGGAGAGCGAACTAACTGGGAAACGATAACACGTTCTGCACCGTTAATTACGAATGTTCCAGTCTCTGTCATGAGTGGGAAATCTCCCATGAACACATCTTGTTCTTTTACTTCACCAGTTTCCTTGTTGATTAGACGCACTTTTACACGAAGTGGTGCTGCATACGTCACATCACGCTCTTTGCATTCGTCTACAGAGTATTTAGGTTCACCTAAGCTGTAGTCGATAAATTCAAGCGATAGATTTCCCGTAAAGTCTTCAATCGGAGAAATGTCTTGGAACATTTCTCGCAAACCCTCATCAAGAAACCACTGATAAGAAGAGGTTTGAATTTCGATAAGATTTGGTAACTCTAATACTTCACTAATACGGGCATAACTTCTTCGTTGGCGGTGGCGTCCGTATTGAACTAGTTGACCTGTCAACTGCTTCACCCCTCAAATCATGAGTATTATAAATGCACAAAAAAATTTGTGCAAAATCACAAATAAATACAACTACTGCTATTAGCGTAGTCTTTTTCTCTTAAAGATAAATACGTTGAGTCTTTCTACCTGCTCAAAAAAGAAAAATGGCTTCTATAAGAAAACCATCATTCTGTTTCATAATCTGCTGATTTTACTATCTTTTCCAAGAGAAACAAAAATATACATCTTTCTCAACGCAGAAAATCATATATTGGCATTGTATAATGTTAACATAGCCAAAAATAACCGTCAACGTTTTTTTGATTTTATGATATAATATCCTTTTTTCTTTTCTACAATCTCAACTTCAGAAAATACTTCTTCTAGTTTTTTCAGCGCAGATGGTGCACCTTGCTTCTTTTGAATAACAATCCAAAGTTCTCCACCTGGAACTAAATACTCCACAGCTTTTTCTAAAATCTCATGTACGATATCCTTACCCGCACGAATTGGAGGGTTAGATAGAATAGCAGCATACTCGCCATCTACATTTTCATAGACGCTACTTTGAAAAATACGTATATTCTCGATTCTGTTATTAGCGGCATTTTCTTTCGCAAGCCCAAGCGCCCTTTCATTCACATCCACCATGTGAACTTCACAACCTTGAAACTCTTTCGCTAACGACAAACCAATAGGACCGTATCCACAACCTACGTCTAATATATCACCTTTAATATCCGGCATTTGAAACGCTTCAATTAAAAGACGAGAACCAAAGTCCACCTCGTTTTTCGAAAACACCCCATGGTCAGATAAAAAAGTAAATTGAGATCCACGAAGTGGAAATTCCCATCGTTTACGATCACTTTTACTAGAAGGGTCGTTAGAAAAATAATGGTCTGCCATATGGCCACCTCTTTTCTTTACAGTTAAAAAAAAAGCTCGCATGAGAGCGAGCTTTTTTTAAAGCATCAAAAGTTAATTACTTAACTTCTACAGCAGCGCCAACTTCTTCAAGTTTAGCTTTCATTTCTTCAGCTTCCTCTTTAGAAACGCCTTCTTTGATTGCTTTTGGAGTGTTGTCAACTAATTCTTTAGCTTCTTTTAAGCCAAGACCAGTGATTTCACGTACAGCTTTGATAACTTTGATTTTTTGAGCGCCAGCACTTGCAAGTACTACGTCAAACTCAGTTTTTTCAGCAGCAGCTTCACCAGCGCCACCAGCTACAGCTACAGGAGCAGCAGCAGTTACGCCGAATTCTTCCTCGATAGCTTTTACTAAGTCGTTAAGTTCTAATACAGTCATAGATTTAACTGCTTCAATGATTTGTTCTTTAGTCATTGTAAATATCCTCCCTTAAATAGGTTTGTATTGTTTTATAGATAACAAGTAATTATCTTTTAAAAAATTAAGCGCCTTGCTCTTCCTTTTGTTCTGCAACTGCTTTAGTAGCAAGTGCAAGGTTACGGATTGGAGCTTGAAGAACGCTAAGAAGCATAGAAAGTAAGCCTTCACGTGATGGAAGAGTAGCGATTGCTTTAACCTCATCAAGTGTTACAAGTTTACCTTCGATTACGCCCGCTTTAATTTCTAAAGCTTCATGTTTTGTAGCGAAGTCGTTTAATACTTTCGCAGGAGCAACTACATCCTCGTTACTGAACGCGATTGCGTTTGGTCCTGTTAAGAATTCGTTTAACTCAGCCATTTCAGCAGATTCTGCAGCACGACGAGTTAGAGAGTTTTTGTAAACTTTGAACTCAACGCCAGCTTCACGTAATTGCTTACGTAATTCTGTTGCTTCAGAAACTGTTAAACCACGGTAGTCAACAACAATTGTAGATTTACTAGCACGAAGTTTGTCCGCGATTTCAGTTACAACTTGTTGTTTAGTTTCGATTACTTTGCTCATGTTATTACACCTCCTGTAGATTATATAGAAGATGTACCGAAAGTGCACTAAAAACCTCCATGCCCAACTTGTAGACATGGAGGCATATAGTCACAGAAAAAAATTCCGTTTCGTATATTAACACCTAGGTAGGAAATTAAGTCTATTGACACCTACTGTCTACGGTACACTATTTAAATTCACAACATAAATGATTATATTAAATCTTCTTTATGAAGTCAACTTCCAATTTTTACGCTAATGTAGAAACGTCTACGCGTACGCCAGGTCCCATTGTAGAAGCAACTGTTACGTTCTTCATGTAAGTACCTTTTGCAGCAGATGGCTTAACTTTTAATAAAGTGTCAGCGATTGTTTTGAAGTTTTCTACTAATTTAGCATCTTCGAAAGATACTTTACCGATTGGAACATGGATGTTACCAGCTTTATCAACGCGGTATTCAACTTTACCAGCTTTGATTTCGTTAACAGCTTTAGTTACATCGAAAGTAACTGTTCCAGTTTTAGGGTTTGGCATTAAACCTTTAGGTCCTAATACGCGACCAAGTTTACCAACTTCACCCATCATGTCAGGAGTTGCTACTACTACATCGAAATCGAACCAACCTTGTTGGATTTTACCGATGTAATCAGTATCGCCTACGAAGTCAGCGCCAGCAGCTTCAGCTTCTTTAGCTTTTTCACCTTTAGCGAACACTAATACACGTTGTACTTTACCAGTACCGTGTGGAAGAACAACTGCACCACGGATTTGTTGGTCAGCTTTCTTAGGGTCAACACCTAAACGGAATGCAGCTTCTACAGTTGCATCAAATTTAGCTGTGTTTGTTTTCTTTACTAATTCTACTGCTTCTGTTGCAGAGTAAGCAGATGCACGATCAACAAGCTTTGCAGCTTCTACGTACTTTTTACCTCTTTTAGCCATTTTTATTTCCTCCTCGAATGTGGTTTTAGCGGAATAACCTCCCACGTTTACGCCTGTTTTCAGGTATAACCTGAGGATGAGCGCCATCCATTTATTTAAAAACAATAATCATTTACGATAATAAAGGTTGCGAATTGGAATTCCAGACCCGCAACCTTTTTTAAAAACAAATCGAATTAGTCTTCGATAACGATGCCCATACTGCGTGCAGTACCTTCAACCATACGCATTGCAGCTTCTACGCTAGCAGCGTTTAGGTCAGGCATTTTAGTTTCAGCGATTTCGCGTACTTTATCACGCTTAACAGTTGCCACTTTATTACGGTTTGGTTCACCAGAACCAGACTCAATACCAGCTACTTTCTTAAGAAGAACAGCAGCAGGAGGAGTTTTAGTAATGAAAGTGAATGAACGGTCCTCAAATACCGTAATTTCAACAGGGATGATAAGACCAGCTTGATCTGCTGTACGAGCGTTAAACTCTTTACAGAAGCCCATGATGTTAACACCTGCTTGTCCTAATGCTGGACCAACTGGTGGAGCTGGGTTAGCTTTACCTGCAGGAATTTGAAGCTTTACCATTTTAATTACCTTTTTAGCCACGAGACACACCTCCTTAAGTCCGTGATGTGGTCAATTGGACAGTGATTTGCCCTCCCACGTCATATTTTATCTGTAAGGATAAAATCTTTCAAAAAACGTCTCCGATAACGAAGACGTACTGACTTAAAAGATATTATCACTTTTTACAATTCATTTCAAGTTTCATTTTATAATTTTTCAATTTGATGGAAGTCAAGTTCAACTGGAGTCTCGCGACCAAACATGTCCACAAGTACGCTAACCTTTTTCTTCTCCACATCAATTTCTTCAATAGCACCTGTATAATCTGCGAATGGCCCCTCATTTACACGTACTGTCTCATGAAGTTCAAAGTCGAAATCAACCACTTCGTTGTCCATTCCCATATGTTTCATAATGGTAACAACTTCCTCTTCTAATAGAGGTGATGGTTTAGATCCAGAACCAGAAGAACCAACGAACCCAGTTACACCCGGCGTGTTACGTACAACATACCAAGAATCATCAGTCATGATTAATTCTACTAATACATAACCTGGGAACACTTTTCTTTTCATTAATTTTTCTTTTCCGTTTTTCATTTCTACTTCTACTTCTTCCGGGACAACAACACGGAAAATTTTATCTTGCATACCCATTGATTCTACACGCTTCTCTAGGTTTGCTTTTACTTTATTTTCATATCCAGAATAAGTATGGACAACATACCAACTTTTTTCCATTCATTTAGGACGAGCGTCCTTCCCTCCCTGACGTACATTTTTTTGCGCAAATGAAAAAACCCGTTCACCGGGCTTTTACACAGTTCTTATAAATAACATTATATCATGGATAAGTGCTTCTTATTCAAGAATTAACCAAGAATTAACCGAATTAAAGAAGAAATGCCCATATCAACTACTGCGAAGAAAATCGCAAAGAACACAACTGTAGCAACAACAGTCGCTGTTGAGCGGAGTAATTCATCTTTTTTAGGCCAACTTACTTTTTTCATTTCGCGACCTACATCGCCGAAAAAGTTCGTTAAACGCATCTGCGGGACCTCCAGTGTATTATTTCAATTATTTATTTTGTTTCCTTGTGAACTGTATGCTGATTGCATGTTTTACAAAACTTTTTTATTTCAAGTCGCTCTATTGAGCTCGTATCTTTCATAGTAGAGTAGTTTCGATTTTTACACTCTTCACATGAGAGTACAACTTTTTTCCTCATTAGTTACACCAACCTTGTAACATTATGTCCCTAAAAATGTATCATACAATAAAAGACAATGTCAATGACATGCATTTTGTACTGTCTACAAAAGAAAACAGGTGATTTATTTTACACCTGTTGCACTTGTTATTTGTTATGAATTTAAAGTTGTACTTTCTCGCATTTCCATATATCGTTCCAATTTCCTCTTCACCCGCTGTAAAGCGTTATCAATAGATTTCACATGTCTGTTTAACTGTTCTGAAATCTCTTGATAAGAACGCCCATCTAGATATAAAGAAAGTACTTTTCTTTCTAAATCGCTTAATAATTCTGATATTTTTGATTCTATGTCTGTATATTCTTCTTGGCTAATAATCATCTCTTCAGGATCAGTTACCTTCGCTTCAGAAATAACATCCAATAATGTTCGATCAGATTCCTCATCGTAAATCGGCTTATCTAAAGACACATACGAATTTAAGGGAATATGTTTTTGCCTTGTTGCCGTTTTAATAGCGGTAATAATTTGTCGAGTGATACACAGTTCAGCAAATGCTTTGAATGAAGACAGCTTGTCCTCTTTATAATCACGAATTGCTTTAAACAATCCTATCATACCTTCTTGAACAATATCTTCTCGATCGGCACCCACTAAAAAGTAAGATCTTGATTTCGCGCGAACAAAGTTCTTATATTTGTGAATTAAATATTCTAGAGCGTCAGTATTACCTTTTCGAACTAACTCAACGATTGCCTCATCCTCTAAATCACGAAATGTAACGTCGCCTACACTTACGAAGCCTGCTTCCACCTTGATCCCTCCGACCGCTATTTATTTAGCAATATTATACAGTAAAAAGACAAAGAGCGTCAATGCTTCAACGCTCTCCTCTTCTTAATTTTTCTAATTTTTCTGTAATATCTTTACTAAATATCTTTCGCATGGCGGGTTGCTGTTCTTTCGTGTCTTTTGTACGCCTTCTTACTTGTTGCTCCATTGCCTGTACTTCCAACTCTAATTCACGCGCAGATTTCCGAAGGGCACCTTGCGCAAATATAACCCATTGTTCCGTGTAATCAGAAGTCGCAACATATATTCGTGTATTTATATTTCTAAGCTCTATCGCAAGCTGCTCTATCTTTTCGTCTGCAGTTTGATTCTTTCGTGTGAATATTACTTCCACACGAGATTGTTTCATCTTTTTTTCAATACCATGTACTGTATAGGCATCAAAGACTATCATCACTTTTGTACCTGTATAACCTTGATAATCCGCCATCTTATCAATAAGTGCATCTCTTGATGATTGTAAATCTACATCCCGCAGTTTCTTCAAATCTCCCCAAGCTCCGATAATGTTGTAACCGTCAACGATTAAAATATCGTTCATCTTTTATTTACCAATTTCGTGACGTTTACGATATACCTCATACATTAACAAACTTGCGGCTACGGAAGCATTTAAGGATGTAACTTTACCAACCATCGGTAGAGTGATTAGGAAATCACACTTTTCACCAATAATACGACTCATACCTTTTCCTTCACTACCAATTACTAACCCAATTGGCATTTTACCATCTAAATTACGGTAATCCGTTTTCCCTTTGGCATCTGTACCAGCAATCCAAAGTCCACGTTCTTTTAATTCATCAATTGTACGGGATAAGTTCGTTACGCGCGCAACAGGAATGTATTCAATCGCTCCTGTTGATGCTTTCGCAACTGACGCTGTAAGCCCCACAGCCCTTCTCTTTGGAATAATAATTCCATGAGCTCCTGTCGCATCAGCAGTACGCATAATAGAACCTAGGTTATGCGGATCTTCAATCTCATCTAAAATTAAGAAGAATGGATCTTCATTACGTTTTTCTGCCACTTTGAATAACTCTTCTAACTCCGCATACTGATATGCAGCTACTTGAGCAATTACACCTTGATGATTACCCTCAACTAATTGATCTAACTTTTTCTTTGGTGCATGTTGTAAAATAACCTTATTTTCTTTCGCTAACGCTAGTACAATCTGTACTTGTCCTTTGGCAGCACCTTCTGCGATCCAAATTTTATTTATATCTCTCCCTGATCGTAACGCCTCAATTACAGGGTTACGTCCGATAATATATTCACTACTCATGATGATGTGCCCCCTTCCTTTTCTTCTAAAACTGCAATAGCCTTATATACAATTTCGTCTAATCTTTCACGGTTATTTAATAAATGATGATAACCAATTAGCGCTTCAAAGGCTGTACTATGTCGATATGTTTGTACATCCGTATTTTTTGGAACTGTACCTGAATTTGCATTACGTCCTCTTCTTAATACCGCCTCTTCTTCCTCTGTCAAAAACGCCGTCTCTAATAAATGATAAACAACTTTCGCCTGTGCTTTTGCTGAAACAAAGCTTGTCCCTAATCGATGTAATTGATTAGGGCGAACTTTCCCTTTTTGAAGTAGGTGATAGCGGATATATTGTTCATATACCGCATCACCCATGTATGCTAACGCTAAGCTGTTTAATTGCTTTGCATCAATCATTCTTATCCTCTTTTCCATCTTGTACCTTGAGCGGTATCTTCTAAAATAATATTACGGTCTTTTAAGTCATCGCGAATTTGATCTGATAATGCAAAATCACGATTTTTACGAGCTTCAATGCGTTTTTGAATAAGTGCATCAATTTCTTCATCAAGCAACTCTTCTTGCGCTAATTCTAACCCTAAAATATCAAATAATGTTTCAAGTTGTTTTACGTATGCTTCAATTACCACTGTAGACGTATGTTCTTCCAGTAAATATTGATTCGCATGATTTGCCACATTATATAACTCAGTGATTGCATTAGCAGTGTTGAAGTCATCATTCATCGCTTCTTCAAATGCAGTCTGGAATTTTTCCAGTTCCGCTAACCATTTCTCATTATGGTCTGTTAAATCAGTACTACTTTCCATACGGTGTTTTAAGTTACCGTAAGCCGTCTTAATTCTTTCCAGTCCGTTATTTGTGCTTTGTAATAACTCTTCACTGAAATTAATTGGATGACGGTAATGTACCGATAGCATAAAGAATCTAATTAACTGCGGATTATATTGCTTAATGATATCGTGAACTAAAATAAAGTTCCCCAATGACTTAGACATCTTCTCATTATTAATATTAATATATCCATTGTGCATCCAGTAACGTGCAAATGTTTTTCCAGTTAACGCCTCAGACTGCGCAATTTCATTCTCATGATGAGGAAATGCTAAGTCTTGACCACCAGCATGAATATCGATTGTATCTCCTAAGTATTTACGTGCCATTGCCGAGCATTCAATATGCCAGCCTGGACGACCTTTCCCCCAAGGGCTTTCCCAGAAGATTTCTCCTTCTTTAGCATCTTTCCATAAAGCAAAATCAAGAGGGTCTTGTTTCTTTTCTCCTACTTCAATACGCGCACCGTGACGTAAGTCTGCGATTGGTTGATGCGATAATTTACCGTATCCTTCGAATTCCTTCGTTCTAAAGTACACATCACCTTCTGATTCATATGCATATCCTTTATTCACAAGTTCTTGAATAAATTCAATAATAATATCCATATTTTCCGTTACACGCGGATGAACTGTTGCGTGTTTGCAACCTAGTGCCGTTACATCCTCAAAGTACGCTTCAACGAAACGGTCAGCAATTGTCGGCACATCTTCACCTAATTCATTTGCTGCTTTAATTAATTTATCATCTACGTCAGTAAAGTTGGACACATACTGCACATCATACCCTTTATATTCTAAATAACGGCGTACCGTATCAAATACCATAGGTGGTCTTGCATTCCCAATGTGAATATAGTTATAAACTGTAGGTCCACACACATACATCTTTACCTTATTTTCTTCTAATGGAGTAAACTCTTCCTTTTGACGTGTTAACGTATTATAAATGTGAATAGTCATTTTTATCCTTCCTTTCTACCTTTACTTCAAGTTGTTTTTTCAATTTATCAAGTTCTACTTCCATGACCTTTAACTTATCAAAAATTGGGTCTGGAAGGTCAGAATGATTTAATTCTTGACCGATTTTTACTCCATTTTGAATAACGACTCGGCCAGGTATACCTACAACTGTAGAATGTGCAGGGACTTCTTTTAATACGACAGAACCTGCTCCAATTTTAGAATTCTCTCCAACTGTAATAGAACCTAGTACTTTAGCACCTGTTGCAATTAATACATTATCCTGAATTGTAGGGTGCCTCTTTCCCTTTTCTTTACCCGTACCACCTAATGTAACCCCTTGATAGATCGTTACATTATCACCAATTTCGCACGTTTCTCCAATTACAACCCCCATTCCATGGTCTATGAAAAAACGACGACCAATTGTTGCTCCTGGATGAATCTCAATGCCAGTAAAGAAACGACTAACTTGTGAGATCGAACGTGCAATAAAGAAGAAATTTTTTTTATAAAAAGCATGTGCAATTCGATGGGCCCAAACTGCATGTAATCCAGAGTAAGTCAAAATGACTTCGAAATAACTTCTTGCCGCTGGATCCTGTTCAAAAACGACTTCAATATCTTCCCGAAGCCTCTTAAACATCGACGTTCCCTCCCCTTTATGGGCTGCTTTTTCGAATGAACTAACTCCCTACTTATCTCCCTAAATCTTTATACACGTAGATAAAATTTATACTCATACCCAGTTTTACGGTATAAAAAAAGACGCCTCTGTCATATTGACAGAGACGCCTTATAAGCGCGGTTCCACTCTGTTTAGGCTAAAAAAGCCTCAAACTCATCTCTGATAACGGTGTACACCGCTTCTGCTTACTTTACGCCCTAAGACGTTTCGCAAAACAATTTACTGTTCAGCAGAAGACTCGAAGGGGCATTTCAAAAATCCGCTTATAAACCACTTCCAGCCTAAAGGTGGTTCTCTCTGTAAAAAGCCTGATTTTCTACTTCTCCTTCTCGTCGCTTTTCCTTATTAGGTTTTAAGTATACTTATTATATTTCTAAACCTAGAAAATGTTAACCAATTACTTTTTGAAGACGATTTAAAACTTTTTCTTTTCCAAGAAGTGCAATAGCATTCGGAAGCTCTGGACCATGTGTTTGACCAGTAGTTGCAACACGGATTGGCATAAATAAGTTTTTACCTTTATGACCTGTTTCCTTTTGAACTGCTTTAATAGCCGCCTTAATTGCTGCTGGTTCCATCGCTTCTAGTGCTTCTACTTGACCAGCAAATGCACGAAGTACTTCTGGTACTTGTTCACCTTTTAATACTTCTTGTCCTTCTTCTTCATAATCAACATGATCTTTGAAGAACATTTCAGAAAGCTCTACAATTTCAGCTCCAAAACTCATTTGTTCATGGTATAAAGCAATTACACCACGGATCCAATCTTGGTCTTGTTCACTTAAAGTTTCTCCCACACGTCCAGCTTTCACTAAATGCGGTAAACTTAACTCTACAACCGTATCTAAATCTTGCTTTTTCATATACTGGTTGTTCATCCATTTTAGTTTTTGAGAATCAAATAATGCAGGTGATTTTGATAAACGAGCTGCATCAAACATTTTGATAAACTCATCTTTAGAGAAGATTTCTTCTTCACCTACTGGTGACCAACCTAATAGCGCAATAAAGTTAAAGATTGCTTCTGGAAGATATCCAAGCTCTTTATATTGCTCAATAAATTGAATAATAGATTCATCACGCTTGCTTAATTTTTTACGACTTTCATTTACAATTAAAGTCATATGACCGAATTGTGGGATATCCCAACCGAAAGCTTCATAAATCATCATTTGTTTTGGCGTGTTTGAAATATGATCATCACCACGAAGTACATGTGTAATTTCCATTAAGTGATCATCTACTGCTACCGCAAAGTTATAAGTTGGGATTCCATCTTTTTTCACGATAACAAAATCACCAAAATCATTTGAATGGAATGCAACTTCGTCTTTTACGATGTCTTTGAATGTGTAATCACGATTAGCTGGTACACGGAAACGAATACTCGGAATACGTCCCTCAGCTTCAAATTCTTTCATTTGTTCTTCAGTTAAATCACGGTGGTTACCTGCATAACGAGGTGTTTCACCACGAGAAATTTGTCCTTCACGCTCTGCTTCTAGCTCTTCTTCTGTCATATAACATTTGTAAGCTAAACCACGCTCTAATAAATCTAGATATAATTTTTGATAAATATCTAAACGCTCTGTTTGACGATATGGTCCAAATTCACCGCCAACATCAACACCTTCATCCCAGTCCATACCGAGCCATTTTAAGTATTTTAATTGGCTTTCTTCTCCACCAGCCACGTTACGTTTTACATCAGTATCTTCAATACGAATAATAAACTTGCCATCTAAATGACGAGCAAATAAATAATTAAATAATGCCGTACGCGCATTTCCGATATGTAAGTGTCCTGTTGGACTTGGCGCATAGCGCACTCTCACTTGCTTTTCCATAATTGGTACACCTTCCATTCTTAATGTCTACACATTCTATAATTGTACAACAAAAAAATGTGATTATCCATCTTACGAATTAAAAACCATTATTTTTTCTGTAATAATACCACTGCTTGAGAAGCAATTCCTTCTTCCCTACCTGTAAATCCTAATTTTTCTGTTGTAGTTGCCTTTACATTAATGTTATCTATAGACGTTTCTAACAGTTCACTAATACGTTTACGCATACTTTCAATATGCGGTGCCATTTTTGGCTTTTGAGCAATAATTGTACAATCTAAATTCCCTAACTCGTAACCTTGTTCACGCACAAATTCCCAAACTTTTTGCAACAATACAGCTGAATCTGCATCTTTAAAAGCTGGGTCTGTATCAGGAAAATGCTTTCCGATATCTCCTGCTGCAATGGCACCTAAACATGCATCAGCAATCGTATGTAACAATACATCTGCATCTGAATGGCCGATTAATCCTTTCTCGTGTGGAATTGTAATTCCGCCAATAATTAACGGTCTACCTTCTGCAAATTCATGCACGTCAAAACCTTGTCCAATTCGAAACATTCTTTACATCCTCCTTGAGCTAAACCACTGAGCTTTATGACTCTATATTATATCGATATCCTTACAAAGAAAAGCCCGGCCATTGCCGAGCTTTTCTTTGTTATACACCATCACGGCTATTTTTTCAGAACATGAAGGAAACTTTCAGCAATTAGTAAATCCTCTGGAGTCGTCACTTTAATATTATAGTAACTCCCTTCTACTACACCTACTTGCTTTCCAATACGTTCCACGAGACTTGCATCATCTGTACCAAGAAAACAGCTCTGTTTTGCACTTCTATGAGCTTCTAGCAAAAGAGAAACAGAGAACCCTTGCGGTGTTTGTACAGCCTTAAGCTGAGATCGTTCTACCGTTTCGACAACAACACCTTGCTCTACCTTCTTAACTGTATCATTTACTGGCACTGCACAAATGGAAGCTCCATATTTTTCTGCTGCTGTTAATACATCTTGAATCACTTTATTCGTTACGAATGGGCGCGCTCCGTCATGTACAAGAACGTATTCAACACCACTCGCATGCTGAATCGCGTTATATACACTATCTTGTCTTTCGGCTCCACCCTGAATAAATTGTACCTGTTTTTCAATCGGATACTTCTGCATTAATTCTTCAAAATACGGGCGTTCCTCTTCGTTAATTGCCATAACAATACTTTTGCACGCTTTATCTCTTTCAAAAGCACGTAATGTATGAACGATAATCGGTACTTCATTTATAAGTAAGAACAACTTATTTTTGCCAGCACCCATCCGCTTTCCTTGGCCGGCTGCCGGAATAATTAATGTATACATATTAATAATCCTCTACCTATAATGCTTTTTCTAATAATTTACGTTTTGCGAAAATCATACGACCAGCTGATGTTTGTAATACGCTAGTAACCAGTACATTAAGTTGCGAACCTACATACTCTCTACCATCTTCTACTACAATCATCGTACCATCATCTAAGTACGCAACACCTTGGTTTTGCTCTTTACCATCTTTCACAACATAAACATTTAATTCTTCGCCAGGGAGTACAACTGGTTTAATTGCATTAGCTAAATCATTAATGTTTAACACTGTTACTCCTTGTAATTCAGAAACTTTATTTAAGTTAAAATCATTCGTTACTACAGTTCCACCGGTGATTTTTGCTAACTTTACAAGTTTGCTATCCACCTCTTGGATATCCTCGAAATCGCCTTCATAAATTTCTACCGGAATCGGCATCTCTTTTTGAATACGATTTAAAATGTCTAGTCCTCTGCGACCACGATTACGCTTTAAAGCATCGGAAGAATCGGCAATATGCTGAAGCTCTTCTAATACGAATTGTGGAATCACAATTGTTCCTTCCAAAAACTTCGTTTGGCAAATGTCAGCAATACGTCCATCGATAATTACACTCGTATCGAGAATTTTCCAATGAGTCGTAGATTTTTCTGCTTCTGCCTCTTCGTTCTCGCTATTATTTTTCTTCTTACCTCCGCGTTGGGGTAATGTAAATAATCCTAGCAATTCATTCCTCTTTTTAAATCCTACTTGGAATCCTAAATATCCAAGTAAAAGAGTGAAGAACACTTGCAATACCGTACTAATAACCGGAATTGTAAATTCACGAATCGGTATTAAAATTAAATATGCAACAATAAGACCAGAGATCAATCCTAATGTACCAAATAAAACATCTGCTACAGGCGCCTTTACAAGAGCCTCTTCAATATGCTTAATAAGTTGAACAATATAATCTACAAGCCAAAATGTTGTTAAAAATAAAATAATTGCACCAATAATCGCACGAACATACGATCCTTCCAATAAAGGAACAGCACCGATGTCTAATACATTAATAACTTTTGGGATTAAGTAAATCCCTAACGCTCCCCCGATCACTAGAAAGAAGAGCTGTACGATCCGTTTTAACATCCAACCACCTCCTACTCATTATTAACCATTGTTTCGCTAATCAAAACGCCGAATGCAAAAGCGGACGTGTTTTTTTATAAATAGTTTTATTTACCAATATATCATATCATATACCAAAAATGTTCTAGTGTCGTTATATTATGGAATCAATGTAATATTCTTAATTGTGTCTACTCATATATAGATGCTCTTGAATTCTTTTTAGGCCTTCTCGTATTTTCTTCGCCCTTACTTCCCCAATTCCTTCCACATCATCCAATTCATGAATAGTCGCGCGACAAACTCCTTGCAACGTTTTGAATCGATTAATTAAATTTTCAATGATAAGTGGCGGAACACGAGAGATTTTGCTTGTAATTCGATATCCCCTTGGCGTCACACTTTCTTCTAAACTGGTTTGCCCTGGGTAACCAAGTAATTTAACTAAATCACTATCCTCTAAAAGTTGTGTATTTGCAAGGTCCTGTAACTTTTTCAAAATTTGATGATGGTCTTGTGTTTTCTCCTGATGGTAATCTTTAATTAACAATGCTGCCTCTGCTTCTAAATCAGCTAGTAATTCTGTAAGCTGTAAACGAATTAACCTACCTTCTGTTCCTAGCTCATGAATATAGCTCAATATTTCATTTTTAATACGCAGTACCATTTCAACACTATGTAAAACGTGAACTACCTCAGACATTGTAACGACCTCTTCAAATTCTAGAATGCCCAAATTCGTAATACCATCATTCCATACAGCCTTATATTTTTCTAACGTTTGAATAGCTTGGTTTGCCTTTGTTAAAATAACCCCTATATCTTTTAGTGTATAACGTAAGTTCCCTTGATATAGCGTAATTACGTTACGTCTTTGTGAAATGGCCACAACAAGGCTGCCCGTCTGCTTCGCTACACGTTCTGCTGTTCGGTGACGCATACCGGTTTCAATAGAATCAATAGATGCCTCTGGAACTAACTGTGCATTCGCTATTAAAATTTTACTTCCCGTTTCATTTAAAATAAGTGCCCCGTCCATTTTTGCTAATTCATATAAACTAGCAGGAGAGAATGCACAATTAATGTGAAAACCACCATCCACAATACTTTTAATCTGCTCATTATATCCAAGAACAATTAGCCCCCCTGTTTGTGCGCGAAGTACATTATCTATCCCTTCACGCAGTGGTGTTCCTGGGGCCACGAGCTGTAAAATATTAATCATACTTTTGACACGTTGCTTATTTTCTTCCATAGCCTAGCCTCCTAATGTCAAACGAAGCGCTTCTCCTAAATTAGAAACACCTACAACCTCAATCCCATCCGGAATTGTCCATCCTCCTAAGTTTTTTCTAGGAATAATAACACGTTGAAATCCTAATTTAGCCGCTTCTTGTACACGTTGTTCGATTCTTGATACTCTTCTTATTTCTCCAGTTAATCCTACTTCTCCTATTACTGCATCAGTTGGTGCCGTAGATTTATCCCTAAAACTTGAGGCTATACTTAAAGCCACTGCTAAATCAATTGCCGGTTCGTCTAATTTCAAACCACCAGCTACTTTTAAATATGCATCTTGATTTTGCAATAGTAAACCTGTTCTTTTTTCTAATACTGCCATAATAAGCGAAACACGGTTATGATCAATTCCCGTCGCCATTCTTCGAGGATTTCCAAAACTAGTAGGGGAGATTAATGCTTGTATTTCTACTAAAACCGGTCTTGTTCCTTCCATTGAAGCAACTACTGTTGATCCTGCAACACCAACCGGCCTTTCCTCAAGGAAGATTTCAGAAGGATTTAAAACTTCCGCAAGACCAAGCTCTTTCATTTCAAAGATACCCATTTCATTCGTGGAACCAAAACGGTTCTTCACAGCCCGTAAAATACGATACGTATGGTGTCGATCTCCTTCAAAATAAAGAACTGCATCGACCATATGTTCTAACATACGAGGTCCTGCAATTGCTCCTTCTTTTGTCACATGCCCGACAATGAAAATAGGGATTCCTTTTGTTTTTGCAAGTTTCATTAATTCCGCTGTACATTCACGTACTTGTGCCACACTTCCTGGTGCTGACGTCACTTCAGGTAAATGTATCGTTTGAATAGAATCAATAACAACAAAAGCTGGATTCATCTCTTCAATATGTGCTGCAATACGCTGCAGGTCTGTCTCTGCTACAACAAATAGATTGCTACCCTTTACATGCAAACGATCTGCACGAAGTTTAATCTGTTTTGCCGACTCCTCACCCGATATGTATAATACATCATATGAAGAATCTGCTAATTGTGATGAAATCTGTAATAGTAATGTTGATTTTCCAATCCCAGGGTCTCCACCAATAAGCACTAAGGACCCATCTACAATTCCACCACCAAGCACACGATTAAACTCTTGAAATTCCGTTTCAATACGTGCCTCAGACTTTGTTTCTACTTCGGTAAGACGTCTTGGTTTTGTTACTTCCGTTTGAATTGCATTCGCGTAATTAAGGCGCCTAGATGATACAACTGGCTCCATTTCTTCAACAAGTGTATTCCATTGACCACATCCAGGACATTTACCCATATATTTTGGTGACTGATAACCACATTCTTGACATATAAATTTCGTTTTCTTTTTAGCCATACCTTTTTATAGTTCACTTCACTTTCGTCTATAAACGTTTATCCTTCTCGTACAAGAAAGAGGGCTATCGCGTAGCCCTCTTTGTTTGTCTATACTTATTTTACCTTTTCCGCACTATGAATGACAAATGATTCTCCTTCTACATCAAAGATAACTTTTTGTCCTTTCTCAATAGCACCTTTTAAAAGTTCTTCTGATAGTCTATCTTCTACATGTTTCTGAATTGCTCTGCGAAGTGGACGAGCGCCATACTCACGATCAAATCCTTTATCTGCAATAGCTGAAATTGCCCCTTCCGTTAAGTGCAATTCGATTTCTTGTTCTTTTAAGCGATTAACTAACTGATTTACCATAAGAGTTACAATCTCTTGAATATGTTTTTTCTCAAGCATATGGAATACGATAATTTCATCAATACGGTTTAAGAATTCTGGACGAAATGCCTTTTTCAGCTCATCCATTACTTTACCTTTCATATCCGAATAATCACGGCTTTCATCTTGTACATTAAATCCAAGATGTTTGTTACGTTTTAACGCCTCGGCACCAACGTTAGACGTCATAATAACAATCGTATTACGGAAATCAACTGTACGTCCTTTAGAATCTGTTAAACGACCATCTTCTAATACTTGTAGTAAAATATTAAACACATCCGGATGAGCTTTCTCTACCTCATCTAATAAGACAACTGAATATGGCTTGCGACGAACTTTCTCTGTTAATTGTCCACCTTCTTCATATCCAACATATCCTGGAGGAGAACCAACTAAACGGGAAGTAGAATGCTTCTCCATGTATTCTGACATATCGATGCGAATCATTGCATCTTCATCACCGAACATAGATTCTGCTAGTGCTCTTGCAAGTTCTGTTTTACCTACACCTGTTGGCCCTAAGAAAATAAATGAACCAATTGGGCGCTTCGGATCTTTTAATCCTGCTCTTGCACGACGAACAGCTTTTGCTACAGCTACTACTGCTTCATCTTGACCAATCAAACGATCATGGAGAATGGATTCTAAATTTAATAATTTATCAGTCTCTGTTTGTGCAAGTTTAGAAACTGGGATACGCGTCCATGTAGAAACGACATTTGCAATATCTTCTACCGTAACCTCTGAATTTTCTTTTCCTTGTTGCTCTTTCCATTGACGTTTTGTATCTTCTAACTTCTCACGTAAGCGTTGCTCCATATCACGTAAGGATGCAGCCTTTTCAAATTCTTGACTTTGTACAGCTGCATCTTTTTCTTTTCGAATCTCCTCAAGCTTCACTTCAAGCTCTTTTAAGTTTGGTGGTGTTGTATAAGAACGTAAGCGAACTTTTGAAGCAGCTTCATCAATTAAATCAATTGCTTTATCTGGTAAAAAGCGATCTGTAATATAACGATCTGAAAGTTTTACAGCTGCATCAATAGCGTCATCTGTAATAGATACACGGTGATGCGCCTCATAACGATCACGTAAACCTTTCAAGATTTGAATCGATTCTTCTAAACTTGGCTCATCAACATGAATTGGTTGAAAACGTCTTTCTAAAGCCGCGTCTTTTTCAATATATTTACGATACTCATCTAAAGTTGTTGCCCCAATACATTGTAACTCTCCTCGTGCTAAAGATGGTTTTAAAATATTCGATGCATCGATTGCACCTTCTGCTCCACCTGCACCAATTAATGTATGAAGCTCATCAATAAATAGAATAATATTGCCTGCTTGGCGAATTTCATCCATCACTTTCTTTAAACGATCTTCAAATTCACCGCGATATTTCGTTCCAGCTACCACTGTACCCATATCTAGTGTCATAACACGCTTATCTCTTAAAGTTTCAGGAACTTCATTATTTACAATTTGCTGTGCTAATCCTTCTGCAATTGCCGTTTTACCTACACCAGGCTCACCAATTAATACTGGGTTGTTTTTCGTTCTACGGCTTAATACCTCAATTACACGTTGAATTTCTTTACCACGTCCAATAACAGGGTCTAAGCGATTTTCACGCGCAACAACTGTTAAGTCCCTTGCTAAACTATCAAGTGTCGGTGTATTTGCATTTGATGCTGAACCACCTTGATGACCTGAACTAGCTTCATTACTTCCAAGAAGTTGTAAGACTTGTTGTCTTGCTTTATTTAGACTTACACCTAAATTATTTAAAACACGTGCGGCTACACCTTCACCTTCACGGATTAAACCGAGTAAAATGTGTTCTGTTCCAACGTAAGAATGGCCTAGCTTACGCGCTTCATCCATAGATAATTCAATAACCTTTTTAGCACGAGGTGTATAATGTACAGTTTGAGAAGCTTCTGTTCCACGCCCAATTAACGCCTCTACTTCTTTTTGAACTTTCTCTGGACTTAATCCAAGAGCAATTAATGCTTTTGCTGCAATTCCTTCACCTTCGCGTACAAGCCCAAGTAAAATATGTTCTGTTCCAATATTATTATGCCCAATACGAATTGCTTCCTCTTGAGATAAAGCTAATACTTTCTGTGCTCTTTCTGTAAATCTTCCAAACATCATAGAAATCGCCTCCTACTTGCGCTTAGTTTTTTTCAATACGTAATCGCTCACGGATTAAGGTTGCTCTTCGATAATCTCTTTCTTCTGGCCCTAAAGGTCCACCTGCGTATTGTTGTAAAATACCTGGTTGCGTAAGAACCATTAGCTCAGTCAAAATATTTCTCGATATACCTTTTATATATCCTAGATCAATACCAAGTCGTACATCCGATAAGCAATTGGCTGCTTCTGCAGATTGAATTAAACGACTGTTTGCTAGTATGCCGTAAGAACGATAAACCTTATCTTCAAGTTCAATACTTGAATTTTGTACAATTAATTCTCTAGCTATTTTTTCTTGCTGTATAATTTGTTGAATGACACTCTTTAAATCTGCAATAATATCTTCTTCAGACTTTCCTAGCGTCATTTGATTTGAAACTTGAAATATATTACCTAACGCTTCGCTACCTTCACCGTATATTCCTCTTACTACTAACCCTAATTTTTGAATTACTTGTATAATACGGCTAATTCTTTTTGTTAAAACCAGTCCCGGTAAATGAATCATCACAGAAGCTCTTAACCCTGTGCCAACATTAGTAGGACAACTTGTAATATATCCAAGTGACTCATCAAAAGCGTATTCAACTTCTTTCTCAATCCAATTATCTATTTGATTGGCGCTTTGAAGCGCCTCTGATAACTGTAATCCTGAAACTAGGCACTGAATCCGAATATGGTCTTCTTCATTAAGCATAACACTAATATGTTCACTTTCTGATAGTAGACATGCTCCATATTCTGTCCCTGCAAGATTTGGACTAATTAAATGCTTTTCGACTAAAACTCTCCTTTGAAGAGGGGTTAATTCATTCATCTTTAATAGTCCAAACTCCCCAAAGGACCCTACTGCTTTATTTATAAATTTCTTTTTGAATAATTCATGAATCTGTTTAGCTTCTTCTTCGTTTTGCATAGTGGAAAATTGATATTGTTTAAAATTACGAGCCAAACGAATTCGACTACTTAAAACAATATCAGAATCAGGGCCATCCCCCTTCATCCATGGACTAATTGCTTCGTTCATAATTTTGTCCAGTGACATAGAATTATTCCCCCTCCCTATGCTCACTAAGCTGTATTTCAAGACCTCGGATTTTATCCCTTACCTCTGCAGCTTTCTCAAATTCCTCTTTCTGTACGTATTGTTTCAGAATAAGTTTTAGTTCATCTAATTCTTTCTTTAAGTGGATATTTCCTTCTATACGTTCCGGAATTTTTCCACAATGTTCTGTATGCCCACCGTGAAGGCGTTTTAATAATGGCTTTAAATGCTCCTTAAATGTATCGTAACAAGAAGAACAGCCAAAACGTCCGACTTTTGTAAATTGTTCATATGTCATCTTACAATCTGGACACCTTACTATATCTGCATTTGAAAATCCATTTTTTCCTTCTTCAAACATTGTTGATTCACCGTGTAATAAACCAGCAAATAAATCATGAAATGAAAAGTTAGACTGCGATGATTGAAAGAAAGACGTATAGCCACTTTGCTCTGCACATTGCTCACAAAGATGAACTTCCGCCTTCTTCTCGTTAATTACTTTTGTATAATGTAAAGTTGCTGGTCTTATGTTACAGTTTTGACAAGTCATCACTATCCCCACCTTTACAACAGGAACGCTCTATCTCATGATACTTTTCATACATTACTAGATTGTTCGCTTTCCTGAATCCATTTAAATAAAAGTGCATGTTCTTTTTCAAAACTTCTACAATATTTAACTGCTTTATCTTAGTTATCAATCTTTTACAAAAGTTATATTTATTTATATTTCAGTGTTCTTAACATTGCGCATAATATTCGAGCCCTAAGTTCATCTCGAGAAGGAACATCCATTGATAATACAGAACGGTCTATTACACTTAACATCAGTTTCGCTTCACGATTTGTTATGATTCCCTCTTCTATTAAACGTATAATCATACTTTCTGCATTCCCTTGCGCAACGCTATGATCAATCATATGAAGCATTTGATCAATAATGTCTATATCATCATGCAGTTTGACTTTTATAATGCGAATGTAACCTCCTCCACCACGTTTACTTTCTACTACAAATCCTCTTTCTAACGTAAAACGGGTATTGATTACATAATTGATTTGAGATGGTACGCACTCGAATCGATCCGCAATCTCATTTCTCTTGATTTCAATCACATTATTATTACTTAAGTCAATAACTTGCTTTAGATATTGCTCAATGATATCAGATATATTTCTCATTTATCCGCCACCTTTATTGACTTTGACTATCTTTGACTTTAATTATATACGTATTAATAAAATTTGCAACTCTTTTGCTTATTCACTATCCTAGCCACATTCCCTTGTATTTAAACAAAATATGAATACTTTAAACACATTTTTTATTACTATGGATTATAAAATAAAACACGAAAAAACACGAGTCATTTGACTCGTGTTTTAGTTGCTTGGCGACGTCCTACTCTCACAGGGACAAGGTCCCAACTACCATCGGCGCTAGAGAGCTTAACTTCCGTGTTCGGTATGGGAACGGGTGTGACCTCTCTGCCATCATCACCAAACTATGAAGGCATATTCCTTCAAAACTAGATAACATTTGCTACATATTATATGGTTAAGTCCTCGATCTATTAGTATTCGTCAGCTCCACATGTCACCATGCTTCCACCTCGAACCTATCAACCTGATCATCTTTCAGGGATCTTACTAGCTTACGCTATGGGAAATCTCATCTTGAGGGGGGCTTCATGCTTAGATGCTTTCAGCACTTATCCCTTCCGCACATAGCTACCCA
>NZ_FOST01000033.1:0-8595 GCF_900114335.1 Bacillus sp. 5mfcol3.1 | reverse complement strand
AACAAAGACGTTAAAAATCTAAACCTACGTAAATGGGACTGCCCTTCTTGTCGTACACACCATGATAGGGATATTAACGCAAGTATAAATCTAAAAAATGAAGCGATAAGGCTTCTAACCGCAAGGACTGTGGAGCTAGCCTAATAAATTAGAGTTCGATAGAACTCTTTACTTAGGAATCCCCCTCTTCTAAACGAAGTGAAAGTGGGGGTAGTTCAATAAATATATCAGTGACCCGAATCATAACTATATTTTTTTAAAAATAGTTATACAATATCTACATAAACATATTTTAAATATGTCATAGAAAATAGGGCCCTGAGGAGAAAGGGTGGCGTCAGGGCCCTATGGAGTGTACCGAGAATGGCTGAATCGGTATAAATATATGTTACACAATTATTATAGATTTTTTAAAATAATATTTCTGTGACCGCAATCACATTCAATAAGAAAAAACAATGAGAATACTATGCAGTATTCTCATTGTTTTTTTCTTATTATTCATTTATTGGTGCAAAATGGTTTTTATCTTCTCCGCAAACAGGACAAACCCAGTCCTCTGGTAAATCCTCGAAACTTGTTCCTGGTTCTATATCCTCATCTGGATCTCCTACCTCCGGGTTATAAATATATCCACATGGTAAACAAATGTATTTTTTCATAATTCCCTCTCCTTTCTATACAGCTTTATATTTTCTCTTTTAACTTGCTCATTATTTCACTTATATTGGTATTTATTAAATCTATTCCTTCTAATGATACTTGCTTTTCAATCGCAGATTTGTAAGGAATAGATGCAGCAATTCCTTCTAATGAAATCACACCCACTATTTTATTATTCTTAATAAATAACCTTGTATACTTCTCCTTACCATCTTCTTCAACAATTGTTGTATCACATTGCTCTTCATTAACTGATCCAATTGAAAATAAAGATACATTGAATGCGTTAAAAATAGTAGTTGGAATTTCTTTTTTGTAAATAGCAGTTTTCGATACCATGTTACTACCAGCTACTCTTCCTTGTTCCATTGCAGTCGCCCATAATCCTTCAATCTCATCATTTATTTCTGCAACATCTCCCGCAGCATATACGGATTCTATATTTGTTCTCATCTTCTCATCCACAACAATACCTCTATTTAATTTAATAGCAGTATCATGTACAAGTGTGGTATTCGGGGTAACGCCAATTGAGTAAACAATACTATCACAATTGATTTGATAATTTTCGTTCACCTTTATACCAGATACGGATTCTTCCCCGAGAATAGAATCAATAGAAGTATTTAAATACACCTTTACTCCTTCACTTTCAATTTTTCGTTTTAAGAGAAGCGAAGATTTTGTGTCTAATTGTCTTCTCATTAACGAAGGAGCTACTTCTACAATGGATACCTTTTTACCAGCTTTCAGAATAGACCATGCTGTTTCTAACCCTTGTACACCCCCACCAATGGTCACAATATTCTCTTTTCCTTCTAAATATCCTTTAAGCTCATCTGCTTCTTGCATGTCCCTAATAGTAAAAATATTTTTTTTGTTAATTCCATTTAACTCTAATCTTCTATTATTTGCTCCTGTACAAATTAATAGTTTATGATAAGCAAATACCGCTTCATTGGATGTAACAATAAATTGCTCATCTGTATTAATTTTTACCACCTTTGTATTTATTAAAACTGATATATGATTATCTTGATACCACTTTTTCTTTTTAATTAACACTTTTTCACTGTGTAAATCTGAATACAGATCCTTTGATAATTTAATTCTTTTGTAAGGTAGTGATGGCTCTTCACCAAAAATGAATATATCTGATTCTTTATCATACTCTCTGATGGTTTTAGCAGCATTCACAGCGGCTACACCACTCCCAATAATAATAAAATTCTTTTTCATGTTTTCACCTCTACTTTCTATTAAATAGAACTCAATAATAAATCTGTAACAAATGTTGTTGCATGTTGGATTTTCTTTACTTTCCCCTCATCTTTTGGAGAGAATCTAACCCGAATAGGAAATTCAACATGAGTCATACCTGTAGATTTGATAACTTTTGATGTACTTTGTACATTCATATTTGTTTCATTGAGGTAATCTTGTATCACCTCAATCGCCTCTCCACTCCAACCATATGAACCGAATGAAGCTGCAATTTTCCCTTCTAAATTCTTTTCTGTCATTTCTTTTAAAATTTCTTCTAAATTACCAATCATATCTGCATATCTAGTTGAAGATCCTATGAAAACTGCATCAGCTTCTTGAATACTCTTTAAAACTTCTAATTTTTTTGCTTTATCAGCGTTAAATACTGTTACATGAATATTATCTGCTTCTAGAGTTTCTTTAATAATATTTGCTACTTTTTTTGTATTATTTTTAATTGTTGTATACACAATTGTTACTTTTTTATCTTGATTCGTATCTCTACTCATATTTGCATATAAATTAATATACTTCTGTATATCTTGACGTAAAATGTAGCCATGAGATGGTGCGATCATTTGTACATCCAAATCTTTTAGAGCTTCTATTAATGTTCTTACATATCTTCTATGTGGATGGATAATGGCATTATAATAGCCAATAAAGTCTTCTGTAATATCTACATTCGCTTTATCACTGAAAATCTCATCATTTGCTATATGAGTACTAAAAATATCACATGGAAATAAAATTTTGTCCTCTACACAATAGGTAATCATCGTTTCTTCAGTATGAAGATATGGCGTTTCTTTAAATTTCAATGTTTTTCCGCCAATATCCAATGTATCATCGTCTTTTACTATTAAAAACTTTCGATTATGCAGCTTATACATCTCTTGTATTTCTGGTACTGCAATTTCTGTACATACAATTGTTGCATTAGTAGCTCTTGATGCTAATGCTGCTAATCCCCCTGAATGGTCGGGTTCTGTATGATTCACTACGATATATTGAATTTCTTGTGGATCAATTAATTTACTTAAAGATTCTACAAACTCTCTTCCAAACTCTATATCAACTGTATCAATCACTGTTGGCTTTTCCGTTTTTAGCAAATACGCGTTATAAGTTGTTCCTTTTGCTAAGATCAAACGATGAAACGGAACTTCTCTATTATCAACTTTCCCTACCCAATATATATCTTTAGTTAACTTAATTTCTTTGCTCATATAACTCAATTCCTCCTCAATCAGATTTGATTTACAACTGAATTATATAAACCTTTTTATAATTAAAAGAGGACTAGAATCACATTTTAAAAAAATAAATAAAAAAACACCTGAGTAACAACTCTCTACTCTGGTGTTTTTTTATTTATTTTGTTGCTACAATTACTAGAGCCGGACCATCAAGTGAATATGTTTTTTTATCAAAATTAGCGTAAGTTTCTACTGACTCGAAACCACAATCTATTAATATCAGAAGTAATTGTTTTTTTGTAATTGGATATAACTCTATACTATTTGAGAATTCTTCACCACTTGTATTTAATGTTACAGTAAATCGCACTTTTTTTCTCTCTATTGCATAATCTCGTTTGAATGAGAAGTGTTCTTTCTTAATTACTGGAAATATGAACTGTTTTTGATTTAATACTTTTTCATAGTTTACAATTTGAATTATTAACTTTCCGTTTTTCTTAAGTTTTTTAAAAGCACTTTGAATAAAATCAGTAATTTCCTGTACATTGTCTAAATGAACCAACGTATTTCCAATACAATAAATACCATCAAATATTCCAGGTACCTCGTCTATTTGCTGCATTCTAAGTGTATTTACATAAAGTTTCCCTTTATGGGGTATTGCTTTCTCAGAAATTTTATCAGCCATTTTCTTCTCTGGCTCCATCGCAGTGACAATCATTCCTTTTTCAACTAATGCATTAGCCACGTTCCCTGTTGCCGCACCTACATCAATTACGGAGTCTCCCTCTTGTAAATAAGAAGCAATAAAATTCAATTGTTTTTCATTTGCCGGAAAAATTTCATCATAATACGGCATTAATTTTTCGTAAAAAGTCATTATTTATACAATCCTTTCTACATTCAGTATTAGAGCAGATATTAATGTAATAATTAATTCAAATTAAATCTGAATAAAACAATATGATACAATATTAACCTTTACGAGATAAAATACTTAAATACTATTATTGTTGTAATAAAAACGTAAATAGCATTTATACTCTCTAAAATTCCCACTTTTAAAATTGAAATATTTCTTCCATAAAGTACTATAGACCGTATCAAACTCGGGATAAAAATAATGGTAATTGATGGTGATAAAATAAACGTAACAATCACAAGTAATAAATGGTACCACCATGACACAATACGATACGTTGGATTCTTTTTTTCACGAATCATTGTTTTTACATAAAACGTACTCCCTATAAAATATAAAAATGTTATAGTCGCTATTATCAATATGTTTTTATCTACTGTTTTCATTGTGAAGTAATAACTAATAATCCCCCCTATACAAAACAAAATAATTGCACATACATCATTTAATAAAGCTCGTTCATTTTTTTTACTTGAAAAATAAATGTTTATACAAAAAAACGGGAGCATAATAATAGAAAAGTACACTATACGCCATTCATAACTAAGAGCAATAGCCGTACATATACAAGCCTCACCAAAATAAAGAAGAAAATAATATTTCTTTCGCGGCTGTTTTACATACATTAATAAGGGGTACGTAGCTAAATACACAAAAAACCACGCTAAAAAAAGAGGTATATGATACCAAGTCCATTTACCAGTTAAAATGCCTAAAACAAATGGAATAAGCAGCATACCCCAGGCTCCATGCTGCTTTGGAATAATTAACTTCATTCTTCCACACCTCATATTTAACTTTTTTTCAAAATTTTACTTAAGAATTATAATCAGTAGCATATATAATATTACATTTCTAGATAAATACCTTTACCAGTGAGAGAATCCCCCACTGGTAATCATACTCCACCAATTCAGGGAATACCCATCCCGAATAGTAAAATAAAATGAATTTTTCATACTCACTCTTCACTTATAAGATAAACTATGTTTAAAAAAATTACTGTGAGTGAAATCACTGCATTCTATTTTTATACCTTTTATTTTATAAAGTGAAACTTTCTTCAGTTCGTTTTTTTATATCTATTAGTACCCCTACTATCTCTATCCTAAAATAAGGAAATCTATTTCCTATATCTACACATAGTTAATTCAATCAATCTCTATACACTTTTTATAGACACGCTAATACGAAAAATGTATAGATTCAATCTCTTTTAAAAAGAAAGAATTATATACATCTTATATGAGTAGTATTGCACATTTTAACTATATATATTATCATCTATCAATAGTTAACACTATATATGTAATTGGAGTGAGTTAAATGAACCCCTCAAACAAAGGAAAAAAACAAAAAAATACATTATGGACAACTTTTCATAGAATTGTACAGAGTAATGATCAAGATTTAATGCAAGAAAACGCAAATGTCGATGGTCGATCCCCAATGGGAATGATGGGAAACTTTGCATCAGAAAGCGCAAAACATTATGTAAGGGAACATTTGCTTTCTAAACAAGTAAAAGAAGCGATTAATCAAAACATTTTATATCCACATGATTTAGATTTTTATGCAACGGGAACGACCACTTGTTCACAAATCCCTTTAGCACAATTGCTAAAAAATGGGTTCCACACTGGACATGGTCATATGAGACAACCACAAGATATCAAAAGTGCATTAGCACTCTCGTCTATTATTCTTCAAGCCAATCAAAATATGCAGCATGGAGGGCAATCTCTTGCCATGTTTGATATAGATTTAGCCCCCTATGTGAGTAAAACATTTGAAAAGAATAAGAAAAAGCTACGTGACTACCCATTAACAAAGGAACAAATTGAGGAGTTTGCATGGAAAGAAACAGAAAACGATACATATCAAGCATGTGAAGCATTTATTCATAACTCCAATAGCATGCATAGCCGTGGTGGTGGGCAAGTTCCGTTTATTTCAATTAACTACGGTACAGATACATCAAAAGAAGGAAGGCTATTAATTAAGCAATTACTACGTGCGACACAAGCGGGATTAGGAAAGAGCGAAACGCCTATTTTCCCCATTCAAATCTTTAAGTTAAAAAAAGGCGTAAATTTTGAAGAAAAGGATCCAAATTATGATTTATTTGAACTTGCGTTAGAAACAACCGCGAAACGATTGTTTCCTAACTTTTCATTTTTAGATGCGCCATTTAATGCAGCGTATTATAATGGGAACCCTGAAAGTGAAGTATGTTATATGGGCTGTCGTACCCGTGTGATGTCTAATATTCATGGCGATGAAACAGCGATTGGAAGAGGAAATTTATCGTTTACATCTATTAATTTAGTAAAATTAGCTTTAATTAATGATTCAAAAGAGAAATTTTTTAATTCGTTAAACCATTATATCAACCTTGGCATTCGTCAATTGCTAGAAAGATATTCATATCAATGTACAAAAAAAGCAAGAGATTTTCAATTCCTATATTCACAAGGGATTTGGCGCAATGGTGAAAAACTACAACCAGAAGATTCAGTTACTGAGATTTTAAAGCAAGGAACATTGAGCTTTGGTTTTATTGGACTTGCGGAATGCTTGGTTGCCTTAACAGGAAAACACCATGGGGAAGATAAAGATTCATGGCGACTTGGAAAAGAAATTGTTACCTTTATGAGAAAAAAGATGGACCAAGCAACAGAAGAACATCACTTGAATTTCACCTTAATTGCAACTCCTGCTGAGGGACTATCAGGGAAATTTATTAAAAAGGATCGTGCTGAGTTTGGAACTATTACAGGTGTAACCGATCATGATTACTATACAAATTCATTTCATATTCCAGTTTATTATCCTATTCAAGCAATTAATAAAATCCGTTTAGAGGGGCCGTTTCATGCTCTTTGCAATGGTGGTCATATTACGTATATTGAATTAGATGGGGCGGCAGCACATAATCAAATGGCTTTAAAACAGATTGTTCAAGCAATGGCACAGTATGAAATAGGATATGGTTCAATTAATCATCCGGTGGATCGTTGTAGATGTTGTGACTATAATGGAGTTATTGAAAATGAGTGCCCTAGCTGTGGAAATATAGAAGATCATCATATTGAAAGAATTCGCCGTATTACTGGATATCTTGTGGGGGACATGTCCAAATGGAATAATGCAAAGCGTAGTGAAGAAGCAGATCGTGTGAAACATAAATGAGGGTAATGAATATTATTCAGGATAGTGTAGTAGATGGTGAAGAGCTACGGACAGTTGTGTTTTTTGTTGGTTGTCCGCATCATTGTTTAGGTTGCCATAACCCAAAATCATGGAATTTTTATAACTTTAGCCAAGAAGACTCCTTCCTCAAGGAACGCGAAGTAAGTAGGTGGGAGATGAATTGGCTTCGGACAAGGGATGGCAGGAAGCCATCTTAATTGTTCGACATACATAAATTATTACGTCACTACCTATCGAATGTATGTTTGTTGTATAATGGACACATGCCGAAATGGAGGTGAAATGAATGATGATTAATAAATCATATAAATTTCGTATCTATCCAAATAAAACACAAGCAACCCTAATTAATAAAACAATTGGCTGTTCTCGTTTTGTATTCAATCATTTCCTATCTCTATGGGATAACGCATACAAAGAGACGGGGAAAGGTTTGACATATGGTATATGCTCTGCCAAACTTCCTTCCATGAAAAAAGAGTTTGCTTGGCTCAAAGAAGTGGATAGTATTGCGATTCAGTCGTCTGTTCGCAACCTTGCGGATGCTTATACACGCTTTTTCAAAAAACAAACTAGTGCCCCACGTTTCAAATCTAAGAAAAACAACGTACCATCTTACACCACAAAACAAACAAATGAAAACATTGCCGTTATAAGAAACAAAATGAAATTGCCAAAACTAGGTCTTGTTCGATTTGCTAAAAGTCGTGAAGTAAAGGGACGCATTTTAAATGCTACAGTTAGACGGAACCCTTCTGGCAGATACTTTGTATCATTGTTAGTTGAAACAGAAGTGCAAGAACTTCCGAAAACACAATCTTACATTGGAATGGATGTGGGGCTAAAAGATTTCGCCATTTTGTCAAATGGAACAACCTATAAAAATCCGAAGTTTTTTCGGTCATTAGAAGAGAAGTTGGCGAAAACACAGCGTGTTCTTTCTAGAAGAATAAAAGGATCTACTCGTTGGAATAAACAGCGAGTAAAGGTAGCTAGAATTCATGAATATATGGCAAATGCTAGAAAAGATTACTTGGACAAAGTCTCGACTGAAATCATCAAAAACCACGATGTTATTGGTATAGAGGATTTGCAAGTATCGAATATGTTAAAGAATCATAAGTTAGCAAAAGCAATTAGTGAGGTATCATGGTCACAGTTTCGAACCATGTTGGAATACAAAGCAAAATGGTACGGCAAACAAGTCATTGTTGTATCGAAAACATTTGCTTCTAGCCAATTATGTTCTTGTTGTGGATATCAAAACAAAGACGTTAAAAATCTAAACCTACGTAAATGGGACTGCCCTTCTTGTCGTACACACCATGA
>NZ_FOST01000013.1:0-46318 GCF_900114335.1 Bacillus sp. 5mfcol3.1 | reverse complement strand
ACCAATTGTCCCTTGGCCAGCCATTACTTCTACATCATCATATGGATGTAGGTATGTTTCTCCTGTTTCTTTTATAATCTCTTCACATTTCGCCTTTGCATCATCAAACGTATCACCGTATAAAATAACTTCAGAACCATATCCTCTAGTCGCATCCACTTTAGCTTGCGGTGCGGAAGTTGGCATCACAATTTTGCTTTTGATTTTAAGTAAATGAGAAGATAATGCCACACCTTGTGCATGATTTCCAGCTGAACAAGCGATTACACCACGTTCTTTTTCTTCATTTGTTAGTTGGGAAATTTTATTAAATGCACCACGAAACTTGAATGAACCTGTTAACTGCATATTTTCTAACTTCAAATAAATTTCTCCACCGGTTTTACTGGTTAAATAGAAAGATTTAACCAAAGGTGTTTTTCTAGCATTTCCATCCAAAATTTCTTGTGCTTTTTTTATATTCCCAATGTTGAGTGGTAAAATTGCATTACTCATAATAACACTTCTTTCAATGGCTTATAATCTAATTCTAGTGTTGTTCCTAAGTTCTCATAAGTTATCGTACCCTTATAAATATTTATACCAGTTGCCAAAGCTGGTTTATGTTGAATTGCATTTTCTAATCCATCTTTAGCTATCGCTAGTAAGTAATCAATATTCCCCTTAGCCAATGCCATAGTAGAAGTACGTGGGGTAGCACCAGGCATATTGGGTACTGCATAATGGATTACATCATGTTTAATAAATACAGGATCATCGTGGGTTGTATAATGATCGACCGTCTCGATCGTACCACCTTGATCTATTGCAATATCCACAATAACACTTCCAGGCTTCATGGATTGTACCATATATTCTTTTACAATTTTCGGAGGTTTAGATCCTGGTATTAAGATTGTTGAAATAAATAAGTCAGCTATTTGTATATGTTTTTCTAAGTTTTGAGTATTAGATTCAATAACTTCAACAGGATCATTTATATATCTCTCTTTTAAATATGTTATTTGTATTTGGTTCAGTTCTAAGATAGTTACACTACACCCAATGCCAATTGCCATATCACATGCATTAATTGCAGCATTTCCTCCACCTAAAATGACTACATTTCCGGCAGGGATTCCCTCAATACCTGATAATAAAATCCCTTCTCCTTGATGTTGTTTTTCTAAATAATATGCTCCCATAAATACGGCACGACGGCCAGCAATTGCACTCATTGGCTTTAATAATGACAAAACACCATCTTCGCTAATTGTTTCTCCTGCAATTGCAGTAGTTCCTGCGTTTCTCATCGCCTCCACACATTCTTTAGAGGCAGCTAAATGTAAAAACCCCCAGACTATAAGGTCTTTTTTAAAGTAATGATACTCTTCAGGTAATGGTTCTTTTACTTTTACTACCATATCAACTTCCCAAGCTTCTCCTTGTGCTACCAAATTTGCTCCTGCATTTATATATTCATCATTTGAATATCCAGAACCTACACCAGCATCTTTTTCTACTAAGATTTGGTGCCCTCCTCCAACTAACTTCCGAACATTTTCAGGGGTCATTCCTACACGTGCTTCTCCTTTTTTTATCTCTTTTACTACTCCAATTCTCATTTCTAACACATCCTTTTACAAACGATTTGATTTACATAGACTTACCTGCGAGTGAAAATAGGTAATGGCTGAATACACCAAACTTATTATGTCCATTTATGATATTCTTATCGCCTGTTTGCCCTTATAAGATAGAAACATTCAAAATCACATTTTGTGATTTATTCACATGAATTCATATCTGTTTGTAATTATTTTCATTCATTATAAATTTTTAAAACAATATTAATGTTGCTTCCTTTTATATAAAAGTACTCCTTAGGTAAAAATCAGATTAAAACAATAAATAATATTCTATACAAGGTAGGAGATACTATCTAATTATCAACAGAAAAAGCTTAAATTTATTACAAATTGTGTTTATAACAGGAGTGATTGTTTTGTCAAAACAACAATTAAAAAAAGAAATTGGCTTCTTTGCTGCTCTAACTACTGTTATTGGTACTGTAATCGGAGCTGGAGTTTTCTTCAAACCGACTGCAGTATATGGTGTTACTGGAACAGCAAGTTTAGGGCTACTTGCATGGGTAATAGGTGGAATATTAACCATTTGTGCAGGCTTAACAGCAGCTGAACTATCTGCTGCTATTCCTGAAACGGGCGGAATGATGGCATATCTAAAACGGACTTATGGTAGCTTAACTGCTTTCCTTCTTGGATGGGCACAAACTGTCATATACTTCCCTGCAAATATTGCAGCACTTGCTATTATTTTTGGGACCCAAACTGTTAGTTTATTTGGACTAAATGCTAATGATAACAAAATGATGATTGTAGGAATCGCAGTCTGTATTGCGACCTTTGTAACCCTTATGAACTTTTTAGGTGCGAAAGCAGCTGGAAGCATTCAGATGGTCTCCACCATATGTAAACTACTTCCTTTAGCCCTTATTATTATTTTCGGTTTGCTACACAAAGGGGATGTACCTTTTCAATTGTTCCCAATTGAAGCTGGAGCAAATAAACCTTTTATATCTGCTCTTGGTTCTGGTTTACTAGCAACAATGTTTGCCTATGATGGATGGATTCACGTTGGGAATATTGCTGGAGAAATGAAAAATCCTAAAAAAGATTTACCTAAAGCAATCATATCGGGATTATCAATTGTTATGGTCGTTTATTTATTAATTAATATTGCATTTCTAATGGTGATGTCTGCAACAGCACTTGCAGGAACTGATACTCCTGCATCCGAGGTAGCAACGATTATTTTTGGTACTTTGGGTGGAAAATTAGTTAGTATAGGTATCTTAATCTCTGTATTTGGAACAATTAATGGATATATTATGACGGGAATGAGAATTCCTTATGCAATGGCAATAGAAAATAAATTACCTTTTAGCAAATGGTTTGCTACATTATCTAATAGAAGCATCCCTTATAATTCTGGAATATTTATCCTATTCATTTCTGTTATTATGATGCTCGTAGGTGGGTTTAATACTTTAACAGATATGTTAGTGTTTGTTATATGGATATTCTATACCATGACTTTTTTAGCTGTTTTTATTTTGCGTAAAAGAGAACCTGAGCTCCTACGTCCTTACAAAGTACCTCTATATCCATTTATACCGACAATAGCTTTAGTAGGTGGATTATTTATTGTTTTTAACACCCTGTTTACACAACCGTTACTAGCATTGTATGGAATAGGATTAACTGCTTTAGGTCTCCCTATTTACTTTATAATGCGTGATAAGCACATCAATATACAGAAAGAAAAGCCGTGATCCATTTATCATTTTAGCCAATTGATCTCCCTCCTCAAAAAACGTGAAGGATATATCCCCGTGAGTAGGAGGGAGATCAATTGGGCTTTTTTCGTTAGCAAAAAAATGTGGTGTTTCGGTTCATACAATAAACATCATGCGCTGGGTTCATGACCTATCAAATGTGAAAAAGAAAAAATAAACACGTACAACTGTCTTAGAAATTGGATAAGGCCTAAAATTTCTTAAGTTGATGGGCATAGACCATTTCACATAATGGATTAAAAACTACAAATTAGACAAAAATAGCTACAGTCTATTGATAAATAGGCTGTGGCTATTTTGAGTAATCTCCAAAAGAAGTAATCGTTGCCGTGCTCCTTATTTATCTTAATTTCAGGAATATATCATAATATACCTATTAAAAATCAAGAGATTTTAATACATCTATGTGTTACTTTGTATTAAAAATTACATTTCATTATAGTAAATACTAGTTATTAATGTATACATTTTATAAAATCGCCTAAAATTGTGTCATTATATACTATGAAGCTATGAGTTATATGTTTTCCGTACCATTAAATTCGTTATATCGTATGTTTAGGTGAGCATAACATTTACCGTTTTGGATGATGAAGAAAATCTAAAGCTAGTCTTTGTATTTTCAACATCTACTAAAGGAATCTCTGTCTATTGCATATTTATTTTTGCAATACCTTCTTTATGAAAAATCTTATAAGAATAGGAGCTATACCATGAAAAAAAATAAAAATATAAAAAAAGAATAGCCGCTACGTCTTCTATTATTACTTTAGCTACATCAATTGCATTCACATCACCTGAATTAGCAAATGCAGGTTCCATTAATATTAATAGTTTTGAAAAGCAACAGCATTCTATAGTCCCTGAATATGTTATACCTGAACGTGAAGATGTTAAAGGGTTTGAAGATTATCTCACAGAAACAGATACGTTATTATCAACTTTACAAGGTCTTACCAATTGGAATGTAAAGAAAATCACTGCTTACCAATTTATATATTCTAAATTTCCTAGTTATTCTGTTGAAGTAGTTCCAAATACAAAAAAAGATGAATTACTTTCTCCTGAATTTGTAGGAACGAGTGAATTATCCCATACTGGGGGAACAAATAAACATTATATTCATCATCGTTTTCTAAAGCAATTACATCTACAGTGACCTCTACTACCACTCACGGAGGAAAAGTAGGATCAAAAGCTGGCGGAAAACTTAAGCTTCCTCTTGTTGCAGAAGGATCTGTAGAATTAACTGCAGAGTATAATTTTGCACAAGCATGTTCTAAAACCGATACAGAAACTATAACATATACGGTCCCTGCACAGCCTGTAAAACTTAAGCCTAATGAAAAAGCAGTAGTAACCGCAACTTTAAAGATGATGGAAAGTACAGGAGATGTAAAACTTCGTACAGCATACAGCGGAGAAATAAACACAAATTATATAAATTATGCAGACCAAAAGATGGAACATAGTGAATTAATGGGTAACTGGGTAAAAACGCTGTTAGCTCAAAGAGAAAATCACGGATTAAATGGGATTCTAGATTATTCTCGAACAGAGCCAAATGTTGCATACCAAGATGGTAAGGGAACATATCAAGCGAAATATGGATCTAAAATGACTATAGAAGTAAATATTTTACCCAAAAATACAAAAACTGCAGATGGCACGCCAATTAGGAGTTACTCATATGAAGTAACTCCAGAAATCATAGAAATTAATTAGTCTTTTTAGAGAGTGTTGCAAAATTGTTTTAGTACAAGAATTGAACTTACCCCTATCTCTCCTCTAATTGAGCTTGAGGTGGGGGCTAGTATTTCTGTCGAAACAAAAAGCTTCCTCTCGATAAATTTTTTTGTTTTATCCTGGTTAACATACTGTATATGCAGAGCTATAGGTTTTTGCTTCTTCAGGTGTATCTTTATCACGTGGGTGAACATAGAATTTACCTTTTGCTGTACCAACTCTCTCTAGGTCATTACTATTTCGAGATAACCCATCTAAACATTGATTTAGCGAGTCTATACACTCCATTAAATATCCTTCAACTCTGAGCGGGGCCCCTAATACAATTACTGTACCAGAGCTCCTTTCAGTATTTCAAACTATAAACGATTTTTCCACGCCACTTGTTAATTCAATACTGACATAACTTCTTATCTTTTCAGTTTTATAATTCAAATACTTTTATTCTTGTAGATACTGGATAGCATGTTTTGTCTTTTCTAATTGCTCCACTGTGAATTCATATTGCGAAGAAGAGTATGTAAAGAAGACAACATCGATTACTAATAGTTGAGCAAATCGAGAACTTGTTGCTGCACTACGAATTTCCGCTTCAGGTGCACGTGCTGTAAATAAAGATACATCTGCTAACTCAGAAATTTTACTATTCCCTAAACGAGAAAGACTAATTGTTTTCAGCCCAAGCTCTTTTGCTGTTTTCATTAGTTCTATTACGTCTCTTGTTTCTCCACTATAAGAAATCCCCCAAAATAATGCATTTCCTGATTGAGTAGCCATCGCTACTGCTAACAAATGGCGATCAGAAATTGCATAAGCTTTTTTACCTAGACGAATCCATTTCTGCGCTACATCCTCTGCAATAAGAAAAGACGCCCCTATTCCATAAATATAAATAACTTCTGTAACTCTTAGCAATCCAACTGCTTCTTCAATAGATTTTGCTTCTAATTGTCCGACTGTATCATGAAGAGTTTGAACTGTATTAGATAACGTCTTATCAATAATTGATTGCACTTTTTCATTAGGTTCAATATCAAAATATCCTACATGATGTATATGCTCTACTTCAGCGTATAGACGGGCTTTCAAATCTGGAAAACCAGTTACTCCTAATGATCGACAAAAGCGAACAACAGCCGCACTACTCGTTTCTGCTTCTTTTGCTAATTTATGTATTGTCATCTGGGTTACTTCTTTTTTATGAGAAAGAATATATTCTCCTATCTTTTTCTCTGAGACAGGTAATCCATCTAAAACTAATTCTATTTGTGTTCCAATACTATGTACCGCCAATTATTTCAGCTTCTTTCTATTTATACTTTTCCTCTTGAACTTTAGCGTTTCGCTTCCTTTATAAAAAATTCATACCGTTTTTCGCGGACATTCATACTTCCACCTCAAATTCCGGCGAAGAAGTTAAGTGGAGATAATGAAGAAACTCCATTGATTAAAGATTGACTTTATCTATTACTTGTACCTAAATTATTAACAACTTTCTATGTTTATTATATAAAAAAAGTACGACTATCCAAAGGATTAATCGTACTTTCACAAAATTCCGCACTATTATTCTTGTTCCACCATTGCTTCTTTTGGTACACCAAAGAAATATGTGAGAATAAATCCCGCAGCATACCCAGCAAATAATCCAATGACATAGTTCAACCATGCTCCATTTGAAATTAATGGAACTAAAGCCATACCCGATGGTCCAATTGCAATTGCTCCAACTTGACCCAATAAACCAATAACTGCTCCGCCAATACCTCCGCCAATGCAAGCGGTAATAAACGGACGTCCTAGTGGTAATGTCACACCATAAATAAGCGGTTCACCAATCCCGAGGATACCAACTGGAAGCGCACCTTTTATCATATTTGTTAATGACTTATTCTTTTTACAGCGAACCCATAACGCAATTGCTGCTCCAACTTGTCCGGCACCTGCCATTGAAAGAATGGGAAGTAATTGTGTCGCACCTGTTGAATTAATCATTTCAATATGAATTGGTATTAATACTTGATGTAGACCTAACATAACCAGTGGTAAGAACGCCGCTCCAAGCACAAACCCTGAGAATACACTACCATGTACTAATACCCAATTAATTGCACCAATTAAATTATTTGATATAAACCCAGCGAATGGCATGATTAAGAAAATTGTAATCAATCCTACTACTAGCAATACAATTGTTGGTGTTACAATAATATCTATTGCATCAGGAACAAATTTACGTAATTGCTTTTCAACAATTGATAAAATCCAAACAGCTAATAGAACTCCAAGTACCCCACCTTGACCTGGTGATAATGGATCACCGTTGAATATATTGTTTATTTGAAGGTCAGCTGTTACTCCCGTTAAAAGGGGTACACCACCGATGACCCCACCAAGAGATGGTGTTGCTCCAAATTCTTTTGCCGCATTAATCCCTACATAAATAACCAAATAACTAAATATTGCATTTTTAATAACATTAAAAATAGTTACATACTGCTGCCAAGTAGCACTGTCTAGATTCCCTGCAGTAATATTATTTGACAAAATCGATGCAATACCCGCGATTAAACCGGCTCCAACAAAAGCCGGAATTAAAGGGATGAATATATTCCCGATTTTTCTTAAAAATGTTTTAAAAGGTGTATTATTTTTTTTCTTTTGTTCAGCCTTCATTTCTGCACCTTTTGCTTGTAGATCTTCAGCGGAAGGTGTTGTTGAGCTAACAGACTTTTCTTTCCCTTGCGCTAAAACAATATCGAACTGTTCAGCTACTTTTGTAACAACACCTGGCCCAAGAATAATTTGATAGGTTTCATCATCAACAACTCCAAGAACTCCGTTAATTTTTTTTACAGCTTCTTCTTTAATGTGGTCTCGATTTACAGGTATTATTCGAAGACGTGTCATACAATTTGTATAAGATGCTACATTATTACTTCCACCAATAGCTTCTAATATTTCTGATGCAATATTATGATATTTACTCATGATAAACACCTCGCTCGTTTTTGGTTATTTAACTGCTTGACGAATAAAACCTTGAGTCTCTTTTAATCGCTGTATAGCTTCTTCTTTGGAAAAACCTGCTAAGATCATTACAATTGCAATCTTAGGTTTATTATCAGCCTTTGATAAATATAATTCAGCTGTTTCATAGTCACAAGACGTAGCTTCCATTACAATATGTTTTGCACGTTCTACAAGCTTTTCGTTTGTTAATTGTAAGTCTACCATTAAATTTCCATATACCTTTCCTAACCCAACCATAGATGCTGTTGAAAGCATATTACATATTAATTTTTGAGATGTTCCCGCTTTCAATCGAGTAGACCCAGTTAATACCTCCGGTCCATTATTAACTTCAATCACAATATTTGCTTCTCTTCCAATTGCCGAACCTTTGTTACAACTTACTGCCACTGTTTGTGTTCCAATAGAATTCGCATATTCTAAACCACCAATCACATAGGGAGTACGTCCACTAGCAGCAATTCCTACTACAATGTCTTTATTTGTTAGATTGATGTCCTTTAGATCTTGAATTCCCAATTCCTTATTGTCTTCTGCACCTTCTACTGCTTTAATGAATGCTTTCTTGCCACCAGCAATTAATCCAATCACCTCTTCAGACTCTGTACCAAAAGTTGGTGGACATTCAACAGCATCTAGTAAACCAATGCGCCCACTTGTTCCAGCACCAATATAAATTAAACGGCCTCCTTTTCTTTTTGCTTCTACAATTGCCTCTACTGCTTTTGCGATTTGTGGAATTGCTAATTTTACTCCAGCTGCCACTTTTGCATCCTCATCGTTTATTACTTTAAGAAATTCTATTGTTGACATTTCATCTAAGTTCATCGTTTTTTCATTACGAGTTTCTGTTGTTAAATTTTCTAACATATATACCACCCTTTTTTATCGGAATTTTTTATTTGTATCATTTCGCGAAAACGTTTTCTTAATTACAAATATAGAATAGCATTTTTGAAATATAGTTTCAACATTTTTATATTTTTACTGAAATTAAATTTCGAAATTGAGAATATCTATAATATTCCAAACAAAAAATGTGGATTTATCATGCTATATAGTAAATCATCAGTTTCTAGCGTTGATTAATAAATTATTCTTCGCGGAATGGTATTTTATACTATAAAGAGAATGAATTACCCCAATAAAAAAAGTTTTTTAAAAATAACCTAATATAGGGGTAAGTAGTTTTAATATGAGATAGATGAATGCAAAAGATACAAAAAACATTATGAAGTTTTTATTAAAAATGAGAGGAGATATTTATTGTTTAGTATTGGTGTTTCAAGCGTTGGAAGTTGGGTTTACCGTACGTTAAGAAGGTTACTTAAACGATATTCAATGTTTGTTATTGTACTTTGTTTTTGATAACGAGTTTCGGAAGTTATTTCCAACTTTATTTCAGTCCGTTTCGATAGAAATAAATAAAGTCCCTTAAACGGTCGTTTATGGGACTTGTTATATAGAATTTAACACTCATTATAAAGGGATCAAAAAAATTATTAAAACCACTTAAAGCGACTTAAAATAAGAGATATTTACGCACTTTATCACTTAAATAAACTTGCGAATAGACTTAAGGCGACTTAAATAAGCTTAAGGAGGTTACTTATGAATCAAGAAGAACGATTGATACGAGTCCTTAATTATTTACAAACACATAAAACCATGAATATAAAACAAATGTGTGAAATCTTTCATATCTCACGAGATAATGCAAGAAGAGATATAGTAAAAATCCCCAACAATAAGGCAATAGTTAGAACTTATGGTGGAGTCGCCTTAGCAACTGTTCATAAGAAAATTGATACTTATCAAGAGCGGTCACAGACTGAATTAGAAAAGAAAAAATCGATTGGAATGAAAGCTGCAAATTTGATTGAAAATAATGACATGATTTACTTAGATGTTTCAACAACAGTCAATTTTGTAGCTCAACATTTACAATCAAAGAACGTAACTCTTGTGACGAATTCGATTGATAGTGCATATATGTTAGCTCAATCTGAAGATGCGACTATTCACCTTTTGGGGGGCGCTGAATAAAAACTCTCGACATACTACGGAGGCTACCACTGAAAAACTCAAAGATTATCACTTCCATAAGGCGTTTATTGGAATCGCTGGTATTACGGAAGACGGAATATACTATGGTTTTGAAGAAGATATTTATTTCAAGCGTGAATTAATAAAACATGCTGATCAAATTATGCCTAATGATTTATATAACACTTTGAAGGAAAACGGTGTTGAAATAGTAATTGCAAGTGAAGAGTAAAAAAATTGGGAGGTTTTATTTTGATTACATCTCTTATCTTTGACGTGGATGGTACAATTTTAGACACAGAAAAAGCAATACTAAAATCGTTACAAAAAATTTTAAAAGAAGAATTAAAGGAGGATTATGTGTTACACGATTTAAGATTCGCATTAGGAATTTCAGGGAAAGAAACGTAAAAAAATTAAACGTACCAAATATAGAAGTTGTTCATCCTAAATGGTCCAAAGCTGTACTAGATTTTTCTCATGAAGTTTCCGTATTTGAAGAATTAGAAGACGTTATTAAAGAGTTATCCCTTAGTAAATTAAAGCTTGGTATTGTTACATCAAAAACTAAGCAAGAATTAATAGATGAGTTCGAGCCATTTGGTTTAAGTGGTTACTATGAACATACGATTTGTGCATGTGATACTGATAAACATAAACCACACCCTGAGCCATTATTAGCTTGTTTGCAACAGTTAGATATTCCTAATAATGAGGCAATTTATATTGGGGACTCTATATACGACATGCAATGTGCAAAAAGTGCTGGTATTAAATTCGCACTCGCTTTATGGTGTTCAAAGACAAGGAAAGGTTTTGAAAAAGCTGATTATGTATTAAATACACCAAAAGATATTTTGGATTTAATTTAACCAAGCTCAAATCTAATAAAGCCATTAAGTTACTCATTAAAAAGTCATTTTCTTAACATACAGGTGCATTTTTTATGGCTAAATTTTCTTCAACAGAGAAAATCCAAGCAGTGAAACGATATTTAGATGGTACAGAAAGCGGAAAAACAATTGCTAAATCTATAGAAGTTACTCCTAGCTTACTTCGTGAGTGGATTAGACGATATGAATCTTCAGGTGAAAATGCTTTTGAAAAACGCTATACATCCTACTCTACCCAGTATAAACTAGACGTACTTAATTATATGAATGAACACGGGACATCTATCAGAGAAACAGCGGCACTTTTCAATATTCCGTCTTATGAAACACTTCGGAAATGGAAAATAGCTTATGAAACAGGAGGATTGGATGCCCTACATTCAAAGAAAAAGGGGCGTCCAACCATGAAAGATAAAAAAATAAAACCAGTAGTAGAGGGCTCAATAGAAGCACTACAAGCGGAAAATGAGCGTTTACGTATGGAAAATGCATATTTAAAAAAGTTGAATGCCTTAGTTCAAAACAAGAAACAATCACCAAACAAGACAAAGCCCAAGTAATCTATGAGTTAAGGCATGAATTTCCTGTCAAAGAGTTACTTCAACTCGCAAACATTCCACGTAGTACGTACTATTACTGGATCAAACGGTTCAATCGTCCTGATTCAAATGCGGAGGTAAAAGAACTGATTCAAGCTATTTATGATGAACATGGTGGGTGTTATGGGTATCGGCGTATTCGTGATGAACTGATGAATCGTGGACACAAAATAAATCATAAAAAAGTGTATCGCCTTATGAAAGAATTAGGGTTGAAATGTCTTGTTCGTATGAAAAAATATCGCTCTTACAAAGGGACAGTTGGGAAAATTGCGCCGAATATTTTAAATCGCAACTTCCAAGCCGACAAACCAAATGAAAAGTGGGTTACAGATATTACGGAGTTTAAGTTATTTGGGGAGAAGTTATACCTATCACCAATGTTAGATTTATTTAATGGTGAAATTATCACGTATACAATTGGTTCAAGACCGACCTATTCCCTTGTTTCAACAATGTTAGACCAAGCCCTTGCACGTGTAACAGATCAAGACAAACTCCTCATTCATTCTGATCAAGGGTGGCACTATCAAATGAAACAATACCGTCATTCTCTTAAGCAATGTGGCATAACACAAAGTATGTCTCGCAAAGGAAACTGTTATGACAATGCCGTTATTGAAAACTTTTTCGGTATTATGAAATCGGAATTTCTGTATCGAAAAGAATTTGAAAGTATAACACATTTCAAACAAGAATTAGCAAAATATATAGACTACTATAATCATAAAAGAATTAAGGCAAAATTAAAGGGTATGAGCCCGGTACAATACCGGGCTCATACCCTAGAGGCTGCCTAATGAAACGACCTGTCTAACTTTCGGGGGTCACTTCAAGGAAATCGACTTTTTATTTATGAAATTAGGATTAGAGTACGAAATTCGCGTATTGTTGGTGCTATCTTTTCAGTGAAGTTTTTATTGATATTCTAGTTTTTTTTAAGCATAAAAACACCTTAACTCTTGGCAACTTTATGCTTCTTATTAAAAATTTCCGGCAAGTTTACGGGTTACTAATTAACTTACGGCCAATTTATAGGTAAAGTGACATGGAGAAATTGCAATACCTCTTGGATTGTTCCATATATATGGCAAAATTATATATGAGATAATTTGGTCAATTGCAACCTCATAAACGCAGATGTACTTGTATTGCTTATTAAGAAATCCCTTCAAAGAAAAAAGCCCTGATTAGGGACTCTTATTCTGCTTTTACAGCAAGGTTATCTAAGAAATTGCTAATTGAAAAAGCTTGAAAAATACGTAGATTAAAAGATCTAATATCATAATGCTTTTCAGTAATTATAAGTATTGATGGAAAGAATTTAGATTCTTTTGGCTGCCAAGATTCGTTATGCCAATTCTGACTCTGGAAGTACAACTCATACCTATTTATTTTATCTTGCATAACTTTTTTACTGTAAACTGAATTCTGAACTTCAATGAAGAATGGAGATCTACGCCAAATTGTAAATGCATCAGGTTCCATGAAATCTTTACCGTACTTTGGCTCCACTTTAAACAGTTTCGGTTTTTCATAATGGATAAGCTGTTTATAAACATCTACGATACCAAGAAAGTGGGGAATCTTCTGGCTAGTTTTGCAAAGTGTGCTGGGTTGAGGGAAGTAAATGTATGGCTGCTGCGAGATATTGGCATCCACATGACCATCTCTTCTTAATCGTTTCATCACCGTATTACAGCAAGTCACTGCGTTCTTTAATCCTTGAAAATGCAAATCAACAATATCATCACGAGACATACATCTAAAACGTTTCAGATTGCTAAGTATCGCTTTGTCTCTACTCATCATAATTCAACACCCCGAATAATTGATTTTCTTCTTGTGGTGGATTTTGAACTTTTATATTCTCTTTCAGAACACGATAAGGTTCAACTATCTTCTTAGCTTTACTTAATTCTAAATATGGAGCTTGCACTTTCTTTAATCCACTTAACTTTAATATCATTTGGCCCGATTGTTCTAACTGTTCTGAACCAGGTGTACCCATGATGTTACTGTTAATTGCACTATCACATTTAAAACCCATTCTAACTGTCATATTGAGCTTTAACTTACCGTCCAATACTTTTGCGTCGGGTCTCTGCATACTGAGCATGAGAAAGACTCCGAGTGCCCTGCCGACTGCTGATATTCTTTCGACTATAGACATGCATTCTTTTTCGTCTTGCAACATGGCAACTTCATCTATGGCGAGTATGATATATGGTTTCTGATTGTCAGTGTTCAATTTGTTATATTCATCGATATGATCCACTTCATATTCTTCCATCAGCTTTCTACGTTCGCGTATTTGCTTCCACACTTTCTGTAGCATGATCTTCATTTCAATTTCTTCCATGCAAACCTCTTTTACGTGTTTCACTCTTCGCAAGAAATGAAATTCAGAATTTTTCAGGTCACCTAGGTACAAATGCAATTTATCAGAGGACATATGCTGAACAAGTGTAGATAGCACAACACGTACCATACTACTTTTCCCACTCCCTGTTTCTCCTGCAATTAGAAGATGTGGTGTATTCGAATCGACCAGGTCATACGTAATCATTTTGCCGAATTGGTCTCGCCCTACCACAACAGGAAGACGATGCTCTTTTAGCAACGGCTGCCATTTCTTATAACTGTAATTGTATGTTTGTAATCCTGCATCCGAATGAAATACATTTAGTACAAACCGTTTAATATCACCTTCAATTGCTACATTGCGTCCTAATATTTGTTGAAAGCAAAACCATTTCTTTTCGATAATCTTCGGATCCAAACCATTTGGAATGGTAAATATATATCGAACTTTTTCTTTCGAAGAAGCAATGTCATGTATCTTCGGATAAATGGATACTTTCCCACCCCGTGTTTGATGGTCTACATATAAACCCGCTTTTCTAAATACCTCTATAAGTTGATTCCTCAAACTTTGTTTATGAATCCATTCTTTGATAAGTCCCATGTAACACCTCCTAGAACATGATTAAGATCTTGACAAATACATAGCCAATGAAACAAACTCCACCTATTCTCATCCCATGATACATTCCATCATTTAAAAGTTTAGCTGCTGCAACGTGATCATTTTTTACAAGATGCTTTTCTAGCAGCACCCCTCCGATTGTCGTTACTCCTAAAACTCCTAAAGAGATAAATGTAGTTAACATATAAATCTCCCCTTTATAAACAGAATTTTGAATGCTGATTAAATATAGGTTTATAGGCCAAATACCTTTGTAGCATTACTTTGATAGCTACTTTGATAACAGGTTTGATAGTTACTTTGGTAGCGACCTTGATAAAGCATATTGCTGATGGCTTGGACAATATGCCAAATCTTTTGTGCAATTGCGTATAGTTTTTGGCGTTTTGGACAATGATGGTTAAAAAAGATTATGGAGGAGATTCGCGTGTGGGGTAGAGGTATTGGGAGACATAAAACAAAGCTAGCCAAATTTATGGCTAGCTACGATTATTCAATTCTAGATTTTTCAAAGGCTAGTAAGGTAAATAGAAATACATTAGGACAACTGTGTAATGACAAGGATTATGTGCCATCACCAAATACAATGCAGAAAATAATGAAGGTAGTTAGAAAACACGATCCACGAAAACGAGTAACTGACTTTTGGCATATATAGGGATATTAATCTCGCTATATACTGTTTTTCCTGCAAACTTTACATTGGCTTTTATAGGCTTTTCCCTGTTTATGAAATTGATCCACATGCAATATTTTTTCGCATTTACTACATATTTTCAGTGCAGATATTTCTTGCGGACTTAAAAATTTATCCGATTTATAATAAAAGCTACCTATCCTGTAAACTAAATTTTCTTCGAGTAACTTTAAATTGTCGTGTTCATGAAGGATATTATAAAAATATCGTTCAAAAGATTTATTTTTTTACATCATCTATTTTGAAAAAACCTCTTTATAAAAGAACTGACATTCGCACTTGGTACGAACTAACACTCTGTTGTTTAAGGGGGATCATCTGGATTAAATGCAAAATTTACATTTGAAGAGTTAGTGAGGATAAAAAAGCGTCCAATTAAGGATGATTCTGACTTATCGCTTCAGATATACATTGCTTTATGATAGTTTGATAACTTTTGTTCATTGCTATGTACCTGTTTCTGGATAGGTTGAGTTACACAAAATGACCTGTGTGTTACATGAAGCTCGTTATCTCTTTCTCCGTATGAGCCTTTAATTTATTTTTGGTAGTGGAGAATTGTTTTCTTCAATTAAATCATTAATAAATTTGTCTAGTACACTTCCTACTGCTTCTCGCATTTGATTTGGTGTTGAATTACTAAACACCTTTTCTATCTCCCGGAGTAGTTGCCTTAAAGAATGATTGTTCTCGCTATTTTCTAGGAATTCCTCACCCAAACCTTGAACAAATGTGCTAATAACAATTACCTTTTCCAATTTAGTTAGTTCCATCTCTATTCCTCCTAATCAAATCATCATTCTCATCAAGCATGATATTTTCACTATTTAATAAAGAGTTACCAAACGCCTTTGTGTTATAACAATGTAGACTTTCATGAATCAATGTGGTATCTCAGCTGTATATATTCTGTGGTCTACAATCAATGGTATGGTTTCCATTATTCCCCTTCTGTTCTTTATCATAAATATGTGAGATGTCATTTAGAAAAACTACAGAATCTCATTACAAATTTACTCATAAAAACCGAATTACAATTTTTGATTTATTCCTATTTCATGAAACATTTACTACCTTAATATAGTTTTTAGTCTAGAGCACCCTAATCTTCAATGGTTCTCTTTTAAATTCAAATAACCCCTATCTATTTTGGACAAATTTACCGGCTGAATTAGCAGAAACTTTGTGTTATTCTGAACTTGTTGGATATCCCAATACATTCAACAATGCTCAAAATTGCATATTTATTATGCAACCATCCATCCAGATACCTTAGCTAATACTTCTCCCTAATTGTCGTTATTGCTAAGGTATCTTTTTAGATGTCCTGTGTGCAGGGCTTTTATCTCAGTGATAAAACTATTTTCCCCATCATGTTATCAATATTTTTATTACATTTTCTTAACAAAATTCAATTCCGTATTTTTACTTTATATATTGATTTTAAGTTTTCAAGTTTTGTCCTTACCATTTTGAAATCTTATTCTAAAATCTAAACATATTTTTGCGACCACTAAACTAATATATAAAGTTTAAATAACTAACTTTTATTTCATATAAAATGGTTGCCATAAAGATAAGGCAAATATCCAAGTAGGATCTCCATTTCCTTGATAGCTTTGAACCGCTTCATAAAATTTCCCTTGATATTCTACTTTGTCCCCTTTTGTATATGCCTTTTTCGGATCCCATTTTTCATAAGTTACATTTTGACTCTTTGTTGTTACTGTAAGGATGTTGCTTTGAGCCGAGATATTTCCAGCCGCATCTACAGCCTTTACAGTATATTTATATTCTTTATTAGCTGTAAGATTCTGATCAGTAAACATTGTCCCTTGTACAGTTTGAATCAATTGTCCATCGCGTAACACCTGATATCCCTTTACACCCACATTGTCTGTAGAAGGATTCCATTTTAGCTCTACACTGTCTGATGCAACATTGCTTGCATATAATCCTTGTGGCTGTGTTGGAGATTCTGTGTCCGGTTTCGGATTAACAATTTGATTTACTTTCTTCAGGCCATCCTTTGTAACTTCATATATTACTTTTTTATCAAAGCTTTCGCGTTTATTATTATCCAGATTTGTTAATGTTGCCCTCTCTCCACCTTCTAGGTGTGTAAGTTCAATAAAATTGCCCACTTTTACTGGGACTGTTTTTGTTTCAGCATTTTGTCGGTTATTCCCATAAATCTCTTTGTTATATACCACTTTACCTGATGTATCCTGTACATTAATACTTGCATACGTACTATCAAAATAATTGTGTGGTGTCCCTGCTATTAAATTAACTTGCAATTCTTCTGTTGACTTATTTAAATTGACTTTTGCAAATTCAAAATCTCCTATACCTTTCATCGACCATGCAAACTTATCCCCTTCTAAAATGTTTGGAGATTCATTTTTGATTTGTACCTTTTTCTCAACAATTTGATCAAATATATCCGTTAATACAATTTTTGCATAAGCATTTTCTGGTAATGATATAGATTGACTGATTCCATTTTGATAAGATTTAATATCATCAATTATGTTAATAGGTTGGCCCGTCATATTTTCATTATTATAAATTTCAATTTTTCCATTAAATTGAGGTGTACTACTCTCTTTTAATTGCCAAGATATATTTAATTTTTCATTTTCATAATACATAGACTTTATATCATAATCTAGTTTTCCTATTTCAGGTTGGCTAGGTTGATTTAACGTGAATGTTTTTCCTGTACCAATAGTTGATTGAGAGTTCCCACCAGCCTTAAACCAAAGATATTCTGAAGTAGCTCCCCCATCCCAATTATTATTTAATGGCTCTTGCCCATCTATTGATTGAGTATTCCAAGATACCCATTTTTTATCTGAGATATTTCTTCCATATCCATTTTTTACGCGTGCCTCTCTTACATCTTGTCCATTACCAGCCCAATCTTCTTGAAACAACGTTTGTCCGTAGTTGAATGTAACGTTTGGAACTGGAAAGTCCATAATCCCAATAAGCTTCCATTGATTTTTTGAAATATCTTTTAACCACTGTCCAAATTTTGTGTGTCCATTCTCTTGCCAAGAACGCATTGTCATGCGATACCAATTATAATTCTTCCAATCATATGTCGTCTGAATTTTAAGACCCGTTCCCTCTCCGCCAAAATTACTTGCAACTGATGTAGGGGATACATATTCTGCTTTTATTGCTTCCTTAGAGGAAATTGGATCCCAAACTGCAAAATGTAAAGTACGCTTTCCATTTTCGTCAAAACCGCTTTGTTGTTGAAATCCAGCATACCCACCAGCTTCTCCTCCCTGGTTCCAGTTATGTACAGCCCAATATGTATATGGTGCTGTTTGAACAGGGGACCAGTCTATACTAATAATATCTGAGGAAACACTATTTTTAGGTGTAACATAAACTCCTGGAGCGTTCGTATGAGACGCCGCCTCTATGCTAGAAATAGATGATCCAAACATTGAAAACATTGTGCTAGCAGCTGTAATCGTTAGGATTTTTTTGACGCCTTTTCTTGTTCTTTGACTGAACATAATTTTTCCTCTCCTCCTTCATTAGTAATAACCTTTTAAAATAATAACTCTGCATATTAAATTAAACAAATTTCTAGAAAATATAACACTCTCTAAATAAAACGAATATGTTTAATGTTATTTTCACTGTTATTCAATAAGCAATTGTAGTATTTCATTATAATTTTAAGTTATATATCGCTGGATTTATCCTAATAACAACAGAAAGATTCATAAAAATAAAGATATTTCAGAACTTTCCAAGCACTTATTAATTAAAAACCCCCATTTTTTACAAATGAGGGCATAATGAGTTAAAAATCTTATAGTGTACTTTCTACATCTTACTTGTCTACAAAATATTGAATTTATTTTTAAGTATTTGATGATATTGTTTCTCTGTTATTTCTTTTTTAGTTTTCTTTCCATGCCGGGTTTCTGTAAAACTTTGCTTAGTAAGTGCAATATGCCCGTGTTCAATTAATTTACAAATAATATTACCCTTATTTACTGGCGATTCTGGATGCTCTATAACCATGTTTTGTATAGCATTCACTTTCTTTTCATTAATTGCATTTAAATAAAAAGCATAGCCGATAGACCAGGTATCTGTAAGATCCGAATCAAAAAAATGCGAAGTTTCTCCATTTTTTCCTTTTTTCATTTCAAACACATGGGTTCCTTTCTCCGTATTTTGTTTACGAACACGATATTCACCCGTTACAGAAGTCACGCTGGCACCATTAAAAGGAACAGGGTATAAAGGAAGATAGGATGCGAAACCCGCATCTATTATATAGTTCTCATTTTTGTGTTGTAAAACGATAAGTGCGTGGCCATCATCAGGGCTCCACTTTCTTGTTTTCGAATCATAAAGAGTCCCAGCTATTCGATACACATTAAATCCACAATCACACAAAAAATAATATAATAAAGAATTAATTTCATAACATAATCCGCCACGATTCTTTAAAAGCAGCTTTTCTTCAATATTTTCTCTAGAAAATTCTTTCATATTTCCTTCCATAATGTCTATGTTTTCATAAGGTAATAAGTGCCCCATCTGTAAAAGAATTGTATGTAAATCTTCAAATTTCACATTTTCTCTTGGTGGAATTTTTAATTTTGAGAAAAAATTTATTTGTAATTCAGTTAACATTATATATCTCCTCCATTTACAGAAATAATATATATATACCTATATATTAAGACTATTAATTATATATGGCGTACAGCTTGATTAATACATTTCAGAAGAGTGTGTAGCAATAAACATTAGCGGACATTAAGGAGAAAGTGCTCAAAAATTCCTTAAATATTTTTTCAAATGTATATTTTTGATATTTTGGTATCTTTACAAATCCCCAAAGCTAAATTAAAAAAAATTTTAAATGTAATGTCTAAAAGTGTACATTGTGACAAATCAAAAAATAAAGACTTTTAGACGCAGTTATTATTCAGATTAATAATCTATACAGCCTTTAATCCTTCTACTTATACATATAATACTCTTTATATCGTTCAAACTTCGATTTTTTTGTTTTTGCTGGTATTATGGGTGACCTTAATGTTTTAGAGGATGCTGCTTGCTTTGGCATTTCTAATACTCCACGTTTCTTCAGCTCTCTATACAAACTACTCACTTTGCATCCTACTATTTTCGCAATATCTGGATATTCAGTCCCTTGATTAAATAATTGAACTGCTTGTTTACATCTTTCATCCCATTTTTCTTCTGTCGTTCGATTTTTAACTGATTTTTTGTCTTGCTTGATACACTCTCTTTCTATATTACATTGCTCGGCATTATACTGTTCTGCGTCCGCTTGACGTTTACAATTCTCCTCCCCCTGTAAGCGTATCATTTGTTCTTTTTTCGCAAGCGTTTTCATTTTTCATTCACCTCATTTTGTTTGATAAATTCTCGCATCCTACTGCGTTATCTGCAATTCCTACTAGTTTTTCAGATAATTCTTATAAGAAGGCCATTAATACTTCTATTTCTTATCCTTCTATCACAACTTTTAATTAATTATTTACAATCCACATTGATTTAGTTGTTTACTCAAACTACTTACGTAACATCCAAATTGGTAAAGATTTTTTATATGTAAATATCCATTCCTTCTGGATGGAAAATGAAACAAAAATTTCTTTAAATCTTTATTAGTGATAAATTTTAAAGAACAATCTACCTTGGTTATAGTTTTACATAATTGTAAACTATAGTAAATTGATATTATTAATATTGAATATTCTTAATATTAATTCCGTTTATACACATCAACAAACAAAACATTAACATTAATTTCTACTAGTTTTTGTAAACATACTAAATTATCACCTTTTTAATGGATTTACACAACTTAATTTATATATTAGATTTTTATATTATTAATACCTTTTTGTATTTAATATTTCTTTTACGAATACAGGTAATCTATTAAATATAGTGAATCTGAATAAGGGATATGAATTTTACACATCCCCTTTAATTTCTATCATTTCTAATTTGAAAAATATATAAGTAACTATTTATTATAGTTACATTTTTTCACAGCGCATCCTTACTTGAATAAATATTCTGTTCTTATAGGTCCATAAATCCTCTTTCCTTTAATGCTTTTACGTTATCTGAGTCTTCTCATGTAAATGTATTATTTATTTCTCTCTCTCGTATTCAATCTCCCTTGAATCTGTTGGTATAAGGTTTCTCTAGAAATATAGTCTAGGATATATAGGATTTTTGTGTACGAAAGAAAGTATTGTAATCTCAACCCAAAACCATTTATTTAGCTATTTTAGGTTTCTAAATTTGTATTGATAATTCTTAGCTTTAGAAGTATCATATACATATTCAAACATTTGAAGATGTATATGATACTTCTGAAATGTTAAATGCAAATAAATACTAGAGGTGTTTTAATGGGGACTGAAATGCAACAATTTAAAGCAGATTTCTTTAAAGCTTTATCGCATCCTTTACGAATAGGGATTTTAGAAGTTCTATCAGAAGGTGAAAAAAGTGTAAATGAAATTCAAAGTATTCTTAAAAAAGAAGGTTCTGCAGTTTCTCAACAATTAAGTGTATTACGCGCGAAAAATATTGTTGTTGGCACTAAAGATGGAAAACGAGTATTATACTCCCTTCGAGATCCTATGATTATGAATTTATTGGTGGTTGCGAGGAAAATTTTTAACAATCATTTAATTGATACAATTTCTATGTTAGAAGAGATAGATGAAGTAGAAAGTGAAATGATAAAGGAGGAATAAATTGAGCATTGAGGCTAAAAGAGAAGATATCATCCAGCATGGAATTGAGATATTTCACTCTATAGGAGCTCATCATGTTTGTAATGTTTGCATTACAAGTGGGTATTCTTGCTGCGTTTCATGTCAACATTTACAAGATGGTATTGGATGTCAAAAAAGGAACACAGCTTGTACAGCATGGTTATGCGGCATTCAGAACTTTTTGTTTGATCAAATAGGATTATTAGAAGACTGGAATAGTTTTTGGGCTGATATTCCAGGACAGATGTTTCGTAGAGATATTACCCCAGATAAAATAAAAGTCACATCGTTTATTGATACGAAAAAGCTAGATAGTCGGGCTGGAGAACTTCTAGCGGAAAAATTACAATTCCATGTACAACAAGGTGGAGATATAGGGAAATTAGAACGTCATTTAAGCAAAACTTATAATAAGTATTAGGATGTCGTTCTATTTTATGAAAATAAAAATCTCCTGTATAAGCGAATGAGAAACACATTTTTAATCCGGATTTATTAAAAATAGAAAAGAAGGGTTTGTAATGAGAGGTTTATTTACGGGAAGATTTGAAGGATATTCATTAGGGCATTTACAAAAAGATCTTCTTTCAGGAATGATTGTTGGAGTTGTTGCAATTCCTCTTGCTATGTCTTTTGCTATAGCTTCTGGTGTAAAACCAGAGTATGGAATATATACAACATGTATTGCAGGAATACTTATTTCTCTATTTGGTGGTTCAAGGTATCAAATTGGAGGACCTACAGGTGCTTTTGTTCCCATACTTTTAGGAATTGTCATTACTTATGGGTATGAAGATTTACTACTTGCTGGTTTACTTGCTGGAATTATCTTATGCCTTATGGGAATTTTCAAATTAGGTTCGCTGATTAAGTTCATCCCACGTCCTGTAACAATTGGTTTTACGTCAGGTATTGCTGTTATTATATTCACTGGTCAAATTGCTAGTTTTTTAGGTTTAACAGGCATAAAAAAACATGAGGCTTTTATAGCAAACTTGAAAGAAATCAGTACTCATATCGGTACCACTAATTTTTATAGTGTAGTGACTGCTCTTATTTGCTTTTTCGTTATACTCGTAACACCAAAAATTTCGCCAAAAGTACCTGGTTCATTAGTAGGTGTTGTGATTTCAACTGTAATTGCAACTATATTTTTCTCAGGTCATGTGCCTACTATTGGTACAGCATATGGTACGATTCCAAATACACTACCTCAGTTTGATATACCAGAGATTACAATAGAGCGTATCCAACATTTAATTGGCCCTGCATTTGTTATTGCTATGTTGGGTGGTATTGAGTCTCTTTTATCTGCTGTCGTCGCGGATGGTATGACAAATAGTAAACACAGCAGTAATAAAGAACTTATTGGGCAAGGAATTGCTAATATTGTTACCCCGTTATTTGGAGGAATTCCTGCGACTGGAGCGATTGCTCGAACAGCAACGAATATTAAAAGTGGCGCTGTTTCACCTATGTCCGGTGTGATTCACGGAGTATTTGTGTTATTTACGCTTCTACTGCTAGCTCCATACGCTTCGCACATCCCACTTGCTAGTATGGCTCCAATTTTAATGGTTGTAGCATGGAACATGAGTGAGCAGAAGCATTTTGCTCATATACTTAAAATGAAGACAGGGGATTCTCTTGTATTATTGGTAACATTTTTTCTCACTGTATTTACCAGTTTGACAACAGCTGTGGAAATCGGTCTTATTTTAGCTATTATTTTATTTACAAAACGTATGAGTAATATGCTTGTCATGTCAAAAGTTCTTCCTGATCATACAACAAAGAATGAAAAATTATTACCGCATGTGGTAAATAAAGCTCATGATTGCCCGCAAATTAGTATTTATACAATAGAAGGGCCATTATTCTTTGGAGCTGCGCAAACATTTGAACAAAACATTTTAGCGACGATTCATTATAAACCCAAAATTCTAATCTTACGTATGGGCAAGGTTCCTTTTATTGATACAACAGGCGAAGCCTACTTTAGGAATATTGTCCAACATTTTAAAAACCAAGGTGGCGTACTTCTCATTTCAGGGACTCAATCAGAGTTAAAAACAACACTGATTAAAAATGGATTATACGCTGAGATTGGAAAAGAGAACTTTTTTGCTCATACTGGAGAAGCAATTAACTGTGCTTTAAGACATTTGAATACAGCAAAATGTGTAGGATGTAAACATTTTGCTTTTCATGAATGTGCCAAGCTCTCCCAGCAATGCCAGGATATTAATACAATAAAAAATAAATCAAATGCATTAGAATTTTAAAAAATATATTTCATATACCAAGTTTACTGGTTTTAATTTACTCTTTTAGATATTTTGTTAAAAAGTAGAAAAGGAGAATGTTTAATTTGGAGAATGCGAAGAAGATTTTTGTAAAATTTGAACAAGAAGGATTTTCATACATTCAACAAACAATCATTAAACAGCAAGAAGAGAATATATTCCTTACATTTCAATGCAAAAAAAATTGTACAAATAGTGCCCTTTCAATAGATGATAAAAAGAATTACGAAAAAGGTATATCGTTTTTTTCTCATGCTTCTGGTGGTGTAATTATATGGGGAATAGTTTCAAATAAAAATAAAAATGGTGTTCACATAGCTAAAAAAATCCAACCTATCTCTAATGGAAAAGAATTTTTTAGTAATCTAAATGATTTATTATTTAAAAATCCCAACACTACAAACCAGAATGTTAAAAATATATATATTCCTTTTCCTAAAGAAGAAAACCGTGGATTTGTAATCACCTACGTGCCAAGGAAAGACTATCTGTTAAAACTTAATGACTACTATACAAAGACCAGAGATAACTTTGCAATGATGATGGGACAGATTCTTTTAAATGATATGTTAGAAAATAGAAAACCATTAAGGGAATCAATATAAATCATGTATATAGAGGAGTAGAAATAATGTCTGAATTTAAAAATCAAGTTTTAAATGTGCTAGAAGAAGTATGTGAAAATGATATTGTACAAGATAACCTAGATGTACAATTATTTGAAGAAGGAATTCTAGATTCTTTTGCTACAGTATCTTTATTAGTAGAGTTTCAAGAACGTTTAAACATTGAAGTATCCATTTCAGACTTTGATCGTGATGAATGGGCAACACCAAATATGATTATTGCGAAATTGAAAGATATGCGATAAAAGTTGGTTCTTAAAACATTTATAAGAAGAAAATTTGATAAGGCTAATTACAATGAATAATAACAAGTGGAGGAATTTAAAATATGTCTAACTTACCTAATTGTCCTAAGTGTAATTCAGAGTACACTTACGAAGATGGAAATCTTTTTGTTTGCCCAGAATGTGCCGAAGAGTGGACTTTAGAATCAGAACCTGAACATAGTGAAGATACAAAGATAATTAAAGATGCAATTGGAAATGTTTTAAACGATGGGGATTCTGTTACCGTAATTAAAGATCTTAAAGTAAAAGGAACTTCATCAGTTGTGAAAATTGGTACAAAGGTTAAAAAGATCCGTTTAGTAGATGGGGACCATGACATTGATTGTAAAATTGATGGTTTTGGAGCTATGAAATTAAAATCTGAATTTGTGAAAAAAGTTTAAAAGCTGGATGTATACAGCAGTACTAATTTGAGTTAGTTGTTTTAGACCAGTATATATAATTTTACAAGGTAGTAATCAAGTGACTTAATAAAAAGAAAGATCTTACTCAAAATAATATTTTGAATAAGGTCTTTCTCTTTACTTTAAATTTAATTTTGAGATAAATTATTCTCTTTTCATAACAGCGATGTATAGCAGACATTACAATATTTAACCTGATTTCCAAGCCTTCAATTCATCAATAAATGTCATTTGACTGTCTGTTTTATTTATGGATTTATAATACAAACAAGAGCACCCTTTTAAAAAGGATTCTGTAACAAGAAAGAACGAATATATAATAATAAAAAGAATTTTTTAATTAATTTAGATCGATTAATTCACAATCAAAAATAAGATGGAGGGATTGGAAATGTCAGATTATTCAAGTATTGCTCGGATTGATTTAGTAGAGCGATTTAATTTTATTACAATTGATTTGGAAAATAAAAATTTTTATATTCAAGTCGTAGATGAAAAAAGCAATAATGTGCTGTTAGGATTAACTATGGATTTAATGAAAGGTACAACAAAAGTTGCTGGGAATGGAAGTGTAAAAAAATATACTGATGAAGAAATAGAACACCTACTAATAGGGTTGAAAATAACAGCACAAACTTGTATAGATAATAATTTGTATAATGCTTACGAACTTAGAAAATATCTTGAAAGGTGAACTACCTGCCACTTTACGTCCTAACGGACTGTTTGAAGTGGGGGCTTCTCGGTTAATCATAACAAAACTTTTGTTCAGATAGTTGCTGGTTCATCATGAATCATAATAATTCTGTGGTTTTACAATAAATAATTTTTTTAATATGCTATTCATTATTGAGGTTGGAAAATGCTTTAACATTGCAATCTTAAAATACTTCATTAAATGATGGTCAGATGAAGAAAATTTCGCAGCTTTGATAGACTTTTGTTGTATTTTTTCAATTTCATATTTTAAATAAGATTCATAGTTATAGAAGGCTTCTTCATAAGAAGGACAATTTATTAATTCTTGAGTCAGCCGGTATGCCCCCAACATAGACTTCCCTCCACCAGTTCCGGACATAAATGTCATAGCATGAGCTGCATCGCCGAGTAATGCTATACGTCCCTCACTCCATTTGTGTAACTGGACAAGGGTCATTTTATCTTGAAAAATAAGATCTACGTTACTTATATTTTCTATTACATCACGTATCCCCCATTGAATGTCTTTGCACAATTCTAATAAGAATTCTTTATTATTTTTATCCTGAAACCTTTCTCGATATTTATTTTTATAAATAAACATTCCCCAAATGTAAGTATCATCCATCCCACAATGAATATAGCATCCTGGTAAAAGAGTCTCTAATGTTTGATTTTTCTTTAATTTCTCAGGAATAAGGACTGGCCTTGGTATAGTAAATACAGAAAAACCTATATCAAGTTGTTTCATATATTCGTCTTTCATTAATAAATTACGTGTTACTGAATGAATCCCATCTGCCCCGATAACTAAATCATAGAATTCCCTCCTTCCATTATGGAAGGTAACCTCTACTCTATCACTATTTTGATGAAATGAACGAATTGTTGTATTAAACTTTATATCAATAGAATTTCGTATAGACTCATAAAGAATCTGATGTAATACAAAACGGTGTATACTTATTGATCCCCCCTGCTGTATATGAAATTTTCTAAAATCGATTTTACGCAGTTTTTGTCCCTCTTTATCAACAAATTCTCTCATTTCTACTGTGACTCCCTGTTGTTTAACCTGTTCTAATAATCCTAACTTATCTAGAACAAATAGCGCATCTCCTCTTAAACTAATTACCGATCCAATCGACCGAAATGAATGAGCCTTTTCAATAATAGTTGGAGAATAGCCATTAGATAAAAGACAATTTGCTAAAGTTAAACCAGTAATCCCACCACCAGAAATTAAAACTTTCATAAAAACCCTCCTTTTAACATTGATATTGATAATCATTATCACTTATAGATATGATAATAGAAAAAATCGTTTATCACAAGAGGGAACTGCATAATAAATAAACTACTTATTTTTAAACGGAGCTTCTTCCATAGAACATTTTAGTGTTGTCAACAACACTTAGGTTCAATCTATGACATACGCGGCTTTTCATACACAAACAGTATTAATTGTGTTGACGCTGTAAATAATACTTAGCAAAGTAGTTGTAGTGTAATGGCTAGAGATGTTCTTTGTGAGGTAAATAACTGTAAGTATTGGAATTCTGGAACAACGTGCAATGCAGATGCTATTTATGTAATCAGTCATACAGGTAAACAAGCATCTGATAGTAAAGAAACTTATAACCATCACATGAGCGAAAAGCCCCTATCGAAGGTTTTCCATTACACTGGATGCCTTGGATTTAATATCCACTTATAAGATGCTTTATCGTTATTAAAAGCATAGCTCCAATTACCTGTAAGTTCTCCTTAGATCAATAGTTGATGTACAGCTCTTTAATTTTGAAAAGCTCAATGTATTTTACATTATTTTACATTTATTTTCTTGATAATATATTGAAATGATTATCCATATTTCATCCTTTCCTTGCAAATATAATATGAGTTTTCACTTAATTAGTGCGTTAAAAGATTGTTTATTAAATGGAATTTTCTGTCTTACTACTCTTTTGGAGGAATGGGAAAAAATATTCTAATACAAAAAAGAGAACCCTTATAAAAAGGATTCTGCAACAGGATAGAACAAATATATAATAATAAAAAGAATTATTTATATTATAATTTAATATTAAAACTAAAATATTGAGAAAATACAGAATGAATTGAACGTATATGTGTACTTAGCTATAATTAATTAAGAGCTGGAGTAGTACTCTTTAATCTGTCATCTGTTCCTTTTTTAAAGAAGATTGATTTCAATCTTCTTTTTTTTTTATTTTTCCTCTTTCCTCAAAAAAAGGAAAAATAATTACTTAAGAATTGTGGAAATTGCTTGCTTGTAAACTAATTGTTGCTTACCATGAACCATCATAAGAATGGTAAATTTATCCGTTGCAAGGATTTTCCCACGTATGGGAACGCCACTCTTTAAAAATATAGTAATCTCCCCTTTTTTTTTCTTTTAATTGTTCATACGTATTTTCTTCTAAGTTATACATGAAATGTGCCCCCTATTTGTATCTATTTTTCTATTAATGCTTACTGCCGCTCATTGTTGTCTATTTGTATTCCCCATTCACCTTCTATTTTTCTAAACCATATTCCTATTTTGCTTACATAGTATTTTTTCACTTCACCATACGGAATCCAAATTTCATGTTCCTGTATTTGATTCATCACTTCATAAAGAATCTCATCATGCTCGTATTTTCTAGCTTTTCGATGATCCGTTCTTACAAACTGTGTGTATTCTCTACGTAACTAACTAGAAATATGATCTTTTTATTTTTGCCGGAGATATGACCACTTTTTATTTGCCTGAAGGCGTTTTCCATTTACTTTTGTACGGTTTTCCATCAACACTCATCCCCTTTTACCTTCTAAATGCGGCTCTAAGCACATATTTCGCAAGAAATCTATCAATTATAAAAACTAAATGCTGACTACTAATTAATTACTTTGTTTTTTATTTTACATTTCGGTGCGTGAAATTTTCACCTTTATAAAAATACCCCCAAAGATTTTATACTCATGAGAGCTTTCTATAGGACTATCGCCTTTTGACTTGATTCTACAGTTTTTTTTGCTACATCTTTTTATATGGGACTCACCACATGCCCATCAACTTAAGGTATTAAAGTATCTTTAGAAACAAAAATCATCTTTATAAAATAACATCACTATATACTAGTATCGATTAAAAAGGAACCCTCTTGCTTTTGCAAGAGGATCTCACTTTACATTATTTTATTTCGGTATAAAGATAAATAAAAAACTGTCATTTGAATAAAGAAAACACTAAACAAAATGTATAAGGGATATCCTGGAATATATATACTGAAGATAGGAGAGAGAACTAAAAATCCAGCTGCAAAAATTAACACATACCAGAGTGAAACAAATGCTGTACGACAAGCTCTTTCAGTAATTAACTTTTCACGTTCGTCTTCTAAGGGAAACAATAGTGGATACATCAGATATGAAAGGACCTTATGTTTCTTCTTCTGCATTTTATAAAAAACTGTCATTACAATGCCTATAACTAATAAAAATAAGACTGGTGTAATATTTAACGATACTTCAAATGGTACTTTCTTAGCTTCAATAATATTGGAAAGTTCTATAATGCCGTAATAAAATTCAATAAATGCCCAACATGCTAATGCCATAATAAATACATTAATCACATAAGAAATCATCAATCTATTCATAATCTTCTTCCTCCTTATTTAATACAAACACTTCTTCCATTTTCAAATCAAACACATCACAAATTGACAATGCTAGTAATAATGAAGGAACGTAATCCCCTTTTTCAATTGCTGCGATCGTTTGTCTTGTCACTCCAACTTTTTCAGCTAACACACTTTGTGTGAAATTAAAACGAGCTCTAATTTCCTTTACTTTGTTGAAAATAGTCAAGTTCACCACCTCTTACCTTCAATATATACTATACTTAACAAAATGTAAAATCAACTTAACATTCATTCTACTAAAAATCCAACTTTATAATAAGCGGTACCGCCACACATTCATCAATTTTAAAATTTTATAGTGCTCTAAAGCTCAATTAATTGATATAGCAGTAAACTTCAAATACTCCCCACCTTCAAGCAATTAATAATGTGGAAAAATCAAGTAAACTCTTCTTGTTCAGGTCTTTTAGGCACCCGAAACTCACAAGAAAAAGAAAGATGTATATTTAAGTCTTAGGAAAGAAATACACATTAGAAAAACTGTCAATAAAAATTCAAGTAGACTCTCTAATATAGTTTTATAATCAAAGAAGAGAAACTTTTGAACAGGGAGGCACCAACCTATGAATCGAATTGAACGTGAAGAGAAAACAATTAGCATAATGATTGATATGTATTGTAAAAACGAACATAAACAAAATACTATATGTGAAAAGTGTCAAAGATTGGAAGATTATGCTTATTTTCGTTTATCAAAATGTCCATTCCAAGAAAAGAAACCAGCATGTCAAAATTGCAAAATTCATTGTTATAAATCAGATATGAAAGATGTAGTTAAGGACGTTATGAAGAAGATCGGGCCGAAAATGATTTTAAAACATCCATATTTCGCGATCATGCATGCTGTTGACACAATGAAAAAGTCTCCTGACTTACCAAAAAGAAAAAGGTACGAAAAGAAAAAACGAGTTGTGTAACAAGCAAGTTTTTTCTTTTCGTATCAAAACCGAACAATTTTAAAATATTAAGTGGCCGCACCTTTAAAGGTGCGGCCACTTAATATACGTATGAATCACATGCTGTTAATGATTTCAATCCACGCACTTATAAAAGCTGCGACAGCGCTTTGTGTTCAAAATAATACACAAATGCGTTAATTCTGTTCAAAAATATGCAAAATTTTAATTTGATAAAGAAATTTGTATAGAAAATCATACACTTTAATTATAATTTATAAAAACTCAGGTGCGTATGCACGATTCATATCATTCTGTTTAAAAAAACGTAAAAAAACATCTGAGAGATATTTCAATGAGAATCGAAGGTTAGTACCATCTACTTCTTTAATAGATTGAGCTCGCAAAGCAAGAAAAATAGGTTAATCTTTTCCTGTTTCTTTATAGGTACCATTCCAAAGAGAAAGAAAACAATTGAATACAAAGCGACTGCTCCAAATAGTTTTCGCAAATAATATCCCTTGCTCCTTTTAGGATATATACGAAATTTATATGTTTTATTTACAAATATGGATTGCACCTACCGACTTTCATCCCCCGCCTAAAATGGGTGTTTCACGCTTTCACATTTTTTTAGAAGAAGACTTCTGTCGGAAATAGAAATAAATAAACATATAGTCGAGTTGTAAATAATGTTTTAAGGAATTTCTCATCATTAATTTCCCCTTAAATCTAGCTTTTTACAGATCTTTTATTCGTTAATTTTGGTAAGCAAATATTTAAAGGGAGCAATTTCTGCAAAATTGAAAGTGTTGGATACCATATAACATTAGATAACCATTTTCTTTATTATAGTCCATCAATAATTTCAACTTTTAAACCGTCTAATTCATGTACCAAGATGGTATAGTCATCAATCGTTTTTGGCACGTCAATATTCCGATTAATATCCAGTAAACGGTGTACTTTTGCAGAAGAGTACTGACCAAGTTTTGAATTATGCTCCCACCAACAAACTCTCTGTATTTCTATACTTCCTTCAGGACGTGCTGCTGACGCGTCATTTTCAAACAATGTAACAAGTGCATTTTTAATTTTTTCTGCATCCTCCTTAGTAAAACCTGTCTTTTCAGCTAATTGTGTATTTATACTTCCATAAAAAACATACACTCCAAAATCGACACGATGTTTCATTCCCATCGTATCTGAACTTTTATCCTTTCCGGGCTCAGAATTTACACTTTTCGTAATTTGCATACTAGTGATGTCAATCACATCTATACTAGTTGCCGTATGGATAGAAACAGGTCCTCTTACTCCAACAGAGACACCTTTTCCGGCTCCTCCTTTAAATGCAAAAACTTGCCCAAAGCTCCTGACATCAATCCACTCCTTACATGCGATTGCAGCAAATTTCTCATAAGGATTCTCTTCTGATTTTAATACTTTGATTAAATCTACATTATTCTCTGCTCTTTCCTTTAAACTATTAAACTGGTCTACTCTCCTGTCATTTGATTGAACAAAAATAGATTCCTCCATATCCTGAAGGCGATTTCTTATCTTTCTTTTTATGGCTACATCAGAGATTTCACCATAACCATCATAATTTTGCCTCGGACGATTTCCGTTCAAAGGGTCTCCATTTGGATTGGCCTTTGTAACAGACAGAACAACTGCAAAATCGATTTTATGGTTTAAAATTGTCATTTTTAATTCTCCTCCCCTTTATTTTCTGTTGCATCTAATGAAACGTTCCCTTCCTTTTTTTGATACAACTCATGTCGCTGACTATAAAATCCCAACAAGTATCTACCAGATAACGGTTTGTTATTGAAATCTTCAATATTTATTTTTGAGCCAACCTCATCAATTAATTTGTTATAATACCAAACTTTTTCCCCTAAACGTACCTGATATGGTTGTAGAGCCCCTTGAATCGTCTTCCATGTTCTTTCTGGGCGTTGAGAAAAAGAATTCATACACCTTCTGGCATTAGTAGCACGCTGATTATTTATATCTAAAGATTTTCTTTCCAAAACATCCGCAATTGCAAGAAGTCTTCCGAATAGATAATCACGATCATTATTTTCCTTATCTAATACCAATTGATATCCCTCCATAGTATTAATCAATGCACATGTAATACTTAATGTTTTTTCCCATTCCCACCTTTCCATCGATACAGGATTTGATGCACGATGAAAAGCACTTTTGACGATGTCAGATGGAATTTTTTTTTCGTCTATAATACAAGATAGTATACGTTCCATCAATCCTTTGACTAGTTTCTCATTTGCGTTTGGTCCATAAGCTGCAAACGCGATATCTATCATTGATGGTGCTCCATAAAACCCCACAAATTTATTATCTTTATTTTTAAGATAGTGATGTTCCCAGGCACAAGTGGAATGCCAGTACTTTAACCTGTTTAAATAAAGATTTTTATCCATATTACGGTAATAGAGAACAGCTAATCTTCCTGTCGTTGCTGAATCAAGCATGAGAATATTTACATTGGACAATAAATTATTTTTATATCCATCAATTTCCTTAGAAACTTCATCAGCAAATTGCTCATGTGTATACGAATTAATTTCTCTTTTTTCTGTTAGTCTTAAATTCATAGAATAAATGTTGTAACTATCTTCTATGAAATCTGGAACATCCTCTGAATCATTACCCCAGACAAGAAATACGCGCTGATCAACAAATTTTCCTTGCTTGTTAATAAGCCATTTCAATGCATTATGTGCTTTTTGGGATACATCATAACTGATATTTGCTACATCATTAGCCCTGCTAAATCTTCCTCTAAACGTAAAGCCACTCGTATCATTTGCGGAAATCAATTTCGCCTTGTCCCCCGCATTTCTAATTTTATTAGCATGCTTGACTGTACTTGGCATTTTATTTCCTGTCACATAACAATAATCATCTTTACCCAAAAAGTTACTATAAAACTTGATAAAAGAATCGTACATTTCAGGATCTTTCCAGACTTTTGTCAACATCTTATTCGGAGAATACACATTAAACCTTACAAAAGCATTTTCTTGGTTACCTGTAACTACTGAAAAAATGGGTGGTTTTTCACCAAGTAATGCTTCAGCATTTTTATCCCACGCCTCCAACAATTCTCCCTTTGTATCCATATGCAAAATTCCTTCATCGACTAGGTCCTTTATTAATCGCCTCTTCCTTAAATAAGTATAGATGCTTTTTACCTTAGCTGTAGCATATGGAGATACTGCCCATTCCTCTAATTGCCTTATGTAGTATGAGAAAGGCTCATCTTTTTTGATTTTCCCGCCATATGTAACAAAATCACCTGCCACATAACTCAATTTATCATGTAATGGATAAGGAGCTATTGTTGCCCCAGCCCTGTTTGCTGAATTCTCTGTACATGGAATCAATGTATTTGCATCACTTTTATCAATGATTTCCGCTGTGTGATATTCACCATCATCTGTGACTGAAACTTCGATATGGGCCGTTTGAGTCGTATGGGAGATAGGCAGTAATGTATATTCTTGGCCATTATATTTTTTTTCCATTTTACCGACTCGATCTAAGTTTAATTGATATGTCTCATATAAATTCAATAGCCAACTCATTTATTCTCCCCTACTTCTAATTGATTTATAAGCTCATCAACTGATTCAACGTTTGATCGGTCAAATACTTTTGGCTCCATCTTCGATATTTTGCGGATTTGTGAACATTCTTCCGGTAGGATAAATTGAATAATTCCATCTCTAATTACCGGATTCCATAAACGAACTTCTAGTTGATTTCTTCCTGTTTCATCTGGATAATTGAGCCCATGAACCATTGTTCCTAAATGGATATCTCCACCATAATCATCATAAAATCCTTTGTCTTCACCAAAAACACAAGGCTCCACATATCCTTGGCACTCTCTCGTTCCTAAAAATATGTCTCTACGGCCTCCAGCTTTAAGTGCACGTTTTAGTATGTTATGATGCTTAAATTCGTTGCGGTCAAAAGCTAAATCTTGTCGATGAGGATTAAAAATAAAGTAGGCCTTAACCTGATATCGAACATCCTTTAAATATGTGTAATTTGCAAGTGTATTCCCACCACCATATTCAATAGGACGAATACCTTTTGACTCCATTTTGATTGCATTCATAATTCTTATTTTATCGACGACCATAAGAAGAGTCGGCTTCCAGTATATTGATTCGACGATACCCTTGATAGCTTGGTAAGTTGGCACTTGATAAGATAATTTTTCTCCTCCCATTTTCATCAAGGGATCTGTAAATAGAGCATAATTACCGAACACTTCAAATTCAATAGAATTCCTCAAATATTCATCCTCCTTTTCTTTACAATCTATATCTTAAAATGCAATATTTTTTTGTTCCCTTTTAGCAAAGTTACAAGATACAGATATAATTGCTAACATCTTTGTAACCAACTTTATATTCCTTTCTATAGTATGTTCTTCCAATTCTAGTTCTAATAATTCTGTATTACTCATACTAGAATTATTAACTAAATATTCTTTTATTCGATATTTTTTTCCTGCTACTAAGTCTTCACCTTTGATTAACTACCCAAATCTTTTTCCGTCCTAACTCCTAACGTAACCTTAAGATAAAAGATAAATCTTAGTCAGTGCCACACTTATATATTCTAGATGGATCGCCGACTAAATAACGAAGCGCACTATTTAAATCTGCATTTCCAATATTCAGTGGACAGAATACTTTTTTAGCAAGAGTACACTTTTCCACATTAGGCTAAGGTGCTTAAAGCACTTGTTTCAAGCAATCAAGGATGCTTACTTTTAATGATGGTCAATTTTATTTGTTACACTCTTCTTATTAGGGATTATGTTTATATAGAAGCAAAAGAGATTTTAATTTAAATGTTTCATATATAATTATCGTCCTTGAATTCGTATTAGGTGTATTTTTAACCATATATATGGCATTTAATTATTTAGTTGCTTAGATGAAAATATAAAAAGAATACTGCCTTTTAAGGTGGCATTCTTTTTTATATAAATGAGATATTTTTTGTTTACAGATTTCTTGATTTATAGAGTTTTGAAAGTATACTTTTGTGATTGGTTTTGCTATATATAGATAAAGTCAGATATGATTAGTGCAATCAATATTTCGAATATACACTAATTGCTAACAGTTTATTTTCGGTTTTATTAGAAAAACAAAGAGAACTTGTAAATACAAGGGCAAAACAAACAGCGATTTATCACTGTGATATCTTGGACGCACTGGTTCAAGAATAGTTTTATATTAATGATATAAGCATAATTTAACCTCTTCTTTTAACTGGATTATATGATTGATTTTTGTATCTTCAGGAATAGGTAATGTATTGCTCTCAAAATGCAAATGTTTCATTCGTAAAGCAACAAGCTCATGTAGAGGTAATCCGTAGTCTTTACGCTAGATATTTTTTGAGGAGTGTTATCATATAGTAGTAGGTTAGCTTTTATTTGCGACTTTCTCCTCAACGACTTTATCGATAATATCATCAATAACTTCCGTGCATCTTATAATAAAATCAACATCCTCACGAGTAGTATCACTATTGCTAATACGTTCAATCACTTCTGTTCCATATTCTCTATCTTCATCTGTTTTTGCTAAATACCTTTTGTAAGCCCTTACAACTAGTATTGCTTCTTTTTGATTCATATCAATTTGGCGTAGCTCATCATCAAAGTCTTCCAATGAAATCCCTCCTGTTTGTAAATAACGAAGTCTATTTAATTATATTATAATATGAAAATTTATTGTTGTACTTTTTGTGAACTTGTGTAAAAGTGTAAATGTCCACTTTTACACTTTTACACATTAAAGAGGAAATAACGTGAGAAAATATGAAGTTGGATATGAAGATCAATATTCATGTGAATCTTGTGGAGAAGGATTTATGGAGGGTGTATATATTGTGATAACTGTGTGATAGAACAGGGGCTTTTAGATTAAACAATATATATTAAATGTCGAGTAGATACTATAGCTCGATGCTGCTGAAAAAGGGATATAGCATTTAAATCAAAGGAGTGGGGAATTGAGTACGCAATATCAATAAGGGAACTAAAATATCTAATGGATTTCAAAAATAGTATAGGCAATGTATATAAAAAGATCACTTGTCTTGGAAACAAGTGATCTTTTTATTAGATAAATTGCTACTTGCCAACAGCAGGTAGTTGTTATCCTATTCATATGTTCAATAGATATTATAACACATTTATTAGTTATATAGACGGAATTGTTTCTAATGAATTGAGACCAAAAATATTTCAAAAGGTACCATTTTAATTATTTAGTACTTTAAAAATGCATTGTAGAACCTTTCGAAGCACTAAATCAGGTAGATTTTAATAAACTTCAAAAGGTGTACCTTTTGATATGTAAAATAATTCTAGTTATAAAGGGTAGTTAATATTAATTTTTTTGGCAGAAGTTTTGATAATGTATTTAGACAATATTTACGCTAAAGCTTATTAAGAAAATCCAGTTGGAATTTTTCAGATTTTTACTATTTTTAGGGATTAAAAGCAGAACGTAAGGGGAATTTACAATATAATGTAAATAAAGAAAGAATACTGATGAAAAAATATTATTCGATAAGAAAAGAACACAAAAAGGAGTATAAAAAATGTACCTTTCAGAAGTTTATATAAAAAATTTTCGTAAATTCGGAAACCAAGGGCTCCATTTAACCCTAAATAAAGGGTTTAATTTGTTTGTAGGAGAAAATGACTCTGGGAAGACCACAATAATTGATGCTATTAAACTGGTTCTTGGCACTCAAAGTAATGATTTTAGTAGAATTGAGATTGATGATTTTCATATTGCAAGTGAAAATTCTCCTGAAAATGAAAGGGCTAAAACTCTAGAAATTTCTTGCATCATACGAGATATTTCATTAGATGAGGCAAAACATCTATTAGAATGGTTATCATTTGAAAAGGTAGACGGCAAGACAGTGTACGTACTCCATATCTCTTATTTTGCTAAAAGAGAAGGTAAGAAAGTTTTTTATGACGTAAAAGCTGGTATTGGAGATGGGGGAAGATTACTAAACAGTGAGGCAAGAAATAGGATAAGGGCTACTTATTTAAAACCTTTAAGAGATGCTAATACTGAATTAGCACCTCGAAAAAACTCAAGGCTTTCAAATATTCTAAACAGTCATGCGGCTTTTGAAAATGAAGATAGTCATTTTTTACTTGAAACATTTAAAGAAGCGAACAAAAAAATAGATTCTTATTTTAAGGGAAAAGATATAAATGAAGGAGATTTACCAGATCAGCTTGGGAAAAATCTTTTAGAAGAAATTAATACATACCTTAATAAATTTTCGAACAAAAATAAAGTTTTAGAATCTAGTTTTCGAATTTCAGACTTAAAACTAAGAAACATACTTGAACGGCTTACATTGGAGTTTGAAAGCTCAAAGCCAGGACTAGGATCGCATAATATTTTATTTATTGCAGCCGAACTTTTATTGTTAAAAAGAGAAGAATTTGATGGCTTAAAATTAGCTTTAATTGAAGAAATCGAGGCTCATTTACATACCCAAGCTCAAATCAGACTAATTGAGTATTTACAGGAAGAAGCTGAGAGCTCAGATATTCAACTTATATTAAGTACTCACAGTACTGCTTTATCTTCAAAAATAAAATTGGAAAATTTATTTATCTGTAATAATAACAATATTTTTTCAATGAGATCTGACGAGACTGAGTTATTAAAAGGAGATTACTTATTTTTAGAACGATTTTTAGATGCTACAAAGGCGGATATGTTTTTTGCACAAGGAGTAATTATGGTAGAGGGTGATGCTGAAAATTTAATCTTACCGTCCTTAAGTAAAGTGATTGGGAAACCATTTTCACAATATGGTGTAACAGTACTGAATGTGGGGAGTACGGCATTTTTAAGGTACTCGAGCATTTTTAAACGGAAGAATAGGGAAAATGGTTTATTTAACATCCCTGTGGCTTGCGTGACAGACTTAGATATAGATACTAATGAATATATAAGTGATGAAGGATTAAGTGAAGCTTACAAAGAGAAACGACAAGAGAAACAAGCTAGTATTGTTAAAAGATATGATGGGCAACTTGTCAGAACTTTTGTTTCGCCTTATTGGACGCTAGAACATGATATTGCTTTAAGTGAACTTCGGCCACTATTATTGAAGGCGATTTTACAAGCGAAAAAAATCCAAAATAGTGATAAGTATGGATTAACCGATGAAAAAAATGCAGGAATCGAAGAAGAAATTAAAATCATAAATGCCTCTTGGAAGAAAAAGAACTATAATAATTTTCAAATAGCTCATGATATTTATAAAAATCTAATTACCCCAAAAAACAATAAAATATCAAAAGCAATTATAGCGCAGTGTTTTGCAAATTTAATCGAGGAATATGCAGATAAGGAAGAATTAAAACAGAATATATTAAGAGATGAGAAATTAAGGTATTTAGTGGAAGCTATCACGCATGTGACTTCTGAAGGAGGTACTGAAAATGATTGAAATTACAAATGAAGATATAGATTCAATCGAAACAGTATTGCTGCCTTATGGAAGTAAATTTGATAAGAATCATAGAAAAGTTATTAAAAATCTAGAAACGATTGATATAAAAGCGTGTCCTGGAAGTGGAAAAACAACAACTCTAATTGCCAAGCTTTTAATTCTTGAAAAGAAACTTCCGTTTAAAAATAATCAAGGTATATGTGTTTTAACGCATACGAATGTTGGAGTAAATGAGATTAAAGAAAGAAGTAGTAATCAAGAGGGGCGTAAGCTTTTTCAATATCCCAATCATGTATCAACAATACAGGTATTTGTTAATAAATACTTAGCAATTCCATCTTACCAACACTTTTATAACGACAATGTTTATAGCATTGATCAAGAGACATATAGGGACAACTTTAATCAAGCCTTTTATAAAATTCCAAGAGGGTATAGAACAAGCATTAACCAAAAATATAAAACTGAAGATCTTTGTAATAAGTTGAATTTCGGCTTAGAAGACGATGAATGTGTTTATATAGGGAATAAGAAATTAAGTGATGTTTATAATGTGACAACAGATACTTATAACTATATAAATGGGCTTAAGAAGGAGCTCTTTGCTAAAGGAATCCTTTCATATTATGATGCATATGTATTGGCTTTTAAATTTTTAAGAGAATTTCCTGAAATAAAGAATTTAATTTCTGCTCGATTTAGATTTTTATTTATGGATGAAATGCAAGATACCTCAAGTCTTCAGATGGAATTATTAAACAGTATCTTCGATAAAGAACAAGTAAGTATTCAATGTATTGGAGATGAAAACCAAGCAATATTCGAAAATCCAAGTGATAAAATATGTTGGAAACCAAAGAATTCCATTTCTTTGGATGAAAGTAAACGATTTTCAACATCAATTGCAGAGTGTATAGATAAAGTATGTGTTAAACCACAAAATATAAAAGGAAACTCAGATATAAACAATATTTCCCCTATAATACTTGTATTTAATGATTCAAATATCGGGGAAGTGTTACCAACATTTTCTAAGATAATTATTGATAATAACCTACATAATGAAGATAGAAAGATTTTCAAGGCAGTTGGTAGGGTTGCTAAAGTTCACAATGAAGGGCACATAACGATTCCGAGCTATTTTCCCTCTTATATTAAAAGTGGAAATGACAAAATAAAAAAAAGTTATAAATCTTTAGGTGGTTATTTACAGGCAATTTCACAGTTTGAAGATCTTAATGTGAGTGATTGTCGCAAACTAATAATTAATTGCTTGTTGCACGCAATGAGAATTGAGAATATTAGAATTGATGATAAATGGTACTCAGAAAAAAAACTGCTAAAGAAGTTAGAAGAACGAAATAAAAATCTAGTAGTCAACTTAAATACCTATATAGCAAAATGGATTTTAAAGGTTCAGAATGGTGAAGATATTAATGATGAAATGGCTACATTTATTATGATGAAGTTTCTACCTTTTTTAAAAGAAAATAAGCATATAAGTACTTCCTTGAAAGAATTTTGTAATAAAAAAGAAAATGAAACTTGTGAAGATTTAGCTGAAGCAAATCAGAGAAATATATTTATCTATCAAGATACAAATAATGAAATAATAGTTAGCTTAGATACAGTTCATAATGTAAAGGGCGAAACCCATACAGCAACACTGTATTTAGAGACATATTTTAAACAGTATGATTTGATGAGAATACAGGAGTATTTAAAGAAAAAACATACTTCTCCAAAAGGTAAGGAATTACCAGCGGCTTTAAGTGTAGCCTATGTCGGGCTAACTCGACCTACTCACCTTCTTTGTTTGGCCATGAGGCAAAAAACTATTGATGGACATGAAGAGGATTTTAAAAAAGCTGGTTGGCAAATACGATATATATAAAGTTGGAGGATTGAATATAAATAGACATTTCTATTGTTTTAATATTTCTTATTCAGATAATAAGGAACATAATAGCGTGTTTCTGTAACTAGCTGTAGCGCTATGTGTGTAGGAATTTCCACGCAAAATACTGTTCTTCTCAAAATTTTCACGTAGTTCATCCATTATTTTCGTTAACTTCATTTCTTTTTCTCGCTGCGGTATGTTATCCAAAAGAGAAATTTGTTCCTCTTCTTCCAGGATTAGATTCGTTAGAGAAATGTTTATGTTACGAATGGGTTCGCCAGTATATTGTTGATGTGAAAAGTATGTACAGATATGACAAATATTGATCGTTAAATTTGTAGGGCATTTAAAGCAAAAAGAACTTGTAGGATTCCTACAAGTTCTTTTTTAGATAATGTAAAAAGTTGAAACAGACTATCTCATAATTTGAATCGGAGCAAACACTATAACCACGGGTTGATTTTATTATATACCAAATCTCACCATACGCACTTTTAATATTTGAAAATTATGTGAATTAAGAAAATAAGTAGGTGTATTCAGTTGTTTGTTCCTAAAAATACTAATTGTTTATTTTGTACAAAATATTTTAAATCAATATACAGTTCATAATAAATTAGTGAAAATGCATACATAGGTAAATAAAGAAGAATGTAGCATTCTTATAGAAGGACATATATTTATATTCAGGATTAATTAACTATAAGAAAATGGATTTCATATTATAACTAAATATAATTTATGAATATATGTAGATGGTTTTTCTTTATCTTTTTTACTTATATGATACAGAAGTTAGTTATGGAAAAATTAAACAAATGCTTATTTATCATATTTTAGCTACGAAACAATGTTTGAGATATGGGATGAGTTACGGAGGTCAATGGTCCGCTTCGTTAAATTATGCTTTTACTATATAAATTTTATATAACAAAGAAAAATCACCTAATTTCATAGGTAATTAGGGTACGGAAACGATTCGAGGTATGAGGGGCCACTCTGGGAAAGTATTCAAATTGATACAATAAAAAACGTAGAAAAGAATTATTTCTACGTTTTTTATGTTTACCTAAGTTCTTTTTAGTTATTTTACAACAATATAGTACTCATCTGGACTTTTTTTTTGTGCATCCTGAAAAGTTTCTAAAATTAAATCAGCATATGAACCTAGCATTTCTTTACTTTCTCTAAAAAATTCCCATTCTATTTTTACAGGAGTGTCGATCCATCCAGTAAGACAATCCCATAAAGCATCAGCATTCTCACCATAATAATCAGGTAAGTCTAATTGATCTTTTAATATTTTATGCAGCATCTCTTTGCTAGTAAATTTACGTCCATCTAATTGTATCGTTTCCATAATGAATGTCCTCTCTATTTTATCTCGGTAAGGGTTTTATAATGATCTGAAGTTTTATACACTAATCCATCACTGGAATAGAGAATCCTATCATTACCTCGATATCCTGAAAAATAATTAACATCCGCTTCATACCAAGTTCTACCAGGAGCGGCCGGTAACAAGCCTTCTTTATTTGCAAAAATATCGCCACCCATACTTTTACCAGGAGCTACTTTATGCAGATTTCCTTCTTTCTTCACCCAACCTAGTGATTTAGCTTGATCTTTCGTAATATAATTATCCGGTAATTTTTTATGTTCTTTTACATATTTAGCAACTTCATCAAAACCAGTAGGATACTTCGTAAATTTTGTGTTTTTTGCCGCTGCTTCTAGTGCTTTTCCTTTCTTCTCAAGGTCACCAATCTTTCCTACAACTTTTCCGACTACACGTGAAGTACCACCTGATACAACAGCTAGTGTACCCCAGCCATAATCTTCAGGTCCATATTTTTGTCCTGTTACTACGTCTTTCCCAGTAACAAGTTGTCCAATTTCTTTCCCTGTCCCAATTACTGGTGTAATATCCAATATAAATGATAAGTCTCCGTCATTCTTACGGTCATATATTTTAGAAGGGTTTCCACCCAAATCATACAAAGCACTACTTAAATCAATATTCCCAATATTTTTAGCTGCAGCAGATACATCAACTTTATGACTTTTTAATTTGTTCGCGGAATCCATAAACAGATTCGCAAGATCTAATCCCATGTTGAAATCTGTGAAGAATCCTGGGACTTTCGCATCTAATGCCTGTAAGTCTTGTGCAATAACTGGAACATTTTTTCTAGTTACTTGCACAAGTTCCTCCATCCCAGGTTTTGCCTCATCTATGGAATGTTTCAAACGAATGGAGCTATTTACAACTGGTCCTAAGTCTTTAACTACACCAGAAAGCCCTTCTGCTAACTCACGATGATTTTTCTCAATTTCAACTGTTGCATCAGCTACATCTTTTAAAAAGTCTGCCGACTTACCAGCAACCACATCTAATGCTTTGTAGTAATCAGCATAGGCTTGATAAAGCGCTCCATAGTTTTGGAGTATAGTAGTATATACATCAGCACTAAATCCCATCCACTCTTTTCCATACGCTAGAGCATCTTCTTTCGTATTTCCAAGCAGTTTAAATAGCTCTTTTCTTTGAGTGACCGTTAAATTTTTAATGTCACCTTTCATTGCATTCACTAATTCTTGCAATTTATCATGTGATTCTTTAATTACTTTCATTTTATACTGTACATCTTGCTTTGCGTTGTTTACGTTCCTTGAAATACTTTCCCAGTTCTCTGCAGCATCTAACAACCCTTGTTCTGATTCTTCTAAAATTTTAATCGTGTTATTTATGAATGGTTCGTCACTTTTTAAATAATCTAATACACCTTCAAATATCTTTACTTTTCCATCAAGCAAAGTAAGTGGACTTTTAGCCTCCTGATCAAAGATAATAGCATCATGGATACGTACATATCCTTTTTCTCCTTGATAATTAACCTCATACCAAGAACCGACTTTCCCAGTTACTTCTATCACTTCACCCTTATTTACACGTTTTGCACGTAATGCTTTTCTTAAATCTGGCTCAGGATATACTTTTTTAACAAGGGATTCTAATGTAACCCATCCTTTAACCATTTCTCCATCTTGATTAAAGGAGAATTTCTTATCTTTATATGTAAAATCTCCTGTTTGTAATGCACCTGAAGGCTGTAGCAAATACCAATTAAACTCTTGCTTCATCCAACCATTTCTTGATTCATGAGAAGCATCAAAATAATACGGTTTCCCATCAACATGTGTAAATCCAGATTGTACAGGACCTAACGGGCCAAAGTAATAAGTTTTTCCGTCAATATGTTGGATTCCAGTTTGCACCACGCCATCGGTTCCCAAATAATAATCGTATCCATTTGTATGTACCCATCCGGTTTGCATAAAACCATCGGTACCAAAATAATAACGTTTTCCATCAATTGATTGGAAACCTGTTATTCTTTGCCCATCTTTTTTATAATACGTCCATTTTCCTTCTTCTTGTACCCATCCTTGTTTATTGTCTAAATAGAGTGCTTCTTTTAATTGATCAATCCATTTTAATCCATTCGCAAGAAGAGCTAAATCACTATCTAGTTGTTTATCAAATTTCTTTTGAATATTGGGTGGAAAGTATTTTTCAGGATCTTTATGATACTCCGTTATCATAAAATGAGACAAATTCGTTGCTTCCTTTGTTACATCCCATGAACGAACTGGTGATTCACCAATTACAACAGATTCAAATATCCGAACATAACCGACTTCTCCTTGATATTTAACCTGATACCATAACCCCTGCTTTGAAATGACCTCTAAGACATCCCCATCCTTTACAGGTTTAGATTTAAATAGAAATTTTGTTTCTGGCTTTGGATAGATTCTTTTAACAGCAGAACGAAGAGTAATCCATCCTTTTTCCATATCCCCGTACTTATTAATTTCAAATGTTTTTCCTTGATAGGTAAATGTTCCTGTTACATACTTCCCATCTTTTAAATAGCTCCATGAAGTTGCAGAAAAACTCCATCCAGTCTTTAATTTACCAGGCTCACTATAATATAAATCGTCTTTTCCTACCTGTTTTCTCCCTTGGAATAGCCTCCCATCTTTAAAAAAGGAATACTCTATTCCATCTAAAGTAATGTTATCTATTTGCTTACTTCCATCTTTTTGATAATAGTACCAATTCTCATTTTCCTTCACCCAGCCTACTTTATTTAAAACTTCGGCTGCTGCTGTAAATGTTGGTGCATAGGTAGAGAATAATAAAAATAATGATACTATAAGTCCTATGACTTTCCTCATACTCGCATCTCCTTATTAATTCATTAAAAACTTTTTAATTATATATTAGATTTTATTACTATTAAAATAATAAAGACGGATATGCATAATTGCATATCCGTCTTATCGATTTTCCGAAAATAAAGAAGCATCTAATTTAAACTAGATGCGGAATGTATCAAGTACATTATCTTTTTCTTCCTTATTAATCCCGATATATCTTAGTGTAATTTGTGGTGTACTATGATTCAATATTTCTTGTAACATAGCAATATCTTTTGTTTGCTTGTAAAACCAATATCCAAATGTTTTACGCATAGTATGAGTACCTAAAGATTCGACTCCAGCAAAATCTCCGGCTTTTTGTAACTGTCGATAGGCCTGTATTTTACTAATAGGTTTATCACCTTTTCGAGAAGGAAATAACCAGGTACTTTTTAGATCTTCAGCGTATGGAAGTACTTCCTCAAAAATGGATGTAATATTTATGATACGCTCCTTTTTTGTCTTTCCTTCCTTCACTTT
>NZ_FOST01000014.1:0-45435 GCF_900114335.1 Bacillus sp. 5mfcol3.1 | reverse complement strand
ATGTACATAATTAAGGATTATTTTTTACTTTTTTACCAAGCATTACACCAAAACACCCAAGAATTATCAAAGGTTCTCCTTCGTCTGTTTAACCTCCTACAGCACAACGGACGAAAATCTCATCGATATGAGAAAAAGACAGTCTTTGATATTTTGGGTGTTGTTTATGAGTATACCACTTCTACTCATCAGGTAGCATAGTAAAAAAATTGAAGCCCGTCAGGGTTTATTTGATATGCCTACTTTTATAAAATCTATAAAAGATAATAAAAAACTATATAGAAAGACCGCATTTTGTATAAAAATATACCTTAAGTTGATGGATGTGAGGTTAGACCCCTAAAGAGGCGTAAAGTACTCAAAACTATGAACGTTTCCGCAACATTCTCCTTTGTCTCTTTCGAATAAAATTTATAGCAAGATATAATAAAAGTATAACGATATAAGGGGCGTCTTTTATGAGAAAAGAGAAAAGACAAAGGCTAATTAAACAAGTGGTTAGAGAGCATGAAATAGATACACAAGAAAAGTTAGTAGAGTTGTTAGCAGAAAAAGGAGAAATAGTAACACAAGCTACTATTTCCCGAGATATTCGCGAATTAAATTTAATAAAGACAGTTTCTTCAAACGGTTTAACTATATACAAAAATCTTACAGGAGATAACATACAAGCTGATACGATGTTAAAGAAAAAGCTGGGAGAAGTTGTTGTAAAGATTGATTATATAAATCAATTAACCATTATTAAAACTTTACCAGGGAATGCACATGTTATAGGTGTGTTATTAGACTCTTTAGACTGGAAAGAAAAAGTAGGATGTATTTGTGGAAATGATACATGTCTTGTAATTTCAAAATCACAATCGGATAGAGAGATTCTAGAAGAGAGATTAAAATTAATTATGTAGATAAACAACTGTAAATACAGGGTTCTATTTTTGATTATCGCTCCCACTGCTAGTTTTAAGTAATAAAGCCGCTTTTCCGGAGCCTTGGTAATATATTAAACTTTTAATTATGCTACTTTACTGTATATTGAAAGTAATTGTCTTCTTAGATACTTAAAATAGAAGCTTTATGAATACATAAAGCTTGCTCGTTTAAATCAGAAGCAATGCTGGAGTATAGAGAAAAATAATTTAATCTAAATAAGAATTTTTAACGTAAGGTAGCAAAAATTTGAAAGTGAGTACAAATAATCGAAAGTGCTAGTTATAAGAGAGGGTAAAAGTATCTTGTAAAGTAATGCATATAACATAGAAGTATATAAGAGATAGGTGAAATTTATGAATACAAGACAAAAAGAAATTTTATTTCTGCTATTATCTGAATCTAACGACTATTTATTAGTACAAGACCTTGCGGATCAGGTGAATTGCTCTGAAAAAACAATTCGTAATGACTTTAAAATAATCGAGGAGCACCTTGCGAATTATACAAGTACGATTCTTGTTAGGAAACCGGGATTAGGTGTGTACTTAGAGATTGAGGAATATGAAAAGGTGGACTTGTTTAATAAACTTTATTGTATTAATAATCGTACAAAATATGAATCAGATGAAGAAAGAATTCTACAAATTGCTTACAACTTATTAATGAATGTAAAGGCAGTTACTGCACAGGATATGGCATCTCAACATTTTGTAAGTCGGACTACTATTAAAAAAGATCTAGATAGAATTGAAAAATGGTTGCATCATTTTGATTTAACTATTATTTCAAAACAGCGAGTTGGACTTATTATAGATGGAGATGAAAAGAAAAAAAGAAGAGCATTGGCTAGATTATCAGATTTGATTCGTAATTCAGATCTTACGAATCAATTTATTAAAGAACAATTTCAATATCATGAGGTTGAAATTGTTACGAACGAATTGAAAGCGTTGCAAAAACGAAATGCATTATTTTTTACAGATGATACATTTGAAAGTTTATTAGTGCATACGTTGCTTATGGTACGAAGAATGAAACTTAAGCAACCTATTATAAATGCTGAAAAGGAAATTAAAATACTGAAAGAAACAAAAGAATATATATGGACATTGGAATTTTTAAAACAGTTGGAATGTGTTTTTTCTGTGCATTTTACTGAGGAAGAAGTTACGTATTTAACAGCTCATATATTAGGTGGGAAAATTCGTTATCAAGATAAACCAATGCAGGGCAGCACACTTACTGAAAGTAATCCAATTCTTTCTATGGTTATACAGCAATTAGTTAAACGTATGTCGCAGTTGTATGAAATTGATTTCAGTAAAGACGATATTTTAATAGAAGGGTTAACTATTCATTTATATACCACATTGAATCGTTTAAACTATGATCTTTCTGTCTCAAATCCAATGTTACACGATATAAAAAGAATGTATCCCTATGTGTTTAATGTATTGATACAAGTATTAGAAGAAATTAACGAATCTCTAACTATATATATTCCAGAAGAAGAAGCGGCTTATCTTACTCTACACTTTGAAGCATCTGTTGAACGGTTAGATTACCAGGGAAAATCTAAAAATGTAATTATTGTTTGTCATATGGGAATTGGCATGTCGCAGTTGTTACGTACAAAAATTGAGCGTAAATTTCGTCATATTCATGTGATGGACTGTATATCAAAAGCTGATTTACAAAGTTATATGATGAAACATCGTGATGTGGATCTCGTTATTTCAACTACTACTCTTTCAAGTTTAAACATTCCTCATATAGTAGTATCCCCATTATTAGAGGGGCTGGAAGAAAAGAAGCTAGGGGAATTTATACAAAATTGTGATGAGCCAAGTTATAAAGAACCAAAAGACTTTGTTATGCTCAATTATACATCTCCATTTTTAGTGTTTTTACAACAGGATATACAGCATCCATATGAGCTAATTGAAAAGTTAGCGTATGCTTTGCATAGTAAGGGTTATGTAGATAAACAGTATGCAGAAAATGCAATCATAAGAGAAAAAATGTCAGCGACAACGATTGGGGCAGGAATCGCAATTCCTCATGGAAATCCGAAATTTATTCAAGAGTCAGTAATAGCAATTGCTACATTAAAGGAACCAATTAATTGGGGAGCAGAGAAGGTATCACTTGTATTTATGCTAGCAGTTAAAAGTGATGGACAAGAGGTAACGAAACAGTTGTTTCAAGAACTATCCTTTATAAGTGAGCAACCATCCTTTATTCAAAAGCTTACGAAAGAAACAAACGTAATGAAATTTTTGTCCTTTTTACATAATTAATCAAAAAGTAGAGGATCAAATAACCGTTGTTGTTTGAGTAAAAGGTTTATTTTTCCGGAAGTTACGGTAAAAAATGAAACTTTTGAGGTCTTAATATTAATTTATAGTAAATGTAGGCGCTTAGTAAAAAGTGTGAGGAGGATTAAGAATGAAATTGTTAGCGGTTACATCCTGTCCGAATGGGATTGCCCATACTTATATGGCAGCTGAAAACTTGCAAAAAACAGCGGATAAATTAGGAATCAAAATGAAAATTGAAACTCAGGGTGGTATAGGGGTAGAAAATGAGTTGACTGAACAAGATATTTGCGAAGCAGACGGTATTATTATAGCTGCAGATAGAGTCGTAAATAAAGATAGATTTGTAGGGAAAAAATTGTTGGTTGTCGGAGTGCAAGATGGTATTCGTAAACCAGGAGAATTAATTCAGAAAGTAATCAGCGGAAATGTACCTATTTATCATTCACAGTCAAAAATAGTAGAAAATAACCATCAGGAAAGAAAGCAAAATCCGATATATCGTCATTTAATGAATGGTGTTTCTTTTATGGTCCCATTCATCGTAGTCGGAGGATTATTAATTGCAATTGCTTTAACACTTGGGGGAGAAAAAACACCCGGGGGTCTAGTGATTCCGGAGGGTTCTTTTTGGAAAACCATTGAGCAAATTGGTGGTGCATCATTTACGTTCATGGTTCCAATACTAGCTGGATATATTGCATATAGTATAGCGGATAAACCTGGACTTGTTCCTGGAATGATTGGTGGATATATTGCAGCAACAGGAAGCTTTTATGGAAGTGAAAGTGGTGCTGGTTTTCTTGGTGGAATTATAGCTGGTTTCTTAGCTGGTTACATAGCGTTAGGAATCAAAAAATTAAAAATCCCGAAAGCGATTCAACCAATAATGCCGATTATTATTATTCCGGTATTTACTTCCCTTATTGTAGGTTTAGCATTTGTATTTATTATCGGTGCCCCTGTCGCACAAGTTTTCGTATCATTAACAGCTTGGTTAGCAGGTATGCAAGGTTCAAGTTCAATTCTTTTAGCCTTAATCTTAGGGGCAATGATTTCATTTGATATGGGTGGTCCAGTCAATAAAGTCGCATTCTTATTTGGTTCAGCAATGATTGGAGAAGGAAACTATGAAATTATGGGTTCAATTGCTGCGGCAATATGTATCCCACCAATTGGAATGGGACTAGCTACTTTCATAGGTAAGGGGAAATTTCAAGATTCAGAGAGAGAAATGGGTAAAGCATCATTTACAATGGGGCTATTTGGTATTACGGAAGGTGCAATTCCCTTTGCAGCACAAGATCCACTTCGTGTTATTCCAAGTATAATGGCGGGTTCAATGACAGGTGCGGCAATTGCTATGATTGGTCATGTAGGAGACAGAGTGGCACATGGTGGTCCGATTGTTGCTGTATTAGGGGCAGTAGATAATGTATTTATGTTTTTTGTGGCTGTAATAGTAGGTTCTACTGTGACAGCTGTTTTAGTGAATGTATTGAAAAAAGACGTTTCAAAGACAGAAAAACAAGAAATTGAACAAATAAAAGAAGTATCAGCAACAAAAGAAGTGCAACAAATGAAGCAAGAAGCACAAAGCAAAAGTTCACAAGTAGAGAAGATGAAAATTAATAAGCTAACAGATATTATAAATTTAGAATTAATTGAAACGGATTTAAAAGGAGAAACACGAGATGACATCATTGATGAGATGATTCAAAAATTAAAGCATGTAGGTGCATTGCATTCAGTGACAGAATTTAAACAAGCTATTATGAATCGTGAACAAGAAAGTACTACAGGGATTGGTGTAAACATTGCTATTCCGCATGGAAAATCAGATGCGGTTAGGGAACCGAGCGTGGTATTTGGAATTAAACAATCAGGGGTAGATTGGAAGAGCCTTGATGGAACTGAAGCGAAATTAATATTCATGATTGCCGTACCAAAAGAAAATGAGGGAAATCAACATTTAAAAATCCTTCAAATGCTTTCTCGAAAACTAATGGATGACAGTTATAGAGAGCGGTTATTATCCATCCAAACAAAAGAAGAAGCATACAAGCTACTAGGTGAAATTATATAGAACGGAGGATTATAATTATGACGGAACCATTATTTTTTGCACCTGTTTTTAAAGAAAGAATTTGGGGTGGAACACATTTAACTTCTTTTGGATATGAGATTCCATCAAATCAAACTGGAGAGTGTTGGGCTTTTGCTGCACATCAACATGGACAAAGTATTGTTAAGAATGGAAAATATAAAGGGTTATCTTTAGGGGAGTTGTGGGAAGAACATCGAGGGTTGTTTGGTAATGTTGAGGGAGATCGTTTCCCTCTTCTTACAAAAATTTTGGATGCCAATCAAGACCTATCTGTTCAAGTTCATCCCAACGATGAGTATGCTAGCGTGCATGAGAATGGAGAACTAGGAAAAACCGAGTGTTGGTATGTAATCGATTCCACAAAAGACGCAGAGATTATTTATGGGCATCATGCGAAAACAAAAGAAGAATTTATGTCTATGATTGAACAGAAAGAGTGGAACCAACTGTTACATCGTGTGAAGGTGAAACCTGGAGATTTCTTCTATGTGCCGAGTGGAACTGTTCATGCAATTGGTAAAGGGATTTTAGTATTAGAAACACAACAAAACTCTGATACAACCTATAGATTGTATGATTATGATAGAAGAGATTCAGAAGGAAATTTACGTGATCTTCATCTTGAAAAGAGCATTGATGTAATAGAAACTCCATTTATATCAAATCAGTTAATGGTTAAACATGAAAAAGTAGATGATTTGAATATAACTAATTTTATCAAATGTCCATATTTTTCAGTGGCAAAATGGGAGTTAGATGGATTAACTAGTTTAGAACAACAAAAAGCATTCCTACTTGTTAGTGTAATACAGGGTGAAGGTGAGTTAATTAAAGAAGGTGATCACTATTTCTTTAAAAAAGGTGATCACTTTATATTACCTAATTACTTCGGAAGATACGATTTGGTAGGTAATTCTATATGTATAGTTTCAAGTACATAATACTTTTTATAATTTGTATATATTTATTATAAAAAAGTATCGTGTGAACAGAAATTAACCAGTTCCGGATTTTAAGGAGCTGGTTAATTTCTGTGAAGAGTATTGGTTTTATAATCTTTTTTATTACCTGTAAGAGGTGACCATACATGTCCATCATCTTAATATTTTGAAATACCCCCAAAACGAAAAAATAAGCGATTTTGTTACAAGCTAGCACAAAAATACGTTTTTGGGTTACTAAAAAATTTTAGCTTATTAACTATGTGGCGAGTGGCTACCTCCAGCATTTCGGAACCTCTCACGCTAAGTAAAAAATACAATAAGCCGCAATTCAATGTATCTATAAATTTAAATGAACGCTTTCAAGATTGCTTAACTGGAGGGCTTTTTTTATTCTCGTGATTCTCGATATAGAAAATCAATATAGAGGATCTACTTAACATTAGCTCCCGTTATCAGTAATTGGAGAACTACTTAAAACCGAAAAGGAATTAGCCAATTTTTTTGCAAAACTCAATGGTGGTTCAACAGATTGGATATGAATATACATAATCAATGGTTTCATATATAACCAATGATTATGTAAGGCGCTAACAATAATCCCTTGTTGAACAATTGATTGCATAAATAAAGGGATTTCTTCTTGTAAAATAGCGATTTCTCCAAAGTTCAACGCATGGCCATTTTGATCTAACGATTCAAAAGATATTCCAACCGGTATCACTGAGGTGCTTGGTCGTCCTTGAACAAACACTTTAATATTACGACGCAAGGAGACAGAACAACCCCCCTGATTTATGTTGCTTTTTCCATTAAGAATTTTAGCAAATTGTTCACAAAGTAAATTAAGGTTGTTCATAAATCTGATGCCCCTTTCTTATAAGATAAAAGTTACTTCATAAATATTAATACTCATCCATTAGCTTTTATATAAGTAATTTAAGAAACTCTTATTTAGATAATAAGAAAACAAAGCACATCATATTCTCTTCTCATTTAATTTAAAAACACCAAAATATATTTTAGGGACGCTCTTAATATATTAATACCTGTCGGTACATGATTGTTTTTCCTCAAAGTAATCACCAGTTTAAAAAGTTATGATTTTCTGGATAGGTGAGGGTGATACAGGATTTTGTAGGTAGAAAACATATTCCAGTAATTCAAATTAGTTCATATTTATCTAGGTAATACTCTTTAAGGGAATCCAATCTCTTTTTGATAATTCATATTTTATTCGATTTCAAAAATGTACTCTGTATCAAAACATTCAAAATCATTATATTTCTTCTTACATTCATGTCTCTTTTTATCTCTTGAGAAACTTGGTAATAGAACCTAGATTAATTCATCTACATGAACTATTTAATGCTATTGAACATAATAAATTCTTTTACAATGATACATAATATCCTTATATAAATTATTATAATACGAACATGCAATCCCAAAAGGAGGCGCTACTTGTGTCTGAACATATAGAGATTATTTTGAGAACACTGTTATCTTTCTCGATTTTATTTATCGGAGCTAAAATATTAGGAAAGCAAATTATCGCGGAAATGAATACCTTTGATTTTATTGGTGCTATCTCTATCGGAAGTATTATTGCAAATTTAGCATTTAATTTAAATGTAAAAACTCATCATGCAGTTATAGCTTTTCTTATTTTAGTATTTGTCATTTTAATGGTTAGCTATATATCCATGAAAAGTCGGATAGGTAGAAAAGTATTTGCTGGAAATCCAACAGTCATTATGGAAAACGGAAAAATTTTAGAAAATAATATGCGGAAAATGCGCTATTCTCTAGATTATTTAAACCAACAATTAAGAGAGAATGGTATTTTTAACATTGAAGAAGTTCTTTATGTCGTAGTTGAAACAAATGGTAAAATATCTGTTTTGAAAAAACCTGAATATCGTACTGTTACAAAACAAGATTTAAATATACCAACAAAAAAAGAGTGTAAACTCCCCATCGAGCTAATTATGGATGGAGAAATTATGACAGAAAACCTAAGGCAAAACAATCAGACGGAGTTAGAATTAAAATGTGAGCTAAAAAAACGTAACCTTAGCTACAAAGATGTTACGTATGCTGTACTTGCAGCAAATGGAAACATTTATATTGACACATATAAAGATAATATTACTTCTCCAATGGACCAGGAATAGGCTATTTCTTAAAAACACAGGTGAACATATATTAGCCTATCTCAAAGTAATAAAACCTCTCCATAACAAAAATTCTATTCAGTATTGACTACTGATAATGAAGTTTATGTAAATATATAAAGGTAACAGAAATAATGATTAAACAAATATATAAGGCACCGATACATCGTTATAAAACTAAGGTTTTTCACTAACCATAAAGTCAAATAGATGTCATCCTTTTTAGTCTAGCTTGTTTAGGAAGAATAACGTTTTTTTGGTACTTAGGCGTATTAAGATCACTTATGTTGATGGATGTGAGGTAGCGCCACATGCTCAGCAACTTAAGCTTACATAATTCTAATTTCAAGGTAAGCTTTTTCTTAGGATCCCCCAAAAAGCACATTTTGTTTTAATAGAAATTTTAAACGTATTATTTAGTTTTTCTTAAAAATTCCAGAACTTTGTTGAAGGTTTTTAAACCTGCTTGGGTATTCATTTTGAATTGAAATTCATGTGCTAACTCACCCGAAACATCTTTATCAAAGAAAAGACTATCTACAGACACTCCTTTACTTTGTAAAGCAGAAGCCAATGCTTTACCTTGATCTTCAAATGATCCAGTGTTCCCATCTGTGATAAATGCTGGTGGATATTTTTTTGTAACATGATTTAAAATTGAAGCTATTTTTACTTCTAATGCCCCTTCCCAATTTTTTCTACCCAAATAAGCCCAACCAACGGTACGCATGAAATCTTGTATTTCTTTAGTTGATTCTATCTTAGCTAATTTAGGCATATTATATGGACCGCAAAATAGCAGTACACCTTTTATTGTAGAAGGGTCAACAATAGCGTCAATCTTTACTAATTTTGCATACTCTTTAGATGTCTGAATATTAACGAATTGACCAGATATTTGTGCTCCAGCAGAATCTCCTGCAAAATAAACACGATTCAGATTTAAGTCATATTTCTTTGCATTTTCATTTATGTATTTATAGGCCTCACCTAGTTGGAGTACTGGTGTAGGATATTTTCTTTTAGGAGCAAGAGCATAGTTTATATTCACCACTATATAACCACGAGCAGCTAAGCTTACCGCATACCCAGTAATATCTGATTTATCTCCCCCCACAAATCCACCGCCATGCACCCAAAAAATAATAGGAGTTTTTTCTGTATGATTTTTCGGATAGATGAGATCTAATTTACCATCCGAGAATTTAGAATTATAATTGATATCCTTATCAATTATTGTTTCGTTTAGAGCATGGTCATAATCAGCTGGCGGAACAAACGTCCCACCTTCAAATGCTTTCTTAATCAAAAATGCTTTTGGATATGGTGAAAGGTTCCAATAACTAATTCCTGCAAGAGCCAATACAAAAACTATCATGAGAGTTATAAGCATTCTTTTTTTCCATATTCCTTTAGGTTTTGTTATTTTCATTATAAATTTATCTCCGTTACTTATTTGGTTAATATTTTGAATTACCTCTTAATTAAAAAAGTATAACAAATTTTTCAAAAGCTAAAATAGAACACTATTTAATATATATATTATGGATTAAAACGTGATATAAAATTCTTTTTGAAGGATTAATGAGTTTAAATGAGGAGAATACATAGAGTGAAATAAATAATTTAGAAGAGTCCATCACATCACTATTATGGTACCTCCACATCGCCATCAACCTAAGAAAACAGGTCACCCCCAAAAACTGGATCTTGATGGGAATGGGGCGGTACCCATTTTAATAAAAATATCCTATAAAAATATAGCGCTCTTAAACAATTTTGTTACAAATTTGTTTTGTTTGACTTGAAAAAAGTAAAGTAATATTTATTTGTAGAAAATTTTTAAGCATAAAAATTGGATGAATATCCATGGCAAGAAAAAGGGGGGGGGCACTTATTTGCTAACCAATGATTTAGATTTCCGATTAGAGTCACGTTTAAAAGAACTGTATGAACAACATAAAATAAGAGCGCAGAAGATAGACTGGGGTTATATAAAAGAATACATGAATTAAGAAAGTCAGCCGTTGAGGGTGGATTAGAGCCTGATTTTCATACACCAATCGAAGCCATGGAGTATACGACGCTACAAGAACTTGCAACGATGGTGTTTTACAATAATGTAGCTAGGTTTCAAGTAAGCATGATCCAGATCTTGCTATATTATTACGCCGCCTTGTAAAAGATGAGACTCTTCATTATGCGTTTTATCGAGATATCATTCCAACACATTTGGAATTGGATCCTAATTATTGCTATCATATTGCCAATGTGATTAAGAATTTTAAAATAATAGGTGCCGTCATGCATGATTTTGAAAATAGAATGGCTGTAATTGCAAAAGAAGCGAATTATGGACCACTAAAATATTTTGATCAAGTACTTGATGTAGTGGTTGATGATTGGTGGATAAAAGTTTTACGACTAATTGCGCCTTTAGCTGAAAAAGCAAGAATTGAGATTTTGGAATACCACACAAGATTGAAAATAGTACGGGATCGAGTTGGTCGTTTTCAAGGGAAAACTGATCTACGTTAATGAGTATAAATTTCAGAATATAAGCGGAGAAATTCCCCTGCCCTATATGGGAATTTTGACACAATCGCTATTGTTTTGGGGGTGTTTTTTACTTAATTTAATTTTTGTTAAAAAATTGTTGACGATAAAAAAGATTTTATGATATTATTAAATATTTGATAAAAAATTACATGTATGTTATGGTTAAGAAGGTTACCATATATGGAGGTGGATTATATGTTTCAAATTGGCGATAACATTGTTTATCCAATGCACGGAGCAGGTATAATTGAAGCCATAGAAGAAAAAGAATTCTCAGGAAAAAAACAACAGTATTATGTTATAAAAATGTCAATCAGTAATATGCAAGTCATGATTCCTATGGGTAAAATACTAAGTTCGAGTATACGCCCAGTTACTGATATACTTGCATTAAAACACATTATACACATTTTTCAGCATGGAGAATCAGATAAATCATTGCCTTGGAAACAAAGGTATAAAGTGAACACGGACAAAATAAAAACGGGTGAAATACAAGAAGGTGCTGAAGTTGTACGTGATTTAATGCGTATGAAGAAAGAAAAGGCACTGAATACAAGCGAAAAAAAAATGTTGGATGACGCACATGAATTTTTAATTAGTGAACTAGGATTAATTAAAGGGATCACTGAAAATCAAATAAAAAGTTTCTGTTAAGATTCATTATAGATAATGTATTTAATCCCTCGAAAATATCCTGAATTTTTCGAGAATATGATGATTATTATAAGTAAATCATTTCAAAGACATTCAACTTCTTCAACTCACTTTTAGAGTAGGAACCTCTTTTGTTATTACTTCAATCTTATCCATTTTTATTTTTAAATTTCTTTTACGAACGTTCAAAGTTTCATCAAATAAATCGATTAAATAGTCACTTGATTTTTGCAATCCTGATTTGCACTGGCACGGACAAGGATCCGTAAGGATGAAAGAGAGGTAGGACTTTCATTGTTTTAGGTAATATATTATCTAAGTCATTATTTCTCAATCTCACCGCTATCTCTTTAAGAGTTTCTTACATCTACTGAGACAGTGAATATTAATTGTTTATCTTCTTTACGTAAAATTGATAAACGAACTGGTAACATCATATGGTCAACTACAAAAAATGGTTTCCAAACCAGGAAACCATTTTTAATCTTATTTACATAACAATAGTAAATAAAGCAGTAAGAAGGAGTGCACACATGAAAAAAATGTTAACAAAAGAATTAAGTAATGAATTAAAGAAGCGAGAAAGGATTATTTCTATTACAATTGAGCCTTATGAAAAAATCGAAGTTGGTGGAATTCGTGTAGATGGACCAGCTGTGATTCTAATTAATCAAGAATAGCTAATAATAGTTAAATGGACGAAGAAAAGGATTAGCCTTTACCAGAAAGGAAGATCCTTTTTGTTTGCTATGGCTAATAACAGGATATACACATATTCCATCTGATGTGATGGGGTTCAAAGGAAGGAGAGGGTCGAGATTATCATAGTGGAAAGCTTAATATTGGTAGGATTTCTTTTTATTTTATATACATTAGTTGATCAAAAACAAACTAAGTATTTGAAACGATAGATTGTTTTCTTTTTAAGAGCGGGATTTATCTTATGGTGAAACAGATAATTTAAAGGAGGAATTTAGATGGATGCAAGGAAAGTACGCATAAAATACGAGAAGATGTCAAAGAATTATAATTGTATTTATTTAGTTTCGTTTATGCTATTAATTGTACTAGTTTGTAGTAGTGTGATTATCATAGGGGCTACAGGAGGAAAATATGGAGTGTTTTTATTGTTAGCAATTTTACTTAACGCACGTATTACGAAAGAATCTCAAAAAAAGTATGAGCAGTATGCTAATAAAGGGCGTATTTGAAATGACACATATCTTGAAAAGAACAACCTAAATATACATTCAAAATATCTCTATATCATTACCTATTAACTAACAAAAGTAACCGTATATAAAAAATTAGTAAACTAGGAATAGAAAGCGTACCTTATTAAAATATTATTTTTGTTCCTATAATGAATTATCCATCTAGCATATTTATAAGATTTATATCATATATTAGGAGAAAGAATGCAAGTTAGAAGGGAGTCTTATAGAATGAGTTATTTGGAGGGAAATGACTTGAGTGAACAAAATATGGTAAGTGTACCTAATCCCTACGTATATCGGACATTACAATCGGTAATTGGTAAACATGTGGTTATTGAAACTGTAAGAGGTAATATAAGAGGAAAGTTAAAGGATGTGAAACCAGATCATTTGCTAATTGAAGATACGGTACCGTATATTGTACGAATTCAACAAATTGTATGGATTATGCCAAAACAATGATTAAATTACATCTAATTTGATTTATAACAAATTGGTTTCATAGACGTTCAAATAAAAACACAGGGTTTTATCTCTGTGTTTCTTCAAATTTTCTTTTTTGGATATATGCTTGAGCATGGATAATTTCTTTCTGAAGTTCTTTTAATTCTCCTGTAGATCCTGATTCAATCCTCATGTACGTAGTAACTAGACTTATCATCATATCCATCTTCTCTACTATATTTTGAATGACCTGTTCAGATTGCTCTTTTTTAGGATGTTGTATTGCTATCAAAGCATTTTCTATATAATTGTTCTTTCTTTGCTGGATATCATAAATAAACTGTTTTGTGTTTGGGCTCAATTGTTATTCCTCCGTTGTTGGATATACTTCTATTCTATCATATTTGAATGGAAAATATTAGATTCCCCTAAATTTACACCTGTCTCGTACATCCCCTCAAATATACAACCTAATCTCTTAACGTACAGGGAACTAACCGTAATGTGTCAATTTTGTGTCTAAACGTATGATTTTCTTTTTTAATATGGTGACCCCATGCCCATCAACTTAAGAGTGAGAACAACCTGAGCTTTCAGCTCATCGGATCAAAACATTCTTAAAATAAAAGCATACTCTTAAAAATACGCATCCCAAATAAACCCTAGCGGGTTTCATTTTTTAAATTATGCAACTTTCTTTTGTTTTTTCAATCCATTATACTCATAGAAAACACCCATGATATCAAAGGCAGTCTTCTTCTCATATCTGTGAGATTTGCGCCCATTCTTCTGTAGGAGTTGGAACAGGCGGATTAGGACCTTTGTTATTTCTTGGGTGTTTTGCTGTATGGATTGATATAAAATGTGTAAATGATCTTGAATCATTCCAATTGCTTTATATTCACTTAATTCTTGTTTTTTCTTTTGTAAAATTAATTGTCACATCTTAAACATAGTAGAAGAACATAGAAAAATGGCAATAAGCTTTCCATAAACATGACATTCTAATCGCTCTTGTTTGATATTTTTCCAATGATGAATTTGAAATAGAGATTTCCAAGTTTTAAAGATGATTTCTATTTGCCAGCGGAGAGAGTAAAAATCATGTATTTGTTCCATCGGAACAATCTCCCGAGGTGTATTGGTAACATACAGGTTCATGCCAGCTAATCGCTTGCTTTTTTCTGAATACGTAATTCCCTTTTTACTTTCCGTATACACTTGTTTTTTCATACGTTCACGAAGTTGTTTTTCTGTTAATCAATACATAATCACCCGAGTGAATAGTTTTTTATCCTTTCCAATATAAGCATCTTTTATTTCATAGACCTGCCCTGGTTTTAAGGTATTCATAATGTGTTCTAAATCAACTTTGATGTACTGAGACTGTTTTTTTGCTGTCCCATTTCGAAAGTATTCAGGAAATTCATTTTTGATATATACCATATTGTTTAATTTGAGCCTTGATATATAATACACACCACGTTGGTCCATTTGATCTAAATCATCCAGTGAATAATAGCCTAAATCCCGAATACATAGATCACCAGGACGTAATGTCGCTAAACACTCTGTGCCAAAGGTTTTATCATTATTTTTCCCTGGTTCCACTTGGAAATTTAAAAACTGGCCACTATGTAAATCATATTCTAACTGGATTTTTATACCCGCTGTTTGAGCACAACCACCTGATCCAGGATACACACTAGCTAAATGCTTTGGCACCTGGAAAATCGTTGCATCTAAAATACGAATTCGTTGAAAATAAGTGATTGAAGAACTAGGAATCACTGATGTTTCAAAAATTTTACTTTTTAATAACAAAGAGAAAATATGTTTTAAAAAGAAAACAGCTTTTTTATTGAAACGCTTATTAAGCCCTTCTGGACTCATAAGCGTTCCTGTAACAGCATGAAGTTGAGTACATAGTCGCACTAAAGAATCACTCGCTACCCGTTGACTAATCCAGACACAGATAGTAGCTAAATCATGACCTGAAAACTTACGTTTTCGTTGTACAAAACCTAGTTCTCTAGCAAAATTTTCTAAAAATGAAGGAGTAAGATGTCCATAGAATTCTTCAGCAAATAATTGTAGTTCGTTTTGAATCGAAAGATTCATAAAAAACGTCATCCTTTCTGTATATTTTTACAAAAAGAATAACGTTTTTTCCGTTTTATAGATACAATCTCATTTATTTTTCTTGGTGTTCCGCATCCCATTCACTTAAATAGGATGCATATTCTAATTCATCTGGATTATCATGTAACATAGAAATAAACTCTAATTTATTTCCATCACAATCCAGAAAGTATACACTTGCAGCTGGCATCCATCTTTGGACAATTGGCTCTTGATTTCCTTTTCCTTGGCTTCCTACCACTTCTATTCCACGATTCTCTAACCACAATTTAGAAGTCTTTAGAAATTCTAAATCTACACCAAAAGCAAAGTGTTTCATCTCAAAATCTTCAATATTATGCACTTCCCATAGTCCAAGCATTTGCTTTTTACTTTCTCCTACCCAAAAGAAAGCCACTTTTCTTTTGGATAGCTTTCTTGCTAATGCTAACCCTAACTTATTTTGATAGAAATCTATCGCCTTTTCTAAATCTCTTACATGTAAATGGGTTTCGTATATGTTCTGTATCATTCTGCTTATTCCTTTCTTTATTAGTAACTACGGGTTGAGTAGTTACTGTAATTCTAAATCTGAAGTATGTATAATCATTGTAATGTATCTCCATATCCGATATACCTATTTACTATTCTATCGAAATTGAAATATGATAAATCCAACTGAGGTAACAAATTCAAATAAAAATTCTACTACTTTTGTAGGAGAAATCTCCATTAAATTCAGATGAAATCATATTTAAATAATGAAAAAAGCTATTCTTTTAGTAAGAATAGCTTTTTTTACTCTTGGGGGTAGTTAATATTTTTAAGTTGATGGGCATGTATGGTGACCCCTAATTAGGGAGGCTCAAACCGAGAATGGGACAATGTTTTATCTTGTGAATGAAATGTACCATTGACCAAAGAATATCTCGATATGATACAAGCCAGAGCTAAACATCAGGCTTCCCCTAATACCATCCGAACATACTGTAATTATTTATAATACTTCATAGTGTATTAAAAATTAAGAAATTGATCATCTTAGACTTAGATGGAAGGCCTTATATTCTAACTAACTGCAAATTATAGCTCAAGAACCCATATAGATTTTATGAAATTGTGGAGATGTTTGATTATGAATATGTTGAGGAGGGCATTAAAGTTACTACTGTAAATACAATCCTAGACAGAGTAAGTTCTTCAAGTAAAGGGCGGTATTCATAAAAAAGTTAATTCAGAGTAGCTAATTTGTATGAACCTTTTTTATCCCATAAACATGTAAAGTAACCTTTACATGTTTATGGGATAGTTGTATTATATATGTAAAGTTAACTTTACATATCGAGAGGAGGTTAATATGAAAAATCAAATTCCAGAGTTACGAAAAAAGTTTGGTTATACTCAGCAAGCAATGGCTGAGCAGTTAAATGTTTCACGTCAGACAATTATTTCACTTGAAAACGGAAGATATAATCCATCCATCATGCTGGCGTATCAAATAGCAAAATTATTTGGAAAAACAATCGAAGAAGTATTTATTTTTGAAGAATAAGGGAGAGATAAAAATGCAAAATGTAAAAAGTAGAATGATATGGTATGTGACACTCTTATTTATAGGAATTAGTTTGTATATATCAACTGAGTCTTTTGAAGTGATAGATAGCTTTTGGAGTGGGATGGGGATTGTTTTTGTCATTATTTCGATTATACGTTTAGTTCAGATTGGGCGTTTTAAGAACGATGCCGAGTATGCAAAAAAATTGACGGTAAAACATAATGATGAGCGTAATCACTATGTTGCGAATAGAGCTCGCTCTCATACCTTTTATTATTCTATTCTTGTGGAGGGAGTCACAATTATTTTATTCAATGTTATGGATATGTCTGAGATTACACGAATAATAGGAATGGTTTTATGTGGTCAAATAATTATTTACTGGATCACATACTCCCTCCTTGAATCTAAATATTGATTTGAAATAATATTTAGATTATAAAAACTACAAAGAACAATACTACATACGAATTTTAGTATTGTTCTTAGTTTTTTACCTCAAAATTAAACAACGTTATTATCTTTATACATCTGAAGTGAAACACCTTTATTCTCTCTGTATACTACAACCATTTTTCGATGTCTATTTATAGGTATATATATTTAACGTTCCGGGTAAAGTTATGGTTTAAATTGTGGCAGATGTATGCTGTAACTCACATTTATAGCAAGACGTGAAATTAATAATTAATTTTATGGTGTAAGAACGCAATTATATGTAATAGAATTGTAGAATATTCCTTCTATTGTGCTCGAGCCCCCACCCATTAGTAAATATGAGAACCTTATATTATTATTCATAATTATGAAACATTAGATGTCAGATTTACATTTATTTAGTTATACATTAGAATATACAAAAATCACGTAAACTCCAAATGAACTTCACACTCGAATAGAAAATTCGTTATATAATAACTATAGAATTTATTAATGCTACATTAATTTTTATTTATTAAAATATAAAATATAAAATTTTGATACGGGATACTAGGAGAATAACTTCTCATAAGAAAATAATAAAGGAGAATAACTATGACAAGCACTGTACTGGAATCAAAAAAAGCTAATATTACGGAAGAAGATGTTGAAATTTTAAAAATAATGGCGCATCCAATTCGTTTACGTATTGTAAACGAGCTAAGCAAACATAATACTTTTAATGTTTCGCAGCTAACAAAAATTTTAGAGATACCCCAATCATCCGTTTCACAACATTTATCGAAAATGAAGGGTAAAGTACTAAAAGCTGAACGTAAAGGCTTAGAAATTTATTATTCCATTCGTAACAACAAAGCAACTCAAATTGTCGGCATACTTGGATATTAAGCCATATATACAATTGCGTAAAGATAGAGTAGTACCTGAAAAAGGGTGCTACTCTTTTTGGACTCTATAAACACAACATGACAAATGTTACTTTTCCATAAAAGAACAAGAACAAACTAGGAATTATGTTTTCCTACATCAAATTTAAACGTACATGTCATTCAAAATAGATGCCAGACACCTGGATGTACATAGCTAAAAGCAACTCATCAAACGCTGGAGGGATACAATGTCTTATAAAACCATTCATACCGATTTTCGAAATGACTATACAAATGCTCGAGATGCCTTGTTAAATGAAGGGATCGTTGAAATTGGCCATGTGCAATATGAAAGACAAAAAGGACTAATCATACGTCCTGCCTACGAAATAGAAGGAGAAATTTATTTTTTCTCGGGAATGAAAGCAGTGAGGAATACAATATACAGTGTACAGTTACGCCCTTTTAATGAATTAAAAGAGGCGGATTACATTCCACTCGAAGAAAAATCTTGTATTACTGTGTAAATGAGAGATATATAGCTATCAGCTAGGAAGAGGGAGAAGAGATTATCAAGATGAGCGGTATTATATTTTACAAGAACATGTACGTTTATAAACATCCTTAGACTCTTTAAACACGAACGTTTCCGACAACTATAACAAAAAACGAAGTATAAACGAGCTGCAAAAATTAAAGCCTCAGTCGAAAACATAAAGCAGGTCTTGGCAAAATACTACCTAATCAGTGTTCAGAAGGGTAGTGCACGTATCTTGAGGTAATGACTTCAGAAGAATATCGAAAAGTATTAGATACGAAGGTGCAAGCTCAGGTGAAGGTACTTAAACTGCACGATATTTCAATTTAATTCGGCATACATACGAAATACAATGTGAAATACTTGCACAAATATCATAATTTCATCTCATATCTCAAAACTCAAGAATACTTTTTGTTTTGAGATATGAGACTTTTTTTATAGGTTACTAGAAGTGTAGAGCTTAGTCTGATACATAGATAACTCCTGTGTTAAACGAAACATTATTCGGCTAAACATACTGTATTAACTCATATAATATGTAATATCTATTTGGTATCATTACTGTTTTATTTTCGTCTCAATAACATAACAGTACTTTTGAATTTGAGACAGAAAAATTTTATTTCCAATAACTACCCATAATAAAGATTATGTTAACTAGTAAAAAGTAAGTATATAAAATGAACTGTGTATTCGGGATTTTTCAGAGACATACCTTTCCCTACTTTTGCTCCTTTACAATAAAAACTCATACTATAAAATTGATTAAAATTTGAAAGTTCACTAGTTTGGAACATTTAATTGTATTCAACTATGCTAAAATAATTAATGTAAGCGGTCAACCTTTCAGTGAATGCGTAACGGATTGTGTTTCAATTTAGTGTTTGAGCTTCATTACCCAAAAAAAGCCCTTACTAAAGTAAGTGGCTTTTTTTGGGTAATGAAAAAACAGATTATTCTACTTAAAAAACAAATAAAAGAACCTAACCAAAATTGATTAAGTTCTTTTTATTTTAATTTCTCGTATTCTTTTTCCATTTCTCTTTTATATTGATGGTATAAATAATCTTCTTCTGTTATTTCACCAGTCTCAACCAAAAGACGTTTCATCTTTAGAAAAGCTTCTTCACCATAAAGTACTTTTCGAGCATCATCACATGATTTCCCATTAACGCCTTGCCAAAAAGCATATGGATTGTTACAATTACTAATCATTTCTCGAGCCTTATCCTTATCATATTCAATTGAATACTCTTTATAGCTTTTATACCCTTTAATTAAAAAAGGGCTCATACAAATAAATATAGTGAATAATATCAAACTTTTTCTTGTGAATATTATTTTGTAGTATGGACACAAAAGCTCTTTAATCATACGAATTAAACTTAATGTGGAATAATCTAGCTCAATTGAAAATTTACGTTTGAACTTTGCAAAACGACTTTCTTTATATCTCCTATACCTCATATAAACTCCTCTAAAAATTCTTTTAATTTACATAACTATATTATATCATTCTAATAATTAATTAAAATACTGTGTCGAAATAATTCGTAACTTAAACTATTAAAAATCCTTTTTGTTACGCTAGAAATCTTTTTATATCAAGTTTTCTTTTTCTTAGCGTGGGTTTTATGTTAGTACGTTGGCTGTACCCCAACTACAAATATAAAAAGAATAAAGGCATTAAATTAATTTAAATCGATCTAGACAAAAATTTAAATGCGTATATTCGTTATTTGTAATATCACTTATTAAAAGACTAACTTTATAATCAGGTTGTATGCCCTCTTTAATTTCATTCCCCTGTATATTCACAAATTTCTTCATTGTTACCTGGAGGGTATTTTTTCATCCATAGTAAATATTTGATCTTGTCCTGATAAGCCAGCAGTTTGTTCGCCTATAATTTTCAAATAATGAACTAATTACATAATAGGTCTTATCTAAATCTATTCAAATTTGAAAGTTCACTAGATTGGAACAATTATTTGAATTCAACCATGCTAAAATAGTAAATGTACTGTTAATCTTTCAGCGAATGTATAATGGCCTTTGTTACGATTTAATGTATAGTTGTAAAATAAAAAACCACTACTTAAAGTAGTGGTTTTTTATTTTACAGTTAATACTTTAAACGGCAAAGTTCTACATAATTAAAATGCAACTTACTAAAATAAACAAAGCCATATGTATTGGCTAATTTTATATAAATTAAAACGATTATCTCCTATTTAATTGTTCATTATACTCTTTTAATGCTTCTTTCCAATGTCTTAACGGTTTTAATCCATTCAGCATAATGCAATCTTTGCTTAACACTGAATATTTAGGTCTATTGGCTATTTGTGGGAATTCTTCTGTCGTTAAAGGAATGATATTGATGCTTCTATTGAAGTCTTTAAAAAATTCAACTGCAAACTCATACCATGAACATGTTCCTTCATTTGTCACATGATATAATCCATATTGATCTGTATCTATTATTTCTTCAATGAAATTTGCTAAATCTAATGCATAGGTAGGTGAACCAAACTGATCAGATACCACGCGGACTTCACCGTAAAGACTTACTATTTTTCCTATCTTAGCGATAAAGTGACCATCACCCTTCCCAAATATCCAAGACGTTCTAATAATAAAATGATTCTTCGTATATTTTGTTACTAAATGTTCTCCAGCCAATTTCGTTTCTCCATATATATTTAATGGATTAGGATGATCCTCAAGATTGTACGGTGTTTGCTTTTCGCCATCAAATACATAATCCGTACTAATGTATACAAATTTACATTTTATTCTGCCTGCAGCTTGAGCGAGATACTTGGTACCTAATACATTTACTTCATATGCCAACCCTTTGTCTTTCTCTGCCCCATCTACATTTGTAAATGCTGCACAGTGTACAATTACATCTGGCTTTACTCTATCAATGTAAGAGCAAACTCTTATTTTATTTGTAATATCTAACTTGATTCGATTCACACCATATAGTTCGTGATGTGTTCTGCTGAGTACTTGCATTAAAGTTTGTCCTAGTTGTCCATCTACTCCCGTTATCAGTATCTTCATTTTAAAATACCTCATTTTATTTATGTAATTTTTAACTAATAAAGTTCACTCCCACCACGTACGGTTATCTATATACCATTTAATTGTTTGGGTGAGCCCATCGTTAAATAAGTATTGTGGTTTCCAACTTAATTCTTTTTTTAGTTTAGTAGAATCCATGGCGTAACGTCGATCATGTCCTAAGCGATCTGAGATAAATGTAATTTGCGATTGATCTTTATTGAAGAATTTAAGTATTTTTTGTACAATATCTAGATTTGTATATTCATTATCTCCTCCGATATTATATATGTGCCCGTCTCTTCCACCATGAAGAACTAAATCAATAGCTACACAGTGATCCTCTACATGAAGCCAATCTCTTATATGTAATCCATCACCGTATAGAGGAATATCTTTATTATTTAACGCATGAGTTATTGTTAATGGTATTAATTTTTCCGTGAACTGATAGGGACCATAATTATTGGAACAACGAGTTATATTCATAGGTAAACCGAATGTCTCATGATACGCTCGTACCACTAAGTCTGCACTAGCCTTACTTGCACTATAGGGACTATTAGGAGCTATTATTGAATGCTCCGTAAATGCACCTGTTTGAGATAATGTTCCATATACTTCATCTGTAGAAATTTGTACAAATTTTTTCACTTTTATTTTATATGCTGCGTGTAATAAGGATTGTGTACCTAATATGTTAGTTTGGACAAAGATATGAGGATTTTTAATACTTCTATCAACGTGAGATTCAGCTGCAAAATTTAATACATAATCAAATTTCTCTTTTCTAAATAATTTATCTATGAATATTTCATTTGAAATATCCCCTTTAATAAATTTATAATTCTGATTTGATGATATTTCCTTTAGATTAGATAAATTTCCTGCATATGTTAATAAATCTACATTTACAATTTGATATTGAGGATATTTCTTCAACATGTACCGAATAAAATTACTACCAATAAAGCCTGCCCCACCCGTTATTAATAATTTCAATTAAAATCATCTCCATAAACAAAGTTGACATTAGTATCTTTTAATCTAGGTAGTTTTCTATCTTTCTCTGATAAAATTGGTTGATTAGTTGGCCAAAAAATCCCGATCGTTTCATCATTCCATAGAATTCCCCCTTCATGTTTAGGCGAATAATACTCATCTACTTTATACTGGACAATAGTATTAGGTTCTGTAGTACAAAAACCATGTGCAAACCCTTTAGGAACGGTAAGTAGACGGTTATTATACTCACTTAAAATTGTTCCGAACCATTGCCCATACGTTGGGGAGCCCTTTCGGATATCTACAACTACATCGTAAATAGAACCAGAAATGCAGCTTACTATCTTCATTTGGGCTTTAGGATTCAACTGATAATGCAGCCCTCGTATCGTGCCTGTGTGAACAGATAATGATTGATTATCTTGTACAAAGTCTCCCTGTAAATCTAAGAGTTCAAATTTTTTCTTATTACATGTTTCAATGAAGTAACCACGTTTGTCACTGCATTTATCAAGCTCTATAATAAAAACACCATCTAATGCTGTATGAATTTTACGCATTCTTCTCTCTCCATTCATTTAAATGCTATTGATGGGCAACCTTTAATAAATATCGGCTGTATTGATTTTCCTTTACCGAATTAGCCATTTTTAATAGTTGTTGCTTTGTTATATATTTCTTTTTAAATGCAATTTCTTCTAAACAAGCTACTTTTAAACTCTGTCTTTTCTCAATTGTTTCTATAAATTGTGCTGCTTCTAATAATGATTCGTGTGTCCCTGTATCCAGCCATGCATAGCCTCTTCCTAATAATTCAACTTCTAATTCTCCCATTTCAAGATATTCTTTGTTTATATCTGTTATCTCTAATTCCCCACGATTAGATGGTTTAATGTTTTTGGCTATTTCTATCACACGTTTATCATAAAAATACAGGCCAGTTACTGCATAGTTTGATTTTGGTTCCTTTGGCTTTTCCATGATATTAATCACATGCTTTTTAGAATCAAACTCTACTACTCCAAAGCGCTCTGGATCATTGACATAATAACCAAAAACTGTAGCCCCCCTTGTCTTCTTAACAGCCTTTTCTAGTAATTCTGTTAGTCCATGACCATAAAAGAAATTATCGCCAAGAATTAAAGCTACATTATCATTTCCAATAAATTCTTCTGCGATAATAAATGCTTGTGCTATACCTTCTGGATAAGGCTGAACAGTATATGAAAGAGTAATTCCATATTTTGAACCATCACCTAACATTTGCTCAAATTTATTAATATCTTGTGGCGTTGAAATAATTAGTATCTCTCTTATACCTGCCAACATTAGTACTGATAAAGGATAATAAATCATGGGTTTATCGTAGATAGGTAATAATTGCTTTGATACAATTTGGGTAAGGGGGTACAATCTAGTACCGCTCCCACCTGCAAGAATGATACCTTTCATGGCATTGCGCTCCTTCATAGTATTTCTGATATGCTCAGTTAAGAGCTTAATCTTTAAAAACCATATAGCTAATTATGCAGAAGACCACTACTTACTTAATAAAAGTGGCCTCCTACATAAATAATTAATTTAAATATTTTCCTATTACAACAGAATTATAATTACCACCGTAAGAATATGTACTAATTAAGGCATTGCTAACCGGAGTCTTACGAGCGTTTTCTGTGACAAGATCGATTCTTCCTCTATGACTCTTTACATTTTGTGTAGCTGGAATTTCACCATCAAATGCACATAGTACACTGATGAGAGAAAGAAGACCCGCAGTTGCATGGGTTTCCCCAAAGATAGATTTTGTAGCACTAACAGGAACTCCATTTCCAAATATACGTTCTATAACCCTTTCTTCAATTCGGTCAAAATATGTATGACCATTAGCTGCTGAACAAATGTATTCTATCTCTTCTGGAGAAATCATCGCCTCTTTCATTGCTAAACGCATAGATTCCCCCCATGCCTTTCCTAGATGATTTAAGTCCCCTATTTTACTATCATCAGATGTTAATCCAAAACCTTTAATCTCAGCTAAAATATTACTATTTCTTTTTAACGCTGCCTCCTCACTTTCTACAATAAAGGCAATGCTTCCTTCACCAAGTATAGTACCGCTACTATTACAATCAAAAGGTCTTATATTCTCAGTTGTTAAGTATCTTTTTATTTTTGAGTGTCCCTCTATTATTGGATTATTTACTTCATCTGCCGTTACCACAATGAATGTATCATAATCACTAGATTGAATCATGGCATTGGCATAGTATAGTGCACTAATACCAGAAACCCCACCACATGAAATAGTTGAAGTAGGCCCTTTTATTTTAAAGTTTAATGAAATATGTCCAGCTGCCGCGTTCATAACTGTGTTTGGAAATAATTTAGCATTAGCGGCCTTAACACCCTCCTGGATAATAATCCGGTTAAATGATTCTACCGTCCCTACTGGTCCTGTACCAGTAGCAAAAATAATTCCTATCTTGTCCCTATTATTTTTATCTATCTTTAAGTTCCCATTTTCAATCGCCATTTTCACTGACAATACTGCATGTTTGCTAATCGAATCCATCTTTCTTAATAAATTAGGATGTATTAGCCTTCGATAGTTTTGCTCTGGTATTTTCCCAGCTTGTATGCACTTAGGATTGTCATTCCACTGTTTAATCTTTGAGGTACCACTCTTTCCCTTAAACATACAATCTTTAATTTCCTTAAGGTTTGAAGAATTTCCAGCAAGTCCCCCCACACCAGTAATTACGACTTTTTTTTCTTTAATTAGCGTTTCCTTTTCCGCTGATAACTCGTGGTTCTCATTGTACTTACAGAATAAAATACTTGCATTGTTCCCACCGAAAGCAAATGAATTTGATAGTACATAATTCAAATCACTTACCCTACCTATGTTAGGTACAAAATCTAGATTAAACTTTTGACTTTCAACTTCAAAGTTTATAGTTGGTGGTAAATATCCATGTTGAATAGCAAGAATACTAGTTACTGCTTCCGCCGCACCTGCAGCTCCTAACATATGTCCTATCATTGATTTAGTTGAAGAAACTGGCGTCTTATTTTCAGTAATTAATGTACGAATTGCTTTTGGTTCTGATACATCATTTGCTGGTGTACCTGTACCATGTCCATTAATATAGCTTACTTCCTTCGCATCTATGCTGGCTTTTTTTAAAGCACCTCGCATTGATCTCAAAGCCCCTTCTCCACCTGGATCTGGTGCTGTCTGATGATATGCATCTGAAGATAAATCGTAATCCACTACTTCAGCTAGAATATTTGCACCCCTTTTAACCGCATGATCTAATGATTCCAAAACAAGAATGGCTGCACCTTCTCCGATTACCACGCCATTACTCTTGCTATAGGGCGATGGTGGCGTTGGTGCTAGTGCTTGTAAACTATTAAAACCACTCATTGACAATTTAGATAAGGGATCTACACCACCGGTTATCATGATATCTGCTTTGTTATTTCGAATTGTATCCAGCGCAAAACCAATTGAATTTGTACCCGCGGCACATGCATTGGAAATAATCATTTTTGGCCCTTTTATTTTTAAGTCTCGAGTAATATTGTCACAGGGAGTATGGATTGGATACTTAAAGAGTAACGTTTCATCTGCTTTTTCGATTCCATCTTTGATCCACTGTTCATGAAATGCTTCTCCGCTTAACATGCCGCCTAAAGATGTGCCTAATGATATTCCAATTCGGTATGGATTAAAGTTTTCTATTTTTAATTCAGCGTTTTCTACCGCTTCCCTTGCCGCCATGACACCTAATTTTCCACATCGATCCATATCCTTTATTTCATCCTTAAAAAAGTAATCATCTACCTGAAGGTTTTCAATCTCTCCGCCATAATCGGTTACCATTTCAGACATATCGATATTTTGGATTACTTTAATACCAGATTCCCCTAATCTAATATTATCCCAAAATTCCTTTACACTATTTCCGTTTGAACAAATAATTCCCATTCCAGTCACGACGATTCGTTGATTATTCATGTTCATATGCCATCACCTTTACAGTATTTTGATTGACCATGATTTAGGTAGAATGTATGGGGAAGACTGAGTACGTGCCTCATACAAAGCATTTTCTTTGTTTTTTATATAAAATTCAATTCCTGAAACAGCAAATGGTTCTTCTAATAAAGAAACTCCGAGCCTCATGTTTAATACAGGACTTTCTTTAAGTTCAATAACTTTACCAATTAATTGTTCTTCTATAAAAACCTCGTCATTAACTGTAATTTGACTCTCTATTCCTGTGGTGAATCCCACAATTCTTTTATTTACTCCAGCTTCCGATTGCTGTTCTAAGGATTCTCTTCCATAAAATTCATCTTTATAAAAATCAATAAACCATTCTAAACTAGCTTCGAAAATATTTAGTTCTTCTAAATGTTTAAATTCAAAATATGGATGTCGAATTTCTAACATTAACGTCTCTAATGTTTCCCAATCCACTCTTTTTAGGCTAATATCGTCATCTTTAAAAGAATTTATGGTTTCAACTACTATTGGTTCCAAGTATTTTTCAAACAATAATTGATAACCATACTCTGCTGTTACACCTGTTCTTGCCAATAGAATTTCCTTTCCAAATAATTGATTTAACACAAATGATTGAAATGGTAGTGATGATATTTCAAAATCTAAAAATTGTTGAGCTAATCTCCATGCATAAGGGCCTTCAAATCCAAGGAGAGAATGTGTTTGACTTATATCTATAATCTCAATGCCATGGGTCTTTTGATTTTCTAACCAAGCTAGTACAGTGTCCTTTTTATGCGGTGTAGTAATAACTGTAATAGAATCCTCATTTTTAAATAGATTAATTATATCGATTACAGTCCCATCTTCTTGTAACAATAAGGTAAAGAGTGTAGTTTCTTCTTCCATAAACATAATATCTTTCGTAACTAAACGATCTAGAAACTCTACATGGTCCTCCCCTTTTACAACAATTCTTCCTGTTTCTGATAAATCTATTAGACCTATTCCGCTACGTACTGCATCATATGCTTCATTTTTTTCTTTTTGTATATTAATTTGATTACTCATGGTTAAGTGCCCCCAATTCTCTCTTTATCACATCATTTATTGTCGGTAAATTACAGACATTATCTATATATAGTTGTTGCATTTTCTTTAATTTCTCAATCTCATTTTTGCTATATAACATATTGAATATTGTTTTACTGGTTTTCCTTAAATCAAATATTTCACAAGTATGAACACAATTAAAATAATCATTTTTCTCCATCAATGGAGCTAGTTCTTTATGCCAACCGTTTGGGAAAACAAGAAATGGATATAGTCCATTAGGTATTATATAATTCCATTTTTCTATAATGCTTTTTAATGTAGGATTAAGGCTGTATCCTTGAGCTTTTAATTCTTCATATCCCATATGATTTACAAGGCTAATCACAGGTATTTTTCCAAATACTGCTTTTCCCATTGAACAAGATGTAATATTATCAGTGATAAATAAATCACACGATAATAATAGTTGTTCGTATTCTTCCAAATGAAGAAATGGTAGGGAAATAAATTCTATTTTCCCTCCATTTTTCATAGAAACAAATTTTGTCTCATCTGAAACTCCAATTAATTTAATATTTGTTTTGTTTGGAAGGTCCTGTAGATATAGACTTAATAATTCTTGTAATATATATTCATAACTAAACTTTGCATCATTGTACTGTTTCTTCTCCATGAGCCTCATCTTTACTAATAAGTTGGCCCATGATGATTTTGCAATCATAATCAATTTATCTTGTGCTCTACAACCAAGTTGGGCTCGTATTTTCATTTTTCTTTCTTCATCTACTTGTAAAGCCTCTTTATACAACTTGACTGAAATAATCTTCTCATTATCTTCTTTATAACTATTTACTGGACACGTTCTGATTAACTTAAATTGAGACGGAATTTTAGGTAGTTTTATCAATGCTCTTTTCTTTAAGCTATTGTAGTTTGCGTTTTTAAAAAGTTTATTTTCTAATAATCTATCCTCACTACCCCAAGCCAAAGAATCAATAGAGAAACAAGGTATGTGTAGGTTTAATAGATAATCAAGATCAATAATTGGAGACTCTAAAAATAAATTATGGTAATCAGCTAAAACAATAGCATCAGGTTGAAATGAATTAGTGATTTGTTTTATAACCTCTTTTTGTCTTAGCCCCTTTGTTAGTGATGTAACATTGGCTACAGATCTACTGGCATACCATGAGAATTTTTCGCTTGTTAAAAAATAAACTTCTCCATCTTTTTGAATTTGTTTAGCTAGACATAAGGCATTATGCAACTCACCAATGCTAAAATGACTAGGTGCAATAAACAATACTTTCATGTCTTATTCCCCTCTACTAAAATTTGCGAAAAGTATTCACTATCAAGTAAAGTTTCTCCAACTGCAATATTAAAGCGAATATCTCCATCATTAAATTCATTCTGATTACCATATATTCCGATTTGTATCCCTTTTTTGGGCCATTCGTATATAAAACATTTTGTACTATGTGATAATGCTAAAATAGATACAAATAACCCATTAGATAATTCGAGAATTACCTTATTATCTAAATAAATCTTTCTTTGTTTGCCATTTGGTATTAACGTGTTTTGCTCTCCATTCTGCCAATAATACATCTTTTTAATTTTTGTTTTTCCTTTTTTCTCCCAGAATAAGTGAAAGACACTAGTTTTTATTTTATCTTTCTGTAGACTTTTCAATTGTATTTGTAAAACAGGTAGATCATATACAGTTGTATATTTAACTTTCCACTCATCAGATTGACAGAAAATCTGATTAATAAATTCCTTATATGTATTTTCCGTTGCTACTACTGAATGATTACTTTTATTGAGATATATTGAATTAATGCTCAAATCTTTCCTACAATCTGGAGTATAAGAGTTAGCTGTTGGTATCATTACACCGGGTAAAAAATTATAAGAACTTAATACTGAGTTTTCTTTTAAAATCTCTTTATCTTTATACATAAATTCTGTTATTTTACTACTTTGGTTTACTTTAATCTTTAAATTTAGTACATTATTTTGAACTAGATATTCTTGTTTTTTTTCGCTATATGTTAATTTATTTCTTCCTTTAAGGAAAAGATATATTTTTTTCGTTATCGCATTTCTATTTAATTCATCTTGATACGTAAGTACGGCATAATGTGCTTTTGACCAATTAACCTTTCCACTAAATTCAAAATTAAAATTGCTTATAGATTCTATGTCTTGTATAAACAATTGTTGTTCGTAAGATGTCTGAGGGAAAAACAATGTTAATTTCCCCTTTAATATTGAAGAAAATAAGTTTTTTAGACTTCCGTGAATATGAAATTCCCCGTTTTCATTTATAATATGAAATTGGTCAGTCTCAATTGAGTACGGAATCTTATTAGATATAAATTTGGATGTATGACTAGTAATATCGTTATAGATTTCTTCCACTTCATCTTTGCTATCACGGGAACATAAAGTATAATAGTGCGTTTTTGTTATACATTTTTCTTTATCATTCCGTTTAAATATTACCGCTGGCATCCATCTTAATCCGAATAGGATACGCTCTATATTTCCTTTCCATATGAATCCAATATTAATATTTTGCGATTCAAACAATGTATAATTTCGCTCATACATGTTTGGATGACTAGGTAGATCGAATTGATTTACAAATTCATAGTCATGTAGTGCATATGGATACTCACCATATATTATAGGTTTAGAAACTAACCCACTCTTTAGTGGTACCGTCATTTTCGCATCATATAACATGCACCAAGGATATATCTTTATATATTTTCCTTCCTGTGCGAAATCATTTATTTGAACTATCTTATCTGACAAAAAACAAATGCTTCTCTTTAATTTTGTGGCCTCATGAATAATTTCAAAACATGAATCAGATGTTATTTCCCATGACAGCTCATTTACTTTCGGTTCTTTTACTGCATTTAAAAATGGATAATCTAGATCTGGCCATGCTTCTTTTGCCAATAATTGCTGATTTCTAAAGTCATATATATATAAACAACCAGTACTTTTCCTTATTTGTACAGTTATATACATATTTTCTAGAACTAAGTATTCTTTTGTTTCATAAACATGAGTTTTCCCATGCGCATGAATCGGAATTATTGCCTTTAATTCCCCAATATTTTTATTTTGATGACTAACAGCCGAAAGTGTCATATTAGTGATACCAATTTTTTTAGGATTCAATACAATAGGATGATCCTTTATTTCACCCGGCTCTATGATACAGATTTGGTGTTTTTCTAGCGGTTTGAAATCTAGTATTTTCGAGTTTTCTTGTTGAATAAGTAGTTTGTAAATTAATCTTTCTAAAGAATTATTTTTTACATTAACGATACATGCAGATTCTTTTCCATTAATTAACTTAGGATAATTAGCAACATTTATTTCTAACGGTTTTGCTATGGTTACTCCAAAATGAACAGATAATTCTAGTTCTTTTGCTTTTAGCTTAGTAACAAGCTCTCCCTCTATTTCCTTATTTACTGTTATAACTTCTTCCCACTCGTACTTTTTATTTGGATAAAAAGTTTTCTTTAAATCAATTAAATAATCTTTCCCTATCTTCGATGTAATACTGGCTTCAAGAGGATTCGGAAAATGGTGTTCATATACATAACAGATGTGAATCTTCTCTCCAACGATTAAATTGTTTCCTTCTAAAATATAACTAGTGAATCGTACTTGTTCTGTTTCTACCTCAGTAACCTTTTCACTTTTTAAATCGACCCAACAATTCACATCTTTTGCTCCGAGATTAATAGCATACTTTACAACTTCAATTCCATTTCTTGTTATGGCGTTACTCTGAATAGAACGTAGGGATTTCAATCCCCTAACTGTTTTCCAACCTCTAGATAGCCATATATCTTGGTCACTTTTTGAAATAATTGGTTTAAATGCATTTAATAGATAAGTAATAACATAAGGTAAATAGCTTCTTAAATTTAAGTAGCCATCATAGTCTATATATGACCTACTTGTTTGATATAACCCCACTCTTTTATAGAGAGCCATGGCAACTTTATCTTCCGGATTCACTTCTGTATCAATATACTTAATATCTTGTTGGATAAGATTTTTAATCGCATAAGCAAATAATTTATCTGGTATATTTCCCGAACGAAATTCTGGGTGAATTAAAAAGAACCCTGCCCAGGTACCATCTGGATTTGATGCTCTTTGACCTGATAAACTAGAAAATAATAAGCTGGCTATAATTTCATTTTCATATTCAGCAATTAAATATAACTGTATCTTCCGCTCTCGAAATAGTTGCTTGATATCTTGCTTATTTAAGGGATACCCATATTTAATGGGCCCATATTGATATTTGTTATAAAAGTGGGCTAACTTCTCACTATCTGCCTCTGTACACTCACGAACTTGAACATCCATACCATGAATCATATTTCCTCAACTCTTTTAGAAACTTGAATACTACCAGTAGCAACTTTCTTTTTATCTACATAAGCCGTAATTTCCACTTGTGAGATTAATCCAAGAGACCTTCCAATTTGGACATGTAATTCTAGCTGGTCTCCTGGTACTACGGGTTTTAGAAATTTCATATTACGTACAGAAACTAAATAACCCACATATGAACTCGGATCTATTTTAGGTGAACATGCACCATGCGCATCTATTTTTGCTAGTTCCCCTGTAACATAAACAACAGCTGTCATTTGTGCCAAAGCTTCAATGATTAGCACCCCAGGCATAATTGATTCATTTGGAAAATGCCCTTCAAAAAAAGGTTCACTTACAGTTACATTTTTAATACCAATTCCACTCTTTCCTGGCTCAAGTTGAATCACTTTGTCTAAGAAAAGAAATGGCCATTTGTGAGGTAAGATATTTCGGATTTGATCTGCATTTAATACCGGTCTCACTGCACATCAGCCTCCCTATTTTCTTCAATAAAATCAGCAATTTTATTAATGGAACCCAGTACTGCCATATTCTCGTCATACACTGCAACTCCAAATTCCTCTTCAATTGCCAGAAATAGCTCTAATGCATCCAAGGAGTCCACTCCTAAGCCTCTTCCGAATAATGGCTGATCATCAGTAATGAAATGCGGTTCGATTTCTAAATCTAATCTCTCCGTAATAATTTCTTTAATTCTAGTAGTTAATTGTTTTCTTTTTTCAGCAATAATTTTTGTTTCTACATACGTAAACATCTGTTTTCCCCATTTCCTTGTTTAACTCAAAATTCGTCATTTAATCATCTATTGTTTAGCCATTAACTAATCCACCATCCACTGTAAAAACTTTCCCAGTGATATAACTTGCATAATTAGAGGATAAAAATGTTGTTAGATGTGCTACTTCTTTAGGATCCCCAATTCTGCCAAGTGGCACTAGTTCTAACATCCTTTTTAATGTTTGTTGATCCATTCCTTTTGTCATATCTGTTTGTATAAAACCAGGTGCAACTGCATTAACCCTAATGCCGAATTCTCCACCTTCTAATGCTAAGGTCTTGGTTAAAGAAATAACCCCACCCTTTGAAGCAGAGTAATTACATTGCCCCCTTGCACCCGTTATTCCACTTGTCGACGTGATATTTACTATAGAGCCTCTTTTCTGTCTCATCATGATTCTTAATGCTTGTCGACAACAAAGAAATGTTCCTTTTAAATTTAAATCAACCACATGATCCCACTTTTCCTCGCTCATCATTGCAGCAAACCCATCATTTACTACTCCTGCATTATTTACTAAAATATCTATTCTTTTTTCTTTAGAACGTATATGTTGAAACAATTTATGAATAGAATCTTCATTTGTGACATCCGCATGAATAGGAAATGCTTTTCCACCATTTTCTTCTATGGTATCGGCTATTTCATTTGCAGATTTTTGATTACTCTGAAACGTAAAGTAAACAATTATGCCCTGTTTGGCTAGGTCTATTGTTATCGCTTTACCAATTCCTCTTGATCCTCCGATAACTAATGCCACTTCATTTCCATTAAACATATACCCGTTCCTCCTTAAATTCTTTTTCCATCATAGTAAGACTTCTTTTTAAATACATCGGTGTTTCTGTAGAGGATACAGATATGTTCTGTTTAAAAGAGCGACATAACTTGGTTAAAGTATTTCCGGGACCTACTTCTATAAAGTGTTTTGTACCATTATTCAATAAATTGTAGATAGTGTCTTGCCACAAAACTGGGTCTACGCATTGTCTTTCTATATCTTGTAAAATATTGATTTTATCTGTAGTTGATTTTCCTGAACAGTTTAAAACAATTGGTATTTCAGTACTTTTTAACGAAAATAAATTTAAATACTCTTTAAACTCTAGAACCATTTCTTCCATTAAACGCGAGTGAAATGCATGACTAGTTGAGAGTATTTTAGTTTTTATACCGTTTTTTTGATCTAATATCTTTTGAAACTTAAGAATGCCCTTACTCTCACCAGAAAAAATAACCTGTGTAGGGGAATTATATGCAGCAATATCAATTTCATATTGTTTAGATTTCTCTATAACTTCAAATAATGTTTGATATGTATTCGACACAACCCCTAACATGCATCCCTCTTTCTTTACATTACTCATCAGTTGACCACGCTTTCGAACAATGGATAGCGCATCCGAAAATTGTAAAGAACCGACTTCTACTAGGGCAGAGAATTGTCCTAAGCTATGACCGGCCACTTTAGAAGGCCTTATACCGTTCAAATGTAAAAGTCTTGATATTCCTGTGCTTACCGTGAGAATAGCTGGTTGTGTAACACTTGTTTCTATTAATTTTTCACTTGGCCCATATAAACATAGTTGCTTTAAATCAAATCCAAGCGTATCATTTGCTTCCTCAAATAATGGGACAAATATATCTGGGTATTTATCTAAATATCCTTTACACATCCCTACTGATTGAGACCCTTGTCCTGGAAAAATAAATGTAATCATATGACACCCCCGCTATTTTCAAATTGAATCTTTTTTAAAATTTCTTCTGGTAATCTAATAATCAATTGATTATTAGACCGTGTTAAAACATGTTTTGAGAATCCTTCCGCTAACAAAACTCGGCATCTCTTGCGGAATAATTTATAAACAAATTCTATATAAACTTTACTTTCATTCTTAAGATAGGTTTCTACAATTAAGTCATCTTGAAATCGAGCTGATTTTTTATAGGTACATCCTATATCGATTATTGGAAAATATAATTTTTCCTGTTTTAAATATTGGTTTATTCCAGTCATATCCAGTATTTTAAACCTACCCAGCTCAAACCAATGAAAATAATGAGAGTGGTGAGCAATTCCCATGGGATCGCATTCCCCAAAACGAACATTCACCTCATTTTTTACTATGTACACTTATTTCACCTACTTTTCATAAGAACGTCGAAATTTTTGTATGGCGATTGTTAAAAATAAAATTCCCATGCCAATTAATGCAGCTGATGGAATAAGCACAGAGGAGAACTCCTTGTTATATACTAATAAATCGTTAAATCCTCCCATTGCCCAGGCTGTAATCGTAATGTGTGCTATGTTTTGCATCCATTCCGGCTCTATATAGAGCGGCCACCAAGATCCACCTAAAGCAGACATAGTTAACACGATTAAAATAGAAATACCATTTGCCTGTGATCTTGTTTGACATATAGAAGCTAATAAAATTGCCAGGCTTGAAGCAGCGAATGCAGTACATAGTACTAACAACATAATTCCTAATACACTTTTTCCAAGCCACATTCCAAATACAAAATGTCCTACGCTAAAAAGGACTGCACATTGAACAATTGCTGTTATAAAGCATGAGAGCATCTTTCCAAAAATAATTGATAATGTATTAATAGGTAAAGTAAGGATTTTTCTTAACGTTCCATTCTCTCTTTCTTCTACTAATGCACCTGCAGCTGCAGCAGTACCTAAGAGTACAAACATTACGGCATATCCTGGTACATTAGATTCAAATGGAGTAGGTTTATGTTCATTATCTGATGCTAATTCTTTAAACTCTACTTTCACATTTACTTCCATTTGGGCAGAGGCTTGTTTTACAATTTCTTTAGTCATATCTTTTTGTATTTCTGAAACAATTTGAGTTACAGCATTTGAAACAACACTTGGAATAATACGATCAACTTTATCTTCTATGATGATGACTTTAGCCTCTGTCCCTGAATATACATTTTGTGTAAAATCCTTAGGGATAACGATTGCCGCTTTTTTAGTTTGAACTTCCTTTTTCGCTTGTTCTTCTGTATATGCTTTCTTTTTACCATTTAATTCATAAGTTTCTTCTAGCTCAAGAGCAGGTATTTTTTTCAACTCTTCAATAACTCTTTTAGAAAGTTCTCCACTATCATTCACTACTATAGGAATCTTGAATTTTTCTGTCTTACTATCAAATACATTGGATAATGCAAAACTAGCAACTGCGATTACTATAATAGGTGTAATAAATAAATAGATTAGACCAGGAATATCCTTTAAAAGAATAAGCAGATCTTTCTTTGCTATATACCAAGCTTTCATGTTTATCATCTCCTTTCATTTACGACCTTAAGTTTTTCCCCGTTAAATGTAAAAATACATTTTCTAAATTAGAGTTTTTAACATTAAATAAATCGATTTTCAGATTATATTTTTGAATCAATTTCATAACTTCTCTTGTAACATTAAAGCTATCTACACATTGAATGATGATTTTTTTATCTACCGATGTGCAGGACTTCACATCTGGAATCATTTTTGTTTTATGTATAAATTCTTCTGGAATATTTGATATTACAATCTCTATATAATTTTCCCCATATTTTTTTATTAAATTTTTTGGGGTGTCAACATCTAATATTTCACCCTTATCATAAATTGCTACACGATGGCATAACATTTCTGCCTCTTCCATATGATGAGTTGTATATATGACAGTTATCCCTAACTCTTCTACAAGATGGCGAATGCAATTAAAAATATGGTTTCTTGATTGTGGATCAATCCCAACTGTCGGTTCATCTAAGAAAATAACTTTTGGCGTATTTAGCAAACCAACTACTAAATTAATTCTTCTTTTCATACCACCAGAAAATGTATCAATTCTTTTATTCGCCCAATCCTCAAGTTGTGCAAACTGCAATGCTTCTCTTATCCGCCTTTTTTTTCTTTTTCCCTTTAATCCGTATATATCGGCATAAAAAGCTAAGTTATCATATGCCGTTAAAGTCGGGTATAGCGCTAAATCTTGAGGTACTACACTCACATTTTTTTTAATTTTATTCCGTTCAGTATACAAATCATAGCTACATACTGTGCCATACCCTTCATCTGGCAGAATAAGAGTAGATAAAATTGAAATAAGTGTTGTCTTCCCTGCTCCATTTGGTCCTAGTAATCCTATAATTTCACCTTTACGAATATCTAGATTTAAATTATTAATAACTGTATAATCTCCATATGATTTCTTAATGTTCCGAATGGAAATCATATTATTTATATCAGTCATATTGTTTCCTCCTCCATCTTGCTAATACAATTTATTAAAAGTGACTCTTCTTTACATCCATTAAAGCTTCAAGGTATTTATATTCATACTTTGAGTCTGGTTCTAGGTATGTGCCTTCTGCCCACTCATTCCAAGCATTAATAAATAAAAAATCAGTATCCTTACTATGTTGTAGAAGATACTTCTTAAACTTATCGGGAGTTGCTCCCTTTAAAATTAAAGCGCTTTCTTTTTTTCTTGGAGAGTTATCCCAATCTATAAAAGCCCCTTTATAAATGTTCTTACGTTCTTTAATTTGACGGCTTAATATTCTTTTCCATACAAAATCATAACTTAAATGAAAATCTTTTTTTTCTTGTTGAAGTGAATTTGTATTACCTATTAATTTTTTTAAAGTATACATAGGTTCAAACTCTATAGCAGCATCAAAAGGAAAATCTGATTTATCTTCAAAAATTGTTAACATTTCTACAAAGTGTATTCCTAAAAGTCCCTCAGATTTAGCCCATTCATTCCATAGGCTCAACATTTTATTAAGGTTTGGTATAGAAGCTGGTCGGTAAATTACAAATATCGGTTTATCTTTAATAGTTAAATAGTTTTTGTTTTTTAAAAATGGTAAAAGATAATTAAAGTGTTCTTTCCAATCAGACTCATCCCCATATTCTTGTCGCATTAATACTTCTTGGTCTTTCCCATCCCAAGATCTTGTCCAAGATTCATTTGCCCAACATAAGCAATACGGAAAATCAATTTCCTTACATTGATTTCTCAGTTCTATTGGTTTTTCTAGTAGTCTTTTCCCTTTGAACCAATAATGATAATAGCAAAAACCATCTAAACCATACTGTTTTGCTAAGTTTATCTGCCACTTATGAACATCTAAATTTAACAAGTTGTAATAATAATCCCCTAATGGAGCCCTAGGCTGATAGTGTCCCAGAAAACGTGGTTTTGCTTTTTTTACATTGGTCCATTCTGTAAAACCCTTCCCCCACCATAAATCATTTTCAGGTATTTCATGAAATTGTGGTAAGTAAAAAGCAATAGTCTTCATTAGTAAGGACTTCCCCCTTCCCCATATGCAGTGACCTACTTATTATAAAAACAATTACACAATATAAAACTCCATCTTTTAACATGTAACTATTTAATCTGATGTTAAATCTTGTCACAAAATAAGGCAAAAAGACCCTAATTATTGTAATTTTCACACACAAAAAACAATATTTTTAGTTTTTTTTTAAAAACTATTCAAAAAAACACTTTAAATCCAGTTAATTATTGTATAGTTTTATATAATAGGAGGGGAAAAATATGTCGTTTTTTGGCGAAAAATTCACAAATTTATTGATAAATTTAGATGTGGCTAGCCTAATCGGAAAAATAAAACAATACCAAGGAAGATTGGAGGTCTATGAGAAGGAGTTTCCATGTACATTAGAAAAGTTGCAAAAATCTACTCAACTTCAACATACCAAAGATTTTGTTGCAATGTATAAAAACTTAAAAATAACAAATAAAAGGTTAAAAGAATTAATTACATATGATCTGTCGCCAAAAACAATGATTGAAGATGAAATATCTTGTTACGTTGATGCGCTATCACTCATTCATAATAACTATGAAAGGCTTACTATTGATCCAAGTACAATCTTAGAAATACATTTTCAACTTTTTAAATATGCTACTTCGGATAGTGGAACGTGGAGAAAACAGGACATCTTACTTGAAGAACATGCGCAACTTAATTTCTCATTTTATTGCTATCGTCCTTTAACGATTAAAGAAATCCCAGAAGCAGTAAAAAATTTATGTGACGAATATAATTATTTATTAAATCAAAAAGATATTGATCCACTAATTTTAATTTGTAATTTTGTACTTAATTTTATATGTATTTTTCCTTTTGAATCTGGAAATGGAAGAATGGTACGTCTACTTATATCTTTATTACTATTACAAAGTAAACATTCACTAGTGAAATATATTTCACTAGATAAAATAATAAAAAAATACGAGAGAGATTATTATGATGCCCTATATAAATCTTCAGCAAATTGGCATTTTCAAGAACACAATGTATCCTTTATATTAAAATGTCTATTACATATTATTCTAGAAGCATATAAAGAACTAGACGTACATATTACAAGTTACCAACTGAAAGGGAACAAAAGTTTTAAAATTAAAGAGTATATATTAAAACAAGAACTACCTTTTACAAAAGAAGCAATACGGATGGTATTTTCAGATGTTTCACCAAGCACGATCAATAAAGTATTTGCATGTTTACAAGAAGAAAAATTAATTAAACTAATATCAAAGGGCCGTAATGCAGTTTGGATTAAAACAAAGATATAAATAATATAAAAAAATATAGGGTAATTTTCTAACACTAATGATCAAAACATACATATAAATTTATTTTACATACACAATAGATATTTTTACTTAATGCATAAAAAGGGAATTTGTCGCTACATTATTCATACAATTATTATTGTATTTTTTCTATCTCTATACTTCCGAAAGTCTGAGAACAGACTTTATAGGAAGTATTACAGATATAAAACTAGATATTCAGATTTTATATCTGTAATAGCATTTTGGCAATAGTAAAGTATAGCATTTATACCAATTTATCCAAAACGTTTTAATAAAAATAAAAGAAAAAATCCCGAGATTCAATTTCACTTAAGTAAGTGCTGATTTATTTTGTCTCTGATAGCAACGGCTATAAATTCTTCAATAGAGCTATTTGTTTCATTTGTAATTTCTTTCATATATTTGTATTCCTTACTTGTAAGTATGACTGACTTCGTTACTGTGTTACTATCCAAATATACACTATGATTCATTCTTGGAACCATTTTTCCTTCTATTATATAAGGCGTTAACTCTTCAATCCATTCCATATGAATTCCTGGTGGTAATGTAATTAATGATTGACGGATCTCAAAATACCAAAACGACTCTTCTTCTGAAATTTTTATATTTCTTGGTGATACGTACTGTAATATATTATCGATTAAGTGGAAAATGTTGTTTCGTAATTGCTCAGATTTTGGAAAACGAAATTTAACAAACCTTTGATGATGGCTTCTAGGCTTATCCGATAACATATAAGCAGACTTATACCCTTCTTCTAATGCCTCACTAAGTATCATATTAGTCCCAAATTCATCAAGGAGTTGAATATCACCACGTTTTGGAATAGAAATTACACGTGCCAATGTATTGCCCTTTATAAACTTTTGTAATAATACTACATTATGTTTCTGCGAAAATGTATATACAGGATTAGCTTGTTCTACTTGCTGAACAAGTTCACGTATATCCTCTTCCTTCACAAATTTCGTTTGTCGATTACGATGATCTATTAAAGAATAAACTAACTTTCCTTCTTCTATCCATTTTTCAAGCTGATTCATACTAACATCGTACTCTTTACTTGCTTGGTATAAAGTAATACCCTCAATTTTACGTTCTTCTTTTACTTTCTCTACTTCTTCTCTACTAAATAAAAAACTACCATCTAAACGCCATGTATCCTTATTAATTGGTGTTAGCTTTCCTTGCTTCATTAAATTATTAAAAATAAAGTGACTAATATCTAAATAATCTTTCACTTCATTTGTAGTCATAGTCATTTCATATACGCTAATCATTCTAATTCCTCCTCACACTTTGTGGTTAACATAATAATATTATGTTAATTAAATTTATAGTATTTACATTTTAAATAAATTATAACATACCACGATAAATATATTAGATTGCAAACCGCAATAATATTTAATTTAATTTCCTTTTAAAATTCAATTTTATTAACAATTAAACTATATGAGTAAAATAGCATTTTTCAAATTAAATAATAACCATAGAAAATGGGAGATTTTCTATATTCATTGCATATTAATATTTTATAAAATTTAATCTTAATATGTAATTCATTTTCTAATTGATTACGTTATAATATTTTATATAAAAGGAATTTATAAGGAGTTGAATAACATTGAAACTTGAACTAGATACTCTTCATAGTAAGACTTCTTTAGAAAACATAGAGAAACAAAAACAAAATTTTACAAACATAATTGCATTATGGAACCATGATTATATAAATGAAGCGGAATTAAAAAAGGAAAATAATGAAAGAGAAGATTCATATACATATGAAGGGTTTTCAGATGAAGAGATATTGTACTACTACTTGAATCGACAAACACATTTTGACCAAGAAAAACGGATTAAGGATGCATCAAGAACCCTATATGCACGTGATCTAAGTCAGTTTTATTTCTTTATTAAACAAAGTGCGGAATTTCTACAGAAAGATGTAAAAGATTATAAAGTTGGTCAAGTCTGGAGAAACCTTAGAAAACGACATATCCGTAATTATCAAAAATGGTTGTCTCAAGAGGCAATCTCCTATCAATCTAAAAATAAATACAAGCCATCTACAATTAGTAGAAAGCTTGGTGTTATTCGTTCTTATTTGAAATGGCTATATGAAATCCAATATATTCAGGACCCTCTACATGTTGAGATACTAAGTACAACTGTAAATAAACAACATAAACCTAAACGGGAGTTATCATATGAGGAAGTAAAACAGTTGCTTCATTACTACAAGGATAATGAAATCAATTACGCTTTATTGTCAGTCCTAGCTACTACAGGGTTACGTGTTGCAGAAGTCGCACATGCAAAGTGGGATGATCTTGAATATGACGCTATACGAGGACGATATTATTTAAAGGTTGATACAAAGGGAGATAATGAGCGGATTGTTTCTATTAATAAAGAAATTTTCAATCGGATTGCCGCATTTCGAATGCGGAGAAGATTACCTATAGACATTGGGAATAGAAATGGTGGAACAGTATTTCAAACTAAAAACCATACTGCTTATAGAGAGAATTATTTGTCACAATATATTTCTAAAATTATTAAGGATACTCAGCTACCCTTTACAGAGAATACCGGATTTACTCCCCACTTCTTTAGACATTTTTATGTACAGTACTTATATGATTACAAAGGATTACCCCCTCATATTATCGCAGCTGCAGTAGGTCATAAAAATGATCGTACTACGAAAGAAAATTATTTGAATCAGCGATTGACGAAAGATAATGATGCCGGTAATCTAATTTTGGAAGATGAATTTTAAATTTACCTCTAAAATTAACTATTAGAAAGGTTTAATATCATTAATTATAGTTATATATTTTTTACATAATTAAAACGGATTTATTGTCTATTTGTTTTCATTTTCCTTCATCATTGTTCATTAGTTCTTTACCAAGATTCCTTATAGATATATTATATTTTTGGAATCTTGGCAGAGCTTATTGTAAAATACTTAGGAAAATTCGCACTAGGACTCTTCGTGAGTTAAAACTTAATTTTATTTAGAAGTGTTAACTTATTAGTTGTAAATAATATATAATCCAATTTTTTTGTTCTAATAAAGATATTTTCCGAATGTTCGAAATTATAACCGATTTCTACTACTTTGGTAGTATTCTTAATCGAATTATTTATACTAACCTCGATTATGTCTTCTAATGGAATACTTATTGTTGCGCTTTGCCATGTAATGGTTATTTTTTCTATAGATTTTATAATTTCTATCTCTTTCATATTTCTAGTAACTCCCTATTCTACTTGTGTATATCTATATAATAGAGTATATATTTAGAATAGAAACCAGCCAATTTCATATATATTCACTCAGCCATTGTGTAAATAGGTAATTCTAGTATAAAGATTCTTAAGCCTAGTTACAATCTAGGTCTATGGTGCAAATTTTTTTGAGGTGAATTTGGGGATAATCTAAATCATGATGATATTATTTATAATATTAAATGCTATGAAAATAGTAATAAATCCAATAGAACTTACGTTCTTAAAACATGTGATTTATTTTATATATACCTATAGTGACCGCGAAAAATTTCTTTTTGAAAAAAACATTGGCGCATGGAATATGAGATATGAAAATGAAGTGAAGTGACTTTGGGATTACTTAAAACCAATAACAAATTATTTATTAATGACTAAAAAAATAATCTTACAGGAGAGGATAGGTAAAAGTATCTTATAATGAAAAAATCCATATGTGAAAAATATAAAGGGATGGTGCAAATGAAAAATAAAACTAGATATCAGACATGGATTCGAATGAAAAAACTGTTTGTATTTTTAATAAGCTCAATAGTTCTTCTATTAATAACATTATTGCCTATTACATTATATCTGCGAATCCTATCAGGGGTTATAGCGATACCTTTTATTTATATAACGTTTATACTTTCTTATTCTACTTACCAATTCGCAGCATTCGGAGAGGATTACCAATCAAAAATACATGATTTAATTGTTAAAAAAGTGAATTGGGATGGAAAAGGAAAAATATTAGATATAGGAACAGGTAGTGGGGTATTGATTATTAAGCTTGCAATGGCTTTTCCTAAATCCTTTTTAACTGGAATTGATTATTGGGGGAAGGATTGGGAATACTCACGAAATCAATGCCAACAGAATGCTGAAATAGAAGGTGTGTCTGGTAGGATTGATTTTCTAAAAGCAAGTGCTTCCGATCTCCCTTTGCAGGATGATGAATTTGATATAGTTGTAAGTTGCCTAACATTTCATGAAGTGAAAGATACGAAAAATAAAATAGAAGTAATTAAAGAGGCTTTAAGGGTATTAAAACCTGGTGGCGAATTTATCTTCTTAGATTTATTTATGGATGAAAAAATATTTGGGGATACAGAAGAGCTCTTAAATGACCTAGAGAAACTCCATATCTCTAAATTGAATAGCTACAAGCTTACTGAAGAAATGAAATTACCAAAGCTCTTATTGAATAAAAAAGTATTAGGAAATGCAATGATTTTGAGTGGCAAAAAATAAAAGTGCACTAATTGCTTGTGAAAATAGCAAATATTTCTTTAAATAAAGGTAATTGATTTATTTTACAACGTGAAGAAACTCAATATTTTTTAATTAGTGAGCGACCTTCGACTCATTTTATTAATCAAGCATAAATTATTTAAAATAGTGTAGCGAAGCACTGATGGTACCGCATCGCTATCAAGCAAAAGTTTTTAAGTACTCCATAAACAAAAAATTATTTCTCTATAGTTAGTACTTTTGGGAAATCAGTTCATTTTTTATTTTTGAGGTGCTTTCTTTTCTTAAGTTGATAGGTAGGGAATCACAATATAAAAAAAATAATTGTACGTTAAGACATATTTTTGGAACATGTTAATTAACTCACTGTTCACTATGCAACTGATTTTGCTAAATAAACATAAACCACCTCCCGATATTCTAGAGGTGGTTTATATTTATTTATTCACAATTCTATTATATGAATTAAGGGTTAACACGTAGTAAACAAAGTAGATCTCACCATACGTTTTCATAGCGTATATAAATAAAATGATATCTTGCTGTATGTCCATGCTATATTGTAAGGATATTGACATTGTTAACATAGCTGCATTTAGTATCCCAATAATTAACGGAAAGAGAAATACAAATAATGTTTGTTTTGCTATCGTAGTTCGTACTTCTTTTCTATTTACACCGATTTTTCGTAAAATTTCATAACGATTTTTATCTGAATGTGCTTCTGTTAGCTGTTTGAAGTAAATAACACTTCCTGTTGCCACTAGTAAAACTAACGCTAAAAAGCTAACTACAAAGATTTTCATTCCTGTAAGTGCCTTTATTTTTTTATATTTTTGGTAGAACGTGCGCATCTGTGTATCTTCTCCAGCTAATATCATTAATATATCCGATGTTTCTTTTGTTGTTTTTTCATCCTCTACTTTATAAGCTTTATATGTGATTGGATTGACTTGTTTTGCAACGCTGTCAAACATCGCGT
>NZ_FOST01000019.1:0-20657 GCF_900114335.1 Bacillus sp. 5mfcol3.1 | reverse complement strand
AGAAGTTAAAATGGCGGTCCCGACCGGGGTCGAACCGGCGATCTCCTGCGTGACAGGCAGGCATGTTAACCACTACACCACGGGACCATTTGGTTGCGGGGACAGGATTTGAACCTGCGACCTTCGGGTTATGAGCCCGACGAGCTACCGTACTGCTCCACCCCGCGATAATACTATTCATATAAAATTCATATGGTGGAGGATGACGGGATCGAACCGCCGACCCCCTGCTTGTAAGGCAGGTGCTCTCCCAGCTGAGCTAATCCTCCGAAGTGGTGACCCGTACGGGATTCGAACCCGTGTTACCGCCGTGAAAGGGCGGTGTCTTAACCACTTGACCAACGGGCCAATATGTATGGCAGAGAAGAAGGGATTCGAACCCTCGCACCGCGTTAGCGATCTACTCCCTTAGCAGGGGAGCCCCTTGAGCCACTTGGGTACTTCTCTGTATGGCTCCGCAGGTAGGACTCGAACCTACGACCGATCGGTTAACAGCCGATAGCTCTACCACTGAGCTACTGCGGAATAATGAAGACAATTTGTATCTTATAAAAATTCTTACTGTAAGTCAAGAAGTTTTTAACAACATCTTGTTCAAACGTGACATGTTTATAATATACTGGATTGCGTTTTTACTGTCAAGATGTTTTCGATATCGGTTTGAGTTTCCCTTTACACTTTCCGCAGACATATCTTTTTGTATTTATTTGACGCCTTCTTACATATTGAAGTAAACACTCCATACATTCATACTTATAAATCTTTTTTTCCTTCTCTTCATTAATCATTCGTTTACAAAAACGAGGTGCATCAACTTTCTTTAACAACTCACGAAAATCTCTGCCCCTGTGCTTATACCCTCTTCCTGTAATATGCAAGTGATAATGACACAGTTCATGTTTGATGATTCCGATTAACTCCTCCTTACCATACATTTCGTAATATCGATAATTCAGTTCAACATTGTGACTCTTCAACAAATAACGCCCACCAGTTGTACGCAGCCTACTATTGAACGTTGCTTTATGTAAAAACGGCATTCCGAAGTATTGTAGCGATACTTCTTCCACTAGCCGTTGGATTTCTCCCTCGCCCATTCTCATTCCTCCTAAACAAAAAAATATTTTTACACTTTTCACGCTTCTTATACATATATTAAATAGTACATATACCCATCCTCATTCAAGACGCGTGGTTTCTAAAAACACAACATGAATAGAAATCCACTCACCAACCTCTCATCAATAGCACTTTAGATTTTTGAGAGTAGGATTAAACAAGGAGGGATTCCTATGCCTACGTGGCTAAAAAAACAGATGCAACGTGCATATTTCGAAAAAAACCGGTATCAAATTAAATTGCTAAATGAATGCTGGTTTTATTATAGCAAAATACATCAAAACTCATAATCCATTACACTTTTTATTCTATAAAAAAAGAGCAGTTTCATCTGCTCTCTTCTCTTACTATTCAATCGGCAACATAGATAGTGCAACGCGTCCTTTTTTTGTATCAATATCATCTACCCATACTTTTACAATTTGTCCTACTGATACAACATCTAACGGATGCTTTACAAACTGTTTACTAAGCTTAGAAATATGCACTAAACCATCTTGCTTTACGCCTACATCAACAAAAGCACCAAAATCAACAACGTTACGCACTGTTCCTTCTAGTTCCATACCACGTTTTAAATCTTCTAATTTCAAAATCCCTTTTTTCAGAAGTGGTTTAGGCAACTCATCCCTCATATCTCGTTCTGGGCTAATGAGCGCATCTATAATATCAACTAACGTCGGCTCCCCAACCCCCGTTTCTTGAGACAACTTAGAAATCTCTACTTCTTCCAATCTCTTTTGTAATTGCGGTTGTCCTACGTCATCTATCGATAACCCTAAACTCTTCAATAACAATTCAACATTTTTATATTGTTCGGGATGAATACCTGTTCGATCTAATGGATTCGCTCCTTCTAATATACGCAAGAAACCTATACATTGTTCGTACGTCTTTGCACCTAAACGTGGGATTTTCTTTAATTCCGTGCGCTTTGTGAATTTCCCATCCTCTTCTCTCTTTGCCACAATATTTTTCGCAACAGTTTTCGATAAACCTGAAACATATTGTAACAATGCAACCGAAGCCGTATTTACATTAACCCCAACTTGGTTAACAGCTGTCTCTACTACAAATGTTAATGACTCATTCAATCTCTTTTGAGATACATCATGTTGGTATTGTCCAACCCCAACTGATTTAGGATCAATTTTCACAAGTTCAGCCAGTGGATCTTGCAGACGTCTTCCAATAGAAACGGCACTTCTCTCTTCAACCTGTAAATTCGGGAATTCTTCACGAGCTAAATCAGAAGCTGAATATACACTAGCACCCGCTTCATTTACAATAATATAAAAGACTTCCTGTTTCACACTTTGTAATACATCTACTATAAATTCCTCTGTTTCTCTAGATGCTGTCCCATTACCAATTGCAATCATTTCAACTTGATATTTATCTATAATAGAAAGAACTTTCGTTTTTGCGTCATCATATTTACGAACAGGCGGATGCGGATAAATAACATCAATATGTAGTACTTTCCCCGTATCATCTACTACAGATAATTTACAACCAGTTCTATATGCCGGGTCTACCGCTAGCACGACTTTCCCTTTCATCGGAGGTTGTAATAATAAGTTACGTAAGTTCTCAGAGAAAATATGTATCGCTTGTTCTTCAGCTATTTCTGTTAATTCTTTACGAATTTCTCTTTCGATTGAAGATTGAATTAATCGTTTATAACCATCTTCAATCGCTAATTGTACATAATGCGCACTTTTAGAATCGTTATCACGAATTACTTTCTTATATAAGAAATTTAATATCTCATCTACTGGTGGGACAACAGAAACTCTCAATATATCTTCTTTCTCACCGCGATTCATTGCTAATACACGATGTGGTACTACTTTTTGCAATGGTTCTTCATAACTGTAATACATTTCATATATATTCTTTTCATCTTTTTCTTCACCTTTTACAGACGAAGACATAATACCTTTTCTAAAAGTAATATTTCGAATCCAACTACGATACGTAGCTTCATCTGAAATCATTTCTGCAATAATGTCTTGTGCACCTTGTAAAGCTTCTTCTGCAGATTGCACTTCTTTCTCTGCATTAATAAATTCCACTGCCTTTTTAGCCGGATCTTCTTTCTTATATAACAACAACCATTCAGCTAACGGTTCTAACCCTTTTTCTTTTGCAATCGTTGCTTTCGTTCTTCTTTTCTCTTTATATGGACGATATAAATCTTCTACTTCCTGCAACTTTGTAGCTTTAACAATTTGCTGTCTCAGCTCTCCTGTCAGTTTTCCCTTCTCATCAATAAGACGAATAACTTCTTCCTTCCTATCTTCAAGTTGCATCATATATTGCCATCTCTCTAAAATCGCACGAATTTGCACCTCATCTAAAGAGCCTGTCCATTCTTTTCGGTAACGAGCAATAAATGGAACTGTGTTACCTTCTTCTGTTAATTGAATAACATGACGAACTTGCTTTTCGCTAAAGCCTAATTCTTTCACTAACATTTTCATTAACGCTTGTCGATTATCTACCATTTCCATATACAACCGTAACCTCCTCTATAATAAAAAAAGTTGCCCTTCAAAGAGAGCAACTTAAACTGCCGATTTAAAAATCTATTAGTCCTAAACTAATTTGTAACGCTTCATCTACACGACTCATCATCACTTCATCTAAATGAGTGATTTTGTCCGTTAAGCGTTGCTTATCGATTGTTCGAATCTGCTCAAGTAAAATAACAGAATCTCTCTCAAAACCATACTTTTTCGCATCAATTTCCACATGAGTGGGTAATTTTGCTTTTTGAATCTGTGCAGTAATAGCCGCTACAATCACCGTTGGACTAAAACGATTTCCGATGTCATTTTGAATGACAAGAACCGGACGAACGCCTCCTTGCTCAGAACCAACAACTGGGGAAAGGTCTGCAAAATACACGTCGCCGCGTTTTACAATCAAAATATTACCCCCCGCTAACTAAGCGTTCTACTGTATGAGCTGCTTCATACTCCGCTAAGAAAGCTTCAGATGCAATACCAAGATTAATTTTTCCCATTTCAATATACCCACGTCGCATTGATTCATGTTGGTAGCGTTTCTTCGTCTTATGTTGACGCAATAACAATTGTGTTGCCTGGCAAATTAGTTCATGGCGATTCTTATTCTCTTGTTTTCCAATTCCGTCCAATTCCGTTACCATTTGCTTTGGCAACCGAACCACGATTTCAGTAGTTACACTTGATTCGGACACAAAAATACACCTCCACCGTCAACTACACACCCAAATATATATATGACACCTATTGTAATAATACCATTGTATGGAGCCTGTTGCAAAGACTTCCTTATTCCTTGCTTATGTTTTCCAATTCATAAACAAAACATTCATCTTCTTAAATTTTTTATCTCATAACTAACTAAAAACAATAGAACTCCTCTTCAAAACTTACGTGTAACTTATATAAAAAATGATTATAAGTAAAAAGCTTCTCATCAAAAAGAGCTTATTATCCAGCAATGAACAGTCACTCCAATGACAAGAAGCAATCATACTACCTTCTATATATTGTTCAAGTAATTAATTATCTCTACAACCTTACCATTCCGTATAAATATTCTTGGCACACGGAAACTGATCGTTGCAATAATTTCATAATTAATAGTCCCTGAATATTCCGCAACCTCTGTAGCGCTAATATACTCATCTCCCTGCCTTCCAATAAGCGTAACTTTCGTACCAAGCGGCACTTCACAAGGAAGATGAATCATGAACTGATCCATTGTTACTCGCCCTACAATCGGTACCCTTTTACCATTTATAAGCACTTCAAATCCTTGTAATCTTCTAAGCCATCCATCTGCATAACCAATCGCTACAGTCGCGATCCATTCTTCAGTTTTCGTTCGATAAGTGACGTTATAACTAATTCCATCACCTTTAATCACCTGTTTAATATGAGCTACTTTCGTATGCAGTGATAGCGCCGGTTCTAATTCAAATGGTAAAAAAGGACGTATTTCTACAGAAGGAGATAATCCATACATTGCAATCCCAATTCGCACTGCATTAAATGTAATCCCTTGAAAACGTAACGTGGCAGCACTATTAGCTGTATGGACAAACTTAGGATCCACTCCGAATTCTTTCAACCAACTTAACTGCTCTAAGAACGTGTTATATTGCTTATCAAAATACGAAGTCTCAACCTCATCTGCCGTTGCAAAATGCGTGTATACTCCTTCTAACTCTAAAAACGGTGCACCTTCTAAACTCTTTAAAAATGCTTTCAGTTCTTTTCTTTCACGTATTCCAATTCTCCCCATACCACTATCAAAGTTAATATGGAATTTCATTACAGATGAACCATCCCAAAGTTTAATTGCTTCGTCCACCCATTCTTTTTGAAAAACAGTTAGCGCTACATCATTTTCAGCAGCTACATTTACATCACGCGGCGGCGAGGGACCTAACACTAAAATCGGCACAGTAATACCAGCCCTCCGAAGCACTAAAGCTTCATCTAAAAAAGCAACTGCTAACCTTGTTGCACCCGCTTCTAATGCCGTTTTAGCCACCGGTACATAATCGTGCCCATACGCGTTTGCTTTAACTACAGCAAAAATCTCTACATCACTTGGGATGAACTCTTTAATATGTGTAACGTTGTTATAAATGGCATCTAAATCCACTTCCACCCAAGTGTCACGGTAAAATGGTGCTTCTTCCATAAATACACTTCCTTATACACGATATGCGAAGCTTATTCTTTTATATGCTTCTTTTATGAAATCCACCTTCAAACTAAGAAAAGACGTGGTGCACAAATATCACCACGTCTAAGAAGTCTACTTCACCTGCTTCGCTGTAACTGAACGAGCAACCATTAGTAGCTCCTTCGGCTCTAAACCTTTAGACACGAGCATATATTCTACTCCGTTATGCGACCACGTTACAGAGTCTTTCGTCAATGCACCAATCGTAAACCCAAGATCAACTGGTTCTCCACTTACACTTACCGCTGATGAAGCCTCTGCAACTTTTGCCTTTTCTTGTATTAAAGTAAAGGATTTCTTATTTCCAGTGTATGTGAGTATCGCACGCTTGCCACTGTCTGTCTTCAACTCTTTTTCATCTTGCAGAGTCATACCTTGCGGTGTATCAAGTGGATACAAAATAGCAAACGGTTTGTCTTCTTTCGCTGTTGTTTGAACATCTACCTGCGCTCTAGACATATTTTGTTTCGTATCAAATGCACCTTTATCAAATTTCGCATCGAATTTCACCTTAGAGAAATCTACTTTTACAAGAACATTTTGATCATTATCCATTAACTTCACTGAAACTGGAGTCAAATCGCTCTTCTTCAGCGTAATCTCTTGTTTCGGCAACATATTTTGATGTTGATAGTTTGTTTTTGTTTTAAAAATATAATACTTATCTGTTTTCTCGAAAGTAAGGTTTTTCTTATCCTGCAAAATATCTCTTACAAGTGATTCATATAAATAAGCCTGGCTGCTATTTTGCGGCCAATCACTTTGAAAACGGAAGCTCTTATTAAGTGCTGGCGTTAATACAAATACACCTTCTTCATTTCTTAAAATGATTTGGCTCTGATCTTTTTTTGAATTCTTTAAATTCACACGATAAAAAGACGGTTCCTTATGCCAAATCTCTACATTATACTCCTGAGGCTCATTTCCTGTTTTAATAGATAATTTTGCTTCAGCTTGATAACTTTTCATCCCTTTTACTTTCGCTTCTAAATCTCTCACGACATCATCTTGTTTCTTTTCCACACAACCCGCCAACACAAAAACGGTCAATAAACCGACAAGAACTAAGAACAGACGCCTTTTCATCACTTCAGCCCCTTTGCCCCTATAAATGAATGGAAGATGTACCTTCCTTATCGCTACCTCAAATATATGAGACAAAGATATAAAATATGCAGACTAGCGTGACGAGCTTTCTAAAACAACTTGAGCAACAGCAAATTCCTTACTATGACTAATTGATAAATGAACAACATACTCTGTACTTGTAATCAGAATCGGCTTACCTCTTTCATCATTTTTCACTTCAATATCTAAAAAGCTCACTTCTTTCCCGATACCAGTACCTACAGCTTTTGAATACGCCTCTTTCGCTGCAAACCTTCCAGCTACAAACTCTGTAAGACGACTTCCTTTCAGCTCCATAGCAACATTACGTTCATTTTCTGTTAAAATACGTTCCATAAATTTAAGCTTTCCATCTAGCATTTTTTCAATACGATTTAATTCAATAATATCGATTCCAATCCCTATAATCATTTCAAAATCCCCTTCTTCTATTTAACTTTCTTCTTTCATATTGATAAGAATAACAGAGAATCTTTCTGATGCAAAAGGGGTGATAGTAACCGTATGCTAATAAGATCTACTCAGATTTCTTTACAACCGACTATTCTCACCTTACTTTTTATTCACTTAGTCATGATGATATTAGGCGACTTTTTCCTCTTCCCACTGGCAGCCTCTAATGAATATATCGCTAAAGGAGAATGGTGGCGTGTCATAACTTCCCTTCTGGTACACGTAGACTTACAACATTTTCTTTCTAATAGTATTTTTTTGTTTGCACTTGGTTCTTCTATCGAAAAGCAACTCGGACACTTTTCTTTTTTTATTCTATTTTTTCTTTCTGGAATTTCCGGAAATATTTCTTCTTATATTATTATGCCTCCTGAATATATTCACGCAGGTGCATCAGGTGGTATTTTCGGACTATTAGGCGCACAATTATTTTTATTGTACAATCGATACCGCTCTTCAAAACCAAAAGAAATTGCCATTTTCTCAATTGTGATACTTCTATTACTGCTATTTACTTTCTTTAATCCTTCCGCCAATCCGCTCAGTCATTTAACAGGTTTAATAACCGGCGGCATTTTAACTCCCTTTCTAACAAAAAAAAACGATGGTGCAAAGCTTATTTAATATAAAAGCTTGCACCATCGATAATTTCTACATCTACCTGTTCGTTTAAATCCCTCATTAATTGAAATAAAGACTCATCCTTCATCTTCGCCTCAATCATACAATCAATTTGCGGAACACTTCCCTTTATCCTTCTTAAAAAAGATAAAAATGCGTCTACATTAATATAATCTGCATGAGCTCTTGGATCTTTTCCCTCTCTAGGGCTAGAGATATGCATTTTAACCGGTAACAAAGATGTTTCCCACGTATGAACAACACGTGCCCAATCTTCATACCAATCTTCTTGCTCATTATTCATCATATGGTGATGCAAATCAAACACGACGGGAATATCTAATTTTTCTCCTAAATATAATGTTTCCTCTAACGTAAAAGTTGTATCATCATTTTCTAATATAATCATTTCTTGAATACCCCTTGGGACATTAGACCAATTCTCTATAAAACGCTCTAATGCAAGTTCTTTATCTTTATACCCTCCTCCAACATGTAGTACACATCGTTGCTTATGTTCAATCCCCATGCCTTTTAATAATTTTTTGTGCATCTGCAATGTCTTTACAGATTGTTTAAAAACACTCTCCTCAGGTGAATTTAGTACAACAAAATGATCTGGATGGAAATCAATTCGCATATTCATATGAATTGCATATTCACCTAATTCTTTCAATTTTTCTTTTAAAGGACGAATATAGTTCCACTCTAGCAATTCCTCATGATTCGCTAAAGGAATGAGCTTAGAACTAAGCCGAAAGAAAGATATGTCATGTCCCTTATTATGCTTTAATAAACGTAAACAATTTTCCAAATTGGAATTAGCAATTCTTTCAAGTTTACGAATTGCAGCATCACGATCATCTATTTTCTGAAACTGTGCGTACGTCATCGTTTGAGATGGGGATGCATTCTTCAAATGCACACTCATCGCAACGTAACCAAGCCTTACAAGCATATAACAGCCCCTTTTCTATCATAACTACTATGTAGTATGCACAATTACAGAAATAAAAAAAGAGAATGCCAACAAAGGGCATTCTCTTTTTTATTAAGCTTGTGGACGGCTATGATGTTTTCTTTCGCCGCGTCCATTTGAAGATCCTGGGCGACCTTGACCTTCACCTCTACGACCACGACTGCCACCATCACGATTACGATCACGGTTTCCATCACGATTGCGATCACGGTTTCCGTCACGATTACGTCCATCACGGTTACGACCATCGCCACCGCCACGTCCGTCACGACTACGATTACGGTTACCATCACGGTATCCGCCTCCGTTACCGCCACGTTTTTTAGAACCGCCACCTCTTGAAACAACTGGTGGTTCTGATGTTAAAGCGATCGGAGTTGTATCCGGCTCTTTAGTCATCATTTTTAAAGCAGCAGCTACTACTGTTACAGAGTCATTCTCTTCTAACATTTCTTCTGCAATACGCTTGTAGTATGATAAGTTCTCATTTTGGATTGTGCTTTGAAGTTTTTCAGCGATTAAACGTTGTTGACCTTCTAATGCCTCATCAAGTGTCGGTGCTTCCATACGATCAACTTTACGCTTTGTTGTACGCTCGATATTTTTTAATTGTCCTGATTCACGTGGTGTTACAAATAACATTGCAATACCTTTTTTACCTGCACGGCCAGTACGACCGATACGGTGAACGTATGATTCTGGATCTTGTGGGATATCGAAGTTGTATACGTGTGTTACGCCTGAAATATCAAGACCACGTGCAGCAACGTCTGTTGCAACAAGAACTTCAATAGCACCTTCTTTAAATTTACGTAATACAGACATACGTTTCGCCTGTGTTAAGTCACCATGAATACCTTCTGCTGCATAACCACGTAAGTTTAATGCTTCTGATAATTCATCAACACGACGCTTTGTACGACCGAATACGATCGCAAGCTCTGGAGATTGAATATCTAGTAAGCGTGTTAACACGTCAAACTTTTTCTTTTCTTGCACTTCTAAATAGAACTGCTGAATGTTTGGCATTGTTACTTCTTTTGCTTTTACTTTAATGTGTTGAGGCTCAGTCATGAAACGCTCAGCAATACGACGGATTGGATCTGGCATTGTCGCTGAGAATAATAATGTTTGATGTGTTTCTGGCACATCTGTTAAAATCGCTTCAATATCTTCAATGAAGCCCATGTTTAACATTTCATCCGCTTCATCAAGAACAACAGTCTCTACGTTTTGTAAGCGAAGTGTTTTACGGTTAATATGATCTAAAATACGACCCGGCGTACCAACAATAATGTGTGGGTGTTTTTTTAGAGCACGAATTTGGCGGTTAATATCTTGACCACCATAAATTGGTAGAATACGAACACGTTTATGTTTACCAATTTTGTATAGCTCTTCTCCAACTTGAATTGCTAATTCACGCGTTGGCGCGATAACAATACCTTGAACTGCTTCTTTATTTGTATCCACTTTATCTAATAGTGGTAATCCGAATGCTGCTGTTTTCCCTGTACCTGTTTGCGCTTGCCCAATAATATCCTTACCTTGCAATGCATGTGGAATTGTTTCAGCTTGAATCGGCGTAGCCTCTTCAAAGCCCATACTTTCAACCGATTGCAGTAAAGACTCACTTAATCCTAATTCTCGAAATGTTGTCAATGTTACTTCTCCTTTTCTATCCTATACTTATCATTTAAAAAAAGGCGTTTTCCGAATTTGCGGAAAAGCCCTTTTCCTGAATGCTCACGTATATAACCGGGCGTATATTCTTCACGAAAATACTTCTAAACGTTATTACACTTTATCAATTATAAGTTTTGTATGTGTAAAAAGCAAACCCAACTGTTACCTTATTTTATATTCAGGGCCTTTTTCTTTACTTTTATTTTTTTATCATTTACTGTAAGCGCTTATTATAAGTTTCTTCTATTTTCGTGACTATCATCCCTATTTATATACACCAATTATTTCAACATCGTAATTACTTCTTCTAATTTCATACCGCGAGATGCTTTTATTAATACAACTTCTTTCGCATCGACTACTGCTTGTAAATCTCTTACTAACTCTTCTTTATTATCATACGCCTTTACACGTTCATTAGGGAAATTAATTTTTGCTCCTTCAGCAATTTGAGCTCCTAATCTACCGTATGTGAATACATGTGAGATTTTTGCTGGATCGATTAATTTACCTACCTCATAATGGAACTGCACTTCTTGATTTCCAAGTTCTAACATATCACCAAGCACAACGATTTTTTTAGTAAACCCATCTAAACCATTCATTAAATGGAATGCTGCCTCCATAGCCGTCGGACTTGCATTATAAGCATCGTTGATAATTGTTAATCCACTATCCGTTTTTACAATCTCCATACGCATGCCCGTCATTTGAAGTGTTACTAAACCTTGTTTCATTTCTTCCCACGTCACACCAAAATGTGTCGCAATTGCCATTGAAGCAAGTGTATTGTACACATTATGTTTTCCTAACACCGGTAGGTAGAATGAAATATTTTCATCTCTATTCATTTTAAAATGTGTCCCAGTTGCCTGTAATGTTACAGTTGTTGGATAGTAATCGTTGGCTCTTGCATCACCAAACGTAACTGTTTCCGCTGCTAAATTCATTTCAGGAACACGATTCGTTAATAACGGCTCATCTCCATTATATACGAACACGCCACCTTCTTGTAACCCTGTAACAATTTCTAATTTCGCTTCAGCAATGGCCTCACGAGATCCTAAATCCATTAAATGTGCTTCACCAATATTCGTAATGATAGCTGCATTAGGACGAGCTAACTTAGATAAAAATTCAATCTCTCCTCGGCTTGACATACCCATTTCTAATACAGCTACTTCTGTATTTTCTTCTAAGTTTAAAATAGTGAGAGGTAACCCAATATGGTTATTGAAATTTCCTTCTGTTTTTTGAACTTTGAACTTAGTCGCGAGAATACTTGTCACAATATCTTTCGTGGATGTTTTACCGTTACTACCTGTCACACCAACAACTTTAACATCCAATTGATCGCGATAGTTTTTCGCTAACATTTGCAGTGCAGATAGCGTATCTTCTACAAAAATAACCGGAAGATTCTCGGGTGGATTTGCTACATCTTTCATCCACAATGTAGCTACAGCTCCATTTTCAACTGCTTTATCTACAAAAGCATGTCCATCGAAACGCTCCCCTTGAATCGGAACATATAAGTTTCCTTTTTCAATTTTTCTCGTATCAATAGACACGCCTTGAATAATAGTTCCCTCATATTGCTCTGCTAATCCAGTACCATTTACCATCTGTTCTACTTGCTTTAACATTCGCTTTATCATATAGAAACGCTCCTTACATAGAGGAAGCACTATTCCTACGAATAGTGCTTCCTCCTTTTTTTGTTAGATTGTATATTTAATTTTTTGTTTTTCTTCGTGACGTTCAATCGCTAAACGAATTAACTCTTCGATTAACTCTGGATACGGTAACCCAGTATGTTGCCATAATAGAGGGAACATACTAAACGGTGTAAATCCTGGCATAGTGTTTACTTCGTTAATATACACTTCTCCGTCTTTCGTTAAGAAGAAATCAGCTCGCGTTAAGCCTGCACCATCTAATGATTGGAACGCAATAATTGCATCACGCTTAATCACATCAGATTCTTCTTCTGTCATTTCAGCTGGAATAATTAACGCCGTATCACCATCGATATATTTCGACTTATAATCATAGAAGTCCTTTTTCGGAACGATTTCACCTACAACTGAACATTTCGGCTCATCATTACCTAGTACCCCAACTTCTACTTCACGACCTACAATATTTTCTTCTACAATAATTTTGCGATCAAATTGGAATGCCTCTACAAATGCATTCTCAAGTTCTTCACGATTTTTACACTTATTAATACCAACACTTGAACCAAGGTTTGCTGGTTTTACGAAACAAGGATATCCTAACTTATCTTCTACTTTAGAATAAGCTTCCTGGCGATCTTTTTCCCATGCACTGCGAATGAAAGACGCATATTTTGCTTGTTTTAAACCAGCCTCTGCAAAGATGTTTTTCATAACAACTTTATCCATACCAGCAGATGACGCTAGAACACCATTTCCTACATAAGGAATATTCATCAATTCTAATAATCCTTGAACCGTTCCATCTTCACCGTTTGGTCCATGTAGTAATGGGAAAATAACGTCAATAGCGTTTTCCTCAGAAGCTGCAGATGGAATAATCTCTGTACTTAATGATAACGGAGAAATCGCATTTTCTGCACTACTCATTTTTAAAGCTTCAACATCTGTTACTTCACCTTCAATACGCTCACCACGTACCCATTGACCTTGTTCTGTAATATAAATTGGATGAATCTCGAATTTATCTTGATTTAACGCTTTAATAGCAGCAAGAGCCGTCTGTAACGAAACTTGATGCTCAGCTGATTTTCCACCATATAATAAACCTAATTTAATTTTTGTCACTGAAATCACCCTAACCAATTGTTTTCATTTTTCTATTTTAGCACTTTTTATAAAAATAGGTAGTTCCTATTTGAAATAAAATGTAACTTCCACAAATAATTAAATGACACTACTTATTGGTTTTCTACACTTTTTCTATTCCACTACTATACAAAGGTGAATTTTAAAATGAAATGGTAATCCTATCTAGTTATGTACCTAAAATATGTAGAAATCCCCTTTTTTGTGTATGTCACCTATTTACTAAGAAGATTGTTTGGTTAGTGTATCTTTTTGCCTTTGCTCAACAAGGCGATCTAAAGAAATATATACAATACCTGCAACTACACATCCTACAGCTAAAATTGTAAATAGCAAGTGGCCAAGTAATCGATCTAATAAAAAGCCTCCCAAAAGTGGACCAAATGCGCTTCCTGTAATCCACTGCAAACTTGCAGCGCCCATATAAGTCCCTCTCAAATGCTCAGGGGCCAAGTTTGCTACAAATGTCATCTGTACAGGCGACATAATCATCTCACCTAACGTATATATAGCATAAACGAACAGTAGTGTTATTAAAATAACTGTAGCATTTGTATTAAACTCTCCAAACCACTTCGGTAACCACCCTATAAAAAATAATCCAATCCCGAACAAACATGCACCATATAACATCGTCTTCCCGACTGGTTTATCCGCAGCCCATTTTGAAATTTGAAATTGGAATAAAACAACTAATAGTCCGTTTAACGCCATTAAATATGGATATGGATTATTCGCTCCAAAAATACGCTTCATTTCGTTATCAAAATGTAGTGGCAACATGCCTTCTGTTTGAGAAAACCCCATCGAAATGATAATACCTGCTAATAAGTAAATCATTAATGCCTTATCTCGCATGACAATTTTCCAAACTGCCCCAGATTCCTTTTCTTTATGTTCTTCCTTATCTGTCCTCTTTGGCATCGTCTCTTGAATAAGAAGTAATACAAGTAACGCATAAAATAGCATTGTAGAAGAGGCAATAATAAACACAAGATTCTTTGACAACACAACTACTGATGCTCCCATTATCGGACCAATCGCAGCACCTATATTGTGTCCCATTCGTAATAAACCATATGCCTCTGTTCTTTTTTCTGGTGCCGTTACATCTGCGACCATAGCTGATGCAGCTGGATGAAATAAAGAATTACTCAATCCTAAAAAAATAGATAAAATTGCATATGGAATAAATCCTTCTATAAATAGAAAACCGAGCATTAATAATGCATTACTTGCCATAGAAAATATCATAATCGGCTTTCTTCCATATATGTCAGCAATTCTCCCTCCTATAAGTGAACCAAAGCTTGCAGCAATTGGAGAAAGCGCCATAATAACCCCAACTTCCAACAACGAATCTACCTTATCTTTTAAATATAATGCAAAAAAAGGCATTAACATCATCATTGCAATTCCATTTAACGTCTCTCCAATAAATCGAATCCATACGTTACGGTCCATCTCCCTTAACTCACGCCACGTATTTTTCATCATTTCACTCCTTTAGTTAGCCAACAATTATCTTATAATAAGTTCAGAAAAATGTAAATTTTCAAATAAAAAAATCCATTCTAACAGAATTAGAATGGATTTTTTTCGCTTATAAATTCGCAACATCTTCTTCTTTTTTACTATTATTTAAAGCACTATGTTTTCGGCTATATAAGAAGTAAACCGCTATACCAATAACCATCCATATCCCAAAACTAATCCATGCTGTCCCCGATAATTGAAGCATTAAGTATAAACAGAAAATCACTGTTAACGCTGGTAAAAATGGTACAAGCGGAGCCTTAAATGCCCTTGGTAAGTCTGGATGGGTTCTTCTCATTACAATTACCGCAACAGCTACGAGTGCAAATGCTGACAATGTCCCCATGTTTACAAGATGTGCTAAAACATTTAAATCTATTAATCCTGAAATCAGTGCCGCAATAATTCCCGTTGTCCATGTATTTAAAAATGGCGTTTTAAATTTCGGATGAACTTTAGCAAGACGCTTCGGTAATAAACCATCTCGGCTCATCGCATAAGAAACACGAACTTGCCCATACATCATAACTAGCATTACTGTTGTAATCCCTGTAATTGCTCCTACTGAAATTACCCCCGCTAAGCCATCTTGTCCAATAAATTGCAGTGCAAAAGCAACTGGATCTGATATATTTAGCTGGCCGTATGGAACAATTCCTGTCAAAATAAGCGAAACAACGATATAAAGAACTGTACAAATTAATAACGATGCAATAATACCAATTGGTAAATCACGTTGCGGACGTTTCACTTCTTCTGCCGCTGTTGAAACTGCATCAAATCCTATAAATGCAAAGAATACTGTGGCCGCTCCAGCCATTACACCATCTAAACCAAATGGCATAAAAGGCGTCCAGTTTTCAGGTTTCACATAATTAAAACCAGCAAAAATAAAAATAAGAACAACTGCTATTTTAATAAATACCATAATGTTATTTACTCGTGCACTTTCACGAACACCTCTAGATAAAAGAACTGTCATCACTAAAATAATTAGAACTGCAGGTAGATCAATTATTCCACCCTTTCCTGTACCAGGAGCCGAGGAGAGAATAGTCGGAATGTGGATTCCAAACCCCTTTAATAAAGATTGAAAATATGCAGACCAACCGTTTGCTACAGCAGATGTAGCAAGTAAATATTCAAGCATTAAGTCCCAGCCAATTAAAAATGCGAATACTTCCCCCATCGTCGCGTATGTATACGTATACACACTGCCCGAGACAGGAACTGAAGAAGCAAATTCAGCATAACAAAATGCAGCAAAGGCACAAGCTAGCGCGGCAATCGCAAATGATAATATAATAGCTGGCCCAGAATGTTTCGCTGCCACAACACCCGTTAGAACAAAAATACCAGTTCCAACAATTGCTCCGATTCCAAGCATAGTTAGATCTAGCGCGCCCAATGTTCTCGCTAACGTTTTTTGCTTACTTTCTTGCATTAACTTTGCAATTGGCTTCTTTTGAAAAATTTGCTTCATCTTTCACTCCTCCAAGTTTTAAATTTTCTGAAAATTTTTAATTCGCTTTTTTATTTTACTCATTACGCTTTTCCTAGTCAATACTTTTGTCGAAACAAGTAGAAATTCTTCTGAATATGCACTATCCTTATCATTCTTTCTATATATCTTTCGACAACTCTTTTTGGTATTATTATACATGTCGATTCCACAAAAAAGGCATGCTCCCTTATTGAGAGCATGCCTTTTTTTACTTATTTCACAGTATATGAACCTTGTTCAATCCAGCTATACATATACTTTTCATCTTCTGTTTCATGTGCTTGTTTTACAATACGAAGCGGACGGAATGTGTCTATCATAACAGCTAATTCAAGTGTCTCTTTCTTCCCTATACTTGCCTCTGTTTTCCCCGGATGCGGCCCATGGGGAATCCCGCTCGGATGAAGTGTAATAGAACCTTCTTCCACACCTTTGCGACTCATAAAGTTTCCTTCTACATAGTAAAGAACTTCATCACTATTAACATTACTATGATAATATGGTGCCGGAATTGACTCTGGATGATAATCGTATAAACGTGGTACGAAAGAGCAAATAACAAAATTATGCCCTTCAAATGTTTGATGTACTGGCGGTGGCTGATGAATGCGCCCTGTAATTGGTTCAAAATCCTCTACATTAAATACCCACGGATATAAATAGCCATCCCATCCAACAACATCTAACGGGTGGTGTCCTAAAACATGTTTATGCATATAGCCTCTTGATTTTGTCATTACGACAAACTCGCCTTTTTCATCATAGGTCTCTAATTTTTCTGGACCACGAAGATCTCTTTCACAAAACGGGCTATGCTCTAACAATTGTCCGTATTCATTTCGATAACGACGCGGCGTTGTAATTTGGCTATTCGCCTCTACAACAAGAAACTTAGTCTCTCCTTCATCTGGAATAACACGATAAATCGTTCCAATTGGGATCGTTACATAGTCGCCTTTTCTATAGTGAATCGTTCCAAACATTGTTTCAATTTTCCCTGTTCCATAATGAACAAATAACATTTCGTCGCCATCACCATTACGATAGAAATAATCCATTTTTTCTGTTGGGCTCACTACTCCAATTAACAAATCTTCATTTCCAAGTATGAAATTTCGTCCACTTATTGCATCACCACTTTTTTTATTTTCTTTCGTTCGGAAGTGGCGATGAGAAAGAGCAACATCCTCTTCATACTGCAACTGACAAGAATGCGATAATGCAGAATGACCTACTTCTGTTGGCATATAGTGATGATACAAAATAGACTGCGTACCAGAAAATCCTTTCGTTCCCATTACCTGTTCACGATAAAGCGATCCATCTTTTTTACGAAATTGTACATGTCGTTTATGAGGTAGTTCTCCCATGTGACGATAAAACATGCCCATCACCCGCTTCCTTTTCTTTTTTGATCGTATTACGTAGTGTACCTAAACCAGTAATCGACAGCTCTACAACATCTCCATCTTGTAGCCACTCTTCTGTACCAAGTTCTAAAATACAGCCTGTTCCTACTGTCCCAGAACCAATCACATCTCCTGGATATAACGTCACGTCCTCTGAAGCACGTTCAATCATTTCAGCAAATGTATAGTAAATATCTTGGAAGTTTCCCTTTGATAATAGTTTTCCATTTACATGAGCAGTCATTTCTAAATCATATCGATCACCATTACGATAAACATCTAATTCCTCTTTCGTAACAAGATGTGCTCCTAACGAAGTTGCAAAGTCCTTTCCTTTCGCAGGACCGAGACCTACTTTCATTTCTGTTGCTTGTAAGTCTCTCGCACTCCAGTCGTTCATAATACAATAACCAAAAATATATTCCTCTGCTTGCTCACGAGAAATATTTCGCCCTTCTCTTCCTATTACGCAAGCAATCTCCAACTCGTAATCAAGCTTTTTAGACTTTTTCGGACCAATTACAAAATCACCGGAACCAATTACAGCACGATGATTAGTAAAATAAAAAACCGGAATATCATACCATTCAGGCACAACATCTAGTCCTCTTCGTCCACGAGCTGTTTTTACATGTTGTTCAAATGCGTAAAAATCTCGAATACTACTCGGATTAGGAAGAGCAGCTGTCAATTGTACTTCTTCTAAAGCATATATACCCTTATTTGGATTCTTAATATTCCGCACTACTTCTACATACTCATCCGTTTTCTCTAAAAAAGCCATTATAGAAGAAGGGATTTTCCCTTCACTAGCAAGATTCATATCTATTACTTTGTCACCTTCAAGCCATCCAGCCCGTATTTCTTTTGAAGGAAGACGAAATGTAACAAATTTCATCCTGATTCCTCCTTATAAAAATGAAATTTCCACCAGCAAAGGGACTTTTGCTGGTGGATATAAATCTTATAAGTTTCCGCGACGCTCTTGTTCTCTTTCAATTGATTCGAATAACGCTTTAAAGTTTCCTTCACCAAATCCACGAGAACCTTTACGTTGAATGATTTCAATAAATAAAGTCGGGCGATCTACAATTGGTTTCGTAAAGATTTGTAGTAAGTAACCTTCATCATCACGATCTACTAAGATCTTTAATTCTTTTAATTTATCAATTTCTTCATCGATTTTTCCAACTCGTGCAGTTAACTCATCATAATAAGTATCAGGTGTATCTAAAAACTCCACCCCATTTGCACGAAGCGCTTCAACCGTTTTAACAATATCACTTGTTAATAAAGCAAGATGCTGTACACCAGCTCCATTATAGAATTCTAGATACTCTTGAATTTGTGACTTTCTCTTTCCGTCTGCTGGTTCGTTAATAGGAAACTTAATACGGCTTCCATTTGTCATAACTTTCGACATTAAAGCCGAATACTCTGTACTAATATCATCATCATCAAAATGAATCATTTGTTTAAAGCCCATGACATTCTCGTAATAACTAACCCACTCTTCCATTTTTTCAACATTACCAACTACATGATCGACAGCAATTAAGCCAGACTCTTCAAATGGAATATTAAACTCTACCTTTTGGAATCCTGGCATAAATGCCCCTTTATAATTTTTACGCTCTACAAGCGTATGAATTGTATCACCATACGTACCAATAACTGCTTTTTTCAATGTACCGTCCTCATCTGTTAATTCCTCTGGTGGAGCAATTGCGACGGCACCACGTTTCACTGCTTCTGAGTATGCTTTATCAACATCATCAACAAGTAGTGCCACATCCTTCACGCCATCACCATGAGTCTTTACAAACTCTGCAATACGATTTTCACTACTTAAAGCTCCAGACACAACAAAACGCATATTTTTTTGCACAAGAACATAAGATACCTTTTCACGGTTTCCAGTTTCTAATCCAGAGTAAGCCACAATTTTGAATCCGAATGCTCTCGCAAGATAATAACTCGATTGCTTTGCATTCCCTACGTAAAATTCTAAATGATCTACATCACGTACTGGAAAAAAGTCCTCCATTTGTGCAGCTAGCGTATCCATAGATTTTTGTTTCATAATATCTTCATCCCCCTGTAAATAGATTAAATGGTCCATACTTAAAACCAACCGAAAACGCTTCCAACATAAATAAATAGAAATTAGTTAGCAAGCTAACAAATTCTGACCTTTAAAATTTTCTATCTTTTCTGTCAAATTCCTCTTTTTTTCTTACATATAAAATTCGACTTTTTTCTCTTTGAAATAAAGTGAAACTTTAATCAGCCCTCACCAATCAGGCTTTTACTCAGTGGATTTTTGATTACTCGTTGAATCAAGTTGCAACCGCAGCGTCTAATTAGCCATGGATGCTAAATAATGAGGTAACTTTAATACTTGAAGGTATATAAGAAGAAAATAAAAAAGACTCCAACATATTAACTACTTACTAATACGTTAGAGTCTTTATTTTTTTTGAATGGTTGTATTTACATATATCATACTAATACACTTGCAAGGAATAGAATAAATGATGTTAATATTACCGCTCCACCTAAGGATCCTAATAAATCTGTTTTTGTTACTTGAAACACTTGTTCACTGTTCATATCCCTCATTCTCCTTCCATTTTTGTTTGATT
>NZ_FOST01000029.1:0-11519 GCF_900114335.1 Bacillus sp. 5mfcol3.1 | reverse complement strand
AAAAAAAATATTTAAATCAGAAAACCCTATTGGAAAAATCATGGAATTAAAAGGTCAACCAATGCAAATTATTGGTGTATATAAAGCAGAAGAAGGATTTATGGAAATAGGAGATTCTGAAGCATTAATTCCGCTTTCCTTATGGCCGACATTATATGGGACAGAAGAAATTAATAGTATTTCTGTTCAAGCTAAAAATGTAGATAATTTAGATGATGCTGGAAAAAAAACAGCGAATGTATTAAATAGTCGTAAGCCTATTGAGTTTACAGGGAAATATGAGGTTATGAATTTAAAAGAAATTCAAGAAAGTATTTCTCAAATGACAAATATTATGACAATGATTATTGGTGGTATTGCTAGTATTTCATTGATTGTTGGTGGTATTGGTGTAATGAATATTATGCTTGTATCTGTAACAGAACGCACTCGTGAAATTGGGATACGTAAAGCTCTTGGAGCAACACGTGGTAAAATATTGTTACAATTCTTAATTGAAGCTGTTATGTTAACACTTTTAGGTGGTTTAGTAGGTATAGGTCTTGGATATAGTGGTGCATATATTGTTTCATCAATTGCAAAATGGCCACCACTTGTTTCTTGGAATGTTGTTGTTGGAGGGGTGTTATTTTCTATGGTGTTAGGTATTATTTTTGGATTAATTCCAGCGAATAAAGCAGCGAAATTAGATCCAATTGAAGCATTACGCTATGAATAATAACAGTATCATAATTTAAGGTTTTTTTAATTTATGGTAATAAAAAAACCTCTCATGTTATAATTGAAAGCGACCAAACAAACAATTAGAGGAGAGGTTTTTTGAATATCTTTATTTTTAATTTCTATAAGAATCATAACATAAAATGTTCCTCTTCTCTAGTTGAAAATTTTAGGACAGAGGAGAAAGATTATGTCAAATATCAACAATTTAGAACAGGCTGAAAAAAATGCAAGATTGAGAGATATCAAGAATTCAAAGATCCTGTCAGAAGAAGAAATGTACATAGCGAATGAACTTCAAGCAAAAGCTAGTTCAAGAGGAATGAAATTAGTTCCTGAACGTAAAATAAAAAATAAAGCAAAATTTGTTCAAATTATTCAACAAAATATTCAATATTTATTTGAAATTGATTATTTAACGAATGCTGAAAAAGTATTTTTATTAGATATTTCAATGTGTGTAGGTTTTTTAAGTAATTGTTTAGTTAGTGATATTAATTCAAAAGAACAAATTCCATTAACTCAGCGAGAATTAGCTAAAAAAATCGGAAGACATGAAACTAAAGTTAGTCCGTTAGTTAGGAAGTTAATTGATAAAGGTATTATAGCTCGTTCAGAGAGTGGTGTTGATGATAATAATGTTAGAGCATATGCATTATTTATAAATCCTCACATCATGTTTTCAGGAAATAGAGATGAAGTTAATCCGACACTTAAAGCTATGTTTAGAAAGGTTCCAAAACAACTTAAAAATTTACCTATTAAATTATTCTAAGTCTACTTTTAAAGTAGACTTTTTTTATTAAATTCGTACTTACCAAAAACGGTAAGTTTACTTACCAAAAACGGTAAGTACGAAAAATCCTGAAACCCTTGGTATTACTGACGATTTTCGACGTTAGTATGCTTGTCCCTTCTTACTCTATATAGAAATAGCTAAAAGTTCCGCAAGGAACGGGTTGTATTTTCTTTCGCTTTGCTACAGAAAATCTCCACCCTTTTCGCTTTGCTACATCCTTGCAAAACTTTTTTCGGCTCGAGTTTGGATATCACCAAGCCGATACATCCAAAAGCAACTATTATGATCATCGGCTTGAATTTGCTATTATACGAGCCGAACCGCTAGTGCCTTCGCTTAATAATTTCACTTACCACATTGATAGATACGTAATACGTGGGGGCTCGTCCCCACACGACGAACCAGCCTCAACCCCAAAAGCAAAGGAAAACCTTCTTTTAAACCTGTTTATTTTGCTTTTTAAGCGTTTATTTTTGTTTTAACGACAAATAGTATTGTTTTAGATTTATATATTTTAAAAAGGATTCTGGAGCGTTTAAATAGCACTTTGTATTTTGGTGTTATTTGTTTCTAGATTATAGATTTATATTTAATTAATGTTAATTGTTTTCTTTTAGTATTTTAAAGTAATGTTTGATTGCAATTTATTAAAAATATCATGTCGTTAGTGAGTACTCATATGGAGACATCAAAGGGACTTTGTGTACTCACTGAGTCTACATCTAGAGACATAATGGGAACATTTAGAGGGTTTTGTGTCGTCAGTGAGTGGACATCCTGGGAATTTTCGTGTACCCACGTTTAAGCTAGGCCCCGCCTAGTCCCAACCCTTAGTTGGGCCCAAAAACCCCTTATGCTCTTCTCTCTTTTTTGATTCGGAATTTCCAATTTTATAAAATGACTTATCTTTTAGCTGAAATTTACTATGTTAAAAAACAAAAGAATGATTTTAGTTTTGGCTTATTGCAAGGTTATTAGAGAATTTTTTGTAGCGCGGCTAATATCTTTGTTAAATGAAGTATGAATTAGAAATATGAAAAAATCCGTTATTTTTATATGACAGGAGGATATAAACCTTAGTAAAATGAATTAGTAAGAACCTAGGTTTAATACTTAGGTTCTAAGGTTGGTTTTTTTGAAAATAACCATTGATATTAAAAATATCAAGGTTTTTATCTAGGTTTTAAAGGTGGGTAAAAAGATGGATAAAAGTGAATACCTAGGTGGAGAAAACCCAGGTTATATAGCGATGACTGTTAAAGAAGTTGCATTATGTTTAGATGAATCACCAAATGTTATAAGGAATTGGATGAAAGAATTAAAAACATATATTCCTTTAGAGAAGAATGAATCAGGTTACAATATTTTTGATGAAAAAGCTCTTGAGCAAATGAAGATGGTTAAGCAATTACATCGAGAACAGAACTATTCAATAAAACAAATTGAATATTATTTTGCTACAGGTGGAGAGAGTATAAAGCCTGTTCCTAGTAAGGAAGCTGGGGAGATTTTAGCTGAGGAATTAAAATCATTAAAAAATGAAGTTAGTAAACTTAGAGAATATAGTGAGAAACAAGAAGAATTTAATAAATTGTTAATTGAACAATTACAAAAGCAACAAGACTATATTGATAATAAGTTAGAGAAACGGGATCAGAAATTGCTTGAAACAATTCGTGAAGTACAAGAAACAAAATCATTAACAGCATCTACGGAATCAAAAGGTTTTTTTGCGAGGTTATTTGGAAAATGATTTTTTGAGATTTACAATCTGAGTCCTGGCGTTTATGCCGCGAAAGTTCCTTGACGATGAGGGGAACCCTCATGCAAACTCGCCAGGGGTGGCCCCAGAAGGGCGGTTTTTGCCCGCTGGGGTTAGCTTTGGGAGTTTGAGGGTTCAGAGGCTCGTGGTCAAGGGAACCGTGGAATAAAAAGCGAGGACGGACCCCAGGACAGGGCAAAAACCAATGTCTTCGCCAAGATTCGTGGTTCTACTGTTAGAAAAAGGCGAATAAGAATATAGCATACATACAATAAGGGAATGCAGTATAGATCAGTTTACAAGCATTCCCTTGCTATAAACATGTTATTTTTACAGATTTTAGATTTAGAGTAACATATATGTATAATTAAGAAAGATGTTAATATTATTTGATAGATAGGAGTTATATTGTGAATACTGATAAATTAATAAATAAAATATTACTTTCTTCTGATAAGGATTTAGTTTCATTTATAGATCAGAATTTTTTATGTAAAAATTTTGATGATTTTTCAGATATAAAAAAGAAAGAAGAATCTCTATTTAAATTAGATGAAGTTGTTCTTAATTATGCGCTTTTTAGACTTGAAAGTTTAGAGGAAATTTATGATACCTCTAAAGGTTCAACAGCAGGGTTTAATTAGAATATTAAGGATTTTGAATTCTTCTAGTGAAAATAAATCTAAAATTATTTATTTTAAGAAACTGTTGGATTATGTATTGAAAGAAAAGCAACAAGAAAAGAAAAAGGAGACAAAAGTTCATGCTATATAGCATGTTGTTTAGATTAGTTTTTTTGTTTTCATATAGTAAAAAGAAGAATAGAAATATAGTATACATATAATAAGGGAATGCAGTACAGATCAGTATACAAGCATTTCTTTGCTATTAATATGTTTTTTATTATTTCATTATTTAATTTAATAAAAAGTCTTGTAAAATTATACCTTCAATGTAAACTTAGATTAGATCTTACTACCTTTGCATTAGTGCTGATAAAAAAACACTAATATGGGGGTAGATATTTTATGAGACAAACTAGAAAGGCTAGAATCGAAAATGAAAAAAAGGCAGGTTTACGAAAAAAAACCAGTGGGAATTGGGTTGATTTCGCTGGAAAAGTAGTAGGTCAGATAGCCTCTGGAGTTATAACATTCTTCTTAAAAATGTGGTTTCTTGGTGAGTAATTATATTACTTAGATTCCTTTAAGTTCTAATTGTAAATCTAGAAGTGGGAGCGACTGCCAATCGTGTTTGACCACGGTAAGATTAGATTGTATTGGGTTGTCGTAGACCTGATAATTAGTGCTATTAAAGTCAAAGACTGGAGAAACAAGTAGAACACGCAAAAATCTAGTATGGTTTTAAAAGCCGTACTAGATTTTTTTATTTAAAAAAAGGCTCTTGAGTGCCATCTCAAGAGCCTTTTTGTCGTAGTTTTTAGGGTAGATCTTTTAGATTTGAGACAAATCTTTTACAACTTATTGGGGCCAACCAAATAGTTGTTTGTCGTAGTTTTTACTAATAGGTTAGTGATATTTTATAAGAACAAACTATTCCGTTCTAGGCGTAGAATCTTGGATCAATTAACTGTTTTTTGCTTTACAGTTGTATGATTTTTTACTTGAGGATCGAACTTTTGTTATGCTCCTCAATGTATTCATGTTTACACCTCCTTCTATAGTTTTTTTACGGCGATTGGCCGCCCTATAGAATAAAAAATCAAACGCTTTTGTTTATGGCAGAACGTTATATTCTATAGGAGTTCTGCTTTTTTAGTATAAGTTTATTGATGATGAAAATACAAGAATATAAAATATATATTTGATTTTTTAGTTTTATGTTGATAATAGAAAAAGACAACGTTTTAGATATAAAATATATCTAAAACGTTGTCTTTTTCCTCTTTATTGATACCAATGTATTTAAGTGTAATTTGTGGTGTACTATGATTAAGAATTTCTTGTAACATAGCTACGTCTTTTGTTTGTTTATAGAACCAATAGCCGAAGGTTTTGCGCATAGTGTGGGTTCCGATGGATTCTATACCGGCAAAATCTCCGGCTTTTTGCAATTGTCGATAAGCCTGGATCTTACTAATGGGTTGATTTCCTTTTCGAGAAGGGAATAACCAGGTGTTATCTAGAGTTTGAGCATAAGAGTATACCTTATCAAAAATGGAAGTAAGGTTAATCATGCGTTCTTTCTTTGTTTTTCCTTCTTTGATTTTGAATTCTTTTCTCTTTTTTCGTTTTAATTTTATTATGGTTTGTGTTTCGAGTTGGAGTAGATCACTCACGCGTAGTCCGGTATTAACTCCAACAAGAAAGAGAATATAGTCTCTTTCGGAACAATGACGTTTAAGAGCCCATTTCATATCTTCAATCTGTTCTTTGCTACGGATGGGTTGTACATCAATAAGATGTGGCTTTTTATTCATGGATTTATGACCTCTTTATTTATAGTGTTTTGAATGTATACTTTTGTTACGTAAATTGAGGATATCAGGTTTTTTGGTTCGAAGTCAATGTTTAAGGGAAAATGAATGTAAACTAATATTTAAAAGTTTACATTTGCTAAAGACAAAAAATATACAGTATTTAAAGGTTAAATGAATAGATCAAAAATAAGGGAAAAATAAAAAAGTCATTTTATAAATGACTTTTAAAAGTGGCTTAAAACCATAGCAATTAATCCGTATAACATGTCTATAATTGGGATAGCGATAAACCATGAAGAATTTTTAAATGGGTTGTTTGTGTTTTTGATTATAATTTTTTTTTGTAATTCTTCATCACCTTTAATTAATTCATCTAATGAAATATTGTATATATCACTTAATCGAATTAAATTATCTAAATCAGGATAACAATTTCCATTTTCCCACTTAGAAATAGCTTGTCTGGAGACATTTAATTTTTGTGCAATTTCTTCTTGTGAGAAATTATATGCTTCTCTTTTTTGTTTTAAGTTGTACGATAAATTCATAAGATAGATCACCTGTCTTGTGTAGTATTTGTGTTTTAAATATATCTAAAACAGATAAAATAAACGAGAAGTTATTAGTTACTAACTGCGCAACTTATGGTTGCGCGGTTGATTTAAAGAGGTTTTAATAATTATACAACATTATAACATTAAACTTTAATATATAAATTCATTAAAGTTTTGAAAGTAAACTAATATTCAAGAGTTTACTTTCATAAAAATAAGAAATCGAGCAAAGCGACAACTGTTTTTGGATGAGAAATTAAATGTTGAGATCGAAAAAAGGGTAAAGATTGTAGGAATCTTTTATCGGGTCAAAAACAACGTTTTGGGATTTGGCATGCCAAACTCGTAGCTTGCCCCCCCTTTCTTTTTTAGAATTCTACACTTAATTTCTACTTTGTTCATGGTTATAAGAATATTGGTATTGGGCTATGAAAGATGGTTAATATTTTGAGTCATCTTTTATTTAAAAGTTTTACTTTTAATTTGAATAAAAAAAGAACAAATAAGATTATTTCTTAGTTTGTTCTTCTTTTTGTTTTTTAAATTTTAATTATTTTATCATCATAGAAATGCCTTCCACTATAGAGCTGAATATGAAGAAAATCATAGCAATAGTCCATGCTTTATTTGAAGCTAATTTTCCTATGATTTTTAATCCTAATACAAGAATGTAAGTAGACCAAATATTAAATAAGCTTATATGATTGATAAATCCTTTTAAAAATCCATCTTCATTAATTAATGTACTTAAACTAGTAGGAGATGTTGCAGGATTTAAACCAAATATTACATATATTAATAATGTGAATGCTGAAGATAATACACTGATTGTAAAGATATTGGTATTTAAAGAAAACGATTGTTTGAAATTTATTTTTCCTTTAAAGATTTTAACAAATAATAAGGTAAACAGAGAAGTAATTAATATATTTATTATTACTGTAAAAATACTTTGTATACCACCAATAACTAAAACAATATTTTCTATACTTTTAGAAGATATACCTTCTATATTTTTAAATGCATCATTTTGGACAACGGAAGGGTCTTTTAGCATATAGTAACTGGTTATTACAGTTATTATCATTGTAAATATAATATTGATAATTAAAGATAATCCAAATTTAGGTGTATCTTTTATTTTTAATAGTTTTGTGGTTGGATTAGTAATAATATTTGATAGTTTAGTGTTTACATTTTGGGTATTATTATTTGGTTGTGTATTCATTGTATAATCTCCTATTATTGTTTTCTTTGTATAAATTTAATTAGGAAGTATATTAATAGTGATCCTAATGATAAAGAAATGATTTTAAAATTAAATCCAAAGAAATAAATACAAATACATATACTGAAGATTAGTGCGAAAATTTCAGAGAAATTAATGTTAGAATTTTTTTTTGATTTTTGAGGGTTCATTTATTTTCAGACTCCTTTTTATGTAATGTTTCTTCAAACCATTCTAATAGTTTTGCTACATTACTATTTTCGTTTAACTCCTGTTGAGCAGTAATTTTTTTATTGTTCATTATTACAACTTTATTTGCAAGTTCTATAATTGTTTCGGGAAGATGACTTGTAAATATTATACCTTTTCCTGTTTGAGATAATTTTTTCAGTAATTTTTTGAAATTTTTTGTAGAATTAGGATCTAATCCATTGAATGGTTCATCTAGTATTATTATATCAGGATTATGTATAAGCCCACATGCGAAATTAAGTTTTTGTTTCATACCTAAGGAATATGTTCCTGTTGCTTTTTTTGCATCGGTTAACTCTAATCCAACTTGTTCTAGAAGCATTATAATATCAATATCTTTGAAATTTATACCATATAAATTTGCTATCATTTCAAGATTTTCATAAGCGTTTAAATGATCATATAAAAAACCGTCTATAGGTATATATCCAATATGTTTTCTTGCTTTTACATCATCAAAAGGGTTTATTTTTTTTATATAAATTTCTCCTGAATCAGGTCTTATTAATCCTGTAATTATGTTTAGTAATGTAGTTTTTCCTATTCCATTGGAACCCATAATTGCTATGATTTCTTTATTATTCAAATTTAAATTTAAATTTTCAATAATAGTTTTATCTCCATAATCTTTATTAACGTTACACACTTCCAATAAAATGGTAAACACTCCTTGTTTTATGAGATTAAAGTTATGTTTTCTTCAATAATTCCTGCAATAAGAATTAAAATTTCAGTTATAATTGTGTATTTTAAAATTGTAAATATAAGAAATTTAAAATCTATTTTTTCTTTGTTTTTTATCTTTTTTATAGTATATGAAATGATAAAAAAGGATACCGCACTAGCTAACCATGCAGTTGGAATTTCTATGATTCCATGGGGGGCTAATAATAATAAAAATTTCATTACAGCATTTGTTTGAATTGCATGACCAAACATATATCCCATTACTATGCCATTTAACAAAAGTGAACCAACAGTTATTAAACCAAGTGATAAAAAGCTAAATATAATTATTAGATTAATTGTTCCATTATGAATGAAATATTCTAACCAATTAGTCTTAGTATTAATTCCCATTTCCCCTAAATCATATGGAACTATAAAATATGAAAAAACTCCAAATAATACTGTTCCGAAATATATTAATGCTGCTAAAATAAATTGTTTTTTTAAAGGTTTTAGGATCATGAAATAATATCTCCTTTATTAATCAATGAACTATTTTTTTTACATGTTAGATGTATAAATATTATTGCAATTATTATTATAAGTATTATCCATAGACTATATATTATATAGAAGTATATAAATTTTATATTTGCTAAATAAGCTACTAAAAAGGGAAATGTAATAGCTATATTTATCAAATTTGTGATTCGATTGAAAATTGAATCGCCAAGAATTTCTTGTTCTTTATAAGTTCCGGTTTCCGTATAATGTTGTCTTTTATAGTGTGGACTAATATATGATGGTAATAATGAGAAGTGTGGGCTCACTATTAAATTCAATATAAAAATCAGACCTATTATAGATAATGTGTAATAATTTGTCTTGAATATAGTTATTACTATTAATAAACCTATTAATGATTCATGTATTCCTAATAAACGTTGTGTTTTAATTTTTGCTTTGTATAATTTGTAGAGATTTGTTCCAGATAGACGAAAAATTTTAACACTTCTCCCATCTGAGTCGAAATTTAAGTGTCCAGGGAATAGAGTATTTCCTGATGAAAATGCATCTCTAGTAATTGCATGTATAATAAAACAACTTCCGAATAGTTGGAAAAGTTCAGAAGAACTATAGTTTGATAAAGTAAAAGCTAATCCTCCAAACATCCAAATACTAAAATCAATAAAAAAGAACGTATAATGTTTAGATAATTGTTCGTTGTCTCTAAATAATTTTTTTAGTTGTACTTTAACTAAAAAATCTTTTGTTATTTTTTGTAAAAAAACACCATAATGTGGGATCCATCCACTTACTTTAGTGACAATTTTATTAAATTCTGTTCTATACCAAAATCCTGATTTTTTATGAGTTATTGGTAACATAATAATTATTATTAATATTAATAATAGGATTAGTTTGATATCTGTTTTTTGTAAGTTATTAAAAAGTATTCTAGTAGCTATTGCGCTAGGTGCCCAACTATCGATGATAGTTCTAATAAATTCACCTATACTGAGCATTGTATTGTTTAGTATTGATAAAAAGTTTTCCCAAGTAAAAGAATGATTCAATTTAATTTTATTGATTAATAGTTTAAAAGATGGAACACTTAGATTGATAAATAATTTTGCAATAAGGATTGTTACGAATAAGGTGAAAATCCCTATAAATATTGAACTTATAAAAGCTTTATATCCATAGCCTTGTTGAATCATTTTTACTTTTAAACTTATATAAATATGTTGTGAGATATAAGAAATTATAGTGCTAATTAAGATTAAACAAATTGTAATTGTATAAAATGATAATTTGTTATTAAGATGAAAGCTAATTCCTATACCTATGGCAATATAAGTTAGGAAACTTGGGCTATTTTTTATAAAATCATTTAGCCATAGCATTATATAAATTTTATTATTATGTAGTGGCGATTTAAATAATAAATCTTTGTCAAATGGGGTTATTAATTTGAAGGTTCTTGAAATTATTGGAAGGAATGAAGCGTATAAAAATAAAAAAGCGTAGTAATAATAAACTACAGATTCTATTGAAAAAGCTTTTTTTAGTTGATTTGTTATTAATCCACTTATAGACATTAATAAAGCGCATTCAATTAAGTATAAAATTGCTAAAGTTAAAACGAAATATTTTTTTGTATCGATTTTTAATTTACTAAATATTTTTTTGTCTAATACTTCAATTTTTCTTTTTAGAGTATACTTGAAATTAAGTTTTATATATACAGATAGAGTTTTCCACATTTTTATTACCCCGATGAATTATGTCTTTATGGTAAATGCTTTTAGAAATATAAATATTTCTAAAAGCATTTATTATTTTATATTACCACTGTGCAGCTTTCTTTTTGCCTACTTTTTCTACTACTTCCATGATAGCTTTTCTACCAATTGTAGAAATAGCTGTACCAATTCCACCACCAAATGCTAAACCAGCAACTGAAATTGCAGTCCAGATATCACTACCAGTCATAAGTGCTCCGATAAGTGTATTAGCTGTTCCAATAGTAATCCCTGTCCAACCTAATTTTGACACAACGTTAAATAACATCCCAAATTCCTCCTGAATATTACAAATTTTAGAATTAATTCCTCCATTAGGATATCAGAATATACATTTAATTTTCTACTTTTATGCATAATTGCATATTGAGAATTTTAGATTGACTAATTTTTACTATTGTATAAAAATTTAAATAGTTTTAAAAAACACGGTTTAAAGGAGAAAATTATGATTTTAGATAAAGTTCATTTAAAGAGAAAAAAACAAAAACGTTTTATTATTATTGGTTCTCTTTTGTTAATTTCTATTGTTGTGTTTATTAATATTTATATGATGCAGGGTAAGAAGAAAAGTATAACGAATACAGATGCTGTAAGTTTTGAGAAAGTGACAGAGCGTAAGCTGAATAATACGAAGTTAGTTTCTGGTCAGGTGAAGCCTGGGAATATTGAAAGTTTCTATGCGGATTCGGCTAAAGGAAAAGTGAAAGATATTGAGGTAAAAGAGGGACAAGAGGTAGAGAAAGGTACGAAGTTATTCTCTTATGATAATGAAGAGATTAATCTTCA
>NZ_FOST01000007.1:0-208106 GCF_900114335.1 Bacillus sp. 5mfcol3.1 | reverse complement strand
GACGCGGGTCCATCCATAAGTGACAGCCGAAGCCGCCTTTCAATTTCGAACCATGCAGTTCAAAATGTTATCCGGTATTAGCCCCGGTTTCCCGGAGTTATCCCAGTCTTATGGGCAGGTTACCCACGTGTTACTCACCCGTCCGCCGCTAACTTCTTGAGAGCAAGCTCTCAATCCATTCGCTCGACTTGCATGTATTAGGCACGCCGCCAGCGTTCATCCTGAGCCAGGATCAAACTCTCCAATAAAGTTAGTTTGTCTAGCATCTAAAAATAAAAATTGACGTTTCACGTTGTTTGTTTCGTTCAGTTTTCAAAGAACTTGTCCGCCGCTTCAGAAGCGACTTCATCATATTAACATCTTCATTTTTCGATGTCAACTAAGTTTATAAATTTCTTTTTTGTCGTTTTCTGCGTTTCCGCATCAGCGACGTTTATTAATATACCATCATGATTTTTAAATAACAAGTGTTTTTTATAAAAAACACAAAAAAATTATCTATCCTACTTTCTTCTATAGAAAGAATTATTATCCTTCCTACTAAAAATAGTTATTCTGATTGTATACTACTACACTTCATTCAACCAAATTGCATTTCACAATACCTTCCCAGGTTTTCATTCTCTTCTATATTAAAGTTTATAATAATTATCCTTCTATAGAATAACGATATAACTTAGCCGTAAGAAAAAATCCCATCCACATTAAACAATTCCAATGCAAATATAAACTTAAGAATATTATTAGAATTTTTTTACATTTAATTAATGAAAAATATCCATTTTTTGTTATATAGTAAGAAAGGATGTACTCAACTATAAATAAACCAATGGAGGAATTATTTTATGGATAGGTTAACAAAGTTTTCATTAAAAAACCGAGCTGCCATTATCATCATGATTTTTCTCATTTCCATACTCGGTGTTTATTCCGGCTCTAAATTACCTATGGAATTTTTACCAAGTATCGACAATCCAGCAATTACCGTCACAACCTTATCTCAAGGACTCGACGCTGAAACGATGACAAAGGATGTAACTGATCCTCTCGAAAAACAATTTCGCAATTTAGAACACATCGACACCATTACTTCTTCTACATACGAGGGATTATCACGTATCGACATTGCGTATACATCAAAAGCAAACATGAAAGATGCAGCACGCGAAGTCGAAAAAGCCGTCAATACAATTAAATTACCTAAAGATGTAACCAAGCCCGTAGTTAGTCAACTAAACACTTCTATGATTCCACTCGCCCAAATTACTATCCAGAAACAAAACGGGTTTTCAAAAGCAGATGAAAAACAAATTGAAAAAGAAATCGTACCACAACTCGAAAACATTGATGGTGTTGCTAATGTTATGTTTTTCGGAAAATCCACCTCTGAATTATCTATCGTACTTGATCCGAACCAATTAAAAAACAAAAACGTAACATCACAGCAGGTACTCACTGTTTTACAAGGAAAAGAAACTTCTACTCCAGCTGGGGCAATTACTGTTAATCAGGAAGAATACAACCTCCGCGTCATTGGGGACATAAAAAATGTAAATGACATTAAAAACATCACTGTGGCACCCCAAGTGAAATTGCAAGACATTGCTCAAATTGAAATTAAACAACACTACGATACAATCTCACATATAAACGGAGAAGAAGGCACAGGATTAATCATCATGAAAGAACCAAGTAAAAATGCAGTTGCCATTGGAAAAGAGATTGATAAAAAAGTTAAAGAGATAGATAAGGAATATAAAGATCAATTTTCTATTAAACTTTTGGCTTCAACCCATGAACAAGTTGAAAATGCTGTTACTAGCATGGGAAAAGAAGTAATACTTGGAGCAATCGCTGCAACTCTAATTATCTTAATCTTTTTACGTAACTTCCGAACAACACTCATCGCTGTTGTCAGTATTCCATTATCTATTTTATTAACACTCTTTTTACTACATCAATCTAACATCACACTTAACATTTTAACCCTTGGTGGTTTAGCTGTTGCGGTTGGACGTCTCGTCGATGATAGTATCGTTGTCATCGAGAATATTTTCCGCCGTTTACAAAAAGATTCTTTCTCTAAAAATATTATTCTTGATGCAACGAAAGAAGTCGCCGTCGCAATTACTTCTTCTACTTTAACAACGGTCGCTGTTTTTTTACCTATCGGCCTCGTATCAGGAGCAATCGGAAAATTAATGTTACCTATGGTATTAGCAGTTGTATATTCTATTCTATCATCCTTAATCGTTGCACTCACAGTCGTTCCACTTATGGCTTTTTTACTACTCAAAAAAACAAAGCATCGAAAGTCAAGTTCTTCATCACGATATGTCGCTACGTTAAAGTGGTCTCTTTCTCATAAATTCATTATTCTACTTACTGCATTTTTATTATTTGCAGGATCGATTGCAGTCTATATATTACTACCGAAAGCAAACATAAAATCTGAGGATGACACAATGTTATCTATTAACATGACATTTCCAGCCGATTATAATGCTGAAGCTCAAAAACAAAAAGCATTCGATTTCGAAAAGAAATTACTTTCTAATTCATATGTAACAGACGTTATTTTACGAATGGGATCTAGCGCAGAAGATGCACAATGGGGGCAAACAACTAAAAATAACCTTGCTAGTATATTTGTAGTCTTTAAAAAAGGTTCTGATATTGATCAATATATTAAAGAGCTAAAAAAGGAAAATAAAACTTTTGAGCCTGCTGAACTTGATTATATAAAAACAAGTTATTCAAGCTCTGGCGGCGGCAACAACTTACAATTTAACGTAACAGCTACTAACGAAGCGGATTTAAAAGAGGCGGCTACTATCGTCGAAACAAAACTAAAAAGCATGGATGATCTTTCTAAAGTAAAAACGAATTTAGAAGACTCTAAGAAAGAATGGCAAATTCATATTGATCAAACAAAGGCTGAACAACTAGGTTTAACACCAGAAATAGCTGCGCAACAAGTATCATTCCTTATGAAGAAATCACCTATTGGCGAAATTACAATTAATAATGAAAAAACTACTATTATGATAGAACATAAAAAGGAAAACATTACTAAACAAGAAGATATTTTAAATACAAACATACTATCACCTACTAATGGACCAATTCCTTTAAAAGACATCGCAACTATTTCAGAAAAACAAACGCAAACAGAAATTTTCCATAAAGACGGAAAAGAAACAATTCAAATTACCGCCGAAGCTTCAAATGAAGATTTGAGTAAAGTAAACACAGCAGTAAATAAAGCGATAACTGACTTAGATTTACCTAGCGGTTCAAAAGTAAATATCGCAGGAGCTACTGAATCTATGCAAGAGAATTTTACAGATTTATTCAAAATTATGGGGATTGCAATCGGGATTGTATATTTAATTATGGTTATCACCTTCGGGCAAGCACGCGCTCCTTTTGCAATCCTATTCTCCTTACCGTTAGCTGCTGTCGGTGGTATTTTAGGATTAATCATTTCACGAACACCTGTTGATGTAAATTCCTTGATTGGCGCATTAATGTTAATCGGGATTGTCGTTACAAACGCTATTGTATTAATAGAAAGAGTCCAACAAAATCGGGAACACGGAATGGAAACTAGAGAAGCCTTACTTGAAGCAGGTTCTACTAGACTACGCCCAATTATTATGACAGCTATTACAACAATCGTTGCTATGCTCCCGCTCCTATTTGGCCAATCCCAAGCAGGAAGTATGGTATCAAAAAGTTTAGCCGTCGTTGTCATCGGCGGTTTGGCAGTCTCGACTGTTCTTACATTAGTAGTCGTTCCAGTTATGTATGAACTATTAGATAAAATCGGGAGAAAAAGACGCTCCCGTAGGAAAATAAGCACTTCTACAGAAACACCTGATATTTAAAAACAAAAGACGTTATCTTCACAAATGAAGATAACGTCTTTTCTCTACTTAGTCATATAATCCATCATTTTTTCCACATATTGCTCTATAGGCTTACTAGAATCCACAATAAGGTATTCATTATTTAAAGGTCTTTGACTACCATTTAACCACTTTTCAAAACCTACTTCCGACTCCACCTTTTCAATTTGACTGATCATACGCTTACGTGTTTGCAGTCTCCTATTAATCTCTTCCATATCATTAAGATAACACTCAATATATTTATATTTCACACCATGTTTAGTTGATAATTTAATTCCTTTTTCAACCATTCCCTCATATAAACACGGACTATCCAATATAACACTATGCCCTTGTTCTAAATAAGAATCAATCAATACCCATTCGGCATCATACGCAAGCCCACCAACAATCGTTGATTCAATTCCTTTTACTTTTAATGATTTTAACAACGCGGATTTCAAAACATCATGATCTATAATTACAGCACCTGTTAATTTCGCTATATACTTAGAAACTGTCGATTTTCCTGACCCAGGAAAACCTGACATTTGCAGAAAAAACAAATTAAAACTCCTCTCTAAATTACATCTGTTCTTCTTTATAATTAATCACAAATTCAACAATCATTACATCCATTCCTTCTATATTAAAATACAAAAGAACCCCCTACTTATAAAATAGCGAGTTCTTCTTTATAATTTATGCCGCTTTTACCTTTTTCGTTGCTTTACTTTTTCTTTTCGTTCCTGTAAAGCGCTTGTGTAATATAGATGCTATCAAGCGTGAAATAACATTGAATAGTAATACCATAATAATTAATACAGCTGCAGATTTTGTCGCAATCAACTTCGCATCTGGAATAACTCCTTCAGAATTTAATTTCCAAATGTGAACCGCTAATGTTTCAGCTGGTCTAAACGGATTTAAAGGATGCGCAGGACTTGAGAAATCCGCTGCTGAATTTAAAATCGGGGATGTTAAACCCGCTGTGTAAATTAATGCTGCCGCTTCCCCAAATATACGACCCGCCGCTAAAATAATCCCTGTAATAATTTGTGGTAATGACGATGGGATAATAATACGAGCGATTGTTTGCCACTTCGTTGCACCTAATCCAAGACTTGCCTCTTTTACATTATGAGGAACTTCTGAAATCGCATTTTCACAAACACGCGTTAAACCTGGTAAATTTAAAATAGTTAAAGCAAGAGCACCACCCATTACTGTGTATCCCCAACCTGTCATTGTAACGAACACTAACAAACCAAATAAACCAACAACAATAGAAGGTAAAGACGCCATCGTCTCTATACATAGACGAACAAAATTTAAAAAACGTCCTTGTTTTGCGTACTCTGCTAAATATATTCCAGCACCTAATCCAAGAGGAATAGATATAATAAGTGTTATAACAAGCATGTAGAAGGAATTGAATAACTGCGGACCAATCCCACCACCAGCTCTTGTATTGCTTGGTTCTCCAAACAAGAAATTAGGATCCCAAAATCCCCATCCCTTTTGTAAAATCTCAAATACTAAGAACACTAGCAAAGCTACAACTAAAGCCGCAACCGCATAAAAGATACCCGTCCAAACTTTATTTACCGTTCTTGCATTCATTATTATCGCTCACCTCTTTGCCCAATCGCTCGAATTACTAAAATAAACAGGAATGAAATAACAAGTAAAATCATCGCTAAAGTCCATAGCGCATTGTTCCAAGCAGTTCCGTTCAATGTATTCGTCATGTCCATTGTTAAAATACCAGTTAACGTCGCTGTCGGACTATATATTCCTTCTGGTAATTTAATCGTATTCCCGATTACCATCTGAACCGCTAACGCTTCACCGAAAGCACGCGCTAAGCCTAAAACAACACCTGTTAAAATCCCTTTTTTCGCAGCAGGAACAATCACTCGGCTAATCGCTTGCCATTTTGTTGATCCTAGACCATAAGAAGCTTCTAAATAATCAAATGGAACAGAACGTATTGCATCAGAAGCGATACTAGCAATAGTAGGTAAAATCATAATACTTAATACAACAATACCCGCAATTAAACTAAAGCCTACTCCCCCAAACGAATCACGTAATAGTGGTACTAAAATCGTAACCCCTAATAATCCGTATACAACCGAAGGAATACCAACTAACAATTCTAGAACAGGCTTCAATACTTTATTTCCAAACTTTGGCGAAATTAAATTCATGAATATAGCAAGAGCTATAGCAATTGGTGCACTAATAATAACCGCACCTAACGAAACCACCGTTGAACCTACAATGAAAATTAAAGCCCCGAAGGATCCTTGATCAGCATTTGGATTCCATTTTGTCGATGTTAACATCTCAGTAAATGAGATACCACTTTGTGTAAAAGATTGAATACCTTTACCACAAATAAACGCAATAATAGCTAATGTAATTAAAACAATAAAAATACCACAAAACGTAACAAGTGATCTTCCTATATATTCACTTTTCACGTAATTAATTTGTTTTTTCCCCTTCATCACAGGACAGACCCCACTTCACAGATTGAAATGAACAGGACTGGCCTTGCAGCCAGCCCCATAAAACTTTATTACTTATTTAATTTAGACATTGGAATGTAGCCCATATCTTCTACTTGCTTTTCAAAGTCTTTACCTTTTACATAATCGATGTAAGCTTTTGTTGCTTCTTTCGCTTCACCTTTTGTTACCATATACTCGTAAGACCAGAATGGATATTTACCAGACGCAATGTTTTCAACTTTCGGTTCAGCACCATCAATTTTCACTGTTTGTAGTGCACCTTTTTTATCTCCAACCATGTAAGACATCGCTAAATAGCTTACTGAACCTGGAGTAGAATTGATAGCTTGCTCTACTGCACCGTTAGAATCTTGTGTTGTACCAGTTCCATCATTAATTTTCGCGTCTTTCATAATCGTTTTTTCAAATGTAGCACGTGTACCAGATGAAGCCGGACGATTAATTACGTTGATTTTTTCATCTTTTCCGCCTACTTCTTTCCAGTTTGTTACTTTTCCAGTGAAGATATCTTGTACTTGTTGCACTGTTAAGTTATCAACTTTTACATCTTTATTTACGACAAGAGCGAATGCAATCCCCGCTACCTTGTTATCTACTAATTCTTTCGCCTTTTCAGCATCTTTTATTTTATCTCCAGACGGAACATCTGAATTACCAATTTGTACTGCACCAGATGCTACTTGGTTAATCCCAGTTCCACTACCGCCACCTTGAACTTGAATAGAAACTTTTGAATTTTTCTCCATGAATTTCTTTCCAGCTTCCTCCGCAAGAGGTAGAAGAGCTGTAGAACCAGCTGCTGCAATCGTACCTGATAATTCTTGTTTTGTATTATCGCTTCCTTTAGCAGTTTCTTTACTAGTTGTATCTTCTGCTTTCCCACACCCAACTAATGCTCCTGCTACCACTAAAGCTGCTAAAGAAAATTTAATACCTTTTTTCATAACCATGTCTTGTACCCCCATTTGGATTATCACTTTTCGAATTCATTTTCTTTCGAACACAAATTCATTGTAGGACAACAATATTATGTGAGTGTTAAGCAATTTTTAATTTTAAGTAAATGACGATAATCATCCTCAAAAGCTAGGAATCCCAACATTTGTAGTTAAAGAAGCAAACAAAAACCACACTAACTATGCTGTAATGTAAATTTATTCTTAACAATGTAAATTCAATGTAAATGTTTTTCTCTCTTTTTCCCTTTTAGTTAAAGTTACATTTACAATTCCGCTGTATTTTGTAACTTTTTCACGCCTAATTTATGCACATTAAAAAGAATTTCAGTAATATTTTTTAGTACAACTAAATAAATTGGAACAATTCTAAAATTAAATGAATATTTTTAAAGTACTAATTGACAGCATCATCCAATGTAGTCTACTATATTACTAACAAAAAGTTTACCTAAGGAAACTTTTTAAACTAACACTAAAAATATAGAGAAGAGGTAACTTTTATGGTATCGGCTAATACTAAACCCCTTTCCGAGTTTAAAACAGGGGAGTTTGTACAAATTGAGAAGATACAATTAGAAGGAACTATGAAACGACGTTTATTAGATTTGGGATTTATCCCAGGGGCAACGATTAAAGTATTGCAACGCAGTCCACTTGGAGATCCGGTCGCTTATCAAGTGAGCAACACAACTATTGCACTGCGCAAAGAAGAAAGCTCCCTTATTTTCGGGGTATTAATAGGAGATGATTTCAGATGAGCAAACATCGTATTGCTTTAGCTGGTAACCCGAATACCGGGAAAAGTACATTATTTAATACTTTAACAGGTTTAAAACAACATACTGGAAACTGGACGGGAAAAACTGTTTTAAAAGCTGAAGGAGAATATGAACATAACGGAAGTAATTATACATTAATAGATTTACCTGGAACTTACTCACTATACTCAAATTCCGCAGACGAAGAAGTAGCGAGGGATTATATTATATTTGAAAAACCAGAAGTAACTGTAGTTGTCATAGACGCAACTGCTATGGAAAGAAATTTAAATTTAGCACTCCAGGTGATGGAGATGACAAATAATGTAGTCATTTGCATTAACTTAATTGATGAAGCCGAGAAAAAAGGGATTGTTATCGATGAAAAGAAATTAGCAAAATCACTTGGTGTACCTGTCGTTAAAATTTCAGCACGTAACCGAGTAGGCATTGGTCATTTGCTAAATGTTATTGCAAAAGTAGCAAATAAAAAACTAATTCCAACACCAATTAAAATTACTTACAGCGAAAAAATCGAAAATATGATTCAGGAATTAGAACCACAAATTTATAAAGTGTTCGGTGATACGTATCCAGCACGTTGGATTGCGTTACGTATATTAGATGGAGATAAAAATTTCTTAACTACACTTCAAAAACACCATAATGAACCACTTGTAAGGGAGGTCGTAATTAATGGAATCTCACTCAGCCAGTAAAGCTCTTCCATTAGACTATATTATTCAACATGCACAAACACTTTCAAAAGAAGATATACGAGATGATATAGTCGGAGATATTTACCGAACATCTGCAAGCATATGTAAAGAATCTGTCCAATATACAAATACTGATAAATTATATCGTTCCGAAAAACTAGATAAAATTTTCACATCTCCAATCTGGGGATTTCCAATTATGCTCGGTATTTTATCTATTATTTTTTATCTTACAATTGCAGGCGCTAACGTACCATCTGATATGATTGCCGAATTCTTCGGATGGGCCGAAGGATATTTAACATCTTGGTTCCAAGCAGCGCATGCACCTGAATGGTTACATGGCATTTTAATACTTGGTTTGTTCCGTGGTATCGGTGCTGTTATTAGCGTTATGTTACCACCTATGGCAATCTTTTTCCCTATGTTCGCGCTATTAGAAAACTACGGATACTTACCACGTGTCGCGTTTAATATGGACCGCTTATTCAAACGATCCGGCGCACACGGGAAACAATCTTTAACAATGGCAATGGGATTTGGTTGTAATGCAGCAGCCATTATGTCAACACGTATCATTGAATCACCACGTGAACGTATGCTAGCAATTTTAACGAACAACTTCGTTCCTTGTAACGGTCGCTGGCCTATGTTAATTTTAATGGCTTCACTATTTATGGCTGCTGGTTATACAGGCAGTATGCAAACATTGGTTACTGCTGGCGTTGTAGTTGGAATGGTTGTAATTGGTGTTATTATGACATTAACTGTTTCTTGGGTACTATCAAAAACAGCCTTAAAAGGGGTTCCAACTCACTACACACTGGAGTTACCTCCGTACCGCAAGCCAAAAGTTTGGAATACAATTGTTCGCGCAACACTCGATAAATCAATCTACGTTTTAAAACGAGCTATAGTTGTTGCTGCCCCTGCAGCTGCATTAACTTGGTTACTTGCTAATATTTTTATTGGTGACACAAGCTTACTTATGTATTTTGTAAACTTTCTAGATCCATTTGCTAAAATGTTAGGACTTGACGGCTTTATTCTAGCTGCATTCATTCTTGGACTACCCGCTAATGAAATTGTAATCCCAATTTTATTAATGTCTTACTTATCAACTGGGGCTTTAACTGAAATAGATGATTTTAATCAAATTAAAAATCTATTCCTAGAAAATGGTTGGACTTGGTTAACAGCGTTAAACACAATGTTGTTCTCACTTCTTCATTTCCCGTGCGGAACAACACTTGTTAATATATACAAAGAAACAAAAAGTGCAAAATGGACATTCTTATCGTTTGCAATCCCTACCGTTATCGCCATTGTTGTTACATTCCTCTCTACACAATTGGTACATTGGTTAGGGCTTGTATAAAGCAAAGCATACATAGAAGGCATCCCCCTTCACATATGCTTTGCACGAAAGAAACCTGAAAATTATTCAGGTTTCTTTTTTTGTACATCAGTATTCCACGGCTGTGCTCCATACGTTGTGAGTTTTTTATGAATGAAATAAATAGCCCCCGGCAGCACCGCCATTAATATCGTGCAACTAATTCCTAATCCAGTAAACAACTTTCATCACCTTATTTCACTCTTTTCGGTAAAGCTGAACCTGAATGTTCAATTGTTGGATGAACGTGAACAGTAATTTCAGCATTACTAAAGTAATTTTCGCCTTGATCCCAATTCTTACTTACCTTTTTCCACTCTTTATAATTATGTCGCTTATACACTTCCCCTAACTCTAGTACATCTACCTTATATTTTTTTTGAACAAGTTTAATTGATTTTTGAATACGCTTCTCCATTTCTTCCGATATATCCTTCTCTAAACGCTTTTCATTCAAAACCTTTTTATGATCACTGAAATGCAACTCAGCCAATGTGCCTTCCAGAGATAAATGAATATCAAACTTTGGTTTTGTAGCATTCGTTGTGGATACTTTAATTTTTCGACGTAACTTATGAATTTCATATGTAATAAGTTGATTCTTTTTACGGATGGTAAAAAAACCTCCAATTTTTTTGCCTATTATATAATTCATCCCTACTGTTTCTTCCCCACTCAAATTGCCTACACATTTATTATCCTTTCCACGAAACAATGCTGCACCGTTCATTTGTACTCCTTGTTTTGTTAGTTCCAGAATAGGTAATACAAAACTTCGGTTAGAGATCATCTTTTCCTGCACCTCACCAATTCTTGCAGCCTCAATCATTTGGGCATTTTTCGGAGGGTGTTCAGCTAACATATCAATATACTGCGCCGGTAAATTTTCAGGCTTGGCACTTTGTTTTAAAATAGCTTCGGCATTTTTATTAGAAACGAACAAACGAATATTTCTTCTCATCTCATGATCGCGAATATATACATCTAACGTATTTTGTAAAATGTATGGATGTGAAAGTAATTCTTCAGAGAAAATAATCACCTGTATATGAGGGAAAAATAATGTACGACTAATTTTTTTGGCGATTATTCTTATTTGTTCAAATACACTATCTGCTTTTGCACTAACATTAATATAATTTTCGCTATCCCCACCCCCTTGTCCACCCTGTTGAGACAATTTACTGGGGAGTACCATCTGATAGGTCCCTTTCATAATTGGATTCGCTTTCTTCTCCTTCACAATATCGTAAGCCGCTCCTACTACAAATCCTCTTTCTTCTATCTCTTCTAACTCAGAACACCCACTCATAAATCCAGTTAAAGCCATAACCATTATAATTTTAAGAAGGTGTTTCATTTCCACCATTCCTTCTTTTTATTTTATATACAATTAAAACGAGCAAAGGAGCTAACACAACAAACCCCATATCTATCCAAGCTAAATAAGTCCCATAACTTGATAAAGTATTTAAACTACTAGGTATCATATTCACCATAAAAATAATAGGGGCACTTATGAAAATAAAAATTTGTTTCTTCACTTTCGGAAACATAGCACAAAACAATAAAGATGCGACGTCATAATACATTGCTGTAGTGTTATAAATAGTAATAATCCAAGTCGTAAAAAAAATCGCATCAAACCTTTCTAAAAATCCTCCACCAATTTCAATTTCTTTCCCTAATTCAATTGTTGGATATGTCAATCCACGTGTTGTCATATACGTAAAAACGCTAATACAAGTTACATAAATTAAAATGTATGACAGCACGTTTACCATCACCGCTTTCGCGACTGCCATTGGCGCTTTTTTCGCTGTCTTATCATTCAGCAACACCGCATAAAATAAAGCTACTTCAAATCCAATAAACGTAAAAATAGAATTTTTAACTCCAACAGCATATTGACTTACTTTCGTTTGAAAAGCTGGTAGTAAATTATTTATTTCCATTAAATTTATATTCAATAAAGAAAGAAGTACTATCGCAATTAAAACAATAGGCAAGAATAAAACATTTAACCTTAATAAGGCTGCTCTTGATCCTGCTATTCCATAAATAACAACTAATAAGAAGAAAAAAGACAGTAGTTGTATTGGTGTATCACTAAATAAATACGTTTGAGAAATAACTGAAATCATTCGCGATTCATACGCTGTCAAAGCAGCAAACGTTAATACTAAAATACTACTAATTGTGTATGCAACAGGCTTCGTCAAATGCGCACTCGTATATTGAACAAAATTTTGTTTCGGAAATAAGATAGCCACTCTCGTCACAAACCAGCCTAAAACTGCGCAAATCAGTCCACCCAAAAGCAAGATAATCCAACCGTCCGAAAATAAAGTTTGGTTAGCGATATCTCTTGGCATAGACAATGCCCCTATACCAATAATGGTCGATGATACCGCAAACCCAATTTCCCGAGATCCAATCTCTTCATCGCCATACTCAAATGGTTTCAATTATTTTCGCTCCTTTGGACGTATTGTAGAATCTTTTGTTTGTAAGTACTCCGGTCTATCTTTCAACATCGCTTTTGGTATGCGAATAAATTCTTCTTTCCAATCTTTATAAAATGCAGGAGCAATTGGAGTTGTATACGGTATACCAACACTTGTTAAATTTGTAATATGAACAGCAAGTGCAATCAGAGCTAGAATGATCCCATACAACCCAAAAGCAGTTGCAGCTAATACAAAGACGAAAAGTAAAATCCGGAACGTAATCGTAATACTATATACAGGAAGCGAGAACGTAGCAATCGCAGTAACTGCAATAATAATAACTAAAAACGGATTTACAATCCCTGCATTTACCGCAGCTTCTCCAATTACAAGACCTCCTACAATCCCTATCGTTTGTCCCATCGGTTTCGGCAATCGGATTCCAGCTTCTCGTATTAATTCCATAGTCAAGGCCATCATTAACGTTTCAATATATGCTGGGAACGGAACACCTTCCCTCGCACCTGCAATTGAATAAGCCAGTTTAGAAGGAATAAGTCCTTGATGATAAGATACAAGTGCTACATACATAGCTGGTAACAAAACCGCGATTATACCTGAACCCATACGTAAAAATCTTAGTAACGTTCCAATCACCCAGCGCTCGTAATGATCTTCTACAGATTGAAAAATATCAACAAACACAAGCGGTGCAATAAGAGCAAACGGAGATCCGTCTACTAAAATGGCCGCTTTTCCCTTCGCTAATGACGCTATAATATTATCTGGCCTCTCTGTATTCAAAAACTGTGGAAATGGAGATAAATTATTATCCTGAATTAATTGTTCAATCGTACCTGTTTCCAAAATAATATCTGTCACTATTGATTGAAGACGGCGATCTAACTCTTTTACAATGTGAGGATTAATAATATCTTCTATATATACTAGGGTTACTTCTTTCTGCGATCGCTTCCCCATAATATAAGATTGGAACCTCAACTTTGGATCGCGTAAACTGCGTCGGATTAACATTTTATTCACATTAATATCTTCATTTAATCCAACTCTCGGTCCGCGTATTAAATCTTCTGTCACTGGTGGCTCTAAACTTCTCTTCTCCCAAGCCCTACTATTAATAACGATAGCAGTTTGAATATTATCAATTAATATAACTGTATCTCCCGCTAAAATCGCATTTATAATATCCGGAAACGTTGTCTTCTTACCCACTTCCGCAATAGAAATAAAACGATCCAATAACGTCTGAACGACAGCCGCTTCATTTTGCACTTCTTCATATTGAAGAGTACGAACTACATATTTATAAACATTATCCTTGTCTGTTAACCCACATAAAAACACAACCGCACAACGTGTAAAACTCCCAGCAAGAACAACTTCTCTAATTGTTAAATCATTAGGTGAACCTAACTCATCCCTAATTTCTTTCATAACTTCAAATAAGTTACCTTCAAGCTCTAACAATTTCCCCACCTAACTTCCTTTTCAACAAGTTTTTAGTTAGATTCCGCTAATAGAAGAAAATATATACAAAAAAGAGCTATCTCTTTGCAAAGATAGCTCCAATAAACGAATTACTTTTCTACTATTGTAGTGTTTTTCTTTATAAATACACCTTTTGTAAATCCACTAACTACAAACATCACAATCATATTAATTAACAATGCGACTATGCCCACATTCAAATCTTTTATATACTGCGGAAAACTCGGAAACATCGTAGCTATAGTTGAGCCAGATAAGGTAATATATGCGACCACTAACAGCCCAACTCCCATTCCTGCAATCGCTCCTTGCTTCGTAACAATTTGGCGCGGAAACAAGCTACATACAAGTGCAGGGAAAAGTTGCGTAACGATACTGTACCCCATTAAGAGAAGTGCTCCTATTGTTTCCCCTCCTTTAAATGTAAATAAAACTGCCACGAGCGTTACTACAGGCACAAATAATTTTGCCATCTTAGCAACTTGTCTATCTGAAGCAGACGGAACGATCGTTCGATAAATATTTTTTGCTAACAGTGTAGAAGCCGCCATAACAAGCATAGAGCCTGGAACCAATGCCGTTAATACTCCCGCACTACCAATAATCCCAATAAACCAAGGATCAAAAGTTTGTAAAGCAAGACGGACTAACGAAAGATCTACATCCGCTCCCTTTAACCCAGGAACTTGCAATATAGCAGCAAACCCTGCGAAAAATACGAAAAGTAACACTAAAGAATACAATGGCATAATTGTTGCATTTTTACGAAATACTTTTTCATTTTTTGCAGAAAAAGCAGAAGCAAATGTATGAGGCCACATATAGAAACCGAGGGCCGTTAATATAATAGTAGAAACAAACCAAGAAATACTCATTCCTTCTTCAGGTAAAGATAAAAATCCTGGTTTCGCTGCTTCTACAGCTTCAAACATCGGCTGAAATCCTCCATAATAATGATACGGTAAATATATACCTAAAAACATAACGATAAACAGTATCATAATATCCTTCAAAGCAGCCGTCCAAGCTGAACCGTGTATACCTGAAACCATTACATATATAGTTATAACAATAGCACCAATCCAAACCGCAACAACAGGTGATACCCTTCCGTAAGACGCTTCTGAAACGATAATTCCCAGTCCCTTTAACTGTAAAACAAGATATGGGATGATGGAAATAACACCAACAATTGAAACAATAAGTCCAAGCGCCTTACTTCTGTATTTCTTCGCAAAAAAATCCGACTGCGAAACAAGGTTATGCTCTTTTGCATACTTCCAAATCGGTGGCAATAAAAAATACGATAAAAGATAAGCTAGAGCACCATAACCTAAAATATAAAAGGTAGGTGCGCCTTTACTATATGCCCAGCCGCTTCCTCCTAAAAATGTAAACGTCGTATAAATTTCACCTGCCATAAGGAGAAAAACAAAAATAGTGCCAAACCCTCTTCCTCCAACTGACCATTGCTCTAAATTCATATCTTTTCCATGTTGTGCCCGAATCCCTAAAAATAGTGCGAGAAACAAAAATAAAATAATGATAAGTAATGCAGTCATTTTACATCCTCCTTATTAGCAGGATCAAACACGTACACAAGCCCCATACAAAGAGATGTAATAAACACTGATAATAATACCCAAAATAATAAAAAGGGCATCCCTAATACGTAAGGAGTAACTGAATTCGCAAATATTGGCCCAACTACTAAACAAAGAACTGGAATAAGCGCTAGGATGTGTATTTTCTTCATCTCATTCTCCTTTACTTATAAAGTTCATAATGGCTGATACAAAGACTTCCACTCCAATCGGTAATGCATCTTCGTCAATCGTAAAACGAGGGTGATGGTGAGGATATATAATACCTTTCTCTTTATTTCCTGCTCCGATAAAAAAGAATGTCCCCGGTGCCTTTTGTAAAAACGCTGAAAAATCTTCTCCAGCCATCGTTGGCTGTAAACGAACAACTCTATCCCTTCCATAAAGTTGTAATGCCGTTTGTTCAATAAGCTCTGTAGCTTCATAGTCATTTACAACTGGTCGATATCCATATTCATATGAAAATGTATATTTCGCTCCGTAAGATTCCGTAATATACTTCACAATCCGCTCAATCTTCTTCTCTGTTTCACCTCGTAATTCATGTCTTAAACTTCTCACTGTCCCTTCAATCTCGGCTTGCTCTGGTATTACATTATGAGTTGTCCCCGCATGAAATTGCGTAACAGATATTACGAGCGAATCTAATGGATTCGTGAGGCGAGATACAATTTGCTGAAGTTGCGAAACGACTTGTGTTCCGATTACGATACTATCCACCGTTTCATGAGGGATTCCAGCATGTCCACCTTTTCCCTCTATCTTAATTTTAAAAACATCCGGTGCAGCCATTGCAGGACCATAAATAACACCTATTTTCCCAACCTCTAACGACGCCCAAAGGTGAGCACCAATAATATAATCCACACCTTCCATTACACCTGCAGCAACCATCTCCTCTGCACCACCAGGAAAATTTTCTTCAGCATGTTGGAATAGAAAACGAATCTCCCCTTTAATCTTCTCTCTTTCTTCTACTAACTTATGTACAACCCCAAGTAATATCGCTATATGTCCATCATGACCACATGCATGCATTACACCTTTATATGTAGAAATAAAATCAAACTCATTTTCTTCATGAATAGGAAGAGCATCCATATCGGCTCGAACCGCAACTGTTTTGCCCGGATGTTTACCTACTAACTTTGCCATCACACTATATTTAGTCGGCCGTGACACTTCTAAATATGGGAATTTCCGAAGTATATCGAACACAAACTGCGATGTTTTTTCTTCTTGAAAAGATAACTCTGGATACTTATGAAAATGCCTTCTCCACTCAACTAACTGATTTTTTGACAAAACAAATTCCTTTGCAACATCCATACTCCTTCACTCCTTCTTCACCAAGTTAAATGTTATTATAACGTGAATTGTTAACTTTTAAAAGAATCTTCTAAATTTTCTGTAATAATAACTCAAAAAGAAAAAGCCACCCAAAAGATGACTTTTTCATTATTATAAAATAGTAATTGCTTGTTTTCCCATTTGCTCCCAAGCTTTCTCAAATTCTGCTCGCGGAACAGCCAAACGCGGATTATTTTTAAGAGGATCATTTACATATACAAAGTTTTGATCATATCCAATTACTACTGCACTATGCTCATAATATGTAATTTTCACTTCACCTGAACTCGTATTCCATGTTTCAAAACTACTTTCAGCTAGCGGCTTAAACGTCGTATTAATAATGACCCATACCGGTGAACCAGAACTAATTACTTTATATATATCTTGCATGTCTCTACCTGTTAAATTAATTACTTTTTCAGGAACATATTTTTCTGCCAAATTAAAAATTGGTTGATTATATACACCATATCCAGGCTCTGCCTTTGTATAAATATTTCCAACAAACCCTTCGTAAGGATTTCCCCGTACGCCATTTTGTTCAAATGGAACACGATGAATTTCGCTAGCAAGTTGCATCTTATCTACTTGTACACCTTTATATTGCAACAACATAGCTAAACTTGTCACTTCACATCCTCGAGGTAATTCTGGTAATTGTTTAATAAACGGAACATCCTCAATCATAGCTGCTTCTTTCATTTCAGATAGAAACTCTAAGCGTAGAACTTGCGCCTTTTGCATAATTTTATCTTTTCCTATAAAAAATGCAGCAGCAAGTATAATCCCAAAAACAAAAAGATATTTTAACTTTTTCATTATAAACAAAACTCCATTAATTATTATTTTACAGACACAACTCTTATCATTGTACCCTTCTTCTTACTAGTTTGCTAGAAAGATCATGTGAATTATCGCTCATAGAATTAATTATAAAAATTCTAATTATTTTTAATAAAAAGAAAAATAAATATACATTTCCAGAATATTTTGCTAAAATCAAAATTGTTAACATGGTGAAGATATCACCATGTTAACAAACATTCTTAGAGTATTTAGTCATAGTTCGTTTTTTTACATACTCCATTCATTTCATAGTAAATAAACCGAGTGTGTGTTGCATCCCCCACTAATGATTAAAAACTCAGAATAAAACGAAGTTCACACATTCAAGAAAATACGGGGTGAGGGGCATATGAATCAACAAATTGAACAAACAGATTTAAAACGAACAATGAAAAGTAGACACCTATTTATGATTGCACTCGGCGGTGTTATCGGAACCGGGCTATTTATGGGATCTGGTCAAATTGTCCATAATGCCGGACCTGGTGGTGCTATTCTTGCATTTTTAGTCGGTGGATTTGTTATGTATTTAACGATGTTATGTCTTGGTGAATTATCCGTTGCTATGCCAGAAGCAGGTTCATTCCAAAGCTATGCAAGCAAATTCATTTCACCTGGTTTTGGATTTGTTGTCGGTTGGATGTATTGGCTAAATTGGGCTGTTACAGTTGGCGTAGAGTTAACAACTGTAAGTATTTTAATGAAACGCTGGTTTCCAGACGTTTCTTCATGGATTTGGTGCGTTACATTTGCAGCAGCGCTATTTCTCGTAAACGCTTTATCAGCAAAAGCATATGCAGAAGCAGAGTTTTGGTTCGCAAGTGTAAAAGTTGCAACAATTGTTATTTTCATCGTACTTGGTGGCGCTGTTATGTTCGGTCTACTAGACTTTAATGGAAAGCCAGCTCCGATGCTTCATAATTTCACTGAAAATGGCGGGCTATTTCCAAACGGTGCATTAGCTGTTCTTCTTACGATGATTACAGTAAATTACTCCTTCCAAGGAACAGAATTAATTGGAATCGCTTCAGGAGAAAGTGAAAATCCTGAAAAAACAATTCCAAAAGCAATCAAAAATACAATTTGGCGAACTCTCTTCTTCTTCGTCTTAGCGATATCAGTTGTTGTAGGTTTACTCCCGTGGCAAGAGGCTAATCTAGTCGAAAGTCCCTTTGTACTTGTATTTGATGTAGCCGGTGTCCCATATGCAGCAGACATTATGAACTTCGTTATTATTACAGCTGTATTATCCGTTGCTAACTCTGGTCTATACGCAAATTCTCGTATGCTGTGGGCGATGGCAAAACAAGGAATGGCAAGTCCAGCGTTTACTAAATTAACTAAAAGAGGTGTACCGCTAAACGCATTAATTTTCAGTCTGATTTTTGCAAGTCTTTCTTTATTAACAAGTGTATTTGCGGCAGATACTGTCTTTCTAGTTTTAACATCTATTGCAGCGATGGCTGCTGTTGTCGTGTGGATGTCAATCGCCGCTTCACAGTTTTTCTTCCGTAGAAATTTCGTGAAAAATGGTGGCGACATAAATGATTTAAAATATCGTACACCGCTCTATCCACTAGTTCCAATCGTAGCGTTCTCGCTCAATTTCATTACATTTGTTAGTTTGGCTTTCATTCCAGATCAAAGAATTGCTCTTTATTGTGGCATTCCATTTATGATTACTTGTTACATTTTATACCAAGTTAAATATAAAAAAATTGTCAAACTTGAACAGCCACGAACTGTCACACAAGAAATAAATTAAATATACAAAATATTCAGCTATCTTTCTTATGATAAGATAGCTTTTTTCTATTTCTTGGATATCCTGGTATAACTTTATTTATCTTAAAATTTTCACAATCACGTTTTTCTCTGGAAAATAGTTTACAATGTAATCAAGTTACAAATGATATTCACCTTAAAAAGTGTGCATTTGTGTCTATTTTTTAACAATATATCAAAAACTATTGCCTTCTATAAATTAATAGGTTTATATTGTTTTATTGGCATAGTTTCAATCCAAGGAGAAAGGAGATTTTCAATCGTGCAACTAAAGAAAGCGTTTTGGAAGTTGGCTTCGCTTCTTCCGTTATCATTACTTCTGTTCCTCGGTGGCTGTGATAAAAAACTCGCAGTATTAAATCCGCAAGGACCTGTTGCAAAAGCACAGTATGATTTAATTGTTTGGTCATTCTTGCTTATGTCATTAATTATCGCAATTGTATTCATTCTGTTTACAGTCATCTTGATTCGTTATCGTGAAAAACCAGAGAATATGGACTATGAGCCACCTGAACAACACGGTAACACATTACTAGAAATTATTTGGACGCTTGTTCCTGTTATTATCGTTATCGCATTATCGATTCCAACAGTAAAAGCAACTTATGCTTCGGAAGAGGTTCCGAAAGAGTCCAAACATATTAAACCAGTTGAAATTTATGTTACATCTGCAAACTGGAAATGGTTATTCAGTTACCCAGAGGAAAAAATTGAAACCGTTAACTATTTAAACATCCCAGCTGGTGTACCAATTCAATTCAAACTGACTTCTGTCGGCCCAATGAATGCTTTCTGGGTACCAGAACTTGGTGGTATGAAGTACACAATGGATGGCATGATTATGGATCTTTATTTACAAGCTGATAAGCCAGGTTCTTACCTAGGCCGTAGTGCGAACTTCTCTGGTGAAGGATTCACACACATGGAGTTCGAAGTTGAAGCGAAAACTAAAGAGAAATATGACAAGTGGGTTAAAGAAGTACAAGAAACTGCTCCTAAACTAACAGAAGCTAAGTACAACGAAATTGTTAAACCTGGTGTAGTTGGTCGTATGACATTCTCTAGTCACCACTTAAGTTATGTAGATCCAAAATCACTTGAATATTGTGATTACAACTACTACAAAAACAAAAAATAATAGCTATTATTCCAACAGATTGGAGTGAACACAGTGAAGCTTGATGAATTCTTTGTCACAGGTGACCCGATTATTTACGGTGCAGACGCTTCTATCGTTCTTGTGACATTAGCAATCATTTTCGTACTAACAAAGTATAAAAAATGGAAATGGCTTTGGGACGAATGGTTAACAACTGTTGACCATAAAAAAATCGGAGCCATGTATATTATTTCTGCGGTTATCATGTTATTCCGTGGTGGTATGGATGGTTTAATGATCCGTGCACAATTAACATTCCCAGAAACAACTTATTTAAACGCTGAACACTATAACGGAATCTTTACAACGCATGGTACAGTAATGATTCTTTTCATGGCAATGCCATTCGTTATGGGATTAATGAACCTTGTAGTACCATTACAAATTGGTGCTCGTGATGTTGCATATCCGTTCTTAAATGCTTTAAGTTTCTGGTTATTCTTTGTCGGAGCAATGTTATTCAACATCGCTTTCGTAATCGGTGGTTCTCCAGACGCTGGGTGGACTTCTTACTTCCCAATGGCAGGTACAGAGTTTACTTCAGGCGTAGGAAATAACTACTACGCAATTGCATTACAGATTTCAGGTCTCGGTACGCTAATGACCGGTATTAACTTCCTTGTTACTATCTTAAAAATGCGTACACCTGGTATGACTTTAATGAGAATGCCAATGTTTACTTGGTCAATCTTAATTACAACAATTATCATTATTTTCGCTTTCCCAGTATTAACAGTTGCTCTTGCATTAATGACATTTGACCGTCTATTCGATGCTCACTTCTTTACGATGGCGAGCGGCGGTATGCCGATGTTATGGGCCAACCTGTTCTGGGTATGGGGTCACCCTGAAGTATATATCGTTATTTTACCGGCATTCGGTATTTTCTCTGAAATCATTAGTACATTCTCACGTAAGCGTCTATTCGGTTACAGTGCGATGGTATACTCAATGGTTGCAATTTCTTTACTAAGTTTCGTCGTATGGCTTCACCACTTCTTCACGATGGGTGCAGGTCCAGCGGTTAACTCATTCTTCTCGATTTCGACAATGGCGATTTCGATTCCAACCGGTGTTAAGATCTTTAACTGGTTGTTTACACTGTATAAAGGACGTATCCGTTTTACAGTTCCAATGCTTTGGTCATTGGCATTTATTCCAAACTTCGTAGTCGGTGGGGTTACAGGGGTTATGCTTGGAATGGCAGCAGCTGATTATCAATACCATAACAGCTACTTCCTAATCGCTCACTTCCACTACGTATTAATCGCAGGTACAGTATTCGCTATGCTTGCTGGATTCACATTCTGGTATCCAAAAATGACTGGTCATATGTTAAATGAACGCCTAGGTAAATGGACATTCTGGATCTTTATGAGCGGATTCAACATCTGTTTCTTCCCAATGTACTTCTTAGGTTTAGACGGTATGACTCGTCGTATGTACACTTACTCTGAAAGTCTTGGATGGGGATGGCTAAACCAAATCGCATCTGTTGGTGCGGTAATGATGGGTATTGGCTTCCTACTTCTTTGCTACAACGTAATTTGGAGTGCACGTCACGGTGAACGTGACACAACTGGAGATCCATGGGATGGCCGTACACTTGAATGGGCAACTCAATCTCCTGTACAACATTACAACTTCGCGAAACTTCCTGAAATCAAAGAAGCTGATGCTTTCTGGTACATGAAAAAACGCGGAGAAACAGTTACACCAGCAGCAGAAGATATCAAACCAATTCACATGCCAAGTAACTCTGGTGTGCCTATTATTGCGTCTTTATTCTTCGGTCTTGCAGGTTTCGCATTAGTATTTAGCTGGTTCTGGCTTGCAGCAATCGGCGGCGTTGGTATTTTAGCTTGCTTAATCTATCGTTCATTCGATTATGATGATGGCTACTACGTAAGTGTTGATGAAATTAAAGAAACAGAACATATAGCATGAGAGGTGAAATGACATGGCGGCTTTAGATAAAAGCTTACCTTTGGAATATCAATCCGAACAAAGCAGATTGAATATCCTAGGATTCTGGATTTTTCTTGGGGCTGAAATTATGCTGTTCGCAACACTTTTCGCCTCTTATCTAGTCCTTGCTGGTCGTACGGCAGATGGCCCAACTCCAGCGCAACTGTTTGAACTTAAAACGCTTTTAATTCAAACATTACTACTTTTAACAAGTAGTTTCACATGTGGTATCGTAATTCACGAAATGCGTAAGCACAACCAAAAAGCAATGCTTGGATGGTTCATCCTTACATTACTTTTAGGTGCAGGTTTCCTATTCTTTGAAATCGAAGAGTTCATTATGTACATCGGTGAAGGCGCAACAATTCAAACAAGTGCTTTCCTATCTGCATTCTTCGTTCTTCTTGGAACGCATGGAGCCCACGTAACAGGCGGTATCATTTGGGCAATTTGTGTTATTATCCAAATTTTAAAACGAGGTTTAACACCAGTTACAGCTCGTAAAGTATTCATTATCAGCTTATACTGGCATTTCCTTGATCTTGTTTGGGTCTTTATTTACACACTAGTTTACTTGAACGGGATGGTGGCGTAGATGGCTCAAAACAACAATCAAGCAAACGGGCATGCGCATAGCGGATTCCCTTGGTCACACGTTTTCGGATTTATTTTATCGCTTGCATTAACGTTTCTAGCGTTATACGTGGCACTTTACACAACATTGCCACTCTCAACAGTCTTAACAACTATTATCATAATGGCTGTTGCGCAAGCATTGTTACAATTAATTATGTTCATGCATTTAAAAGAAGGAGAAGGAAGAGTTCAAATTCTTACAATGATATACAGTTTCTTCGTTGCAACTGCAACAGTTGGTTTAACTGTATGGATCTTCTTCTCAATGTAATGTACATGAAAAAGACTGCTGAGGAATCTCAGCAGTCTTTTTTTATTCTCCTCCCCCATTACATCCACATTACAGAATTAACAGCAGAATCATGAAGAATATACTTATTATGACAAATGTTAAGAAAAGTCTTTCTTTATGAAATCGAATCCATATGCGTTGCTTTTCTACCTATTATATGGCTAAATAGGTACTATATTTATTTGAAGGGAGAGAACGCAATGGAACATCATACTTCTGTTCTATCACTTATGGTTGTCGTTGCAATCGCGTTTTTCGTTCCCCTTTTGTTACAACGCTTTAAATTAAAAGCACTTCCTGTTGTCGTTGCAGAAATTATTGCAGGAATCTTTGTAGGTAAAAGTGGGTTTAATATTATTGAGCCAGATATGTGGCTTCAAGTTTTATCAACATTAGGATTTATCTTCCTCATGTTCTTAAGCGGTTTAGAAATTGATTTTTCTATCTTTAAACAAAAAGGGAAAAAAAATACGACAAACGAACCAAATACATTTCAAGCAGCAAGCATTATCTTCTTATTTATTTTCATCTTATCTTATGCCCTATCATTACTATTCGTATGGCTAGGATTTGTAGATAATGCAATGTTCATGACTTTAATTATTTCAACTATTTCTTTAGGTGTTGTTGTACCAACACTAAAAGAGAACAACCTAGGAAAAACTGCAATCGGACAAATCATTTTATTAGTTGCTGTTATTGCAGACTTAGTTACAATGATTTTACTCGCTGTTTTCGTCGGATTAAATTCCGAAAGCGGCCAAAGTATGTGGCTCTTACTTCTTCTATTCGGTGCCGGTATTGTCATTTACTTTATTGCAAAACGCTTTAAAAACATTCCATACTTAGATAGTTTAAAAGCTGGTAGTGTACAAATTGATACACGGGCTGTTTTTGCACTCATTTTAATCTTAGTTGGGTTATCGGAATCTGTTGGAGCAGAAAATATTTTAGGCGCCTTCTTAGCAGGTGTACTTGTATCGTTATTATCACCCAATGAAGATATGGTGGAAAAACTTGATTCCATCGGCTATGGTTTCTTCATCCCTATTTTCTTCGTAATGGTTGGTGTAAATCTAGAGGTATGGTCTATTTTTAAAGAGCCTTCTAGCATGCTAATGATCCCAATCTTAATTGTAGGACTCTTTATTTCAAAACTCTTACCATCACTCGTCTTACGAAAATGGTATCCACGTAATATCGTACTTGGAAGTGCAATCTTATTAACATCGACACTTTCTTTAGTTATCGCAGCTGCACAAATTGGTGAAAAACTAGGGATCATCAGTCCAAGTTTATCTGCCTCTCTTATTTTAAGCGCAGTTATTACTTGTATTTTTGCACCTATATTGTTTAAAAAAATGTTCCCAAAAGTAGAAACACCAAAACCAAAAGTAGCTATTATTGGCGCGAGCAGAATTACCCTTCCGTTATCACTAGATTTAAAACGAGAAGATTATGACGTAACACTATATATGATGCGTCAAAACAAAATAAATGATGAGGAAGCGAAATCGCATGACTTCCCTATCGTGAAATTAGATGACATCACAATCGCATCATTAACTGAACAAACAGCATTTGATGCAGATCGCGTCGTTGTTGCAACAAGCGATGATAAACAAAACTTATTATTAGCAGAACATGCAAAAGAGCTAGGTGTTGAACATGTTATTGCAAGTGTAGAAGATCCACTTCTACAAGAAAAAGCAACGCAAGAACATATCGCTGTATTCTCAACAATTAACTCTACACGTATTTTATTACGTGCACTTATTGATAAACCTAGTCTCGTTCGCTTAATTACAACAGCAAACGAAACAGTACGCGAAGTTGAACTACGCAGCAATAAATATAACGGCATTGCGCTTCGCCGCCTTCCGTTTTTAGGTGATGTACTTGTCATTCAAATCTACCGCGGTAATAAAGCATTAATACCACATGGTGATACAAGACTACAACACGGCGATACATTACTTGTAACAGGTTCAAAAGAGCATATCGATACACTAAAAAACATATTAGAGTAAAAAAATGCCCCTCACATAATTGAGGGGCATTTTTTTAATTTCATATGGTAAAATGTTACTATCACATATTATGAGGATGGATTACATTATGTCTATTGTAACTTTAGCTCTCTTATTATTAGCGGAAGTACTCGTCGCCATTATTCTCATCGGTGTTAGCATTGAAATTTGCAGCTATGGTTGGAAAAAATCAAATGGAGTTAAATACTCATTCCTTTTTCTTTCACTCCTTCTCGGAACCGCTAGTATACTCGGCCTTCTCGCTGCACCTGCATACTTCTTTATACAACTTATAGAAAAAGGTTTATAAGAAAGGATGATAACATGATTACTGTGCAGTATATTGATGCATCCGAGACACACTTATTACGCCAAGCGGTGTTGCGTCCCAATCAGTCCCTAGGAGACTGTAAATACTCTTCTGATTACGAAAAAGACACATTCCACTTAGGTGCCTTTATAAACGATGAGTTGATTAGCATCGCTTCCTTCTCAAAAGAAATATATCCTGATTTGCAAAAAAGTATCCATTATAGACTACGAGGAATGGCAACATTACCTAACTTTCGGAACAAAAGAGCTGGAAGCTCCTTAATTCAGAAGGCAGAACAAATTTTAAAAGAACGGAAAGCAAACATCCTATGGTGTAATGGCCGAATTACTGTAACTGACTATTACAAGCGATTAGGCTTTCAGGAGCATGGTGAAATTTTTGAAATTGAACCAATTGGCCTTCATAAAGTACTGTATAAAAAGATATAAGAAAAGCTTTCCTCAATACGGGAAAGCTTTTCTTATATTTCAATCTTCTCTTTTTGTTTTTTCATATATATGTATATAAACAAACTAGGAACTAAAAAACAAGCAAAAATAATAAGTGCTGTTATACTTATTTCTTTTATCGAGATATCTGGTGTTACAATGATACAAACAGCTAATATCCCCATAATAATACCTACTGGAATTAATAATAATTTCATGAAATATCTACGTGACACTCCGCCTGTGTGCTCATATACCTTTACAGAATGTTTTAAATTTAAGAAGTTAATAACTACGATACCGCCAATAAATATCATTAATAAATCCGAAACACTTTCATATCCTGCCTCTTGCAAGACATAGCGGTAAAAGATGATAGCTAGTATGACGATATTTTGTAAGATGAAAGCCAATCTAATATGTTTTAACCCTTCAATCATTAAACGTTCATCTTTCACGATTTTCACCCTATCACTCCTTTTCCTCCCAAAACAAATCATTCAATGTTTTATCTACCGCATAACAAATTTTCAAACATAAATCTAAAGATGGGTTGTATTTCCCCTTCTCAATTAAACTAATCGTTTGCCTTGTAACGCCTACTTTTTCTGCTAATTGTTGCTGTGTTAAATCTAACTGAACACGCGCGACTTTTATTTTACTTACAGCCATTCATGTTCCTCCTCCACCTTTATTGTAATATATATATTCCATTAGGTAATTTATATTTTGCGAAATTAATTTAATTTCCCCATTATCCCGACTGATGCGGGCTAATACACAGTGGGGATAAATCCCCACTACTGCCTATAGTTTTACTTTATTATACACAAAAAAGGAGCCTCTCATAAGAAGCTCACTCTCCTATATCTATATTATAAGAATAAATGACATCCAAATAAAATTGTAAATAAGTATAGTAATGGATGTACTTCCTTTCCTTTACCCTTCACAATTTTCAAAACTGGATATACTAAAAATCCAATTGCAATTCCATTTGCAATACTAGACGTTAACGGAATACCTATAAAAATCAAAAATGCTGGTAAAGCATCTTCAAATTCATTCCAATTAATATCTCGAATGCTTTGTGCCATTAAACTACCTACTATAATTAATGAAGGAGCTGTAATAGCGGCTACACTTGATAAAGAAGCAATAACAGGACTGAAAAATGCCGTTATAATTGTTAGACCAACAACTACAATCCCTGTTAATCCAGTTTTCCCACCTGCAGCAATACCTGCTGACGATTCAATCGTCGCTGCTGTTGGGCTTGTTCCAAAGATAGAACCTGTAGTCCCGCCAATTGCATCTGCAATAAACGCTTTACCAAAACGCTTCTCTGTATTGTCTGTAATTAAACCTGCTTGTTTAATTAAACCAAGTAATGCACCTGTTGTATCGAATAAAAGTACAAGTAAAAATGAAAATACAACACCATATAATCCGTATTCAATTACATCTGAAAATGCATTGATTGGGTTTGAAACGATAATACCCTCTGGCAAATGAGGCATCGCCACAATTTTATCAGCAAACTTCAATTGCCCTGTAAAGAAGGCGATAACTCCTGTCACAATCATACTAATAAATAATGCACCACTCACACGTAATGCCATTAATACCGCCGCTAATATTAAACCAATTAAAGTTAAAATAACAGCTGGAGAATGAAAATCACCAATCGTAACTAAATTAGAAGGATGATCCACGATAATTCCAGAAAGGCGCAATCCAATAAAAGCAATAAATAGTCCAATTCCACCTGCAATTGCATGCTTTAAACTATCAGGAATTGCTAAAATTAACTTTTGCCTAAACGAAGTAAAAGATAATAAAAGAAAAATAATCCCCGTTACAAATACAGCTGAAAAGGCAACTACATATGTAATCCCTTCTGCCTTCTGTACAACAGAATAAGCAAAATATGCATTCATTCCCATAGCTGGAGCAATAACAATCGGGTAATTCGCGAAAATCGCCATACCTACTGTTCCAACAACGGTTGCAATAATTGTTGCTGTAAACGCTTGGTCAAATGGTACACCTGCATCAGATAATATTTTTGGATTGATGACAAGAATATACGCAAATGTAAAAAAAGTTGTGATGCCAGCTAAAAACTCTTGCTTCACAGAAGTGTTATATTTTTGTAATTGAAACATGCTTATGTACCCTTCCTACACCTGAATTATTATCACACATTCTTTTCTTACTAGTATGTGAGAAAATATAATACTTAATCTTAACAATCAATAAAAAGAAGAGTCAATATATTCCCTAATAGTTCGAATTTTAAGTTTAAGTCTGACAAGTACAGATGTAGTACAGTTCATTATGATTATTTTTGTAGCATAACAGATAGAAATGTTTTATAATTTGAAATAGTTAAATATTTAGTAAACGCATTCAAATATTGTTCACTCTACAAGGGGGATTCTTCTTATGCAGCACACAAACAAATCTGGAACTTTAAATCGTGGTTTAAAAGAACGACATATTACTTTAATGTCACTTGGCTCAGCTATTGGCGTTGGGCTATTTTTAGGATCTGCTTCCGCTATTAAACTAGCCGGTCCTTCTATTTTACTAGGCTATATGATTGCCGGACTCGTTATTTTTTTCATCATGCGAGCTCTCGGGGAAATGGCAATTGAACAACCTGTTGCCGGTTCTTTTAGTAAATATGCATATGATTATATCGGCCCACTCGCTGGTTATATTACTGGCTGGAATTACTGGTTCTTATGGGTTGTTACTTGTATGGCTGAAATTACAGCAGCTGGTATTTACATGCAATACTGGTTCCCTGATATCCCGCGCTGGACTTGGGCGTTACTTGCTCTATTGTTAATGAGCGCTTTTAACTTCTTATCAGTAAAAGTATTTGGAGAACTTGAGTTTTGGTTTGCTCTCATTAAAATTGTCACAATTATCTGTATGATAGTAGTCGGCGCTGGTATTATTTTATTCGGATTCGGAAACGGTGGTATCGCTACTGGTATTTCAAACCTTTGGTCACATGGTGGCTGGTTCCCAAATGGTTTTTCTGGGTTACTACTCTCCATGCAGATGGTACTATTCGCTTATTTAGGCGTTGAATTAATCGGTGTCACAGCTGGTGAAGCTCAAAATCCGAAGAAAACACTCGCAAAAGCAATTGATAATGTGTTTTGGAGAATATTACTGTTCTACGTAGGAGCTCTATTCGTTATGATGGCAATTTATCCATGGAACGAACTTGGTGAGAAAGGAAGCCCATTCGTATTAACATTCCAGCAAATTGGTATCGCGAAAGCAGCAGGTATTATTAACTTTGTCGTATTAACAGCAGCTCTTTCTTCTTGTAACGGTGGTTTATTTAGTACAGGCCGTATGCTATTTACATTAGCTCAGCAGAAAAAAGCTCCTGAAAGATTTGGTCGTTTAAATAAAAATGGCATTCCAAGCCAAGGAATTGTAGCAACTGCTATCGTTTTACTCATTGGTGTTATATTAAACTATCTCGTACCTGCAAAGGTATTTACATGGCTTACTAGCATTTCAACTTTCGGCGCAATTTGGACTTGGGGAATTATATTAGTTGCTCAAATTAAATTCCGTAAAAGCTTACCTACTCAAAATAAACAAAAGTTATCGTATAAAATGCCTTTATACCCATTAAGCTCATATTTCTCACTCGTTTTCCTTGTATTAGTACTAGGTATAATGGCGTATTCAGAAGATACACGAATTGCATTGATTGTCGGCCCAATTTGGCTTATCGGCTTAGCAATCGTATATTACATGAAAGGGTTTCATAAGATTGATGAAACACCTAACTCAAAAATTAGTTAAGCAAAAACCCCTTCCTTATTACTTGGAAGGTTTTTTTTATATCTATATAAATATTTCTCAACAAAATTCACGGTATTTTTACAATCTTTTAATATTTTTTATGTTTTCCGTCTTTATTTTTACAGAAAAATAAATTACATTATTAAAGCACATATATTTATTATTAGGGGGATTCTTCTATGAAGAATAAAAAATGGATTACATTTTCTTTAGCAACAGCAATTACACTAAGTATAGGGACCTCGTTCATACCGTCTACTTATGCCGAAAGCTCTGTAGACCCAGCTCCTGAAATTGCTGCAAAAGTTGTAAATCAAAACAATGGGAAGAAAGTATTATTCGATAATACACACGGTCAAACTGCTGGGACAGCTGACTGGGTTATTGACGGCGGCTTTTCTGACTTCGGAAACGGCATTGCAAAAAACGGTTATCACGTAAAAGAACTTCGTAAATCAACACCTATTACGTACGAAGACTTAAAAGGTTACAATGTATTTATCGTTCCAGAAGCTAATATTCCTTACAAAAAATCTGAGCAGGACGCTATGTTACAATATGTAAAAAATGGCGGTAGTATCTTCTTTATTGCCGATCATTACAATGCAGATCGTAATAAAAATCGCTGGGACTCTTCTGAAGTATTTAATGGATATAGACGCGGTGCTTGGGATAATCCAGCAAAAGGAATGTCTAATGAAGAAGCAAATTCACAAGCTATGCAAGGAGTAGAAAGCACTGATTGGCTATCTGACAACTTCGGTATTCGCTTCCGCTACAATGCACTTGGTGATGTTTCAGCGAAAACAATTGTATCGCCTGAACAATCTTTCGGAATTACAAAAGGTGTTTCTTCTGTAGCAATGCATGCTGGTTCTACTCTAGCAATTACAAACCCAAAACTAGCAAAAGGACTTGTTTACCTTCCAGAAAATCCATCAAAATGGAATAACGCTGTTGATAGTGGCGTTTATAATGGCGGTGGTCTTGCAGAAGGCCCATATGCTGCAATTGCAAAAGTAGGACTTGGAAAAGCTGCCTTTATTGGTGACTCTTCTCCTGTTGAAGATGCTACGCCAAAGTACGTTCGTGAAGATTCTGGCCAAACAAAGAAAACTTACGATGGTTATAAAGAAGAAAACGATGCGATTTTATTAGAAAACATCGTAAATTGGTTATCGAATAAAGAGACATTTACAAGTTTAGATCAAGTAAATGGTTTACAACTTGATTCACCTACAGCTCTACAAACATTTGAACAGCCAAGCTTATCAACAGAACCACAACCTGAACCTTGGAGTGCACCAAATGCGGGTTATCAATGGTTTAATACAAATACTTTTAAACCAGGTTCATACGGTTATAACGGTGCGGTAACAACAAGCGACTACGTCGTTACACACCCTAGCATTCTACCAAACAATGAAATTTTCCAAATGAAGATTCAAGTAAACAACTTACTACCTAATACAACTTATAACAACTATTCTTTAGGTATATTCACTACTGGTGGAACACAAGTAGCAAAAATTCAAAATACAAACGGCACTTGGCCATCTGCTTTTGGATATAGTAGTGCCTTCTCTTTCACAACAAACAGCTTAGGCTCTGCTGAGAAAGTTGTAAATGTACAGATTGATTCAAATACAACTGGACAAGCAACTCTTCGTCTACGCCAAAATACAACAACGAAATATAATGAAACTGTAACGATTAATAAGAAATAATGAAAAAGGCAATCCATACATGGATTGCCTTCTTCTCACTTCTCTTCCTTCGAGAAAAACATTCTTGAAATAACGATACCTATACTACCGACGATTAGGAATAACACTGCCCTAATCATCATCGATACCTCTGGTAAGTCAAGTAGGAATAACTTCCCTACCGTTACTACTAATACGATTAATCCAGCATATAATATTTCATTCATCTGTCTATAACGGCCAAACCAAACTGCAAATAACGCATATATCATCCATAATAACGATACAGATACGCTAATTATACTTCCATCTGTAGAAAGAACTTCACCAATTCTAGTGATTGTAATAAATACAATGACCATTAACCAGTAGAGCGCTATAGAGTACACATACTTACCCATACTCGCTAACACTTCTTTCGCTTGTCTCATGCAATAATAGAACGTTCCTATTAAAATAAGATGAGCAACAAAACCTGCCGAAATAAATTCATCAAACGGGCTAAAAATCGTCTGTATCATTCCAATTGCGTAAACCGTCGCACTAACATACAATTTTATCTGTTGTTTTGCTTTAATAGAAGTGACCATGCCGAGGAAACCTTGTAATAATAGTACAATCGCTGCATTCACTAAACTATACTCGTATAAAATCGCTAAACTAAATGCTCCCATTGCGAAACCAAATAAGAGATTTGTAAATGTAGAATGTCTATTCTTCCTATACTCAAGCACAAACATAGCAGCGTGCACAATTGCACTAATAATCAATCCCCATGTTGTAAAATCAGGTATTTTGGCAATAGCTAGTATAAAGAAAACTGCATTCGCACTAAATATCGCCAAACGTGGTTCTGGTATAAAACTTCTCTCCGTAAACATATGCCAAAATAATAGTAAATGAATCAAACCATATACAATCGTTAACTGTATTTGCAAGTTCTCTACTAATATTGACATAACAGCAAAGAAGACAAAAAGAACAATGGCCGCGACAGCGTAAGAAATCATATATAAGTATTTATAACGATTTTTCAATCCATACCATAATAAACTAAGTGTTAATATCGTCTCGTATCCAAAGAAAATATAAGGATTAGGAGTCGTACTATTTAACAAGAATGGCACGAAGAACGCTCCTACCGCTACGAAGATAGTAAGGTATTCCGAGTTATATCTTTTCGCTAAATAAATCCCTAAAATAACCCATGCAATATTAAAGAGAAACGCGATACTTGCCGGAATAAATGCATACAAATAATGTGCCGCAAACGTCGTTAAAACAATCCCCGAAATATTTCCTCCAACCAATACTAATCCTAACGCCTGCCGCTCTCTTTTAATTTGAATATCTCCTATATAATACAAACCGATAGATAATGCGATACCAAACACAATTCGTATTGCTGGTGTTAATAAACCAGCATCTACTCCTGCTTTAAATAACCAGATCACTCCAAGCAACATAATACCGACAAATACACGCGGTAACCACGTTTGACAAAACTTAATAATATTAAATGGCTCTGGTTTAAAAACAGATATATCTACTTGTTTTACCTCATATTCTTGCACAGGCTCTTTTATCGTAACTATTTCTTCTTTTGGCTTTTCCTCCATTACCGTTTCAATATATTCTTTCTTTTCCTTACTAACATGTTGCTGAGCGTTTTCTACTTCTATTTCCCTTTGCTTCACTTTTAATTCAGCAAGTGCCTCTTGAATTGTTTCAATTGCCGTTTCGAGTGCTTCTATTTTCTTATCCAAATCCTTCTTCATACGCTACCCCCTTATTCGTAACTCTCATTAAACCTATATATTACCAATTATCTTTATCATACTCTTAGTCTATTCATTTTCAATAGTATTTTTTCCAAAAAAAGAAAGATGCCTTCCCAAAATAGGAAAACACCTTTTTACTCATTTATTCTTATTTAGAACAATGCTAACGATGACACCAACACACACGCCTATAATAGCTGGAACTATCCACCCAACACCTTCTGTATAAAATGGAATGTATTTTAATACTGACGTCCACTGATTCATCATTACATTTTTATTTAAAATATCAATTGCACTAAATATTGCTACAATCCAAACAGTTACTGCATATACGTATGCATACTTCCCAATATACTTATGGAATAACCCTAGAATAATAAGCGTTAATGCAATTGGATAAATAAATCCAAGAATTGGTACTGATACTTTTAAAATTTGCGTTAATCCTAAATTAGCTAAGATCATACTAACAACGCTTACTATAAATGCCCACACTTTATAAGATACTTTCGGAAATGCACTCGCAAAAAATTGACTACAAGACGTAACAAGTCCAATTGAAACACATAAACAAGCGATAGTAAAAATAAGACCTAATAAAACGACTCCGCCCTGTCCAAATAATGTAATCATAACTTGTACTAACACTTTCGCACCGTTATCAAATGTTCCTAATGAGCCACTAATTGCCCCCACATATCCAAGGATGACATAAATAATAGATAATAATAGTCCTGCCCCAATTCCAGCAATACTCATATATTTCGCTAAACCTTTATCATCTTCAATACCCTTTGCACGTAATGCATTTGCAATAACAATTCCAAAGATTAAAGCAGCTAACGCATCCATTGTTAAATATCCATCTAAAAACCCTTGAAACATAGGAGCTTGGCCATAGTTCCCTATTGGTTCTTTCATATCTCCTACTGTTGTAAACATACTCTTTATAAAAATAAGTGCAATCATACATAATAATAACGGCGTCAAGACTTTTCCAAACAACCCCATTAGTTTAGATGGTGATAAACTTAACCAGTAAACAATACTAAAGAAAATAACTGTGTAAAACAATAATACTCCGCTTCCTGCTTCAGGGAATAACTGACCTGGCCCCATTTCAAAGGCTAAACTTCCCGCACGTGGTATACCAAGCCCAGGTCCAATAAATACATACACGATACATGGAAAAATAATTGCAAATGAAGAATGAACTCTACCCGCTAACGTTTGAAAACTTCCTGCTTTTGCAATAGAGATAACACCTAATATAGGAAGACCTGTTGCTGATATAATAAATCCTACTAATGAAATCCACACATGTTCTCCTGCTTCATATCCAAGAAAAGGTGGGAATATAAGATTCCCTGCTCCAAAGAACATCGAAAATAACATAAGACTAATAAGTAAAATTTCTTTTTTCTGTAACAATTTCATTTCTTTCTCCTTCTTTAATTTCATCTCTTATGAAATCAATTCCACATATAAAAAAAGTACAATAACCCGCTTCCTTACAAAGAAAACATAGTCCATAGTCTATCACAAAAGAAACACCCCTTCTATAGCTATTCCCTTTTTCCAATTTCTTCTGAAAAATCAACCTTTATTGACTTATAATAGTTAATAAGGTAAAATATTAAATGTACAAAATTATTAACTTTGTTTTTGTTTGTGTCAGGAGGAAAATAACATGGAATCAGCGATACAACTAGAAAGAGAACAACAAAGAAAAAAGAAACATCCTCCAGGTTTATACTTACTCTTCTTTACAGAAATGTGGGAAAGATTTAGTTACTATGGATTACGAGGATTATTAACATTATATTTAACGACAGCTTTAGTAAGCGGTGGTCTTGGGTTTAGTCCCGCATGGGCACTCTCTATTTACGGATTTTATACTGGAGCCTGTTATTTCACACCAATGATTGGTGGTTACTTAACAGACCGTTTTCTAGGTAGACGAAAAGCAATCACAATTGGTGGTATAACAATGGCAATCGGTAACCTTACACTATTTGCCTTGCAAAACCAATTAGGCCTATACCTCGGATTAGCGCTTATTATTATCGGTAACGGATTCTTCAAACCGAACATCTCTACACTGGTTGGAGAATTATACGAAGAGAACGACCCAAAACGTGATAGTGCATTTACCATTTTCTATATGGGTATTAACGTCGGGTCATTTTTAGCTCCACTCGTTTGCGGATTTTTATCAGAAAATTTATTCAAAACAACAGTTGATGGCGTTGTACATTACGGATTCCGTTACGGTTTCTTAGCCGCTTCAATCGGAATGATCATTGGACAAATTTTATTTACAACACTCTCAAATCGCTTCCTTGGTAATATCGGTAAAAAACCAACTCGCGATTTACAAACAGCTGCTGGACAACCATCAGTAGGAGATACACCGTTAACAAAAAAAGAAAAACAACGTACCGCAGTTATCGTCATTTTAACATGCTTCGTTGTCTTCTTCTGGGCTGGCTTTGAACAAGCTGGTAGCTCATTAACATTATATACAAACAAATTTGTAGACCGCTCTGTGTTCGGATGGGAAGTTCCAACATCTTGGTTCCAATCGGTCAATCCATTATTTATTATTTTACTTGCTCCAGTCATTTCTGCATTATGGGCAAAACTTGCAACTCGCAAGCAGGGTGATTTAAAAATCCCAACTAAAATGGGACTTGGGATGATCTTGCTCGGTATCGGTTATATCATTCTCGTTATCGCTACATTAAAAACAGGTAGTGATGAACATAACATTACAGAAAAAGCAAACTTACTATTTATCGTCTTTACGTATCTTTTCCATACGTTAGGTGAGCTATTCTTATCACCTGTCGGACTATCAATGGTTAGTGCGCTTGCTCCGGTAAAATTAGCATCTTTACTAATGGGTGTATGGCTAGCAAGTTCAGGTATCGCCAACATTTTAGGCGGACAACTTGCAAGCTTCACAACTTCACTTGGATACGCTGAAGTATTCACAGTTATTGGCGCTGTGGCAATTGTATTAGGTTGTGTTTTATTATTAATTTCTAAGAAATTAGTAAAATGGATGGATTAAAAAAGATGAGGAATTTCTCCTCATCTTTTTTATGCCGTTTTACCTTTTTCTATTGCTTGTTCGTACAGCTCTTTATGTTCTTTATATTCACTTGGTACGAAACTCTTATAGAAAAATGAGAACCAGCTGTCTCCCTTTTTATACCCTTCTTCTCGAATTTCCGCTGCTTTTTTATTCGATTTAAATCCTTCAGTAAACCATTTCTTTAACAATTCATTTCTTTCATACTTAGCAGGAACTTTTAAATCATAGTTTTCAAATGCATACTTATAGCCAGCTTTTTCTACTGCCTTTTTTGTAGATTTATAGCCTTTTTCATACGCTGTTTCATATGCCTTCACGTATACTTCTTTCTCTCTATTTCCAGGATTCTTTTCAGCTAATTCTTTCCCTGTCTTTTCCCCTAATTCAGCTTGCTCTTTTTCAATTTTTTCTACTCTTTCTTTATTCCCTACTTTGAACCCGTCTGCAAAGTTTACCTTAAACTCTGGAGCAACTTGACTATCGTCCATCGTCTCTTGTGCTAAACCTTGTTCTTTTCCTTTTTCAAAATGCGTTTTCTTCTGCTCTTCTAAAGACCATGCGGCTGCATAAGTCGCTTTAAACGCTTGTTTATATGCATCAGATTTTCCAGCTATATGCACTTCTGCATCATTTTTTCCTGCTTTAAAATCAGTTTCTCCATTCTTTTGACCTTCAAGTTGACCTTTTTCCATATCAGCTTGGCGCTGCGCTTCCTCTTGTTTACGTGCCTCTTCAGCTTTTCTTTGTTCCTCGGCTACACGTTGTCTCTCTTCTTCATCTTTACGCTGTGCTTCTGCATTACGTTGTTTTTCAGCCTCAGTATTGCGCTGTGCTTCTACTTGTCTCTCAGCTTCTACAGCACTATTATTATTCTGGCTAGGAGCTGGGCTCGTTGCACCACTACTAGAAGCTGGTTTATTGTGATAATGATATTCCCCGTACTGTAATCCCCATTTCTCACAATTTGTACGACACGTATGTCCGCCATTAGCATCTGTACGCCCTGGATGCGCATAAGCTGAAATTGGAGCTACCAATAACGCTATACTCGTTGTTAAAAGAAGTTTCTTCACCTGTTGTCTCACTCTTGTTCCTCCCAAAATATAGAATTCTAAATTTATTATACATAAATAGAAGAATACTTAAATACCAACCAAAATATTCTATTATTTCTCAACATTAGTAAAAAAGAAGGTGAACTCTTTAAAGAGTTCACCTTCTTTTTTACTTCTTCGCCTTCGTTCCTACTAAATCACCAGCAACAACATAACGCTTAGAATTATCCTTTACAGATACACATGTAATAAGCGTTATCTCATCTTTCCCATGATCCTCTACAACTTCCCACTTATCAGGAGTTACTTCAGATACACCAGTAACCGCATACTCATATTCATTTTCATTGTCATACAAATAAATTTTATCGCCTCTTTTCAAAGAAGCTATATCACTAAATAAAACACCTTTTTTAGACATGTTATGTCCTGCTAGTGCGTAATTTCCTTTTCCCATAACTTGATTCTCTTTTACTGTCGCTGCACCTGATAATAAGTTTTTTTCAGTAGAAGCTTTCAAAACAGGCAGTTCTACTGAAACACTTGGAATCGAAATACGACCGATTACTTGTTTCTTATCTAATGATGCATTCGCTACTTCCGCCAAGTCTGGTTGATTAATTTTGGAAGCATCTACAAATTCCGTCTCATGCTTTTCATAATCCATCTTTTGAACAGCCTGCACATTTTCAGTCTGTTTCTTTTCAGCCTGATATCCATCATAAAATGGCTTTCCAATTAACACGCCACCTACAACAAATAGAAGGATTGCTACTATACTATAAATTCTTTGCTTATTCATATACAATTCCTTTCCCTTACAAAATCTTACTCTATATAAAATGATAAAATAATATCGCCATATGTACAAGTATTAGCTTAAAAAGAAACCTTCTTGCCGGTGCAAGAAGGTTTCTTTTTAAGCTAATTTATTTCTGTATAGTGATACGTGAAATACTGTCATTTGAATAAAGAAAATCGAAAATATAATATATAATGGGTATCCAGGAAGATATTCATTAATAATAGGCGAAAAAGTTAAAAATCCAACTGCACAAGGTAACACAAACCATAACGATACAAATGTTGTTCGGCAAGCTTTATCCGTAATCGCTTTTTCACGTTCATCTTCTAGTGGAAATAATAATGGATACATCCAAAAAGATAAATTCTTATATTTTTTCTTTTGAATTCTATAAAAAATTGTAACTATAATTGCTCCAATAAATAATAAAATGAATGGTACTCCATTAAACCATACTTCAAATGGGAATTTCTCGTTTTTAATTATATCTGCTAACTCTGTAATGACACTATAAAATTCAACAAATGTCCAGCATGCTAAAGCAGTATAAAGCACGTTTATGATATAAGAAAAAACAATTCTATTCATCCTCTTCCCCCTCCTTATTTAAAACAAACACATCTTCCATCTTTAACTGAAACACATCACAAATCGTAAGTGCTAATAACAACGAAGGAACGTAATCCCCTTTTTCAATTGCTGCAATTGTTTGTCTCGTTACTCCAACCTTTTCTGCTAATACGCTTTGTGTAAAGTTAAAACGAGCTCTTAATTCTTTTACTCTGTTTAAAATGGTCAAATTTACCACCTCTCACCATTATTGTATGCTATCCTTAACAAAATGTAAACTCAACTTAACATTATTCTTACAAAAAAATCCAACTTTACGTATTGTAAAGTTGGATTACGTTTTAGTTTAAAATTGTAAGCTTAACATTTTTTCTGCCCCACTTACTAGACGAAGCTTTATCTGGCATTAAAACATCAATTTTGTGACCTTTAATCGCGCCACCAGTATCTGCTGCAATTGCTTCTCCGTATCCTTCAACATATACACGAGAACCTAATGGGATAACAGATGGATCCACCGCAATCAATTTCATTCCTGGGTTTGCAGTTAGATTATAGCCTCCCCATGCAGAATATACTTGTTGACCTGGTGCATAGCCATTTTCACCTGGATCTGCTGTATAAGCTGTTGCATGTACATAAAGTTCTTTCCCGCCAGCAGTTGGCTTAGAAGACGGTTCAGGTTGTGCAGGTTTTGCAGGTTCTACCTTCGAATTATTATTAGCAACTGGTTCAGCCGGTTTACTAGCTTTTTCTTGCTTTTGCTTTTCAGCAATTTCTGCTTGTGCTTTCGCTAAAGCTTCTTGCTCTGCTTTTGCAGCCGCTTCTGCTTTTGCACGCTCTTCCGCCGCAATTCTTGCTGCTTCTTGTTCACGAGCAATTGTTTCTTGTACTGCCTTCATATTTGATTCAATTTTAGCTTTTTCTTCCGCTGCTAAATTAAGTTGACTTGCAACCTCATTATATTTAGCTTGAACTGTTTGTAAGTTATCTTGACGTTTTTTCAAGTTATCTTGCAGTTCAGCTTGCGCTTTTGCTAATTTTTGTTTATCTACTACTAAAGATGCTTCTTTTTCGTCAATTGTTTTCTTATCTTCTTCAATTTGACGAAGATCTTGTTCTTGTAGACGTAAAATTTCTTTATCAGCTTCTAGAATAGTAGAAACTGCGTTCATACGTTGTAAGAAGTCTGCAAAGTTTTTTGACTCTACTACAACTTCTACTACTAAACTTGTATTTGAGCTGTTTTGAACAGAAACCATACGTTTTCTCATAATATCTTTACGAGCAAGGACTTTATCCTCTAAAACGACAATTTCTTCCTTTTTTTGTTCAATCTGCTTATGTGTTTCATCGATTTTACGTTGAATAGCAGCTTGATCCTCTTTATTTTTTGCAATTGTATTATTTAAATTATGTAGTTCGTTTTCGATACCTTTAATTTCTTTACTAACAGCTTGCTTCTCTTGCTCTTTCTTTTGCATTTCTGCATCGTTTTGTTGCAATTGCTGTTGCATGTTGTTAAGTTTCTCGTCGTTTGACTCTGCTTTTACAGCGACTGTACTAGAAAGACCGATAATTCCTGCTAATACTAGACTACTGATTCGCTTAAAATAGTTCATAATCCGACTCCCTTCTTATACAGTTATACATGATTTATTTTACAGTTTGTTTACAAAACGATTAAATACAGTTTATTTTTCGTGACAAAAAAAAGAGAATTATGAATAAAATGTAATAGATTCTTAAATATTTAACAATTCCTATATTTAAAAAATACAAAAGATGCTAAAATCCAAATATAGAGAAAATATAACTTTCGAAGGCGGTTGAAATAAATACATGTTTACTCAAAAGAAATCACTCCAACATACAATTGCTCAATTAGAAGAGCGTATACAAGAATTAGAAGCAGAATTAAAACAAAAAGATATTGAAAAACAAGAGACTATTTCTACTATCCACGATCGTGTACAAAGCGTTGTCCAAGAGCACCAACTTGTAAATAACCAACACAATACACTCCAAAATTTAGTTCAACAATTAAGTTCATGTTTCGAAAATGTTTCAACACGTACGACACATTCCAATGAGTTAAATAATGAAATGTTACAAAAGGAACAAAGCTTAATTCAGTCTATTGCAGAAATTATTGACTGCTCTAATGAAGGAAAAGAATCCGTTCACCGCTTACTTATTGTAATTAATAAATTAGGTGAACAATCCCAACGCACGTCTAATAGTATGAATCATCTAAGCGAACGCTCAAAGGAAATCGAGCAAATTGTAGAAGTCATTCAAAACATTGCAGCACAAACAAATTTACTTGCTTTAAATGCGAGTATTGAAGCCGCACGTGCTGGAGAACACGGTAAAGGATTCGCTGTCGTTGCCAATGAAGTAAGAAAACTAGCAGAAAGTACAGCAGAAAGTACAAAAAACATAGGCAACTTAACGAAAAAAATTCAAGAAGAAATTGAAAAAGCATACGATAACACAAAAGATAATTTACATTTAGTCGATGAAGGTGTAGAAATGAGCGCCGATACAAACGCTAGAATTGAAAATATTTTAGTTATGATTCAAACGTTACAAAATGGTGCTACAAATGTTATTAAGGCTATTGAAAACCAAAAATCTTGTAATGATGACATATTACGAGAATTCGCTAACACACAACAAATGTTCCAAAAATTAAATACTACTATTATGAATCATATTCATGATGCTGAAAAAGTCGATGTTCAATTGTCTAAAAGTCTTCAAGGAACAGTAAATTCTTAATTAAAAATAAAAATCCCTTATACTGCTATAAGGGATTTTTATTTTATTTCGAATATTTATTTCTTTTCAATATTCATCCATATCTTTGTTATAATGGAAAAGTTGTTTCTTTCAACTAATAAACAAGGAGGTTATTATGGAACAATTTTACTACGTTTTAAAATATTTAATTCTCGGTCTGTTCCAAGGACTAACAGAACCAATTCCAATTTCTTCAAGTGGTCATCTCGTTTTAGCACAACATTTGCTAGGACTAAAAATAGAAGGGTTTAGCTTCGAACTACTTGTTAATTCAGCTTCATTATTAGCTGTATTACTTATTTATAGAAATGATTTAATTCGTCTAACGAAGAATGGTCTCTCTTATATATTTACAAGAGCAGAAGACGCAAAATCAGATTTCTTCTTTATTATTTATCTTGTTATTGCAACCATTCCAGCAGGTGTTATTGGTGTTTTATTTAAAGATTACATCGATCAGTACTTAAAAGGTGTGAAGATGGTTGGGATTTCCCTTCTTATTACTGCTGTCGGCCTTTGGATTATTAGAAATTTACGCGGTCGTAAAAATGATGGCGACCTTTCTATGAAAGATGCAATCATCGTCGGATTAGCACAAGCTTGCGCACTGATTCCCGGAATAAGCCGATCTGGTGCCACAATCGTAGCAGCAATGTTACTTGGTATGAAGCAAGAAACAGCTCTTCGCTTTTCATTCTTACTATACATTCCTGTTAGCTTAGGTGGCTTATTGTTAAGCATTACAGACATTGCAAATGATCCAAATCTAGACACATTATTCGTGCCATATGTTGTTGCATTCATCGCAACATTTATCATGACGTATATTTCACTAAAATGGTTTATGAACATTATGGCAAAAGGAAATTTAAAATATTTCTCTTTCTATTGTATTATCGTAGGTGTACTTACTCTTATTTTCTTATAAAATGAAACTTACAAATTGAAAGCGAGTCATTCTATTACACTAGATGACTCGCTTTTTTATACCTGTATTAAGTTAAAATCTATCATTTACTTTGAATTTTCTGAATAGTATGATATCATTTAAGTTCACTATTATAGTAAAGCTATCTTTCCTACTATTATCGTAAAAGAGGTGTTTATATGTTTATTGTTACTAAACTCATTCATATTAAGTACGGATATGAAAGTGAGCTTCTTTATGGGCTTAAACAATATTATCCTTCTCCCGGAACGAACGGTTGTATTAACATAGAGTTTTCACATGTTCATCCTACAAATGATAAGGCAGAATATATGATTCGTATGTTATGGAAAACACAACAAGATTACCATACATGGCTTTCTCAAAGAGAAAGAAATGTAACTTTGAAGCACAAAATACAAGGCTATATCCTTTCTTCCAAATCAAATGCTAGCTATGTACATTAACCCTTCTCTTTTTATTCCTTACGAGGGGAAAAATGATAAAGTGGAACTTTAATCAGCTCTCATCAATCGGGCTGTTCACAAATAACGAGATAAGGCCCCTCTTACTTTTCATACTGTAAGAGGGCTTCTCTTATGCATACACTTTCTTCTCTTGACAATACAAACGAATAACATGTTTATTTTGTTGAAATACATCATGCGTCAGACGAATAATAATAAAGTTTCTTTTTGTTTGATCATCATGAACAAAAATCTGTTCTCCCTCCTGAAAACGCCATGCACTTTCAAAAGTCGTAATATGATCCCCACTTACAGAAAAAAGTTCATATCGCATCTCTTGTACCCTCTCTCAACTTCTATAATCATAATATCCTCATATTAAATTTATTATAACTTAATTCCTATAAAATTAGTAATTTTTTCTATTTCGAAAGATTTGAACTTTGTATTTAAATATTTTTGGCGCTATAATGATAAACGAATTTTCATTGAAAGGAGTTTTACTTTGACTGCATATTTATTTCCAGTAAAAACAGCATTTATTTTATTTCCCTTTTTAGCAATGTTTCTTTTAATCCCTTTTTTAATATTTAATTATCGAAAATACGGTTATTTAAATAAATGGCGCTCATTTATTTTATACTCATTATTACTTTACTTATTAAATGCCTATTTTCTTGTTATTTTGCCGTTACCACAAACGTTTGATACTTGTAGCCTACAACCAGCTAATACACAACACATGCAACTCTCACCATTTTATTTCATACAAGAGATTAGTAGTCATACATCGGCAGTTTTAACGAAACCAGCTACTTATTTCTACTTATTAAAAGAGTCTGCGTTTTTACAAGTTGCATTTAATGTTCTATTAACTATTCCATTCGGTATTTACTTACGTTATTATTTCCGACGTAGTTTCTTACAAACAATTTGCATTTCCTTTTTCCTTTCACTATTTTTCGAGCTAACACAAGTGACTGGATTATACGGTATATACAATTGTGCATACCGATTATTTGATATCGATGATTTGTTTTTAAATACATTAGGTGGCGTAATTGGTTTTATCATTGCCCCAATATTTACGTACTTCCTTCCGAAGACAAATGAGTTAGATAGTCATATTGATTTAGAAACGAAACCAGTCGGATTCATTCGTCGCCTTATCGCGATGCAAATTGATTGGATTTTCTTATCTATCGTCGTACCTGTCGTTAAAAACAAAGGAAATTCATTCTTCGTTTCTAATATGCAATCTTACACGAATATGTATGAACTCATTTTCATTACGTGTTCAATCCTTATTTATTTTATTCTTATTCCATACTTTACAAATGGAAAAACAATTGGGAAAGCATTGCTTCGCATTCATCTGAAAGGAAAATCAGATCGTATTACATTAAAAGAACTATTTATTCGCTACGGTATATTTTATTTTGCGTTAGGCGGAATCAATTATATTCTTTCTAGTAGCTCTATGTTAAATCATACAGAACCTTTAGTATTACTCGTTACATTGTTATTCCTATTTATCATTAACGGCCTATTCATTATTCATGTTTTACTGCATGTATTTAGCCGTGATAAACTACTATTTTATGAACATATTAGTCATACAAGAAATGCAATTACACTAAAAAAAGCTGACAAATAATTATTTGTCAGCTTTTTTATATACATAATGTGAAACTTTAATCAGTGGGGGTCTTACTGCCCGGCAAATAGCGGGATAAATAACTTTTCTGCATAAGGATTAAAAAACATTCCAAGTTCATCTAGAGACTTCCTCGCCTGTAAAAACGAATGAAACTCTGGATATATATCTTGTAATTGCTCATACGATAATGTATGCATTTTCCCCCAATGCGGACGCCCTTCATACTTCAGAAAAATTTTTTCCACTTCGCCAAAGTAAGCAGCATATTTCATACCTTTATACATATGAACAGCGATATACGCTGAATCTCTTCCATAGGCTGGACTAAGCCATATATCATCACCCTTCACATAGCGGCATTCGATCGGGAAGTGCACCTTATACTTTTTCTTTTCAATAAGATTTGAGATTTCTTCTACCACAGTCCTCATATACTTTGAAGGAATGCTATACTCCATTTCATAAAATGGTACCGTACGTGATGTAGCAAATACTTCATAGCTCGGGCCAATTATTTTTGTGTTTGGTACAGCCTTAGCTGATAATCGACTCACTCCTTTACTTATAGAAGGAAACCATTTACACCCTTTAGATAGCAAAGAGAACATCCTATTTTCAAGTAACTCCACCTTTAGTTTATGCCATTTCAAATCACTGCCTGTATTCGTTGTTTCGTTCGTAAGTTTTACTTGTACTTCATCAGAATAAGGAAAAACGAAAAATTCAAAGTGACGATGCTTCTTATACTCTTCTAGTTTGTTCATTACAGTAGATAATGACTGTTTTTCACTTTCATAAACGAGTGAATACGCTGGAATAACCTTCAATTTTATCTTTACAATGATACCTAACATTCCAAGTGACAACTGAAACGCTCTCCAATATTCTACGTTCTCAGCTTCCGAACAAACTATACTCTCACCATTAGATAAAACGGCCGTAATCTCTATAACTTGTGTTGATAAACTCCCAAAGGTAATACCCGTTCCATGAGTCCCCGTACTAATCGCTCCTGCAATAGATTGTGAATCAATATCCCCTAAATTTTCTTGCGCATAACCTTTTTCCTCAAGTAACTTCCCTAAATCATATAACTTTGTTCCTGCCCACACTTCAGCGACCATCTTCTCTTCATCAATATTCACAATGCCCTTCAATTCATCTAAAGAAACTAAAACTTCTTCGGTTTGCACAAGGGGTGTAAACGAGTGTCCTGAACCAACAACACGAATTTTCCGCCCCTTTTTTCGTGCAAGCCCCACTACTTCTACTACATCTTGTATACTTTCTGGATACATCGTATAATGCGGCGTTCCTTCTACATTCCCTGTCCAATTCCTCCACTTTTGTCCCTTTATAGAAAGCATTGGCCATCCCCCCGATATGTTGAATACTCCCCAACAATCTCTCCTTTTTTAACACGATACAAAAAAGGAAAGCGCTCACATAATTCACCAGCCTTACTATGACGAAACAAAATGGACTCTCCTATATCCACTCGTTCCTCGCCGCTATAAAAAATTGGCGTTTGTACCTCGCCAGCACCTTCTAAAGCTAATAGTTTTGCACCCTTCGGTCTCCAAACTTCAGGCTCTTTATCTTTTCCAACTGCTCCTGAAGCAATATATCCACCACCTAGGCAAGTGTAAATAAACGGGACTGGTTTACGCACAACTGGTAAAGCAAATCCGACCGCTGGATGAAATTTCACCTCTTTATAATAATCAAACAGCTTCGGAGAATAAAAAGCAGAACCTATTGTAATCTCTGAAACTGAATTATCTTTCTCAGTTGTTTTTATGCTTCCTGTTCCGCCTCCATTTACAAACCTTAGCTCAATACCAAGTTTTTGTATTGCTTTTACAATATATTCTCTTCTTTCTTTCACTTCTAGCACTGATTTCTGCTTTAAATACGAAATCACTTTACTCTTCAGCCATTGATTCGGTATATGGTCTCCCACCCCAGCAATTTGAGCTTCATAACCCATCACACCATCTAACATTAAATATGATGACCTTCTCACCTTTTCTACTACTTTCAACGCATCCTGCACATTTTTTACTGGGGATCTTTGTACACCAAAATGAAATTGAAAGAAACGACTACTCATATCAATATCCAAACAAACACGAAAACATCCTCTAGATTTCTCAGCAATTTTTTCTAAATACACAATATGCTCTTCACAATCCACCATACAAGTTATAATGAAACCTTTCTTTGTTAGCAAACTAATTTCACACAAAGCTCTTTCATCATAAGCAGGATATCCGAGCAATAAATCATTAAATCCTTGTTCTATTAAAAATAAAACCTCTCTAGGTGAAAAGCACATAATACCTTGAAATCGATCATTTGCAGCTAAAATCTTTTGCATAATCGGAACAGAACGTAACGATTTACTCGCTATACGAATCTTCTTATTTCCACTTAACTCTATAATCGATTGAATATTTCTATCTAAAGCCACTTCATCCAAAAATGCACAAGGTAATGGAACTTCTTTAAAAATTCCTCGATCCACATTTTTCTCTCCTCTTTTCAATATGTCTTATACATATTGGAAAGAAAGTATGATTTTCCTGTTTGCAAATAAAAAAAGTTTCTTCTTTACGAAGAAACTTTTTGAAACTACTTCATAGAAATAGTCGCCTCTACTGGATAATGATCAGAGTAATCATTATACGTATATTTTTGGAACCACGATGTAACAGTCCATTGTGGAGATTTCGGCTGTAACACCTTATTCTCTATATACGATGGGTTCGCATGGTCTTTGCTTGCAATAATATAATCTAAATATTCGGCAGGACTATCAGGGAAATTATATTTTGCAATACTGTTTGTCGTTGCATCCCAAGTCGCTGTATGTCCAGTATAAGATGGTACAGAAGCGTTCAATGTTTTAAACATAGATGCATACTCTGAATCATTATTGTTCTCTGCATTTATCTTATTTACGTTCATATCACCACCAATTAACACATACTCATTATTTGGTATATTTTTATTTTTAATAAAATCTTGAATTTCTTTTAATTGGTTCGTACGTACAGATGCTGGTGAAGTTTTTCCGCACATACTATCTTCAGCCTGCAAATGCGTCCCAATCACGTGAACGAAACGATCATTTTTCTTAATTTTCGTGTATACAAATCCTTTATTCGATAAATTATCTGGCCCGCATCCTTTTGCAAATACATATTGAATCTTTTCAGCGATTGGCCATTTGCTCACAATCGCAACGCCACCATCTTCAGGAGTTGAAGATGAATAGTTTCCTAACGTTTTATCCCATTCGCTTCCACTACTACGACCTAATACTGCTGTTTGATTTGGATATTCTTTCTTCAAATTGCCTAATAAACGATCTGAAGCACTATTATCAAACACTTCATTTAATATAACAACATCTTGATTCTTTATATAATCTGCCGCCCCGATTAAATCAGCACGCTCAGTTTGTCCCCAGTTTGGATATAAGTTTGTTGATAGCATATATACATTATGCGTCATCACTTTTAATGTATCATTTTGATTTGTAGATGCTTCTGCTTGAGCTGAAGTTCCGCTATATAAAGCTCCTAAACCAACCCCTAAGCTAAGTACACCTTTTAGCAATTTACCTTTCACGTTTCATACCTCCATGTATTGTATAGTAATAAAAAGGCCAAATACTCTATTCTGAGATTTGACCTTTTTCAAATACTTAACGATTTCCGTACGTATCAAACCAAAGCTGAATGTATCCAGCAGTAACACGTTGTGCATCCATTAAACGCTTACCTGTCATTGGTGTAACTTCAGCGCGCCATTTATCTGCATATTCTTGTGATACAGCTGCTCTTACGAACCAATCTTTCGTATTATCATTTACAATGCCAGCGTAATCTTGTTTCGCAACTACTGCCGCTCCATGAATCCAATCTTCTGGATTCGTACCTTTCCAGTTCCAATACCCATTTCCATCCGTTACTTTATAATTATCTTTTATCGTATCTACAAAGTTTTCATATTTAGAATGGAATCCTTGTGGATACGAAAGGTTCGTAAAGTTTGCCGCATGCATTGGTTGGTTTACATCCCCTAAATAATGAAGAGATAATCCTAAATAGAAGAATGCTTGTTTCATATCTTTATTTTTGTAAGACTCACCAGCTAATTTAAAATATTTAGCTCCAGTTTCCTTTGCCTGCTTTGCATACGGAATATAAGTTTTCCCATTGTCAGGGTCATAGAAATGTGAAGCAAATGTGCTATTATCATAATAAGGATTTTCATAGTCAGCAGCATAAATACCGTTCTCTAACTCAGTACGCCATTCATTTAATAGTGCAACTCGATCTTGTTTTACAAGTGTTGTATTACGAGACATAATATCAATTGCACGGTTTACAATCCATAAATGAGAATTCACGCCTTCTTTATGTTTATCTTCAGCAGACCAGCGCGGAATAACTCCAAATCTCTGTCCCCCATCATTTTCATGAGCAAATGCAACACTTTGTAATGGAGCAACTAATGTAATAGCTGCCGCTAAAGCAAGTACTTTCTTTTTCATATAAAATCCTCCATTTTATAATTGAATTATTGTAAACATTTTGTTAGGATCCTATGATGTCGTCCGGTTAACCTATGACTAGAATATCCCACCTTTCACGAAATTTCTATCACTAAATTAAAATATGCAAATGTTCATATCATTATAACTTTATACATAGTGAATATAATGAATGAATACACTTTCATTTTAATAAACTATTATTAAGGCTTGTCTAAACTAATGTAAAAAAAGAGTAAAGCACCCACATGCTTTACTCTTTTTTTCTATTCGATAATATACTTGGCAATTGTACATTAACTGCCAACTTATGTATAAATCCAAACACTAATCCGATCCCTATAAATATGTATAATATCGTAAATATCTTTCCGAAGTCAGTTTGGGGACTAAATTGCCCATCACCGACAGTAGTCAGCGTCACAACGCTAAAATATAAAGCATCCAGAGGACGTAACCCCTCCACTGTACTATAAAAGATTGTACCAGATATTAATGTCAAAATTGTTAATACGAATAACACTTGAAATTCTTTATCTTTCCATGCTCGCAAACAAGCTTTTAGCATCCGTTTCAATGTCAATATAAATGAAAGCATTAGACTTCCCCTTCCAAACAAAATACCTTTAGTTACAGGAAAGTCTATCACCTTTCTGTACAGAAAAAAAGTAGCCCTCTTCTATTTCTAGAAAAGGGCTACTTTTTTCGATTCTATCTTATTTAGGTGAAACAAGAATTTTCACTTGGGTTTTATCTTTTACAAGTGCTTCAAATCCTTCTTCAACAACTTGATCCACTGTAATTTTTTTCGTAATTAATTTCTCTGCTTGAATTTGTCCAGAGCTAATCAATTTAATAACAGCTGGGAAGATGTGACGGTATCCTAAAATACCAATAACTTCTTTTTCTTTTAATACTAAGTTATTTGGAGTAATTGTTGCGTCTTTTTCCCATACACTAACAATTACAGTTTGTCCTTCGAAGCTTGTACTTTCAATCGCTTGGCGTAGTACAACTTCAACACCTGTTACTTCAAAGCTAACATTTACACCTAAACCATTTGTTAAGTTACGAATTTCAGCTAACACATCTTGAGTTGCTGGGTTTAATACATAATCCGCACCTGCTAATTTCGCTAACTCTTGACGTTCTTTAGAAAGTTCAACTGCAATAACAGGAGTTGCTCCTGCTGCTTTAGCTGCTTGGATAACAAGAAGTCCAATTGGACCGCAACCAAATACCGCTACAGCTTCCCCTTCTTTTAATTTACTTTGACGTACTGCATGAACTGCTACTGCTGCTGGTTCTACAAGCGCACCTTGTTCATACGTCATTTCATCTGGAATGTGATGAACCATATCTTCTGGTACTACTGTATATTCAGAGAAACCGCCGCCTTCTCCGCCAAGACCGTGGAAAACAAGTTGTTCACAAACATTGTAATGTCCATGTTTACAAGCTTCACATTTACCACAAGAATAAATTGGCTCTACAACAACGCGGTCTCCCACTTTATGAGATGTAACTCCTTCACCAATCTCTATTACCTCACCACTAAACTCATGACCTAAAATAACAGGTGCTTTCACATGTGTTAATGGATGTTCTTCTGTTGGAATAAAAATAGGCCCTGCTAAATATTCATGCAAGTCTGTCCCACAAATACCACACCATTTAACTTTGATTTTCACTGTTCCTGGTTTTACTGTTGGTTCTGGTACTTCTTCTACTCGTACATCACGTTGATTATGCCAAAGTAGTGCTTTCATTTTATACATCCCTCTCTATGTATATACTTAACCTGGTGAAGTTTACAACTCTATTATAATACTTCTATCCATATATTTCAAAAAAACAATCACGTTCCCACTAATTTTTTACAAATAACGTTCAATATTTTGTCACTTTGTACTTTTTTCCACATCTGTTAATTCAATTTCATTGCAGGTGAAATTAGCATTGTGCCATAATAGCATAGGAGAGGTGAATATCGCTTGAAATATTTTATTTACTTTATCGTTATCGTGGCATTTTTAGATACATTTTCACAATTACCTATTATGAGTACTTTCGCTCAAAGCCTTGGAGGAACTCCTCTTATTATCGGTCTAGTTGTCGGTATGTACTCATTCGCTAATATGATCGGTAATATTATTGCTGGAGCCGCTGTCGATAAATTTGGTGCAAAAAAAATCCTTTATATAAGCATGGGAATTACGAGTTTCATAGTCTTGTTATACACCGTTGTTCAAAGTGGTGAACAACTATTAGTTGTGCGCTTTATGCATGGATTTAGTGATGGCTTTTTAATTCCTGCTGCCTTTACATTTTTATCAAAACAAACAAATGCAAAAAGACAAGGAAAAGCAATGGCTCTATCTGGTGCTGCTGTTGGAACAGCCGCAATCGTAGGACCTGCTTTCAGCGGTATTATGAAAGCAACAGCTGGCGTAGAGTGGGTCTTCATTACTATTTCTATTTTAATGGCTCTTGGTACGATCGTATCTCTATTCTTCTTACCAAATAACGTATCAAGAAAAGATACATCAAGAACGCAAATGATGAACAAAGAAGATATGGTTGAACTTTTAAAATCAGAACCGTTATTACAAGCATATATTGGTGCTTTCACATTAATGTTTTCACAAGGAATTGTCACTTATATGTTACCAGTAAAAGTTGAGGCATTAGCGCTTAAAGCATCCACAACAGGCATGATGTTAAGTGTATTCGGTATAACTGCTATCCTCTTCTTCTTGCTTCCAACAAATCGTATTTACGATCGATTTAATCGTTCGAAACTAATGCTAATCGGAATTGCAGTTATGGCATTCGCATTATCTTTACTCGGATTATTTGCTACAAAAGGTATGCTCTTTATCGTAATGATGATTTATGGAATTGGATTCGCAATCCTCTTTCCGTCTATTAACGCTTTACTCGTTGAAAATACTACAGACGATAATCGTGGAAAGGCATTCGGATTATTTTATGCCTTCTTCTCATTAGGAGTTGTTGCTGGCTCCTTTACAGTCGGCGCAATCGGAGCATCACCTAGCATCAGCTTCATTATCGGGACAGCATTTTTATTAACATTTGCTGGGATGATTTATGTAAGAAGCAAAGTAAAAAAGACAATGATGGGATAATCCATCGTTGTCTTTTTTAAAATGCATATTGATATAATCCGTAATATAATGGAAGCGTTGGAATAATGCCAATTAATTTAAATATAAAAGGTAATGGCTCATCTCGCTCTTCATATAAACGAAAAACAAAAACTGCAGTTAAAGTCCAAATGACGCTAAACAAGAAGATACATTTCCAAACAATTGAGGTTAATATTTGTATATCAAATACAAAACCAAAAAGCCCTATCCACGTAATAATAGATACTACAAAGTCAAACTTTTGAATTGGTGTTTGAAACATACCCCTTACTAACGAAATAATAGCTAACATTGCTACAATAACTAAATATATTTTCCAAAGCATAATGATAATCTCCTATTCAATTTAACTTTTAACTTTCAGCAAACCATATTTAATAAACAATATAGCATTATATTTTTCATAGAAATAATACAATGGATAACAAAATAAAAAGAAAATAAGTACAGTTGGTACATTGTCTACAATAGAAAAATATTTTACTAGTAATTCCTTAATACTCTCTCCAATAATAATAAACAATGGAATTATACAAATCACCGCTAATATTAAACATGGCGTTACCCTAATTTCTTTCAACTTCACCTTACAATGTGGACACCTTAATGAAAAAGGATGCGGGAGATCAATAATATGCTGTACAGTAATATCCCCTTCACACTGTGGACATTCAATAACTTCTTTCATTTATCGCTTACTCCTTTCTATCTATAAAAAGAGCCCTATTGAATAGAACTCTTTTTTGCCCAATATATTACTTTTGTGTATAACCAAATAACAATGTAAATAAATTGAGCCGTAAAGGCAATAATACATCGCTTCTTTTAAAAAGAAAGTTTATAAATACCGACGATACTTCGACAATTTCCTCGGAAATATTTCCTTTCCCCACATAATTTGATACACTACACATGAATAAACACTTGTATTACATAAACTAAAATAATAACTTACTGTACAAATTAAAAAGCACACTCTTCATATGAAGAATGTGCTTTTATGTTATTAACGTTTAATCCAAACAGCGCCTGCCGATTTATCTTCTGCCTGTCCAACAACTTGGAATTTAAGTCCAAGGTTTGGAACTTTTCTTCCTGCATCTGCAATTTGCTTGTTACTATATACTTTTGAATCATCAAAAGTTGTAACACCTTGTAATCCAGAATAGTTAAACTGACCACGTGTTAATGAATTTACACTCCATGCTGGTGTTTTATCAAATGAAAATGCAGCATCTGCAATTTGCATGCCCGTATTACCGTATGCTGGTTTTCCGTTTAAATTACCAACTAGCGCTTCTGGATGAGAATCTACAACACCAAGGAATCCTTCACCTGGATGCACCCCAACCCAGTTATCTTTGAAACTATCATCTGCATACCAAACGACAAGACCTGTATTATACACTGGACCTTTTCCTGCTTTTAAACCATTATCTGATCCCGCATAGTTTCTCCACTCTAAGTAGTAATAATGAGCTTTCTTCTCTGTCCCATCAGAAACAACAAAACCATTTAAATTCATTTTAGACTGTCCTTCTGCATCATCAGAAAATACAACTTGTCCATCAACAGTTACATTTACATTGTCCATCGCAAAACCTTTATATGTTACAGCCGGATCTGTAATATAGTCTAATTGTAGTTTCACTTTTTTGCCTTTAAATTGACTTAAATCATATGATTTATCAATCCATTTCCCATCTGTTGTATCTTTATCTCCTTGGACTACTTTTTCTCCAAGTCTATCAATTAACGTCTTCGTTCCATCTTCTGTTACTGCATGTACTTCGACGAAATCGCACTCTGCTTCTAACTCATAATTTGCTTTATAATCGAATTTTGCATTTGTTCCTTTTGTTAAATCAAAGAAAGGTGTCTCTAACGTTGTATGCATATCATCGCCTCTTGTACTATAATATGCATGCTTTCCAAACTCCGGTTTAATCGTTTCAACACTTTTACCTGGTAAGTTAACACGTACAACGCCTGGACGATTTGATTTCGTAACACTTTGATCAATATAGGTAGGAACTCCCACACCACTCTTAATTTTATCGTAATCTACTTCTAATATTTTTGCCCAGTTGCCACCCATATTCTTTTGTAAGAAGTCTTTATTTTGTGGTGAAAAACTTGTCGGCTCCGTTCCTGCGATTTTTCCTGTCCAACTACCTCCACTCATTAACGACCAAGCTTCGACAGGTGAACCATTTCCAGTATATTTCGTGTCATATTCATCTGGTAATCCAAGATCATGTCCAAATTCATGCGCAAACACACCTACAGCTCCATCTTCTGGTTCAATTGTGTAATCATGTGCTGCTACTTTTCCACCAAAGTAATCTACTTTTGATTTTGTACCTTCAATCGCTACTGGATCTACTGCTAATTTTGAACGATGTGACCAGATCGCATCATCACCTAATTTACCACCACCTGCTTCTTGACCAACACCAGCATGGATTACCATTAAATGATCAATTACACCGTCAGGTTCATTTTGATTCCCATCCCCGTTTGTATCATATCTATCAAACTGATCAAACTGAGATAAATCTAGTCCTTTCTCAGCAGCTGCATGCAAAGCTTCTTTCACTAAATCACGTGCACCTTTCGGACCTTTATTATCGTGACCACTGCTACCATCAGCTCCATAATCAGATGCTTTTCCTGGAACTGTTAGCCACTCCGTTACATATCCGTCTGTCGTATAACTACCACCAGACTGCTCTTCATAGTATTGTTTAAACGTTTTTACTTTTGAACCATCAAATAATGTATAAGGCTCCTTACCGAACAACATCTTTTGATAATGTTCTCTACTAAAGTCTTTCGAATACATATAACCTGGTGTTTGATCAATATTATTATGTTTATAATCACTAAATTCAACGAGTAGCACTAATACTTTATCCGATCGAACAGATCCTTTATATGGAGCTTGCTTTGCTTTTGAAGTTGGAACTTGCCCATTTAATTGCTTTTTATTTGGTTCTGGCTTTTGCTCAAGATTAATATTTTTTTCAGTCTTTTTTACATTTTCCTTTTCTTCCATCTTTTTCTCTTTTACTTTTTTTGTGAAATCAGACGTTTCTTGTGAGTGAGCATCTGGAAGAATTTCTTTGTTCGCCTGATCTCCTTGTTTCTTTTCAATATATTGCTCGACAGCCTTTTTCGTCTCTTCTTTAGAAGATGCTGGATTAATTGTTCCTCTTTCTTTCAAAGCTTCCGCTAAACGATCTTCTTGAATTAAATTGTAATCAATTGGCGTTGTAGACACATTCTCTTTCTCTTTTGCTGGCGTTTCTGCATATGCTAACGGCGCACTCATTACAGATGTGCATCCGATAATTGCTGCAATTGCTAATGATGACAACACTTTAAATGGGGCTTTTCTTCTCATTCCATTTCTCTCCTTTTATAAAACTTAAAATTCAGATAAATCGGTGCGTTTTTGTCGAAATCTCTGTTTACTACCCTCCCTATATAAAAAGACATAATTCTATAAACATTAAACTTTCTGTTATAGAATCATGCCCTCCAGTTTTCTGGTCAGACCCTCTATCTGTTTATCCCTTGGTTCAACTAATAATCAGTGTGCTGATGAACAAAGCCCCCACTGATTAAAGTTTCACTTTATATCGAAATATGAAAAATAAAGAGTTATGTGATATATATTAAATATCTTATATAACAAATTTAAAAGACAATATGCAAAATTGCATGAAAATTCTTTTAAATAAAAAAGAATCCTAGTCAATTAAACTAGGATTCTTGATTTTCTATTATTTCTCTTGTGTTTTTTCCCAATCAGCTAAGAATTTCTCAATTCCTTGATCTGTTAATGGGTGCTTCACTAATGAAGCAATTACGTTTGCTGGGATTGTTGCAATATGTGCACCGTTTAATGCTGCGTCAGTTACGTGAACGCTGTGACGTACAGATGCTGCAATGATTTCTGTTTCGATGCCATGAATTGCAAAGATTTCTGCGATTTGACGAATTAAATCCATACCGTTATGACCGATATCATCTAAACGACCTAAGAATGGTGAAACATATGTTGCACCAGCGCGAGCTGCAAGTAATGCTTGAACTGCTGAGAATACTAATGTAACGTTTGTACGAATTCCTAAATCTGAGAATGCTTTTACTGCTTTTAAACCTTCTGTTGTCATTGGAACTTTTACAACAACGTTTGGAGCAATCTTCGCTAATTCTTTTCCTTCTTCAATCATTTTATCAGCTTCTAAGCTAATTACTTCTGCACTTACAGGTCCTTCTATAAAGCTGCAAATTTCACGAATACGCTCATGGAAATCTACGCCTTCTTTTGCTACAAGTGATGGGTTTGTCGTTACTCCAGCTACTACGCCTAATGCATTTGCCTCTTTAATTTCGTTAATGTTTGCTGTATCAATAAAAAATTTCATTTGTTATTCTTCCTTCCTAATTTTCATTTTATATTTATTTATTTTTCTTAATAAGCTCTAATTCAATCGGAATAGATTTGTCCACTTTTTTACCTTGTGTTATCTCTTTTGCTGTTTGCATCGCCTTCTCTCCGATTAATTCCGGTTTTTGAGCGACTGTTGCAGCCATACGCCCATCGTTAACCGCTTTCACAGCATCTTCTGTTGCATCAAATCCAACAACTACTACATCTGTTTTTCCAGCAGACTTCAATGCTTCAAGTGCACCTAATGCCATCTCGTCGTTATGCGCAAACACGGCTTTAATATCACCATTTGCTTGCAAAATGTTTTCCATAACAGATAATCCTTTCGCTCTATCAAAATCAGCCGCTTGTTTGGCAACTACTTTTAAAGACTTATCGGCTACGTTATGGAATCCTTTCCCACGTTCACGAGCAGCAGACGATCCAGGGATTCCTTCTAACTCAGCAACGTTTGCTCCTTCGCCGACTAATTCACGAATGTAATCACTAGCCATTTGACCACCTTCGATATTATTAGATGCAATGTGAGAAACAACCTTACCTGAATTCGCAACGCGGTCTACTGTAATAACAGGAACATTTGCTGCATTTGCCGCACTTACCGCTGAAGCAACAGCATCTGAATCGGTCGGATTAATAACAACTACATCGACACCCTTTTGAATTAAATCTTCAACATCGTTCGTTTGCTTCGCTGCATCATTTTGCGCATCAACAGCAATCAATTCGATGCCGCTATCTTTCGCTTTCTTTTCTGCACCCTTTTTCAAAGTTACAAAGAAGGGATTATTTAAAGTTGAAACAGAGAATCCAACTTTAATAGTTTTATTTCGACCTTTATCGCTAGAATCCTTTGCCCATTCTGGTGGTTCCATTGAACAACCAGCAGTAATGACCATAATACATGCAACGAGTATAAGTAACCATTTCTTCATGAACTGTCCCTCCATTACGCTTCTTTTCGGCGATCAATTAATACAGCTAGTAAGATTACAAGTCCTTTTACAACTTGTTGGAAGAAAGAAGATACACCTAATAAATTTAAACCATTATTTAGTACACCGATAATTAGTACACCGATGAATGTACCAACAATCCATCCTCTTCCCCCAGAAAGACTTGTTCCACCTAATACAACTGCTGCAATTGCATCTAATTCGTAAGAAGTACCTGCAGTCGGCTGTGCAGAATCTAGTCGTGATGTTAAGACAATACCTGCAAGCGCTGCCAAAATTCCGGAAAGACCGTAAATCATTACTTTAATTCTCGTAACATTAATACCTGATAGTGCTGCTGCTTCTTCATTTCCACCAATTGCAAATGTACGACGGCCAAATGTCGTTTTCTTCAAAATGAAGTACAGTACTGCGAAAGCGATCATCATTGTAACAGCTGGTACCGGAATACCAAGAAAATAACCGCGGCCAAACATTTGGAACATTAAATGATCACCAAGACCAGTGATCGGACGTCCGTCCATATAAACAAGCGTCAACCCACGAAAAATAGTCATTGTTGCTAAAGTTGCAATAAATGGAGCTACTTTTCCTTTCGCAATGATGATACCGTTTACAATCCCCATTACAAGACCTGCTAATAGTCCAACTGCCATTGCAAGGAACGGATCCATGCCACTTGCCATCATTCCAGCAACAAGTGCACTTGATAATGCTAAAATAGAACCTACCGATAAGTCAATACCCCCTGTTAAAATTACGAAGGTCATTCCGAATGCAATAAGCGCATTAATCGATACTTGACGCAGTATATTAAATAAATTTGGAATTTCAATGAACGCTGGATTTAAAACTGTAATTACGACGATAATTAATACTAAACCGATTAAAGAACCGAGTTGTTGTAATACATTCCCCTTCTTAGCCATCCTTACTCTCCCCCTGTAGCTAGTGCCATAATAGACTCTTGTGATGCCTCATCTTTCCCTAAAATGCCGCCGACTTTTCCTTCATGAATAACAAGAACTCGATCACTCATTCCTAAAACTTCCGGAAGCTCAGATGATACCATAATAACGGCATCGCCTTGCTCTGTAAGCTTATTCATAATAGAGTAAATTTCTTTTTTCGCTCCAACATCGACACCTCTTGTTGGCTCATCTAAAATGAGTAATTGCGGATGAATGCCTAGCCATTTTGCGATTACAATCTTTTGCTGATTTCCACCAGAAAGAGATTTCACTGCCTGCTCTCCGCTAGATGCTTTCACATTAAGAAGCTTCATCATATCCTCTGTAAACTGTTGTTCTAGCTCATTGCTTAGAACACTTCCCTTTGAAAGACTTTCTAAATTCGGTAAAGCTAAATTTTCTCTAATTGAAAAATCTAACACTAATCCTTCAGACTTTCTATCTTCTGTAATGAAAGCAATTCTTTGTCTAATTGCATCTATCGGACTATCAATCTTTACTTCTTGTCCATTTATAAAAATTTGTCCAGAATCTAAAGGTTCATAACCAAATATCGCTTTCATAATATCAGTACGACCAGCCCCCATCAAACCAGCTACACCAAGGATTTCACCTTTCCTCACTTGAAACGAAACATTTTCAAATTTCCCTTTCTTCGTTCCGTTACGCATTTCAAAAATGACATCACCAATTTGACTATTTCGCTCTGGGTAACGTTCACCAATGCTGCGCCCCACCATCATACTCACTACTTCATCAAATGATGTTTCTGGAATTAATCTCTTTCCAACGTATTCTCCATCACGCAAAATCGTAATGGCATCACATATTGAGAAAATCTCTTCCATACGATGCGAAATGTACACGAATGAAACACCTTCTTTACGTAACTTGTTGATTACTGTAAAGAGCGTTTCGATTTCACGATCCGTCAGTGCCGCAGTAGGTTCATCCATAATAATAACGCTCGCGTTTGTCATTAACGCTTTCGCAATTTCGATAATTTGCTGTTGTCCAACCGATAGTTCCTCTGCTAACATAGCACCTCGTACATGCAATCCTAGCTCTGCTAGTTGCTGCTGCGCAATCGCGTTCATTTGTCGAGTGCGTAAAATACCTGTTTTCCCATACATTAACTCTTTACCAAGAAACATATTTTCAGCTACTGTTAAATTCGGCAATATGTTTAGTTCTTGATGTATAAATGCGATGCCGTACTCTTCAGCTTCTTTCGCATTTTTAAAGGTGCGCTCTTGCCCATCAATCGTGATTGTCCCATCATCTTTTTTGTATACACCTGTTAAAATCTTCATGAGCGTTGATTTACCCGCTCCATTTTCCCCCATCAATGCATGGACTTCTCCTGTTTCAATCATAAACTGTGCATTCTTCAAAACAGGATTGCCATTGAACGCCTTTGAAATGTTTTTCATTTCAATATGCATTCCCATCACTTCCCTTTATTAAAAAATCACGCCTGCATGTAAAATTACATTTGCATAAGGCGTAGCCTCGCCTGTACGAATAATCGCCTTCGCTTTCTTTGTATGCTCTTTAAATTGTTCATGAGATACATACTCAAATGCTGGCTCTATTAATTTTTGCTCGATCTCTTTATTTACTTCCGCATTATTTATAATGACTTCTTCTGCTAACGTCACTTTTTCAATTGCCATATCATCAGCTACAACTTGTAACACCTCTAAAAAACTCGGTTTTCCAATCTCAACAGCTAAATCAATTCGTTTTACTCCATCCGGAATCGGTAACCCGCAATCAGCAATTACAACCGTATCTGTATGCCCAAGTGAAGCAAGGACTGCCGCGATTTCACTGTTTAATACACCATGCTTTTTCATCCAACAATCACCTGCACTTCACGTACTCGATCTCTCGTTGGCATACCGCCCTGTGCTCCAAGTTTCGTTACAGAAAGACCACCGGCAATATTCGCGAAACGAATTGCTTTTTGAAGTGTCTCTCCTTCAGAAAGTGCAACTGCTAACGCACCATTAAATGTATCACCAGCTCCAGTTGTATCCACTACATCAACAGCAATGCTAGGAACATGTACAATCTCCGTGCCATTATGGAAACGAACACCGTTAGAACCTTCTGTCATCAATAATTTATTTGGATACTTCGCCAATAAATCTTCAATTGGTGATGTAAAATCATCTAATACGATGCGGCACTCATGTTCATTTGGCGTAATATAAGTTGCTTTTTCTAAAATTTCTTCTGATAAAACTTGTGCTGGCGCTGGATTCAACATAACAGGAATATTATGTTCCTCACAAATAGCCAATACATATTTTACTGTTTCAAGTGGAATTTCTAGTTGAAGAACAACCATATCCGCTTTTACAAGAAGGTCTTTGGAGCGATCTACAACTGACTTATTTACAAGAGCATTTGCCCCTTGTACGACAACAATACTGTTATCTTCTTCTGCTAAAACGATATGAGCAATTCCTGTCGTTCTATCTGTAACCGGTACCACATAATCGATAAAAATGCGTTCGTTCTCTAAATTTTTTCTAACTACTGTTCCATAATCATCATTTCCTACCGCTCCAACCATTGCTACATTTGCTCCTAACCTAGCTGCAGCAACTGCTTGGTTTGCCCCTTTCCCTCCTGGGATTGTATGAAACGCTTCACCAATTACTGTTTCTCCTGCTTTCGGCCGTTTTTTTGAAACAGCCACTAAGTCCATTGAAATGCTTCCTACTACTGCAATATTTGGCATCTGTTTCATCTCCTTACTTCGTTGTATTTCGTTCTATAATTTCAATCGGCAAACGATAGTGTTTCTCTTCTAATGTATTTCCTTCCATTTGCTCTAACAACAACTCTGTTGCAATTTTCCCCATTTCATATATCGGTTGTGCAACTGTTGTAATAGATGGATACATCATTTCTGTTAAAGAAATTCCATCAAATCCGATAATTTGTAAATCATCTGGAATGGCAATCCCCTTTTGAAGTGCAGCCTTTACAATACCAATAGCAATTAAATCATTCCCAGCAACAATACCATCAATATGCGGGTATTCTTCTAATAATTCCATCGCTACACGCTCACTATTTGCTGGCTCAAACGTACTCTCCGCAATCATATACGAAAGATTATTTTGCGTAATAACGTCTACAAAACCTTCAAAACGTTCATTTGCAGTACTCACATCACGTGGTCCGCGAATATGTGCAATATGTTTACATCCTTTATCTAGTAACAACTTTGTCGCAGCCTGACTTCCTGCATAGTTATCTGCATATACAGTAGGAATACGCTCATTAAACATACGGTCAATCGCAACAACCGGAACAGATAAATTCATGTAATTAACACTATTTTGTGGATTCGTTGCTACAATAAATCCATCTACATTATTTTGTCTAAGTACATCAATGTATTGTTTCTCTTTTTCTAAACTTTCATCAGAGTTACAAAGGACAACTGTGTAACCTTGTTTATGTGCTACATCTTCTACGGCACGTGCAACTTCTGGAAAGAACGGATTCACGATATTCGGAACAACTAAGCCAATTAAACGAGACTTTTTATTATACAGTGAACGCGCTACTGTACTAGGCTTATAATCTAACATCTCTATTGCACGCTCTACCTTTTTTAATGTATCTTCATGAACATATCCATTTTTATTTAGAACTCTGGAAACGGTCGCAACAGATACTCCCGCTAATTTCGCAACGTCTTTAATCGTACTCATTCTCTTTTCTCCTCATTTCATGTAACCGTTTACAGAAAATAATATAACGTATTTCTAAAAATACGTCAATCATTTCTCACTAAAAAGCTTTTAAGGTTATACTCAAAAAAGCACCGCCATAAGGCGATGCTTCTTCATTACGAGTATGATACAGTTTTTTCTTTTTCTTCAACAGCAGGCTCTTCAGCATCTTTTTTACGATCTGATAGTTTAATTTTTTGTAAGAAAATCGTAAAGATGGCACCTACTACGATAAATACTAATCCTGTTAAGAATACAGTATGAAGCGAGTCTACTAAAGAGTTTTTCAAAATAGGTACAATGCTGTTAGCAAACGCTTCTGGCATTTGTTTTAATGCCTCTGGGCTAAATAGCATCGAATATAAACCTTGTGGATCTGTGTGAATCATATCTTTAAATTTCGTTACCATTTGTCCCGCTTCTTTCGGGAATGTATCTAATACAGGTACTAATTTATTTGTTAACGTTGTACCTGAAGTGTTATTCATAATTGATCCTAAAATTGTAATACCAAATGTTCCACCAATTTGACGGAAGAACTGACTTGATGACGTTACGACACCAAGGTCTTTTTTCGGAAAGCTTTCTTGTAACGCTAATGTTAATGTCGGCATTACAAGACCCATTCCTAAACCGATAACCATCATATAAGAAGTAGCTGTAAGCTTCGTTGTGTGCATATCCATCGTTGTTAATAACCAAAAACCACCGGCCATAATAAGCATACCTGCGATAATTTGTGGTTTTACACCAACTTTTAATACAAGTTGCCCACCGATAATACTCATTACAATCATTGTAATCATCATTGGAGTCATAATTGTTCCTGATTCAGCAGCACTTACTCCTACAATACCTTGCATGAAGAATGGTACGAACATAATCGCGCCGAACATTCCAATACTCATAAAGAATCCAATCGCATTCAGTATTGTAAATGTGCGATTTTTAAAGAAATGCATTGGTAAAATCGGCTCTTCAGCTTTCGTTTCAACAATAACAAAGCTAACGATACCAATTACAGCTAGTGCGAATAAACCGATAATTTGCCAAGAATCCCATGCATAATCTTTTCCGCCAAACGTTAGCGCAAGTAATAAACTTACAACACCTAGAATCATCGTAAAGATTCCAGCGATATCAATTTTAATTGGTCCTGTTTGTTTATGTGATTTTAATCCCATTGCAATAAAGATTGTTGCTAAAATACCAACCGGTAAGTTAATGTAGAATACCCATCTCCAGTTCACTGCATCTACAATCCAACCACCAACTTGCGGTCCAATTACAGAAGCAAGACCGTATAACGCACCAAAAATACCTTGCCATTTCGCACGTTCTTTTCCCGTGAACATATCTCCAATAATAATCATAGCCATTGGCATCATAATACCGCCACCAAGACCTTGAATACCACGGAAAATAATTAATTCTGTCATACCATTCGCCATACCACATAACGCCGAACCAATCATGAAAATAACTAGCCCTGTTATATATACGTTACGACGACCAAGTAAATCCGCTAATTTACCTGCAATTGGTACAACTGTCGTTGATGTTAACATATAAGCTGTCGTTAACCATGTCATTAAACTTAATCCGCCTAGGTCACCGACGATACGTGGCATTGCTGTACCAACAATTGTTCCATCTAATGCAGCAAATAGCATCGCGATTACTAAACCGATTAACAACAACTTTCTATTTTGATTTTCTTGTTGCTCCATGTAATCTCCTCAATTCCTCTTAGTTATTCTCTTTTTTCTCTTGTGTCCCGCAAATAATGGTTTCTAACTTCTCAAAGAGACGTAATAAATCTTCTCTTTCTTGCAACTCTAAATGTGAAAAGTATTTTGCAATATGCTCGTTGCGAGCTGTCATTGCCTCTTCTACTCTAGCTTTCCCCTTTTTCGTTAACTCGATGATGACAACACGACGGTCATCTTTGTCGTGATAGCGTTCTACAAGTTCTTGATCGATTAGACGATCAATCATCACTGTAATCGCGCTAGGCTTCACATACATCTTTTTTGCTAATGTTGTCGCTCTTGAAGCCCCATAATGATCTAAAATCTTTAAAATATAAAACTGCGGTGGTGTAAGTCCTGTTGCTTGCATTTGTTCTAATAACTCCGTCTGCATTTTCTTTCCAATCGAAAAGGCAAGAGCTTGAATTTTATCGATATGCGTCATATCATTTGGCATGTTATCCACCTCTTATTTAAACAATAAAATATTTAACGTATTTAAATATTAATCCCGCGAACAAAATCCGTCAATACTTTTATTTATAAAAACGTTTACATTTTTGTCACAAAGTTGTATAATTTTCGACGAAGTTAATATTGACAGTCACGGAGAAACGGAGTACACGGCTATGAATCATAAAAAAGGAAACTTTTTTATATTTCATGGCCTTTTTATGTTCTCTGTCTTAAAACGCTTCGAATTAATTAGGGGAGGATTTTCATTTTATGTTTTTCACACAATTATTTAAACCTGCGCCCCACGCGGAACGCTTACCAGCTGATCGCGTTGATAGCGAATACCGTAAATTACGTTTACAAGTATTCTTAGGTATCTTCATCGGTTATGCAGGTTACTACTTTGTTCGAAAAAACTTTTCACTAGCTATGCCATACTTAATCGAGCAAGGCTTTAGTAAAGGGGAACTTGGGGTTATCCTTTCAGCAGTATCTATCGCTTACGGATTAAGTAAATTCTTGATGGGTATCGTATCCGATCGTTGTAATCCTCGCTACTTTTTAGCAGCTGGGCTATTTTTATCAGGTATCATTAATATTATTTTCGGCTCATTTTCTTTCATTACAACGAGCATTATACTTATGTTTGTACTTCAGTTTTTAAATGGATGGGTACAAGGTATGGGCTGGCCTCCTTGTGGCCGTACGATGGTTCACTGGTTCTCTATTAGCGAACGTGGTACAAAAATGTCTATTTGGAACGTCGCTCATAATGTCGGCGGCGCGCTTATGCCTTCTCTTGTAACATTAGGCTTATACTTCTTCGCAGATGACTGGAAAAGTATTTTTTACTTCCCAGGTATTCTTTCAATTTTAGTTGGTATTTATGTATTAATTACAATGAAAGATACGCCTCAATCTTGTGGACTACCTTCTATTGAAGAGCATACTGGAGAATATCCACCAGATGAGAAAATAAAAGATCGCGAACGCGAACTTTCGGCAAAAGAAATTTTATTTAAATACGTACTAAACAATAAGTTTTTATGGTACATCGCTATTGCGAACGTTTTCGTATATTTCGTACGTTACGGCGTTGTAGACTGGGCTCCTACTTATTTAGTAGAAGAAAAAAGCTTTACTCATAGTAGCTCACGTACTGCTTACGCTCTATATGAATGGGCTGGTATTCCAGGTACGCTTCTTTGCGGATGGATGAGTGATAAACTATTTAAAGGACGTCGTGCACCTGCTGGTATTTTATTTATGGTTGGTGTATTTATCGCAGTTCTTGTTTACTGGTTAAACCCTCCTGGTAATCCAATGGTTGATAGTATCGCACTTGTCGCAATTGGATTTTTAATTTACGGACCGGTTATGCTAATTGGTCTACACGCTCTTGACTTAGCACCAAAGAAAGCTGCTGGAACAGCAGCAGGCTTAACTGGATTCTTCGGTTACTTAGGCGGAGCTGCTTTCGCTAGTGCCGCTATGGGCTTTATCGTAGATGCATTCGGATGGGATGGCGGATTCATCTTATTACTTGCATCTTGCATACTTGCAATGTTCTTCCTTGCCCTTACTTTAAATACAGGGTCAACAAAACAAAAGCAAGCTTAAGTACAAATATTATACTTATCAAAAAAAGAGAGACCATTCTTTCCAGAATGCCTCTCTTTTTTCTACATATAAATCTTTTTTCTTACAAAAGATTTATTTTCCTCTCATATATATGTTAGCGCTTCCAAACAACTTCAACACCTAATACAACTGCATTCAAATTTTATATAAAAAGATTTTTGAATATTTTTTCAACTTATTCTTGTCAAACATTGTCAATTTATATTAAAATAACAACATACAAAATATTTAGTTTTTTCAGAAAAGATGGAGGGATAGCCATGAAGAATCCACTTCTTCGTATTGAAAACTTGCAAACTTCCTTTCGTATACAAGATCAGTATCATGCAGCAGTTGATGATGTATCCTTAACTGTTCATGAAAATGAAATTGTTGCTATCGTTGGTGAGTCAGGATGCGGAAAAAGTGCACTTGCCCTTTCCATTATGCGATTGCATAATGAAGCAAATACAAAATTACAAGGGCAGCTTAACTATAGAGATAAGGATCTATTAACCATGTCCGCCGCAGAGATGAATAAAGTACGCGGATCAAACATCGGTATGATTTTCCAAGAACCTCTTACAGCACTCGACCCTCTTATGACAGTTGGAAAACAAATCGAAGAAAACTTAGACTACCACACAAGCCTTTCAAAAGTTGAAAAGAAAGAACGCACCTTAGAACTACTCCATCAAGTTGGTATTCCAAAACCAGAACTTACATATAAACAATACCCACACGAATTATCTGGCGGAATGAGACAAAGAATTGTTATCGCAATTGCAATTGCTTGTAAGCCTGGACTCATCATTGCAGATGAGCCAACAACCGCTCTAGATGTAACAATTCAAGCTCAAATATTAGACTTACTAAAATCCATTCAAGAACAAACAAAAATGGGCATCATCTTAATTACACACGATTTAAGCGTCGTTGCCGAAACCGCCGATCGTATTGTCGTTATGTATGCAGGACAAGTTGTAGAAACAGGAACAGTAGAAGAGATTTTTAATAATCCTCTTCATCCATACACTCGTTCCTTATTAAACTCAATCCCGTCTGCATATGCAGAAAAAGAAAAGTTACACGTGATTCAAGGGGTTGTTCCTTCGTTGGCGAAGATGCCTCGCACGGGTTGCCGTTTCCAAGCTCGAATTCCATGGATTAGACCTGATCACCACGAGGAAAATCCAATTTTGCATGAAGTAAAGCCAGACCATTGGGTACGTTGTACTTGCTACAAGCATTTCAACTTCCAAGATAAGAAAGGAGATGACGTAACTCATGGCACTGCTTAAAGTAGACGATTTAAAAGTACATTTCCCAATTAAAGGTGGTTTCTTCGGACGTACATTAGATTACGTGCGCGCTGTCGATGGCGTAAGTTTTGAATTACAACCGGGTGAAACATATGGAATCGTTGGTGAATCTGGTAGTGGTAAATCAACAACAGGTAAAGCAATTATGCATTTAACGAAAGCGACAAATGGTAGCATTCATTTTAACAATAAAGACTTAACAAAGTTAAGTCGCTCTGAGCTACGTGAACAACGAAAAGATATTCAAATGATTTTCCAAGATCCCTATTCATCATTAAATCCGAAAAAACGTGTTCTCGATATTATCGCTGAACCTCTTCGGAATTTTGAGAAGCTCTCACCTGATGAAGAACGTAGAACCGTTCAAGAGTATCTTAGTATAGTTGGATTAAATCCAGAATCTGTTTATAAATATCCACATGAGTTTTCTGGTGGACAAAGACAGCGAATTGGTATTGCACGGGCACTTACATTAAAACCGAAGCTTATTATCGCGGACGAACCTGTATCTGCACTTGACGTGTCGGTACAAGCTCAAGTTTTAAACTTCTTGCAAGATTTACAAGCTGAACTCGGACTAACATACTTATTTATTAGTCATGATTTAGGCGTAATTCGCCATATGTGTGACCGTATCGGTGTTATGTATCGCGGACGCATCGTTGAAGAAGCAACAAGTGCAGAAATTTATAATAATCCACAACATATTTATACGAAGCGCTTAATATCAGCTATTCCTGATATTCGTCCTGAAAACCGCGAACAACAACGTAAATTACGTCGTGAAGTAAGCGCTGAATACGAAAAATCATACGAAAACTATTTCAACGAAAATGGTCGTGCTTACGATTTAAAAACAATCTCGCCAACACACCGGGTGGCATTACCTTAAGGGAGTGATAAAACATGTGGAAGTTTATATTACGGAGATTTTTAGTGATGATCCCGCAATTATTCGTGTTAAGTATACTTGTCTTTCTACTAGCTAAAGCAATGCCAGGCGATGCCTTAACCGGCAGAGCAATGAATCCAAAAGCGGATCCAAAAGTAATTGAAGAACAACGTGAAAAGCTTGGATTAAATGACCCAGTTACAACACAATATGTTCGCTGGATTAAAAATGCAGTCCAAGGTGACTTCGGTATTTCCTATGCACACAAAATGAAAGTAACCGAGTTAATTGGAGAACGCCTTGGAAATACAGTATCTTTAGCACTTGTTATTCTTATTCTTACTTATTTAATTGCCATACCACTAGGAGTTATAAGTGGGCGGTGGAATGATACATGGGCTGATCGACTCATTACCATTTACAACTATCTAGGTTTTGCTACACCACTATTTATATTTGCACTCGTTATGCTCTTCCTATTCGGATTTAAGTTTGCAATATTCCCAACCGGCGGTAGCGTAGATCCTCAAGTTGCAACAGGAACATTTGCTTACTATTTAAGCAAATTAAATCACATGCTACTACCAGCTTTATCAGGGGCATTAATTGCAACAGTTGGTACTGTTCAATATTTACGAAGCGAAATTATTGATACGAAACATAAAGACTTTGTGCGTACAGTAAGAGCAAAAGGTGTTCCAGAATCAAAAATCTATTCTAGACATATTTTACGCAATTCATTCTTACCAATTGCAGCCTTCTTAGGCTATGAAATTACAGGATTAGTTGGCGGTGCCATCTTCTTAGAAAGTATTTTTAGCTATCCAGGAATTGGACAACTATTTATACAATCTATTTCTCAACGTGATTTTAGTGTAATAACTGCACTCGTTATGTTTACTGGATTTGCAACGTTACTTGGAACTCTCCTTTCAGATATTATTCTAAGCATCGTCGATCCACGTATTCGTATTGATTAATGGAGGTGAAGAAACATTATGTTAGCAAAACCCGAAAAACAAACTGAAGTTATTCATTACGAAAAAAGCCCTTCCGGTTTCTCTATTATGTGGCGAGAACTTCGTAAAGATAAATTAGCAATGTTTTCACTTTTTTTCCTAGCAATTTTATTACTAGCAGTCTACGCAACATCTTTTATTATGAAACAAGAAGATATTGTACGAGTTGATTTATTCGCTATTTATGCTCCTCCCTCTGCTGAACATTGGTTAGGAACAGATTACGGAGGACGCGATATTTTCGGTCAACTTATTATTGGTACACGTAACTCATTTACAATTGGATTAGCAATTACTATTCTTTCTTGTTTAATTGGTCTTTCAATTGGATTAATTGCCGGTTATTTCGGAGGAACTATTGATAATATCATTATGCGCGTTATCGACTTTGTTATGGTTTTACCATTTTTAATGCTTGTAATTGTATTTATTACACTTGTTCCTACGTTCAATATTTTCACTTTCATTTTAATTATGAGCGTGTTCTTATGGACAGGAAAAGCCAGATTAATTCGCTCAAAAGTATTAACTGAAAAAGAACTCGATTATGTCTCTGCATCTAAAACTTTAGGAACACCAAACTGGAAAATCATTCTTTTCCAAGTACTACCTAACTTAAGTTCAATTATCATTGTTAGCGTTACATTAAATCTTGCTGGAAACATCGGTATTGAATCTGGTCTAACTTTCTTAGGATTTGGTCTACCAGAAAGTACACCAAGCCTTGGTACACTTGTTAGTTATGCTAGAAATCCAGATGTATTACAAGAGAAATGGTGGATTTGGTTACCCGCATCAATCATGATTTTAACATTGATGCTGTGTATAAATTTTATTGGTCAAGCGCTACGCCGTTCGGCCGATGCAAGACAAAGAAAGGGATAAGGGGTGGAAGAAATGACAAATAAGCCAAAGTTTTTCAAAGTATTAAGTACACTTGCAGTTTCAACATTACTACTTTCAGCATGTGGGGGCAGTGGTGGTAGTGAAAAAACGAGCAGCACAAAAAAAGTAGATACAAATAAATTTAGTGCATCTGTTAAAAATGATAAAAAGGAAATTAAAGATGGTTCATTAACATATGGTCTTGTTTCTAACACACCATTTGAAGGACTTTTAAATTTCGCTGTATATGAAGGAGATCCTGATAACCAAGTCATTACAATTTTCGATGAATCTTTATTATCAAATGACGAAAACTGGGAATACACAAATGATGGCGCTGCTACATATGAAATTTCTGCAGATAAAAAGACAATTACACTAAAAATCAAAGATAATGTAAAATGGCATGATGGAAACCCTGTTACTGCTGAAGATTTAGAATACTCTTATCTAGTGATTGGTAGTAAAAAATATGCCGGTTCTCGCTATGACACTCAAATGCAAATGATTGAAGGTATGGAAGATTACCACAATGGAAAAGCCGAAAAAATTTCAGGTATAAAGGTAACGGATCCAAAAACAATTTCGATTACATTTAAAGAGCCGAATCCTTCAGTGAAAACTGGGCTTTGGGCATACCCTCTTCATAAGAAATATTTAGGAGATGTACCAATCGATAAATTAGCAGAATCTGATAAAATTCGTAAAAACCCAATTGGTTTCGGACCTTTTAAAGTGAAGAAAATTACTCCAGGAGAATCTGTTGAATTTGAACGTTTTGATGATTATTATGGTGGAAAACCAAAACTGAAAAGTATGGTTTTAAAAGTTGTTAACCCTTCCGTTGTTAACGCGTCCTTAAAAAATGGTGATATTGACATTGCTGAAGTAAGTGCAGATCAGTATCCAAATGTAAGTAAATTAAAAAATGCACAATTAGTCGGTAAAACCGATTTATACTATAGTTATATCGGCTTTAAATTAGGCCATATGGATAAAGAAAAAGAAGAAGTAGTGATGGATAAGGATAAGTTTAAAGATGTTCGTGTACGTCAAGCAATGGCTTATGCTATTGATCGAAAAGAAATTGGCGAAAAATTATATCACGGCCTACGTTATCCGGCTAACTCACCAATCCCACCATCTCTACCAAAATATCATAACAATAAAATTGGTGCCTATGATAAAGATGTAGAGAAAGCTAAAAAGTTATTAGATGAAGCTGGCTATAAAGATACGAACGGAGATGGATTCCGTGAAGATCCGAATGGTAAAGAATTTAAAGCTAATTTCTTATCAATGAGTGGTAGCGATGTGAGTGAACCACTTGCAAAATTCTTTATTCAATCTTGGAAAGACATCGGCCTAAAAGTAGAACTTCTTGATGGTCGCTTACACGAATTCAACTCATTCTACGATATGATTAAAAAAGATGATCCAAAGGTTGATCTTTTCGCTGCTGCTTGGGGAACTGCATCTGATCCAGACCCTTCTGGTATTTGGGCTAAAAATGCAGCGTTCAATTACACACGTTGGGCTACTGACAAAAACACAGAATTATTAAAACAAGGTATTTCTCCAAAAGCTGCTGATGAAAAGTACCGTAAAGATGTCTACGATAAATGGCAAAAATTAGTTCATGATGAAGTACCATTAATTCCACTTCATTATAAATTTGACCTAAAAGGTGTAAATAATCGCGTAAAAGATTACAAATATACACCAGAAGATCAATATAAGTGGGGTAAAGTTAGCGTAACGAGCGATAAAGCAGAAACAGAGAAATAATAAAATAGCTCCTGGCACTGAGATACATGCCAGGAGCTATTTTTTATTTACAATCCTTTTCTTACTATTTATAACAACCAATTCCTTCCCTACTATAAAATCAAAAAATTTGATGAAACACCTTTATTAAAACAGCTAACGTAACAGATGCAGCAAATCCTCCTAGACAAATTAAGCTTACCCCTTGACTATATGACAAATTTTGAAATGATTTCATTGCTTCCATCCTCCCTATCTCCCCTTTGATACTTTTATTTTACCAATGGGAAAAATTTCATAACATCGATTTCTCTAACAACTAACTTACAAATTTGTAAGTTAACATCTTTTCAAATTATATATCTAGTATTTCCACAAATAAGAGTTCTTTATACATAAAAAAGACCTCAGTTATACTAAGGTCTTCATTACATTCTATTTTATTTTATAATCATCATCGGACATTTCACTCGTTTTGCTATTTTATGACTTACACTACCAAGTACCATTTCTTGCAGTGTATTTAGCCCTCTGCTTCCGGCGATAACAAGATCTATATCTCCTGTATTTACATATTGAACAATTGTATCTCCAGGATCACCATGTAATATCGTAATTGTATAAGATATGTTCTCTTTCTTTAATAAAACTTCAATCTCTTTTAATTTATCTTTTCGACTAGCCGATATTGTTTCTAAATCTGTTTGACCTTGTATAATATCTGATTTTGCCGTTCTATTATCTACTACGTACACAACTTCAACATTTGTTTCTGCGCTACATTTCGCAATATATGTTGCATGTTCCGCTGCTCGAAGTGCATGTTCAGAACCGTCACATGCTAATATAATTTGTTTGTACATATGCTGAATCCCCTTTTCGTTATCCTACTCGTATTATATAATAAAGCCTCCTAAAAAGGAGGCTTTTAACTAGCAATTCTTTTATTATAAGTAGCTAAATTTGCAACAAGTTTTGAGCTACGTTCATTTAATCCTGTTATACTTACTTTCACACCACTTTGCTCATACTTTATGATAACTTTATCAATTGATGCCACCGCTGAATCATCCCATACGTGCGCATGAGTAAAATTCATTTCAATTTCTTTTACATCTTCATTAAATGAAAAATTATTTATGAAATCGGCTGTGGATGCAAAGAAAAGTTGACCGTGAATTTCGTATATTTTCTTATTTTCAATATATAAATGTTTCACGTGAATCTTTGCCATATTGAATGCAAATAACACCGCACTAATTACTGTTCCGATAATTACACCTAATGCTAAGTTATGTGTAATTAGGACAATCACAACTGTTACGATCATAACAAATGCGTTTCCTTTTGGTACTTTATGAATCGTTGTTACAGAGTTCCAATCAAACGTTCCGATTGAAACCATAATCATAACCGCAACTAAAGCTGCCATCGGAATATGAACGACATAATCTCCTAAAACGAATAATAATACGATTAAAAATCCGCCCGCTACAAATGTTGATAGGCGACCTCGTCCACCTGATTTAATATTAATAACAGATTGGCCGATCATTGCACATCCTGCCATTCCTCCGAAAAATCCAGCAACGATGTTTGCGATCCCTTGTCCGCGTGCCTCTTTATGCTTATTACTTTCTGTATGCGTCATATCATCTAAAACTGAAGCTGTTAATAAAGACTCTAGTAAACCAATGATTGCAAGCATAACTGCATAAGGTAAAATAATCCCTAATGTTTCTAATGTAAATGGCACATCAGGAATACTAAAGAACGGTAATTCTTTCGGCAGGCTTCCCATATCCCCTACTGTTTTCAACTGTAATCCGCTCATAAGTGCAATACTCGTCACAATAATAATTGAAATAAGCGTAGAAGGTACAACCGTTGTAATACGTGGAAATAAATATATAATTGCAAGTCCTAATACAACGAGTGCATACATTTGCCAAGTTGTATTTTTAAAATGCGGTAATTGCGCTGTAAAAACTAAAATTCCAAGTGAATTTAAAAAACCACTCATAACAGATTTCGGAACAAACTTCATAAATGAGCTCAGTTTGAACACGCCAAAAATAATTTGGACGATACCTGTTAATATTGTTGTAGCAAATAAATATTGCAAACCATGATCTTTAACAAGCGTTACCATTAATAATGCCATTGCACCTGTTGCAGCTGAAATCATTCCAGTTCTTCCGCCAACAAATGAAATGGTAACTGCAATACAAAAGGCTGCGTATAGTCCAACTGTTGGATCCACGCCTGCAATAACAGAGAAGGCTATCGCTTCAGGGATTAATGCTAAAGCAACGACAATTCCTGATAACACGTCCCCTCTCACATTAGAAAACCAGTCATTTTTTATCGTTTGAAACAAAATACCACTCCTCTACTCCTTTATAATTTGATTTTCTCCATAAGAAAATCTAGCCGACTGCACGAAAGCTATTATATAACGAGTAGAAGATTTTTTGCTATGTAAAAGTTTCCTAAAGAAAAAGACGCTACCTTAGTAGCATCTTTTCTCATTTCATTAATGTCCACCGTGTCCTTGACCACTTTCCTGAACAATTTCTAACCTCTCATCTAGTATTCCTTGTGTTTCAAATGAAATATCACTCGTACTTCCTAATAAGAAACCGTGATTATATGGTCCAAGTGTTGGATCATCTTTAAACTTCGGCTGAATGCTTGCAAGGAAGTCATACACTGGTTGTGAAGCTTTACCTTCTTCTAATAATACAACAGGTGCGTGTTTACCCATATGTGAAAAAGGTGCCCCAGCAACTGCTAAATCTGGTGTTTTGCTTGAAACAAATGATAAACCGTGACCAGGTTTTGTGAATCCCCAGCCAAATTTTGTTTTTTCATCTTTAAATTTAGCGAACGCAATCGAGTTTTCTGTAGGGGTCTCTCCACTAATACGCGTTACTTTCCCGTATTTGCTTAACTCCTTTTCTACTTCTTTTGAAACAATTTTTTCTGGCCCTAATATATATATATTTGCTTTATCTTTTCTCATCTTTAATGCCTCTATTGTCGCTTCTGGCACTTTATTCTTTTCTGTATAGAGTAGTGGTTCCGGCATATGAGAAATCCAATTTACAGCGGGTGTTGTATATAAACGTCCTTCTTCTGCAGATGAACCGAGAATAACACTATTTGGGTAGCTTCCTGTTATATCGGCATACTCCTTATCAACATCTTTCGCAAATATAGCTGGGTCCGTTTCTTTTATTTGTTTTACTTTATAACCTTTTAATTGTTCAAGCGCGCTAGTACCTACATCCCCCATCACCATAATTTGTGTTCCATCTTTCGTTCCGATTGGATTTAATCGTTTTATTTCTTTTAACGTCATTTCCGGTATCTTTTCTTTTTCTATAAATAAAATCGGCCCGTTATTCGGATGATGAATAAGGTCTGCACTCGCAATACCTAATTGCCACTCGCTTGCTGGTACTAAAATAACAGCACCCGGCTGGTTCTCTTTATGGGTTGCTGGCCATATCGTTTGCGAAGTTAACACTGCCATTTGCAGGGGATCATTTGTATTTAACCTCGTCACATTTTTTAAACTTGTCGTTAATAAATCATACGATGCCCCTTGGTTCATTTCTTTTGGCGCCGTTACCTCCTGATTCATTTTCATTTCCTTTTGCTCTGTTTTTTTCTCTTTTGTAGATTCATGGTTTTTATGGTCTGTATTCGTTTGTCCGCATGCAGCAAGACCAACTGCTGTAATTATTGTTATCCCAAAAATTCGGGTCATTTTTTTCATTATACCGCCTCCGTATTAATCATTTTTGAGCCAATATGATTACCTAAAATGTAATTTCAACTCCACAATAACAAGCAATTCTGAAGAAATTATGCAGACACATCATAATCTGCACCATTTCTTCATGATTTTGCATTACACTTTAAGTAACGATTATAAATATGGAGGGCTCTCTATGATTGATATACTGCTCGTAGACGATGAACCGAGAATGCTTGAATTATTAACGCTTTATCTTACCCCAATTGGATATAACTGCGTATGTGCGACTTCAGGAGAAGAGGCTATTTTACATATAGAAAATCGAAACTTTAAATTTGTTTTACTCGATATTATGATGCCAAAGATGGACGGATGGGAAACGTGCAAAAAAATCCGATCTTTTAGTAACATTCCCATTATTATGGTTACAGCTCGTGATCAAACAGTAGATGTCGTTCAAGGATTAAAACTGGGAGCCGATGATTACGTAACGAAACCTTTCCATGAAGAAGAACTTTTCGCAAGAATTGAAGCCGTTTTAAGACGTACAAATGAACATAAACAAATCCAATATCACGGTATTGTATGGGATGAAACAAAACACTTCGTTTCTGTCCATAATGAAGAACTCCTTCTCACACCAATTGAATTTTCTTTACTCGGATTATTTTTACGCCATGTGAACTACGTATTAAACCGTGATCAGCTCATCGAACGAATTTGGGGGCTAAACACAAATACAGAAGATCGCACAGTCGATTCACATATTCGTAATTTACGTGATAAATTGCGAAAAGCAAATTTCCCTATTGATCACCATTTAAAAACTGTTTACGGAGTCGGATATCGATGGGTTGATACTCTAGATTAAGGAGCAAAGCAATGAAGCGAATTTCTATTCAGCTCGGATTTTATTTTTTGATTGTTACACTTTTAATCGAAAGTGTTCTATTTGTCTCGCTTTATTATAGCCTTGTCAACAATAGAGTAAATGAAGAAATGACAGCTTTATTAAAGCGCGGAAATAGTCACAGAGATGTCCTTGAAAAGTATTTTGATAAGCAAACAATCTCCCATGTTGCACTAATGGAATCCGAAGCCGAAACTACTGTTGTTATTACAAATGCAAATAAGGAGGTACTAGCTAAATCCAATGAAATAAATACTACTATAAAAAAGCATATTGAAAAGATGCAAACACGGACAGATCATGACGGAGCAATTATAGAGAATCATTGGAAAACATCTAATTATATATGTACAGTTAGCCCCATTGTAGTGGCTGGAAAAACGGAAGGATACGTATATATGTTTCTCGGGACGGAATCAATCGAGGAAATGGTTAACGGGCTAACAAGACAATTCATTATTGCCGGAGTCATTACGTTTCTACTAACAGCCATCACCATCTTTCTATTATCACGTTTGTTAACAAAACCATTGTTACACATGAAACATGCAACTGAAAAAATGAGTAAAGGCGATTTGTCCGTTTCGTTAACAACTACTCGAAATGATGAAATTGGTGAACTAGCATCATCTATTCAAACGCTCGCAAATGATTTACATTATATGAAAACAGAGCGAAGTGAATTCCTAGCAAGTGTTGCTCACGAATTACGAACACCGTTAACATACGTAAGAGGTTATGCTGACATTGCTTTAAAAGAAAGCACCTCTCCTGAACAACGTTTACGATATTTATCGATTATAAAAGATGAGTCTGATTACATTACAAACTTAGTTCAAGATTTATTTTCACTTGCACAAATGGAACAACATAACTTTTCTATTCAAGTAAAGGAAGTGCATTTACACACCTTCCTTACTCGCATAGCTGAAAAAGTAAACGCCATGTATAAAGAAAGATACATTAAAGTTTCTTTCTCTTGTTCTCCTACACTGCTAGTAAACTTAGATGAACAGCGATTTGAACAAGTTATAGTAAACATTTTAAATAACGCTTATAGACATTCAAAAGAACATTCTCATATAAACATTTCTATTACAGAAGAACATAAACGTATCTCCATTACAATTGAAGATGAAGGCGAAGGTATCCCGCCTGAAGACCTCCCTCACATTTTCGACCGCTTTTATCGTGTTGATAAAGCTAGATCACGAGCTACAGGTGGAACTGGTTTAGGACTATCTATCGTGAAGGAAATTGTAGAGCTACACGGCGGAAATATTACAGTAACGAGTGAAGTCAATCACGGGTCTTGCTTTATAATTTCATTACCATCTATAAAGAAACACGACTATCATCAGTAGTCGTGTTTCTTTATCCCGCATTAACGGGCAGTACGACCCCTACATCAAAATTCAGCGGAAGCAAAGAAGTTAGGTGGGGGATCAACTGCCCGTAAAAGCCCGATTGGTTCAACTAATAATCAGTGGGAGATGAACAAAACCCCCACTGATTAAAGTTTCACTTTATCATTTTACTTTATAATATAAATTTACAAATTGCCCAAAACGTTTCGTATCCGTTAAAGTTAAATTAATTTCTGGATTCTTTTCTTTAAATAATGGGACACCTGAGCCTAATATATGCGGTGTAATCGTAACAATATATTCATCAATTAGATTATTTTTAAAGAATTCTCTCAGTAGCTCTCCTCCACCAACCATCCATATTTTAGATCCTTCTTGTGCTTTTAACCTTTTTGTAAACTCCACTACATCTTCATTTACAAATTCCACGTTTCCGTCTGAACCTTTTTCTGAACGAGAAAAAACATAACATGCTTTATCTAAGTACGGGAATGTTTCCGTATGCTCTACTACATAATCGTACGTTCTCTTTCCCATTATTATTGTATCAATTGTTTCATACATTTCTGTATAACCGTTATCTCCCTCTCCTTCCGTTTCCATTAACCACTCTAAATCATCATTTTCTTTCGCAATATACCCATCTAAGCTCGCCGCTATAAATAAAACTATTTCACGTGACATATCTTTTCCTCCTTGCATCTCATCTTGATAACATATGATGTAAACAATATACTAACAATAAAACATGACAATTTATGTCATGTTAAAAAGAAAAAAGGTGATACATTTGTCAAAAGCTAAACGCTTATTAGATATTCTTATATTTGCTTCTGCAAAAAAAGCATTTACAGCTCAAGAAATAGCCGATGAATTTAATATTTCCGTTCGTACTGTCCATAGATATATTTTAGATTTAAGTGATATGGGATTACCCATTTACGCTGAACAAGGTCGCAACGGAGGATATAAAGTATTAACAACTAGGGTCATTCCACCTATCTTATTTACCGAAGAAGAAGCAGTCTCCATCTTTTTTGCCTTTCAATCTTTAAGCTACTACAGAGACTTACCTTTTAACACAGAAATAAATTCCGTTACACATAAACTATATAGCTCCCTACAACATGATGCGAAAGCGAAAGTTGATAAAATACGTTCTTATATCGCCTTTTGGAATCCGAAGAGAACAATTGAGACCCCACTTTTAAACGAAGTGTTAACAGCGGCTATTGAAAATAAAAATTTACACTTTCAATACGAATCTAAATCAGGGATAAAAACAAAACATGTTCATCCGATTGGTGTATATGCTCACGACGGGTTATGGTACTTACCGTCCTATGACTTCGGTAGAAAAAAAGTATTACTGTATCGCGTTGATCGTGTTCTCTCAATATTATCGATGGAAGAAAATACAGATACATTCATGAATTTAGAAGAGTGGTTTGCCTCTAACTCTAACGTAGTACACAATCCTACTCAGTTACATGTTTTACTGACAACAGAAGGCGTACGCCAATGTAAAAGCGTTCCTTATCTTGAGGAATTCGTTATAGTAAACGAGGATGGGACAGGATATATAAATTCAACAATTAATAAAGGTGAGATTAACTTTATTACTCCTTTATTTTATAGACTTGGAAAAGATGCAAAAGTTTTAGAACCGAAAGAATTGATAGATGGTTTACGTATACGTGCGAAAGAAGTTTTACATATGTATGAAGACGAAAAAAGCTGCTAAATATAAGCAGCTTTTTGTGTATTTGTTCCTATTGTTTTGACTGTTGACGAATATCAATCCACCAACGATATGACGCATTCATATTTTCAGTACTTCCATTCCCTCTGTAATGGAAAGCATCCAAAAAGATTGAATCTAGTTTATCTTCATCTACAAAGTAACCTAAGTTAACTTTTACCGTTTCTCCTGGTCGGATACTGCCAATATTGTAGAAGCTTTTCCCATCTCCGTGAGGCTCTAAATAATCAACTTCTCCCGTCATAATACGCGTTGCATCCATTCCCTCTTCTTTAGCGTATTTCCATGCATTCCCTTCAAATTTAAGCTGCTTTATGGATGGATGCATATAGATTTCTTCTGTTGCCTGTTTACCAATATTTCTCACTGTTGTTGTTAAATAGACAAATTTAACATTAACTAATTTCGAATCTACTAATGTATCAATTGAATCTTTACCATTCCCTAGTTTATATTCATCTCGTCTGTACGATAGTAATTTTCCCATCTGATCTAAAGCCTTATTCTTGCTTAATATCTCTAGGCCAAGTTCATTAAAATTCTCTTGTTTAAAATCTTTAATTGAATCAAAGACTTCAACTTTTTCTATCACATATTCAATTTGGCTGTTATCCATAGATATCGTTACTGGAACCTTTTGTCCTATATGAAATAGTCGTTTACTATCTTTTTTCAATGGAATCACCTTATTTTCTTTCGGTTCAGCTGCTTTGGTAAAGCGATTTTCATCATAATCTGCTATATATGATGCCTTTTCTTTTGACGTAGGCTCAAGTGAAATACTCCCTAACACATCTATCATTTGTTCTTCGTTTACATCGGATCCAATATAACTTTCTAACATAATCCCTTCTTTCTCAAAAAAGAGAAAGACCTTTCTGTCAAACATTACGTTGTTGTTTCCAGTTTCTTTATGGACAATTACTGCTTTCCTGCCATTTATCTCTTTTTCTTCATAACTTTTTGAATATAAAGTTTGAAAATCCGCATTTTCTCCCACTCTCGAAAGAACGAATGAAAACCCGCCCATTGCGTCGTTATCTTTAAATGAATATTTCATAGCACTATCATCGATTGCTTCCATATTTTCTGGCAATTTACCTATTTTCAGCTTATACCACTTATCACTCTTTTTTGAGTCCTTATTTTTTACCGACACATTTACTTCGTAATTTTGTTTTTGAACAATCATATTATAGACTTTCACTGCACCAAAAACAGTTGTTGGCATACCAATTAATAAACAGGCAGCAGCGATTAACATACGATGTCTTTTACGCTTTTTCTGTGGTCGCTCGCCTCTCAGCTTCATTTCTTCCATAAACAATTTCTTTTTGCGCGTATATGTATGTGAAAATTCATGTTGTTCTTCGAGTTTATCAAAATCATCTAAAGCAATTTTTTCAGCAAGTTCATATATTTCTTTGGAGTTCTTTGAATTCGTCATGTTGTATACCTCCTATCATATTTTGGACTCGTTTTCGAGCACGCTCAAACTGCTTGCGGACATTGGCCTCCGTTATCCCCATGACACTTGAAATTTCTTGATACGTTAAGTTATAGAAGACTTTATACTTAAACACCTGTCTATTAGACTCATTTAACTCTTTTAACAATGCATCAATTTGAAACTCGGACATTACACGTTTTTCCCACTCTTCAATATTTTCATCTACTGTTTCTGTTGATTCTCTTTCATATTCTTCTAAAAATGTTTCATGTCGTCTATTTTTCCGATAGCTATCAATCGCCTTGTTTTTCGCAACCCTCAAAATGTAGCGTTTAAGCTCTTCAGTACTCAAGCTATGGAGCTTTTCCAAGTTCTTATAAAGAGTAATAAACGTCTCTTGAACCGCATCTTCAGCCTGTTGAATATTATTTAAAATAGAATAAGCTACATAATAAATTTTTTGTTCATACAACTCATATAGCTCTTCCATCTTTTCATAATCGTTGTTTGTAACTTTCATATAATTCCTCCTCTCACTCTATATAACGAATGAGCACTGTAACTTTGTGACACTGCAAAATCTTTTTATAGATAAAATTTAATAATAGAATAAACAAAAGCCCAATTTCTCTATTGTAACTAAGAAATTGGGCTTTTTAATATTAGAATTTTCCTGACTGTATCTCTAAGAAAAATTCTTTTACACCTTTTCAATATGCAGTATTTGCTCTATCGCTTCTTTTAACAAATTCTTTGTCTCTTCAAAGTTATGATTCTTCTTTTCCTCCGTTTGCACCGTATAAAACTCAGCAAACGAACGCTCTTTATATCTTGGTACGACATGCATATGGTAATGTGTTAACTCGTTAAATACTCCACCATTTTGACAAACTGTAATTCCATCTGGTTTATATAATGCCTTAATCGCTTTTGCAATCAGCTTAGAAGCATCCATAATTGATCTTGCTACAATGTCATCTAATTCGTCTACTTCTACAACATGCTGCTTTGGCACAATTAAAGTATGTCCTGGGTAGAAAGGTGCATGATCTAAAAAGCAAGTTACATAATCATCTTCATATACTTTATATATTTTTTCCTCTTCGTTTGCTAATTTACAACCTAAACAGTCCACTACACTTTCCCCTCTTTCTAAAAACATAAAAACGTGAGAATACGGCTCTCACGTTTTTATGTTTCATTTTATTAGTTCAATTGTTTCCGTAACTTTTATACTGTCTTTTACAGATTGAACAATCGTGCAATTTTTCACTGCAAGCTGCAATGCTTTGTCCAACTGCTCTTCTGTAATGTTTTCCGCTTTAATTTTATAGTGCAAATGAACACTTTCAACTGGTTTGGATAAAGCTTCACTTCTACCAATTTCAGTTTCGATCGTAAACGTATCGTATGTAATACGTTTCTTTTCTAAAATTGTTCGAAAGACAATTGCACTACATCCTGCGATAGAAGAAACGAGTAATTGTAACGGTGAATACCCGTTTTCTTTTCCAATCGCTAATTGAGCGTACGATAAATCTGCCTTTATATCATCGTGTTTGATTGTTAGTTTCATTTGTTTTGTCCATCTCCACTTTCATCGGTTTCTGCTGTTTCTTACTCATATAATAATAATATATATAGCAGAAAATGATAAATGGAATACCGCAGTATAACGCCATTCTTTGTTCAGGAATAAACGCTAAACTAATAACAACGATGCTATTTGTAATTAAAGCTAAAATTGGAACAATCGGATATAGTGGTGTTCTATACTTTAAGTCCTCTAACTTTCCTCCGCCTTTTATATACTGACTTCTAAAGCGAAGTTGCGATAAAGCAATAATGATCCAACTTGAAACAGCCGATAAACCAGCTATCGATAATAAGTACATGTATACTGTATCTTCTGCAAGGAAACTTGTGAATAGAGATAATCCAGCTACCGCAATCGTTACGACTAGCGCTGTAATTGGAATACCACGCTTATTTACTTTCTGGAAGGAAGTTGGTGCCATTCCTTCATTTGCAAGTGACCATAATATACGTGTCGCTGCATATAATCCAGAGTTCGCTACAGATAATAACGCAGTAATAATAACGAAGTTCATAATATCAGCTGCATATGGAATACCGATTTTATCAAATACAACTACGAATGGACTTTCAATTACGCCTGCTTCTTTCCAAGAAATTAATCCTACTAAAATTGTCATTGTTAAAATGAAGAATAACATAATACGCCATACTGTATTACGGATCGCACGTGGAATTGTTTTTTCTGGATTTTCACTTTCTCCCGCTGCAATTCCGATTAACTCTGTTCCTTGGAACGAGAAGTTAACTGTAATCATTGTAAGTAATACGGCAGCTAGTCCATTTGGGAAAAGTCCACCATCGCTTACAAAGTTAGAGAAAAGAGGTGCTGCTTCTTTTCCGTCATATGATATAAATCCTAATAATGCACTACCACCAAGAACAACAAATGCAAGGATTGTAATTACTTTAATACTAGAAAACCAAAATTCTAATTCGGCATAACTTTTCGCCGAAATTGCGTTTGAAGCATATAAAATAACGCCGAATACAAGGCACCATACCCAAACATCAACATTTGGAAACCATCTTTTCATCATTAAACCGATTGACGTTAATTCTAGTCCTACTGTTACTGCCCAGCCAAGCCAGTATAACCAGCCGATCATAAAGCCCGTTCCTGGTCCAATAAACTTCGTCGCATACTTTTGGAAAGAACCTGAAACTGGCATTGCTACCGTTAACTCTCCAAGACAAAGCATTGTTAAATACATAATAAATCCGCCTACTAAATATGAAAGGATGGCTCCCCCTGGTCCAGCCTGATTAATAGTGTAACCAGAACCTAAGAAAAAACCAGTTCCGATTACACCACCTAGTGCGATCATAAATAAATGTCTACTCTTCATCGTACGATGTAATTTCTCATTCGTTGGTTGCTGCATCTAAATCCTCCCCCTACCATACCCCTATGTCTTGTTAAAATTTTCTGATAATAAAAATATACACGAAAGCGATTACATTTTCTATATAAAATTAAAACTTTTCTGATAAAATAATATAAAAAATCTAATTATTGCAAGATTTAGATTCTATTTAGAGGAAAATAAGGATAAACAAGGAAAAAACCCTTACATATATTGTAAGAGTCAACGAAGTTCTAACCTTCTCGATAAAATTGATAAACTATAATTTACGATAAAATACATACAAGCAACTACTATAAACGTCGGAATCATATAATTTACATTTTGCCCGCTAATAATTTGAGCATTATGAATAAGCTCTGGTAGTGATATAACGACTGCTAGCGCTGTATCTTTCAGCAATGAAATAAACTGACTGACAAGTGGCGGGACCATTCTTCTTAATGCTTGTGGCAAAATAATATGCCACAGCGCTTGCACATACGTTAATCCGGAAGACCTCGCTGCTTCGATTTGCCCTTTTTCGATAGATAATAGACCACTTCGAACAATTTCAGATATCATTGCAGCTTCAAATATTGTTAAAGCAACAATTGTAGCTGTTATAATTTCTAATTTCAAGCCTGCTTCTGGAAGTGCAAAATACGTGAAAAATATAATTAACAGTAGTGGTAAGTTTCGAATCACTTCAACGATAATTCCTAATATTTGTGAGAAGACAGGTATTTTCGTGTAGCGCAATATTCCTATTACACTACCGATAATAAAGCTAAGTACAATTGCTACGAGCGCTACCTCTAACGTTATAAGTAATCCTTTTAATAAAAATAGAATATGATCCCCTGTAATTGCTCCCTTAAAATCCATTTACACCGCCTCCTTTGCCAAGCGTTTTTCTAAATAACGCACTAGCATACTGAGCGGAATTGTTAATATTAAATAAAACATCCCGACAAATATATAAACATCAAACGTAACAAACGTCTTCGTTGAAATTAAATCTCCTTGATACATTAAATCAGTACCAGCGATAATTCCGAGTATGGAAGAGTTTTTTACTAAATTGAGAAATTGATTTCCTAGAGGAGGAATTACGATTTTCATCGCTTGAGGTAAGACAACATAATACATCGCCTGTACATACGTTAACCCTGAAGACCTTGCTGCTTCCATCTGACCTTTCGCGACTGATAGAATACCAGCGCGAATAACTTCCGCAATAAACGCTGCCGTATATACCGTAAGCGTAACTGTTCCTGCTACAAAACCATTTAAAGTAATTCCTATTACAGGTAAAGCAAAATAGAATATAAATGCAATTAATACGAGTGGAATATTTCTTACAAACTCTACAAAAGCTGATCCTACCCAATTTAAAATACGAATCGGTGCAATACGCATTACCGCCAAAATTACTCCTAAAATAAAGCTTCCTATTAATGCAATTACACTAGACATAACTGTATACTTAAAGCCTTCTAAATACATATCAATGTTATTCGTTAGTATAGAAAAATCAGGCACATATTCTCCCCTCTTTCTTTACAAGAAGAGGATGAGCATCCCTCATCCTCTCACTCTTATTATTTATTCCAATTAAGTGTCACTTTATTTTTCTTGTTTTTGACCAATCCATTTCTCATACAATTTATCGTATTCTCCATTCGCTTTCATATCTTTTAGCAAGCTATTAATCTCTTTCGTTAAATCATCTGCACCTTTTTGCACTGCAATTCCGTACGGTTCATCCGTGAAAATTTTCCCTACAACTTCATAATTTGAATCTTGTTTTGCCATGCCGTAAAGAATTGCATTATCTGTCGTTAAAACATCACCTTTTCCTGCTTTTAATGCCGTAAATGCCTCACTGTAATTTTCAAATTCTAATACAGTCGCTTCTGGTGACTTTTGACGAATGTTATTTGTAGATGTTGAGCCTTTTACAGCTAATACTTTCACACCTTGTTTTATATCATCAATACTCTTAATATTGCTTCCTTTTTTCACAAGTAACGATTGCCCTGCTTTAAAATATACATCTGAAAAATCAACTTCTTTTTTACGTTCTTCCGTAATTGTCATTGTTGCGATAATTGCATCAATATCACCATTTTTCAGTAGTGGAATACGTGTTTTAGATGTTACTTCTTTCAACTCTAGTTTCTTTTCGTCCCCAAGAATTTTTTTCGCAAGTGCCTTCGCGATATCAACATCGAATCCTTCTACTTGCCCTGTTGAAGGATTTTTTAATCCAAATAAATTCGTATCATTCTTCACCCCAACTACTAATTTCCCTCGTTTCTTAATTTGCTCAACAGCCCCGCCTTGCTTCGTATTTGTTTCCTTTGCCTCATCTTTTTTACTTCCGCATCCAGCAACGACAAGCACGAATAAACATGAAAATACGATTAAAGTAAATAACTTTTTCATTTTAAGCATGAAATTCCTCCTCTAATGATTTAGCACCCGACTTAAAAATAAACGAGCTCTTTCTTGTTCAGGATTTGCAAAAAATTGTGCCGGTGTTGTATCTTCAATAATTTGACCATCATCCATAAATAAAATCCGATCTGCTACTTCTCGTGCAAATCCCATTTCATGCGTGACAACGACCATTGTCATCCCTTCTTTAGCTAGCGTTTTCATAACATCAAGTACTTCCCCGATCATCTCCGGATCAAGAGCAGACGTAGGCTCATCGAACAGCATAATTTCCGGTTGCATCGCAAGTCCTCTAGCAATTGCTACCCTTTGCTGTTGTCCTCCGGATAATTGATGTGGATATACGTTAGCCTTCTCTGGGATTCCTACTTTCTCTAAATAAAGCATTGCTGTTTTCTCTGCTTCTTCTTTGGAAACTTTATTTACTTTAATCGGTGCTAATGTAATATTTTGCAGAACTGTTTTATGTGGGTATAAATAAAAATGTTGAAAGACCATCCCAATATTTCGCCGCAATTCATTCATGTCCGTTTTTTTATTGTGTACCTCTGTATTTTGTACAATTAATTCTCCATCTGTAATTGCCTCTAATTGATTTATACATCGAAGCAATGTACTTTTTCCTGATCCTGAAGGCCCGACAACTACTACCACTTCGCCTTTTTTCACTTGCACATTAATATTTTTCAAAACTTGAAAGTTACCATAATATTTATTTACATTACGAAATTCTATCAACATACTCCCCCCTTCCCCTAACAACGCATGTACATTCTTTTTATATTCAAAAATAGTCCCAAAAATAACTTTTAGCTTCAATTTGTCCATAAAAAAAAGCAAAGGGTTTCCCCTTTGCTTCTTCATTTCTATTCTATTAAGATACTTCTTCTTTCTTATCTTTCCCGTATTCATGCTCCCAAAAATCAGCATTTTTAATTCCTAATGGCCCTGGATCGAATACTGGATCTTTTCCTTCTTTTTTCTGTTTTTCATAATCCTTTAATGCGACTAATGCAGGTTTTTGTAATAGTAAAATCGCAATGATATTTACCCATGCCATAATTCCTACCCCAATGTCGCCTAAAGCCCAAGCCGTTGCTGCTGTTTTTATACAGCCATAGAATACTGCTCCTAAAAATACAAACTTTAGTATCATGGACAGCCAAGGACGATCCTTATCACGATTTAAGTACGCTATATTCGTTTCTGCAATGTAGTAATACGCCATAATTGTTGTAAACGCGAAGAATAATAGCGAGATTGCAACGAAACCGTTTCCAAATCCAGGGAAAACAGATTCTACCGCTGCCTGTGTATATCCTGGTCCTGGCTGAGCACCATTTAATTTATTAACGATAAAGTTTTTTCCGCTTGCATCAAATACGTTATACATGCCTGTAATAATCATCATAAATGCTGTTGCTGAACAAACAAATAATGTATCAATGTAAACGGAAAATGCTTGCACTAAACCTTGTTTAGCTGGATGTGATACTTCAGCTGCTGCTGCTGCATGTGGCCCAGTTCCTTGCCCTGCTTCATTAGAATAAATACCACGTTTTACTCCCCAAGAAATTGCTAAACCGATAATACCACCAAATGCAGCTTCTAATGCAAATGCACTTCTTATAATTAACATAAATGCTTCTGGCAATTTTTCAATATTCATAGCAACAATGACGCAAGCTACTAAAATATAGCCTATTGCCATAAACGGTACGACAACTTGCGCTACGTTAACAATCCGCTTTACTCCACCGAAAATGATAAGAGCTAATACGACAACTAATATAGCCCCTGATACGGTAGTATTAATACCAAAAGCTGTTTCTAAACTTACAGCAATACTATTTGCTTGTACACCTGGTAATAAAAGTCCTGTTGCAAGAATTGTCGCTGCAACGAATACTAAAGCATACCATTTAACTCCTAGACCTTTTTCGATGTAGTAAGCAGGCCCACCACGAAACTGCCCTTGATGTTTCGTCTTATATATTTGCGCGAGTGTTGATTCTACATAAGCTGATCCTGCCCCTAAAAAGGCTACTGCCCACATCCAAAATACAGCTCCTGGTCCACCGAATGCAACCGCTGTTGCTACTCCAGCAATATTTCCTGTTCCAACGCGTCCTGATAATGAAAGTGCTAACGCTTGGAATGAAGAAACACCAGCTTCTGATTTTTCTCCTTGAAATGTCAGCTTCACCATTTCTCCTACGTGCCTTACTTGTAAAAACTTCGTTCGAATGGAAAAATATAAACCTACTCCTAAACATAAATAAACAAGTGCTGGACTCCAAACAATATTATTTAACCAATTTACGAAAGCTTCCAACATTCCCCCTCCTTCTTTATAAAGAATATTCAGAATATATATAAAATTATAAGTGTATACCGAATCCAGGACAATATTATTTTAATAAAGTAAACATATTTTTGTATAAAAAAACAAAGTATATATTTGTTTTATATACTTTGTTTTGAACTAAATGTATTATATATTCACAATTGCTTCTCTTTTAATAATTCTTTCGTATAGCTCTTCTGATAATTTCAAGAAGTTATCAGGCATATCTTTCCCTTTAAACTTCTTCTGAAGCGTTCCATATAAACCTATATCACGTAAACGTAAAAATAGTGGTATCGATTCATACCAACTATCCGCCAGCCTGTGCTCATACTCATATCCTTTTCGTAACACTTGTAACTGTTTACGAGCAAAATCTGTCTTCTCTTCTGCTGTCCACGGTGTAAATAGAACAGAGTAGTATAGAACCATCGCTAAATCATGTATAAAGTAATTATAAGCTGCATCGTCAAAATCAAAGATTGTAAGCTCTTTTCCATCATAATGGAAATTACCTTGATGGATATCACCGTGCATAAGACCGAACGTTTCTCTTTCAACTGGAAGAGCCTTAATTTCATCCATTAATACCGCTGCAATCTCTTTCACTTGACCATCTTCTAATTCATTAACAATTCCACTTTCGTCTTCTTCCCACGTTTCACGGTAGTCTGTTTTAGGATAATCCATTGTAAGGCGATGCAGTTGCCCAATCGCTTTTCCCCACGCTTCAAAATAAGCATTTCCCCAATAAGGCGATTCTGCTCCTTTTACTGGCTCACCTTTTGCATATGTAAATAAAGAAGCGAAAAAGAAAGTCCCATCCTCTGCTACGATTTCTTCTACGAGATTTCGAGACGTTGAATAAAGAGGTCCTGCTACCTTTGCCCCATTCTCCGCAACATATCGTAAAAAATCTAGTTCAGCCTCTACCTCTTGTTTAGAACGATGAGAAGAATGTGTTAAACGTAATACGTAATCTTCATCATTATCACCCTTCGCCTTAAAAATATAATTCTCAAAATCTCCAAGTGGCTTTTCTTCTACTGTTACATGAAACAAATTCGCTGCTCTTTTTAAAATCTCTTTCGTAAAAACACGTTCTACAGCTATTTCCATATATATCCCTCCTATATATCTTCTTAATTCGACACAAATGTTAGAAGTACTGCTATGAAATTGAATAATGCACAAAAGACAATGTAACGTAACCTTCAATCCTCTTTTTTTTAAAATAATTCAAGCATAAATTTCTCACAAACAACAAAAATTAACAGAAACAATTGCACTTTAAGAGAGGTGGAAATTATGACAGAGCAAAAAGAACAACAAGAGAGTAAAAACCAAAAGCATATGTTTCCATCACTTCCGGAGAACATTAATTACATTGAAAATAAACTTTCTCATTCTGATGATATAAAAAAATTAGATCTCCCTTTTCAAAACGGAAAAGGAACAATCTTATATATCGAATCTTTAGCAGATCCAAATCTAATTCATCAGTTAGTCCTTGAGCCATTATTAACGCAATCAGATTTATCTTTAGATAAAGCTTTTTCTACGTTAAATATGAAAAAAGAAACGAATTTAAATTATGGGATACAACTTTTATTACAAGGTAAATCCTTATATTTTCATGAACACGTCGACAGTTTTTGTATTTTCGAAACAGCCTTATCTTTAAAGAGAGATATAGCAGAGCCTGATAATGAAGGAGTTGTGCGCGGTCCACATACTGGTTTTGTAGAGGATCTAGCAACTAATTTAACCTCTATTCGTAAACTCATTAAGAGTCCAAATTTAGTTGTTAAATATTTTACACTCGGTGAAGAAATGCACACGAAAGTGGCAATTACTTATATGCAAAATATAGCGAATGACGATTTAGTTATAGAAGTGAAAAGAAGATTGGAAACCATTAAAACGGATGCACTTATGCCACCAGGATACATACAAGAATTTATAGAGGATACGTCTTTCTCCCCATTTCCGCAGCAATTAAATACAGAGCGTCCAGATAGAACTGTTGCTAATTTAATGGAAGGGCGTGTTGCTATTTTATCTGACGGAGATCCAACAGCACTCATCGTACCGGTTACGTTATTCGCTTTTTATCAATCACCAGATGATTATAATAACCGTTGGATTGTCGGTTCTTTCGTCCGAATGATTCGCTTAGTAAGTTTTTTAATTGCCTTTCTCTTACCAGCTTTATATATTGCAACTGTCGCTTTTCATCCTGATGTGTTACCGCTCGAACTTGTGTATACGATTAAAGCTTCATTAGAGAAAGTACCGCTTCCTCCTATTTTTGAAGCTCTCTTAATGGAGTTAATTTTCGAGTTATTACGAGAAGCTGGTATTCGCTTGCCGAGCCGCGTTGGACAAACAATCGGTATTGTAGGTGGTTTAGTAATTGGGGATGCAATTGTAAAAGCTGGACTCGTTTCTTACACAATGATCATCGTTGTAGCTTTAACTGCAATCTCATCTTTTCTCGTTCCATCAAACGATATGAGTTCAGCAGTTCGGATTCTTCGTTTTCCATTAATGCTCCTTGCTGCCATATTCGGATATGTAGGAATATCATTCGGTCTCATTATAACTTTCGTTCACTTATGTCAGCTTCATTCATTTCATACACCATATCTTTCTCCTGTTGCCCCGATGCGGATTAAAGATATGAAAGATTCTTTCATAAGACTACCAATTTGGTCATTTTGGGAAAGACCACATGATCCAAAACCGAAAAAAATGCAGCGCCAACCTGTAACGAGAGAGGATGAGGACGGTGACAAACACGCAAAGTAAAATTTCACTTGTTCAATTTACCTTTTTCGTTATTCAATGCCAAATTGGGGTCGGTATACTATCTCTACCTAACCGGCTTCATCCGATAGCAAAAGGTGGTGGTTGGATTTCTGCGCTCATCGCGGGGCTTGCCATTCAACTTATTATTTTACTTATGTGGCTTTTCTTAAAACGATTTCCTGATGCAGATATGTATAAAAGTGTTTGTATGCTATTTGGTAATAAGTTAGGAAAACTATTGGGCTTTTCTTATGTTTTTTATTTTACCCTTATCGGTATGACGGTTATGTTGAATGCTTGTAACGTCATTAAAGTATGGGTTTTACACGCAACTCCGTGGTCTGCAATTCTCATATTATGTACAGTAGCTTGTTGTTATGTAGCTTATAACACATTTAAAGTCATCGTACGATTTTATGTCATGGCCTCTATTCTCATTATTCCAATGGCCCTTTTAATTGCCCTAGGGCTTTCACGAGCTGATTTCTCTTATATTTTTCCTATTACAGAAGCCGGATGGTGGAATATAATTCAAGCATCCAAGGAAACAATTACAGCCATGTATGGTTTTGAAATTATTCTTATCGCTTTCCCAAAAGTAAATGGGAGTTCTATTGCAAAACTGAAGGCCATTTCTATCGCCAATGGATTTGTAACTCTTTTTTATACTTTTACCGTTTGGATTTGCTTTATCGTATTTAGTCCAAAGCAAATTGAGCTTATTCCAGAGCCAGTTGCTTACTTATTACGCTCCTTGCATATTGGAATTATAGATCGAACGGACCTAATCTTCATCCCAATTTGGATGATAACAGTTGTCGCTTCTATTGCTAGTTATTACTGCGCTGCTTCAATCGGAATTGGACATATATTCAACCTTGCTAATCATAAAAAGGCTGTTCCAATCGTTGGTATTATTGCTTTTAGTGTAGCCTTATTTATAGATACACCTGAAGAATTAAAAGTAATTTCAACTTTCACTGATAAGTTCACCTATATTTTCATAGTTGTCCTTCCTCTTTTATTTCTACTTTATTCTGTGATACGAAATAAGAAAGGAGAACAGTATGTTCAAAAAAAGAGTTAAATTACTTTTAATATTATGTGCTAGTTCCCTCCTTTCTGGCTGTTGGGATCAAGAACCATTAAGGGAGGCAAGTTTAGCTTATAGCGTTGGAGCTGATATTACGGAAGAGAATAAACTCCAGCAAACAATCGAGCTCGTAAAAAGTTCAAGCGGAGAGCAATCTTCATTTGAGAATGAAATATATTCAGCAACCGGGCATAACATAATGGATACAGGCGATGCCCTAAAAAAAAATGTGACTGGGAATATTCGCTATTTTAAATATGGTGTTCAATTACTCGGAACCAAAATTCTAAAAAAGGGTATACTCCCCTATTTAGATGTCAGCTTTCGAGATCCAACAAACCCAACTGCTTTAGTAAAACTTATTGCAGTAGATGGTGAAACATCGGAGATACTCGAAAAAAAGAAAATAGGAAATTTACTAATTGGAGATTTTCTAAAGAAAAAAGTGAAAAGCTTAGAAGATATGAGTGTATTTCCAAAAGAAACTTTAGAAACAGCTGCTACAAAAATGTTAGATCCCGGTAAAGACTTTACCCTTCCTTCTATAAAAATAAAAGGAAAAGAAGTAGTTACAAACGGGTTAGCTTTATTTAACAATGATAAATTAACTGGGCATTTACCTTTGAAACAATCTGTTTTATTCGTGTTATTAACCGGAAAAATGGGAACAAGTGCCCGTATAACCCAAAAACTGACTAGTGATGAATCTGAGAAGACATCTGATTATTTAACAATGGAAATTAGTAATCGAAAATTAAAACGCGACTTAAAAATAACAACAGATAAAAAAGGAAATGTTTATGCTCACATTAAGCTCCAATTAAAAGTTATAGCACTTGAATCTCCAAGAGATAATATGTATACAATGGACGATAGAGAAAAACTAAATAAAGAACTTTCTAAACAACTCACGAAAGAAGCGAAAAAAATAACACGAAAACTACAAAAAGCAAATTGTGATGCTTTCGGTATTGGAAGACATCTTATCGCTTATCATCCTAACTTATGGAAGAAAAAAAATTGGAATAAAGATTATGCAAAAGTAAAATTCAAACCTGAAGTAGAAGTAAGCATTTTGTATAGTGGTGTCTTAAAATAAAAAGGTTGTATGCCGCTCGGGCATACAACCTTTTTATTTCGTATATCGATACACAATTGATTCATATGGTCTTAAGTTAAGTTTTGCAATATCCTTGCTGGCATCTTTATAATTCGAAAGTAGTACTTCTTGTTTCATTCCATCTAACTGAACGTGCGCTGGTACTGAATACGTTATTTCTTCTCCATAGAAGTTATTTATAACAAGTAGTACTTCACTTTCTGTAGTACGAGTATATGCCCAAATTTTAGGATCATTTTTATCCAAAATAGCATATTCTCCTTCTGTAATTACATCATACGTTTTTCTAAGCTCTATTAACTTTTTATAATGATAAAATACGGACTCTTTATCTTCTAATGCTTTCTCTACGTTTATTTCTTTAAAATTTTCAGCCGCTGAAATCCAAGGTGTACTTGTTGTAAAACCACTGTTCATCTCTTCATTCCACTGCATCGGAGTGCGAGAGTTGTCACGAGATTTTTGCTTTAAAATCCCTATAATCTCTTCTTTTGATAGCCCTTCTTTTAGCTTTATATCGTATATATTTAACGATTCTACATCACGATATTGCTCGATGGACTCAAATTTAGGATTCGTCATACCGATTTCTTCCCCTTGATAAATATAAGGCGTTCCTTGCAGCATGTGCATGGCTGTCGCTAACATTTTTGCAGATTCGTTTCGGTACTTTCCATCATCACCAAAGCGTGACACGATGCGAGGCTGGTCATGATTACACCAAAATAACGCATTCCATCCTCCGCCCTTTTGCATTTCAATTTGCCAGTTAGACATAATCTCTTTTAATTTAATAAAATCAAACTCTGCTTTCGTCCACTTATCACCATTCGGATAATCTACTTTTAAATGATGGAAACTAAACGTCATGCTTAATTCATTACGCTCAGGATTAGAATATTTAATACAATTATCAATTGTCGTAGATGACATTTCTCCAACTGTAATGACATCTTTTCCTGCAAAAACATTTCGGTTCATCTCTTGTAAATATTCATGAACACGCGGACCATCTGTATAATACTTGCGTCCATCACTTGTCGCAGTACTACCTTCATCGTTTAAGAAGCATTGGTCTTTTGAAATTAAGTTAATGACATCTAATCGGAATCCTGTTACCCCTTTATCCAGCCAAAAACGCATCATATCATATACTTCTTCACGAAGTTTTTCATTTTCCCAATTTAAATCAGCTTGTGTTTCATCAAATAAATGTAAATAATATTGCTCCGTCTTCTCCTCATATTTCCAAGCAGATCCACCAAACTTAGACTGCCAATTATTTTTTTCATCACGCCAAATATAGTAATTACGATATGGACTATTTTTATCTTCCTTCGCTTCTTTAAACCACTTATGTTCAGTCGAACTATGATTTACAACAATATCAAGCATAATCTCAATGTTACGTACTTTCGCTTCTGCTAAAAGTTCTTCAAACTCTTCCATCGTTCCGTAAGATGGATCAATGCTGTAGTAATCACTTACATCATATCCATTATCATTTTGTGGTGATTGGTATATCGGTGTTAACCATATATAATCCACTCCGAGTTCTTTTAAATAATCTAGTTTCTCTGTAACCCCTTTTATATCACCGGTTTCTCTATTGTAATAACTATTAAAGCTCTTCGGATAAATTTGATAGACTACACTTTTATGCCAATCCTTCATGTTTAACTTCCTCCTACTTCTGTTTGACTCTTTTTGCAAATAACCATGTTAAAGTAAATGGGATTACAACTGCAATAATCATTCCTACAATAAACATTGGAATCGATTTCGGAATGATAGAAATAAATGCTGGCAATCCGCCAATTCCGATAGCAGGTGCTAATACACCATTTAATGTAATGAATATCGCTGCCACAGCAGACCCTATAATCGCTGCATAGAACGGGAACTTATTTCGTAAATTCACACCAAACATCGCTGGTTCTGTAATACCGAAGTATGCTGAAATGGCTGATGTTGATGCCATACTTTTATCATTTTGATTTTTAGAAATCCAGAACATCGCAAGTGCCGCACTACCTTGCGCAATGTTAGAAAGAGCGATCATCGGCCAAATAAATGTACCGCCATGTTGTGCAATCAATTGTAAATCAATTGCAATAAACATATGATGCATACCTGTAATTACAAGGGGTGCATATAACGCTCCAAATAATACTGCTCCAACTACTGGTACTGTTTCATATACACCTACTAATCCTACTGTTAATAAATCTCCAATATGACGTGTAACCGGACCGATAATTCCTAGTGCCAACACACCTGTCACAACGATTGTTGTAATTGGTACAACTAATAATTGAATTGCATTTGGTACATGTTTCTTTAAGAAAATTTCCACTTTACTTAATACAAATGCTGCTACTAAAACAGGTAAAATTTGTCCTTGATATCCTACCTTCTCAATTTGGAATAGTCCTAAAATATTGAAGTACTCAATCTTTTGACCCTCTAAACCAGTCGCTGCTTTTCCATAGTCCCAAGCGTTTAATAAGGCCGGGTGCACAAGCATTAATCCCATAACAATCCCTAGTATTGGACTACCACCAAAACGCTTCGTTGCTGACCACCCGACAAGTGCTGGTAAGAATACGAATGCTGTATTGGCCATCATATTAATTAAATCCCAAAGCCCACCTAAGTTCGGATAAACATCTAATAAATTTTTCCCATCAAAAAATAAGTCCTTTGCCCCTAATAGATTGTTAATACCCATTAGTAAACCAGCCGTTACGATCGCTGGTAATATAGGCATAAATACATCCGAAAATATTTTTACAAACTTTTGAGCTGGATTTAACTTCTGATTTCCAGAGTCTTTTACGTCAGCTACAGTCGATTCTTTCATACCTGCAAGCGTTATCAATTCAGCGTAAACACGATCTACATCCCCTGGACCAATTACAACTTGAAATATACCAGCGTTATGAAACGCTCCTTTCACTAATGAAACAGACTGTAATTTATCATTATCTATTTTACTTTCATCTTTTAAAGCGATACGGAGCCTCGTCACACAATGTGCAGCTTGTTCAATATTGTCTTTCCCACCAATATACTGCAACACTTCCTCTGCTGTTTTACGATAGTCTTTCCCCATATTCCCGTCCCTCTTTTCTTTTTTTGATACCGTTTACAATTACATATTAACTCGTATATATAAGTTAGTCAACACTCGTATATACGAGTTCGTGTTTTTTTTTTATAAAAAAAGAGATGAAACAATATTTTGTTCCACCTCTTTACTTCCTGCGTGCCACATCCGAAAAGTGAAAAATATCTAAACGGTGGCGTGATTCTGTATATTCGAACTGACTTCCATCATACAAATGTGTAAAGTTTTTCACAACGACAACATAGTCTGTTCCATTTAAATCTAAATACTTTCTGTCATCCTCTGTACATGGCTGTACTTCTATTACCCTCTGCGAATAACTAATATGTAGCCCAAGCTCTTTCTCGATGTATTTATAAATCGATGCTGTTGCAATTTCTTTCGTTAATCCTGGAATAAATTCAGATACAAAATGATTTATATCTAAAATTACTTTTTCTCCATCAATATTTCGTACACGTTTAATATGGTCAATCTCTGTTTTTTCTTTTACATTTAATAATTTCGCAATTTCTTTTGTGGCTTTTTCTTTGTCCATTTCCACAACTTCCGTAATACAATGACGTCCTAAACGTTCATTTTCTTCTTGGAAACTTACAATACCGCCAAAATTAAATTCAATATTTTTTCGCTTTAAAACAAAAACACCTTTTCCATGAATTTTTTGCACATATCCACGCTCTTGCAGTAAATCTACAGCTTTTCTTACCGTGCCTCGGCTTGCCTCATACTGCTTCATTAATTCTGTTTCTGATGGAATTTTGCATCCCTCTTTTAATTGTTTATTATCAATAGATTTACTGATTTCTGTATAAATTTGTTCATACTTACTCATCATCTACAATAGCCCCTTGTCACCTTCTAATTCTATATGTATTATAACATGCTTCACTCTTCTGCCAATCTCTCACTTATTTTCCAGTACAAGAAAAATATAGGTAAATATTTAATCTTTAAAACGTATTTTTATAAAAATTTTTATATTTTTCTTTTCATTCAAAAAAACATGTAGTATACTAACTTCAAAATCAGAGGAGAAAGGGAGCAAAGAACTATGCTTACTTATACAACAACTGTAGTTACATTTGCACAAAAACATCATCATCATACGTAACCCTTGAAACCTAGCGGAAAAATTACGCGTAGGTACAAGGGTTATTCCCGTTGTACCTACGTTAGGCAAAGAGCCATGTAGGTATTTTTTATCTACATGGCTCTTTTTTATTGTCAAAAAGCTAGTAAAAAATGATGTTTAAGCAAAACTTACTACAAAGGAGTTAACAAAAATGGAAACGAAAAAATGGGGATTATGGGTTTTAACAGCATTTGTTATCGGGAATATGGTTGGCGGTGGCGTATTTATGCTTCCAGCAAATTTAGCACAAGTATCAGGTCCGATGGGTTCTACACTCGCATGGAGTATTACAGGCCTTGGCGTATTTATGATTGCACTTGTATTTGGAAATTTAGCGATTCGGAAACCAGAATTAAAGGCTGGACCACAAAGCTATGCTCAAGCTATGTTTCCTTCAAAAAAAGCTGGTAAAGTTGCAGGATATAGTATGGCATGGGGATATTGGGCTGCTAACTGGGCTGCAACAGCATCTGTAATTATTTCCTTTGCTGGATATTTATCAACATTCTTTCCAGTTTTACAAAGTAAGCAAATTCTTTTTTCAATAAATGGATTTTCACTGGAACTCGGAAAAGGATTAACTTTCCTCGTATGTAGCCTTATGCTGTGGGGAATTCAATATATTCTTTCTCAAAATATTGATCGAGCTGGAAACATGAATCTACTTGCTACCATTGCAAAAATTATCGGATTTACAATGTTTATTGTAATTACATTATTCATTTTCAATGCCTCTAATTTCGGAGACGGTCAAACCTTTATGAATGAAGCAGGACAATCCATCTCGTTAGGGGGACAAATCAATTCAGCTGCTATTGCAACACTCTGGGCATTTATCGGTATTGAATCAGCAGTTATGCTTTCTAATCGTGCAAAATCACAGCGCGATGTAAAAAAAGCTACGATTTTCGGATTAATTATCGCTCTTCTTATTTACATGTCAATTACTTTACTTACAATGGGAGCTCTTCCGCAAGATGCTTTAAAAGAGTCTCAAAAACCATTAGTAGACGCATTAAATTTAGCAATTGGAAATAAAGGCGCATATATCATGGCTTTACTCGCTCTTATATCTTTATTTGGATCTACAGTTGGCTGGATTGTTGTTAGTTCAGAAGTACCTTACCAGGCAGCAAAGAATGGACTTTTCCCTAAGTTTTTCGGGAAAACAAATAAAAAAGGTAGTCCTTCAAAATCATTATTGATTACAAATGTAATGACGCAAATCTTCTTATTTTCAACGATTTCTGGTACTGTTTCAGAAGCGTATAGTTTCGCTATCGTCGTAGCAACATTAGCCTATTTAATTCCATACCTTGTTTCTACTCTGTACCAATTCAAACTGGTTATTACAGGAGAAACGTATGATATAATGCCTGGTTCTCGAATAAAGGACGGAATCATCACTACATTAGCATTTATATACTCAATTTGGGTTATCAAAACAGGAACTGCTGACTTAAAAACGTTCTTCTTAGGAATTGGATTGTTCGTATTAGGTCTTATTCTTTATCCTGTACTAATGAAAGACTCACAAAAAACGGATTAAATAAAGAGAAGCTGCTGGCTTCTCTTTTTTATTAAAAATCTGTAATTAACTTTTCTTTTAGCTCTCCTACAGATAAAGGTTTCGCATAATAAAATCCCTGTACATAATCACAGCTCATTGATTGTAACAAACTCTCTTGCTCTACTGTTTCTACCCCTTCAGCAACTACTGCTAAATTTAAACTATGAGCAATTTCAATAACGGATTTTACAATCGTTCGTTCTGGCTGTGCGTGATCATAATGAAATTCACGAATAAAATTACGATCAATTTTTACAATATCCAGTGGTAGTTGTTTTAAATAATATAAGGAAGAATAACCAGTTCCGAAATCATCCAAAGCAATTAAAACACCCATATTTCTTAATTCTTGTAATGTAGCAATAATATAATCAAAATGGCGAACTGCAATGCTTTCCGTTATTTCTAATATTAAACGGTTCGGAGGAAAACCAGTTCTCTTTAAAATGCTACGTACAGACAAAATAAAACGTTTCTGCATTAATTGTTGTATAGATAAATTCACAGATAACTTTAGTCCTTCTTGATAATTTGGCAAAGTTTTAAACAATCGGCATGACTTTTCTAATACCCAGTCTCCTAGCTTTATAATAAGTCCAGACTCTTCAGCAACAGGGATAAATTCGCTTGGTGAAATAGGTCCGTCTTCTGTCATACAACGTACTAGAGCTTCTATACCAGAATATCTCTTCGTTTTCAAATCAATAATAGGCTGCAATGCTACATCTAACTCTTCATCACGAATTGCCTTTTGCAAAGCAAACTCAACTTTCATTCTACGATTTATTTTCGCGCGTAGCTCATCTGTAAAGAAACACGCAGCGTTTCTCCCCTGTTCTTTTGCACTATACATAGCTAAGTCAGAGTTTTTCAATAAAGTTTCCACATCTTGTCCGTCTTGTGGATAAGAACAAAGTCCTAGACTAGCTGAAATGTATACTTCATGGCCTTCCAGCATAAATGGTGCCTGAAAACATGACAACACAGATGTCGCTAACTGACTCATATCATCTTGTCTATGATTTTTTGTTAACAGCACAAATTCGTCGCCACCTAGCCTAGCCAGAACATCTTTCTCTCCTAGTACATAATGCAACCGTGAAGCAACTTCGCTTAAAAGTAAATCCCCTATCATATGACCTAACGTATCATTTACTAATTTAAAACGGTCCAAATCAAAGTAAATCATACCAAATTCTTTTTTATCTGCAATCAATTTATTAACGGTCGTTATTAATTGTAAACGGTTAGGCAAACTCGTTAAAGCATCATGATAGGCAAGTTCCCTATAACGACTTTCACTTAGCCGCAATCTATGTTCCGCTTCTTTTCTACTACTAATATCATTTCGAATTGCGATAAACTGGTATGGCTCTCCTTTTTCATTTAAAAATGGAACAATTGTTGTTTTGACCCAATAATATGTACCATCTTTTGCTCGATTCCGAATCTCACCTGTCCATACTTTCCCATTCAAAATACGTTTCCATAAGTCTTGAAAAAAGGTTTTTGGATGATGTCCTGAATTTAAAATACGGTGATCTTTTCCAATTAATTCTTCTCTTTTGTATTTAGAGATTTCACAAAATTTATCATTTACATATGTAATAAGACCTTTTCGATCTGTAATTGCAACAATTGAAGACTCATCTAATGCTAACTTTAAATCTCGCAATGAAGAGTCATATAATGCATGACCTCTCTGTTCTAGCATGCGCATCTCTCCTTGCTTCTATCTGACTAAAACACAACCTGTTTCTCTTCATAGAAATAGAGATATTTCATTTTCTAACACTAGCCCATTACATAAATTATCTTTTTAAATAGACCGATTAAAATAACATAATATTATTTGTAATAAAAAGCAATATTATACCGTTCCAATTATAACTAGTAACTTCTCATCTCCCTAATTATTTCGCGCCTTATTATACTGCAATCCCTTTAAGTGGCTCTATGCAAGCCTTGTTTCCAACTAATACCACTCACATCTGATCTCTTTGTTTTTAATAACGAAATAGAAATTAGAACATACTACATAACTATTCACGAATAATAATATAAAACTCTACATCAATGTATATGTTTTTGAATTACAATAACAAAATATTAACATATTTTCACCTTAATTTTGGAAGTATTTTATAAATAAATACCGTATTAAACTAAAAAAGAGGATAGCCTCTTTTTTAGTTTAATACGAATATGGTATTTGCTGATAACCTGGGTATGGCATTGGATACGTTACAGGGTATGGTGATGGATAAGCTACTGGATATGGAGCCGGATAATATCCTCCACTTGTTGCACCTGTTAACGCACCCGCTGTCAGTCCGCCTAACACTCCTCCTGCAAAGCTTCCAGGGAAAAATCCGCCTCCCCATGAACTACCACCACCCCAGCCCCATCCGCCTCCGTGATGATGATGGTGATCATAGTGATTGTGTCCTCCATGGTGATGATGTCCGCCGTTATGATTATGCCCACCATGATTGTGTCCTCCATGATGATTCCGATAGTACAATCCATTATTTTCTATATAATTCATGTTTCTCCGCTCCTTTTCGATTTTTTCATTTTCATATGCGTTAAGAGTGAGATAAAAAATGGGATAGTACACTGTATGTAGGACAAATGCGGAAAGTATAGGTGAAATGTCTATATTTTGTAAAAAAAGCAAAACACCTTATAATAAAGATGTCATATTACATCTTCTATTTAAGAAGTCTATATTGAAAAAAGATTAGGGGAATTATATAGAAATGAAGAAGCCTATCGTTCAATTACTATTAATATTTACAATTGTATCTATCGTTCTGTTCCTATTAAATACATCGTATATCTCGTTATATACATTTGTCGGTGCTCTATGGTCCATCACAATCGTAGGAATTTCATTCGTTATTTTTATAGAAAATAGATCTCCACAAAGTACATTAGCATGGTTTTTAGTATTAGCACTTCTTCCTATTATAGGTGTGCTTTTATACGCTATTTTCGGACGCAGCCGCTGGAGAAGAAAAAAACATCTCCATCGTTCAGAAGAACAAAGAAAATTATTCCGTGAAATATTAGAAGGAAGAAGACTAGAGTTATTACTCACAGTCCCACTAAATGAACGTTCCTTACATTTAACAGAAGTCATACAAAAATTTGGAGGCGGTCCTGCCGCAGATAAAACAACTACAAAACTTTTAACAAACGGAGATCAAACATTTTCAGAAATTTTGCGAGCTATAGAGCAGGCAAAACATCATATACATATTCAATACTACATTTATAAATCTGATGAAATTGGTACAAAAGTTCGAGATGCTTTAATACAAAAAGCAAAAGATGGTGTTATTGTACGCTTCCTTTATGATGGCCTTGGAAGTAATACGTTAAGAAGACGATTTTTACAACCTATGAAAGAAGCTGGGATTGAAATTGTAGAATTTGACCCTATTTTTTCAGCTTGGTTACTTGAAACTGTCAATTATCGTAACCATCGAAAAATTGTTATTGTAGATGGAAAAATTGGTTTTACCGGAGGACTCAATGTCGGCGATGAATATCTTGGCCGTTCAAAGAAATTTCCTGTTTGGCGTGATAGTCATTTAAAAATAGAAGGAAAAGCATTATATAAATTACAAGCAATCTTTCTAGAAGACTGGCTCTATGCCTCTAGTGGTTTAAATACTTATTCCTGGGATCAATTCATGAATAGACAATACTTCCCAGGTAAAGAGATTTCAAATGCAGAAGGTGCTGTTCAAATCGTAGCAAGCGGACCAAGCTCCGATGATAAAAGTATTCGTAATACATTATTAGCTGTTATGGGCTCTGCAAAAAAATCCATTTGGATTGCTACACCCTACTTTATTCCAGATCAAGAAACTTTAACATTATTACGCTTAAGTGCAATTGCCGGAATAGATGTACGGATTTTATATCCAGGTAAAAGTGATAGCATCATTAGTGATCAAGCATCTCAATCCTATTTCACTCCGCTTTTAAAAGCTGGTGCTTCTATTTACAGTTATAAAGATGGTTTTATGCATGCAAAAATTGTACTCGTTGATGATACAATTGCAACGATTGGAACAGCAAACATGGATGTACGTAGCTTTGAATTGAATTACGAAATTATTAGCGTACTTTATGAATCAAAAACAGTTCACGATATTAAACGTGATTTTGAAGAAGACTTTAAACATTCAACTGAAATTAAATGGAACTCTTTCCAAAAAAGAAGTATAAAAAAACGCATATTGGAGTCTTTCATGAGGCTCATTTCTCCTTTACTGTAAGCAATCAACTTCATCTTGATTGCTTTTTCTTTTCCCTTTATCCTCCTTCCTTTTCTTTGCATACCATATTAAAACAAGTTATCATAAGATGTATTACTTTATGAAAATAATGTTAGGTGGGAAATACATGTTAGAACAATTTCATATACATTCTGATTTAAAACAACAGCTTTCTACGATTCATGAAAAGAATAAACAAGAAGCTGGTGAAAATGCACATTTAATCGGAACGAAAATATATAAAGCGTCTGATAATAGCATTATTGAAGATGCGATTACAGCACTTCTTCTTGGCAAGAACATTCTATTAAAAGGACCGACTGGTAGTGGTAAAACAGTACTAGCGGAAACTCTTTCTTCTTTATTCCAAAAACCAATGCATAGCATTAACTGCTCTGTCGACTTAGATGTAGAAGGTATTTTAGGATACAACACACTACAAACGAAAGATGGTGCATCTGAAGTTTCATTCGTTAACGGTCCTCTTATGAAAGCAATGAAGAACGGTCACTTCCTATATATTGACGAAATCAATATGGCAAAACCTGAAACTTTACCGCTACTTCACGGCGCATTAGATTACCGTAAAATGATCACAAACCCATTTACACAAGAGGTTGTATACGGTGATGACGAATACCGTGTAATTGCTGCGATTAACGAAGGTTACGTTGGAACAAGTGAACTAAATGAAGCATTAAAAAACCGTTTCGTTATTATTGAAGTTCCTTACATTCAAGGTGACACATTAAAAGAACTATTATTAGCAGAATCAAAATTAAATAATGTTGCAACAATTGAAAAGTTTGTTGCATTTGCAAGCGACCTTATGCCTTTAGCTCGCGATGGACGTGTAAGTGAAGAAGCAGCAAGTATTCGTGGTATTATCGACGCATGTGATTTAGGTGTATATATTCCTGTTATGCGAGCGATTGAACGAAGCATAATTGCAAAACTTAATGATGAAACAGAACAAATGACTGTCCGTGAATTAGCAGAAAGTTATTTCTTTGAGGGATAATTTATGAGACAAATTTTTAGTGACAAAAAAATTGATGCGTCGCTGTTTCTACAAATGGAAAACTTAATGTATGCCCTTCTAAAAGAAGACGATGCCTATCTTGAATATGGCTATAAAGCATACTACGACGAAATTGAAAAGAAAGTTGTCATTAGTCACTTTTGGGATGATCGAAAAGAAGAAGATACAGTAATCGGATTAAAAAGCGAAGTGTTCTTAAAAGCACTTGGTAATAAACATTACTCGGACATGACTTTAATTCGTTCTTATGCAATTGAATTGCAAGAATCGCCCCTAAAAAAGTTTTTAACACAATTATTTGTTCTATTAGAAGATTTACGCGTTGAGGAAATCGTAAAGAACTTACGTCCTGGCACGAAACATATTTTTAAACGCCGAAAAGAAATGTACCGCAATTATTTCGGCTCTCAAAATGAAATAAACCGCGTTCGTAATTATCACGGTGATCGTCTATTTTGCCTATGCTATCTTTCATTAACGAGCGATAAATATGAAATGTTTAATAATGAATATTTTGAGCAAATTGAAGCGATTTTACATGAAACATTCCAAGCACGTAATACAGAAGATATTATGTATATCGTTGAGAAAATTCGCTATCGCTTAGAGGCGCTTCTTGAAAGTGATATGCTTAACAACTATTTCGGACATGCTCCACTTTACTTATCTGTTCTTGCAGACGAAAAGAACTGTCGCGTCGAAGATTTAGCAAATGATGATACGCAGCTTATAGATGACGATGAAAATAAAAACAAAATGGATGAAAGTTTCTCCACATGGCATCGTGAAAATAAAAATAACGAAAACGAGAACTTTTTACGCTTTGAATTAGAAAGCGGAACAAAAACAAACATGATGGGCGATACTGCTCGTGAATCAGAAGATGGCGACCAAGCACTTGGTTCTGTACAAGGTACTTCTCAAAAAAGTACACAATCCAACTTTGATGGCGCTGATACAGAAGAAGCAAGGGCTTCACACGCTTCTAGCCAGCACGACGGTGCATATGGGAAGTATAATGTAGGTGCTTCTCATACATTTAAAGAAGCTCGCAAAGTAAATATTGATGAGAAAAAAGATTACCAAGCTATCAAATCAGTCGTCAATAAAGATGTAAAAGAATTAAAGAAAATTATCGAAAAAACGATTGAAAATAAAACGAATGCGAATAGTGATAAATATTACGGAAGACTTCGTAAGAAATTCCTCCGTATTTATACCGAAAAACAACCGCGGATGTTTTATAAAAAAGGACAAGAGTCACAAGAACTCGATGTTGCATTCCAACTGTTAGTTGACTGTTCTGGTTCTATGTATAACAAAATGGAAGAAACGAAGAAGAGTGTTGTACTATTCCATGAAGCTTTAAAATCTTTAAAAATCCCGCACGCTATTAGCGGATTTTGGGAAGATGCCTCTAGCGCTAAACCTGAAGATAAGCCGAACGTTATCCATGAAGTTGTAAATTATAAAAACTCAACGTTACCAAACGTTGGTCCAGAAATTATGCAACTTCGTGAAGAAGAAGATAACCGCGACGGATATATTATTCGTATCGTTTCTGAAAAGCTTGCCAAAAGACCTGAGAAACATAAATTCTTACTAGTCTTCACAGACGGTGAGCCTTCTGCGCTAGACTATCAACAAGACGGAATTTTAGATACGCATGAAGCTGTTAAACTCGCGCGTAAAAGTGGTATGGAAGTAATCGGTATCTTCATCGAAGAAGGCGAAGCGAAAGAAGCAACTTATCAATTGATGAAAAACATTTATAACCATCACTTCTTAGTTGCAAATCACGCTGAAGATTTACGTCTAAAGATTAAACCACTATTGAAAAAGTTATTACTGAAGACGATTGAATAGAAAATAGGAGCCTTGTGGCTCCTGTTTTTTCGTTCAATTACTTTGTTTCTGGTTGAAACTTGTATGGAATGGCTACTTCTAACAAAGATTCAAATCCTCCGTCATAGTATGGGAAGCGCTCATTCGCAATTGTTCGACCCACCCACTCTATTGCAGAAATTTCACCTTCATCTTCCGCAATAAGTTCACCTTTTACTACATTCACTCGGAATGTAAAAAATAGCGCATGATTCCCTGATTCTTCAAAGAATTTTTCATTAATCGCAACAAGTCCAGCTAACGCAGCAGTTAAACCTGTCTCTTCTTTCACTTCTCTTATTAGTGCTTCCTCTAATATTTCACCTTTTTCTACAGCCCCGCCTGGCAATGACCAAACGTTTTGTTCTACATTATGTACCATTAATATTTTATCTGTTTCTTCGTCATGTATTAGTGCATATACGACATCAACTCTCTGCATAAGGCTTCTCTCCCTCCAAAAATGATGAAGAGCCGATTCCTAAGAATCGACTCTTCCTATTAATTCATCACTAACTCAGCTGTGAGCTTTTTTTTTAACTTAGCCAGCATGTCAGTTGTCATTTTATCTAAATCGTATTCTGCTTTGAAGCCCCACTCTTTCATTGCTGCTGTTGCGTCAATAGAGTTTGGCCAGCTATCAGCGATTGTTTGACGAGCTGGATCTACTGCATAATCCATTGTAAACGTCGGAATGTGTTTACGAATTGACGCTGCAATTTGCTCTGGCTCAAAGCTCATTGCTGTAATGTTAAATGCATTTCTATGCACTAGCTTACTTGGATCAGCTTCCATTAATGAAATGATCGCTTGTAAAGCATCAGGCATATACATCATGTCCATGTACGTTCCTTCAGCAATGTATGAGGTGTATGCACCTTTTTTAATCGCCTCATAATAAATTTCAACTGCATAATCAGTTGTTCCGCCTCCTGGAGGAGCTACGTAAGAAATTAAACCTGGGAAACGGACACCGCGCGTATCTACGCCAAATTTTTGATGATAATAATCACACAGTAATTCTCCCGCTACTTTGTTTACCCCATACATCGTAGTAGGACGTTGAATTGTATCTTGCGGTGTATTATCTTTTGGCGTTGATGGACCGAATGCACCGATAGAACTTGGCGTGAAGAACTTACAGTTTAATTCACGAGCTGCTTCTAGAGCATTTACAAGTCCACCCATATTTAGGTTCCATGCAAATAACGGATTTTTTTCTGCTGTTGCTGAAAGTAAAGCTGCTAAATGAATAATTGTATCTACTTCATTACGCTTTGCGATATCATGTAGTTTTTGTCCATCTGTTACATCTAACGTTTCAAATGGACCAGACGTTACTACTTCACTATCTGTTTCACGAATATCTGTTGCAATAACATTTGATGCGCCGTATACATCACGAAGTTTCATTACTAGTTCAGAACCAATTTGCCCTAAAGAACCGGTTACTAGAATTTTTTTCATTTTCCCCACTCCTCATTTGCAAGCTATTCAAAAGATGTCGTTACTTAAATGATACCCATTTCTTTCCCTACTTTTTCATACTTACAAATTGCTTCATCTAACATTTCTTTCGTATGAGCTGCTGTAGGCATATTACGAACACGACCTGTTCCTTTTGCTACAGTTGGGAACACGATAGATTTTGCGTATACGCCTTCTTCATTTAGACGTTTACTAAATTCTTGTGTTAATACTTCGTCCCCAATAATACAAGGTGTAATTGGCGTTTCACTTTCCCCAATGTTAAAGCCAAGTTCTTTTAACCCTTGTTTTAAATAGCGACCGTTTTCCCATAGACGATCATGTAACTCTGTGCTTTCCATTAAGATTTCAATTGATCTCATGCAAGCTGCCGCATCAGCTGGTGTTAATGCTGTAGAGAATAAGAATGGACGTGAACGAACTTTTAACCAGTCAATTAAGTTTTGTTTCCCTGCTACATATCCACCAATTACCCCAATTGCTTTTGATAATGTACCAATTTGGAAATCAACTTTATCAGAAAGACCGAAGTGCTTTACAGTTCCTGCACCTTTTCCAAGTACACCTGAACCGTGTGCATCATCTACGTATGTCATTAAATCTAACTCTTCTGCAATCTCAACAATTTCTGGTAGTTTTGCAACATCTCCATCCATTGAGAAAACACCGTCTGTAATTACCATTAATTTATTGTAAAGACCTGATTCTTTCGCCGCGATTGCTTTTTGGCGTAAATCTTCCATATCAGAATGTTTATAAACAATAATTTTTGCTTTTGATAGACGACTACCGTCAATAATAGATGCATGATTTAATTCGTCTGAAAGAATCGCATCATTTTTATCCATAACAGCTGAAATCGCTGCCATATTACAGTTAAATCCTGATTGATAAGCAATTGCTGCTTCTGTATGTTTAAACTTTGCAATTGTTTCTTCTAACTTAATATGCAAATCTAAAGTACCGTTAATTGTACGAACAGCCCCTGCTCCAACACCGTACTTATGAATAGCACCAATTGCTGCTTCTTGCAAACGGCTATCTGTTGCTAATCCAAGATAGTTGTTTGAAGATAAGTTAATATATTCTTTTCCGCCAATTGTAATGATTGGTCCATTCGAACTCTCAAGCGGATCAATTACGTTATAAAGCCCCTTTGATTTTAAATCCTCTAAATTTTCTTCTAAAAATTTCGCAAGTGTTTTACTAGACATTGTGAAGCCTCCCATCGTTCATGTAAGCGGATTATTGTCTTAATAGTTCTAATAATCCCTCTACTAGCTTAACACGTTTTCAGAATTTATTATAGAAAAATAGTTTAAAGTAACCGCTTACAATTCTAGATTATATATGATTCATTACAATAAATCTATCATTTACTTTTCATATTTGATAGAATTAAAAAAATATTTAGGGAGGCTTCAAACATGGCATTTACAGAATCTGATGTATACAATAACACAGCATTTTTCGAACAATATATGAAACGAAAATACCGAGAAAATAGCCCAAATGAATCCATTGAAAAACCAGTATTCTTTCAGCTCATTGGTCATGTGCAAGGAAAACAAATTCTCGATTTAGGCTGTGGTGATGCTAAGTTTGGTGCGGAATTATTAGAAAAGGGATGCTACTCTTACACCGGCATTGAAGGCTCCGAGCTTATGTATGGAAAAGCTAAAAAACAACTAGAAAATAAAAATGGATCTGTTCATTTTTTAAACCTCAAAGATTATACCTATCCCTCTTCCACTTTTGATTTAGTAACCTCTAGACTCGCCTTACATTATATTGAACATCTTGATATCATTTTTCAAAATGTGTTTCAAACTTTAAAAACAAATGGCACCTTTATCTTTAGCGTTCAACATCCCGTTATTACTTCTTCATTTGAAAGCTTACAAACAAGTGGTAAAAGAACGAGTTGGCTCGTCGATGATTATTTTAAACTAGGCAAACGGGTTGAACCATGGATTGACCAAGAAGTTATTAAATATCATCGTACAACGGAAGAGTATTTCACATTATTACAGCAAGCTGGATTTACCATTACATCATTAAAAGAAGCTACACCAAATCCAACCTATTTTCAAGATGAAGAAGAGTATAAACGTCGCTTACGTATTCCTCTCTTCCTCTTATTTTCTTGTACCAAATAAAAAAAACGATGACTCACTCATCGTTTTTTTATCTCATTGCCTGAGCAACTTCTTTAACTACACGTCTTCCTCTTCCGTGAGGGATACAAAGCGGTGTTCCAAACAACGGATCCGTACTAATTTGACACTCCATTCGGAATACATCACGTACTAGTTTCTCATCTACCACTTCTTCAGGTTTACCTTGTGCATATATTTGTTTATCTTGAATTGCTACAATGTTATCTGCATAGCGGCATGCTAAATTCAGATCATGTAATACCATAACAATTGTTCTTTGTTCTGTTTCATTTAATTCGAATAATAAATCTAGCACTTCAATTTGGTGAGTCATATCTAAGTATGTAGTTGGCTCATCCAGTAAAATGATATCTGTATCTTGTGCAAGTGTCATTGCGATCCAAGCACGTTGACGCTGCCCACCTGAAAGAGCATGCACATCACGCTCAGCAAATTCTGTCATACCTGTTGCTGCAAGTGCCTTCTGTACCATTTCCTCGTCTTTTTCTGACCATTGCTTCAGCCATGTTTGATATGGATAGCGTCCTTGCTTTACAAGTTGTAATACTGTAAGTCCTTCTGGTGCTTGTGGTCCTTGCGGTAAAATCGCCATTTGACGAGCAATTTGCTTCGTTTGCATACTTTGAATTGCTTGATTATCTAACAAAATATCACCATTTGTTGGCTTTAATAATCTGGCTAGTGAACGTAATAAAGTTGATTTCCCGCAACCGTTAGAACCGATAAAAATTGTAATTTCTCCTTTTGGAATTTCTAAGTTCAGCTCATCAATAATAATTGTTTCACCATAAGACAACGTCAAGCGTTTCGTCTCCAATGCTTTTTGCATATTCATCTCCCTTTATGAATTCCGACTTTTATAAAGTAAATAAATGAAATAAGGTGCACCAATTGCTGATGTAAATACCCCTGCTGGAATTTCAAGTGGTGTGAAAATTGTACGCCCTATTAAATCTGCAGCAAGTACTAGAATTGCACCGACAATAGCTGCAACTGGGAGTAATGCACCGTATAAAGAACCAACTAATCTTCGTGAAATATGAGGTGCCATTAAACCGACAAATCCAATCCCTCCGGCAAAAGCTACCGCACCACCAATTAAAGCTGTACTAAGTAATAACATAAATACACGCGACTTCGTTAAAGGAACCCCAAGTCCTACCGCTATATCATCCCCTAGCTCTTGTGCATTTAAATGCCTAGCTGCGATAAATGATATTACTGTTAAAATGAGAACCCAAGGCGCAAGTACCATAACATTTTGCCAAGAAGAGCCGTAAACGGTACCCGTAATCCATACATTCGCTTGGCTCGCTTGATAAATTGGTGCTAGCAACATAAATAATGTTGTCGCCGCCTTCGTTAATGCCCAAAATCCAACACCAATTAAAACGAGACTAATTGGTGATAATCCATCATTTTGCCATGCAAATAAGTATACAAAAACCGCTACAATCGTTGCTCCTGCAAAAGCTGCAAGCGGCATATAATGAATACTTACCGTTAGTGCATTATTTTTATCACTAAATAACGCTAAAAATAATACAACTGCGACACTTGCCCCGCCCGTAATCCCGATGATATCAGGAGAAGCAAGTGGATTTCGAACGAGCCCTTGTAAAATACAGCCCGCTACCGCAAGCGCAATTCCTACGAGGATAGCAATTAAAATACGTGGCATACGAAACTTATTTACAACCATATTTGACATTGCATCGCCATTTCCGGTAATTGCTTGCCATACGTCATAAGGAGCAATTTTCATGTCTCCCATACCTGCGCTCGCAAAGAATAATCCTATTAAAACAACTAGTAAACTTAACAAGACGAGACAAGCTCGTTTATACATTAAAAACGAGAGCTCGCCTTTTCCTATACGAAACGGAATATATTTCTTCATTTGCTAAGCCCTCTCTTACGTGCAATATAAATAAAGAACGGTGCTCCAATAAATGCTGTCATAACTCCTACTGGTACTTCTTGTGGCATAATGACATATCTTGCTGCTATATCAGCCAATATTAGTAGTATTGCACCTAACAATCCGCTATAAGGCACTCTCCATCTGTGGTCAACTCCAACAAGAAATCTAGCAAAATGCGGAGTAATAATTCCAATAAATCCAATTGGGCCAGCAACCGCAACTGAACCACCAGACAATAGTACAATAATAAGTAACACGAATGATTTCATTAAAATTGTTCGTTGTCCAAGTCCTTTCGCGACGTCTTCTCCCATCATCAATGTATTTACTTTCCCTGCCATCATAAGAGACGCAATCCATCCTATTAATAAATATGGGAATACAGATTGTAAAATTTCTAACTTTCTCCCTTGCACAGATCCGGCAAGCCAAAATAATACCTCTTCAAGCGCTTTTTCATTTAACACAAGTAATCCTTGTGTTAATGATGAAAATAACGCACTAATTGCGACCCCTGCTAACGTTAACTTAAGAGGAGTAGTCCCTTCTTTTCCTAAAGAACTAGAAGCAAATACAAGTACAGCGGCAACCGCCGCTCCTAAAAAGGCAATCCATGTGAAAGCTGATAATGATGTTACTGAAAAGATTACAATTGCTACAACTATGAAGAACGCAGCACCTGAATTTAATCCAATAAAATCTGGAGAAGCAAGTGGATTCTTAGTTAAAGTTTGCATAAGACAACCCGCGATGGCTAAACTAGCACCAACACTTGCTGCTATAAGTGCCCTTGGAAGGCGCACATTTTGAATAATAATATGTTCATTAGAACCATTAAAATGGAAAAAAGCATCTAGCGCTAATTTCCAGCTCGTATTTGTATATCCGAAAATAATACTTCCCCAAATACAAATAACGACTGCAATGATTCCAACAAATAATCCAATCCATTTTGCTTGATTTGTTTTTAATAACATGCAGCGTTTCCCCTTCAATGTATAATGATACGTTGTAAGTGTATTTCAACTTAATTCTTATTGTCAACGGAAATGAGAATTATTTTCAACCATATGTATTGACAATCAAAAGATAAAGGCTTAATATCATGCTTGCTATTGAAAAATATTCTCAACATGTAGGGGGTACATAATGAATTTCATGCGGAAAAAATCGTTTACAGTATTTGTATTTTTACTAGCATTTTCAATGCTTTTAAGCGCTTGTGGAAAATCAAATAACAAAGAAGAATCTACAAAAGAAGATAATAAAAAAGAAGTGGTTACTGTAGAACATGCAATGGGTAAAACAGAAGTTCCTGCTAATCCAAAACGTGTAGTTATCTTAACAAATGAAGGAACTGAAGCTTTACTTGAATTAGGTGTGAAACCAGTTGGTTCTGTAAAGTCTTGGACTGGTGATCCATGGTATCCACATATTAAGGATAAAATGAAAGATGTAAAAGTTGTTGGTGATGAAGGACAAGTTAACGTTGAAACAATTGCTTCTTTAAAACCAGACTTAATTATCGGTAACAAAATGCGTCACGAAAAAGTGTACGAACAACTAAAAGCAATTGCACCTACTGTGTTCTCAGAAACATTACGTGGGGAATGGAAAGATAACTTCAAATTTTATGCAAAAGCATTAAATAAAGAAAAAGAAGGTCAAAAAGTTGTAGCTGATTACGAATCACGTATGAAAGATTTAAAAGGCAAACTTGGCGATAAAGTAAATCAAGAAATCTCTATGGTTCGTTTCATGCCTGGTGATGTTCGTATTTATCATGGCGATACATTCTCTGGTGTTATTTTAAAAGAACTTGGATTTAAACGTCCTGGAGATCAAAATAAAGACGACTTTGCAGAGCGTAACGTATCTAAAGAACGTATTTCTGCAATGGATGGCGACGTATTATTCTACTTCACATTCGATAAAGGAAATGAGAAAAAAGGCTCTGAATTAGAAAAAGAATATATCAATGATCCGCTATTTAAAAATTTAAATGCAGTGAAAAATGGTAAAGCATACAAAGTTGATGACGTTATTTGGAATACAGCTGGTGGTGTAATGGCTGCTAACCTACTATTAGATGATATCGAAAAACGCTTTGTTAAATAATTTTATTCTAACCAGCTCTCTCTTTGATGGAGCTGGTTTTTTCATTTCACTGAAGTGTCACATTATTTCATTTTGTATTTTTATTCCCAATATGTTATATTATAAAAGTAAATAGAATATATTTTCTTTATATCAGAATAGATTTTTTAATCTAAATTTTCTGATTAATCACTATTTTATTTTCTTTTAGAATTCAATTATTACATTTGAAAACGCTTATCATCTCGTTTTCAGGGCAAAATACAGTAACGGTTGAAGAAAAATAGAACTTTTTTAGAAATTTTCTTTCTATTTCCATATAATTCTATTGACTTCTAAATATTTTGTAAATTAAAATGATTACATAAATATCCGTTATACAGGATTAGGGGGAAACAAAAATGGATGCAGCTTTAAAATTAGACAAAGCTGGAGAGCAACAATCACCAAAAAAACATCCACCAGGGTTGTATTTGTTGTTCTTAACAGAAATGTGGGAAAGATTTAGTTATTATGGAATGCGTGGCCTTTTAGTTCTTTATTTAACAACTGCTGCTGTTAGTGGTGGGTTAGGATTTGATAAGGCAGTCGCAGTGCAATTATATGGTACTTTTACAGCGGCAGTATATTTCATGCCAATTATAGGCGGATGGCTAACGGATCATTATATCACAAGACGTCATGCCATTACTCTCGGCGGAATTATTATGGCAATCGGCAACTTTGTACTATTCTCAATGAATACAAAAACAGGACTATTTCTAGGATTAATACTATTAGTTATTGGTAATGGGTTCTTCAAACCAAATATTTCTACACTGTTAGGTGAATTATATGGTGAAAATGATTCACGTCGTGACAGTGCATTTACTATCTTCTATATGGGTATTAACGTAGGTGCTTTCTTCGCTCCACTTATTTGTGGATTTTTAGCAGAAGATTTCTTTAAAACAAGCGTTGATGGCGTTATGGTTATGGGATATAAATACGGATTCTTAGCAGCTTGTATCGGTATGATTATTGGACAAATTGTTTTCAACTTATTAGCTCCTCGCTACCTTGGTACAGCAGGAACAACAATTGTTGGTAAAAAAACAAAAAATCAACCTGCAATCGAAAAGAAACCTTTAACAAAACAAGAAAAAAATCGCACTTGGGCAATTGTAATTTTAACTTGTTTCGTAGTATTCTTCTGGGCAGGCTTTGAACAAGCTGGTAGTTCTTTAACACTCTATACAGATAAATTTGTTGATCGTACAATTTTTGGATGGGAAGTTCCAACATCTTGGTTCCAATCCGTTAATCCAGCGTTCATCGTACTCCTTGCACCATTCGTATCTATGCTATGGTTAAAACTTTCTAAATCAAAGCGTGGCGATTTAAAAATACCAACAAAAATGGCATTTGGTATGATTTTACTAGGTATAGGTTACCTGGTTTTAACATTAGCGGTTCTAAAAACTGGAAGTAGTGAAGCTGATATAACTGTTAAAGCAAACTTATTATTCATCGTTATCACTTATATGTTCCATACAATTGGAGAACTATTCTTATCACCAATCGGTCTATCAATGGTAAGTGCAATTGCACCTGTTAAATTAGCATCATTACTAATGGGTGTATGGTTAGCTGGTTCAGGTATGGCTAACTGGTTAGCTGGTAAACTTGCTTCCTTTACACAATCATTAGGATACCTTGAAGTATTTGCAAGTATTGGTATTATCGTTATCGTCTTAGGACTTGTACTCCTTCTCTTCTCTAAAAAAGTTGCGAGTATGATGGAATAATACAAAAAAAGACGCTTCTAAAATTAGAAGCGTCTTTTTTATTATTTCTCCTCTAAAGCTGTCACGTCCACATGAACGCTCTCACCAGGATTAGATACATCATACACTTGAGCACTCCCCTTCTGCTCATCACAGCTCTCAATCCATACTGGTACGCCCTCATATGTAACGTCAATTCTACTTGAAGAAGATAAGATTTGTTTCACACGTTTCACATCCATACTAATATCCCTCCTTTTGCTTACTGCACTCCTTTCTATTTTTTCTTTTCCTTTTAGAATATATTCCGTAAAGCAGCATGTTGATTGATAGTCATTTCTTCCTCACATGCTAATATTTACTCTCTCGCTACCTTTCCGACAAATAAAAAAAGACGTATATTCTACACGTCTTTTTCCATAATATTCAAATTTTAAGAAAATAATGTTTTTACTACCGCACTTACTTTATCATTATGGATTTGGTAATACACTTCTAATCCTCGTCTTTCAAAGCGCACTACTTTATTTTGCTTTAACTTCGTTAAATGTTGTGAAACCGTTGATTGCGGAATTTCTAATACTTCCTGTAGTTGTGTTACATTACATGTTCCTCTTTGCATAAGTTCCATTACTAGACGTAGACGAAGTGGGTGAGCTAACGCTCTTAACATTTGTACATCTTCTTCTGAAATACGACATTCGAATTGATTTTGGCTCATAAAGTTCCCCTCATTTTCGTTTTTATTTGCGTTTTTATGTTCTTTTTATTTATTTATATATCTGTTCTTATATTTCCTGTTACGACATAACTTTATCAACCTATAAAGCCGAAAAATTTTTCCATTTTAATCAACAAAAATTCAGGAAAAAATCCTTGTTGATTTTGAATATTATACTATATGATATAACGAAAAAGCAAAATAATGGCCTACGAATACTTTGCTTGCAAACGTTGTTTTATCAGGCTTTTTGTTATATTTTCACCTCATTGAAATGCACAGTAACGGTATTGTAAAATACCGTCTATAATTGATAACCTATCGTAATGTAGCTGAACTATACTTAACCTCTTTGTTACGCTAAAAGGAATTTTCAGTAAAAAGAGATGATGTGGTATTAAAAATTTGTTTCTAATTTTTTATTCGTATTGCAAGCGGTTGGACTGTTGTGCCAAACTTCCTATTAAATCTACTCACCATTCCTCCCTCACTAGATCAAACAGGACAGATCAGTTCATATATCAAACTTTATACTCGATATAAAAGATGGCATCTAATATACGCCTATAAGGAACATGCCATCTGAATAAGCAAAATAATATGCAAATAACTTATACAGCACACTTAAATTCATTTGAGTGTGTTTTTTGTCTACTTTATGAACAAAGCTTTTCTTTTAACACTATTATGGAATAATTATACTTTTTTACGTTGACAATAGTGTTGAAGGAGAATATACTAAGCATGTAAGTTGATTGTGAACAGTTTCACAAATAATGTGAATTTCTTCACATATAATAGATAGGAGTTGTCATTATTATGAGTACTTGGACACAAATTTATGACCCATTAAACAATATTTGGCTATCTGCACTAATCGCAGCACTTCCAATCTTTTGTTTCATCATTTGTTTAATGGGATTCAAAATGAAAAGTTACATGGCTGGTCTTTATAGTGTGATTGTCGCTATTATCCTTGCAATATTTGTTTATAAAATGCCAGCAACAGTAGCTGTAGCATCTGCCGGATTCGGTGTTTTATCTGGATTTTATCCAATTTGTACTATCGTTATCGCCGCAATTTTCCTTTACAAATTAACTGTTAAAACAGAGCAATTCAATATTATTCGCGATAGTATTTCAAGCATTACAAATGATCAACGTTTACAAGTATTATTAATCGCTTATTCTTTCGGTGCTTTCTTAGAAGGCGCAGCTGGTCTAGGGGTTCCAGTTGCTATTACAGCTGCACTACTTGTAGGTATGGGATTTAACCCATTAAAAGCAGCAGGTATTTGTTTAGTAGCTAATATCGCTGGTGGTGCTATGGGTGCTATGGGTATTCCAGTTACAGTACCAGCACAATTAACTGAACTTGACGCATTAACTATCGGTCGTCAAACTGTTCTTATTTTACCTTTCATTAGTATCATCTTACCTTTCTTACTTGTTTCAATGGTCGATGGAATTAAAGGTATTAAAGAAACTTGGCAAGGTATTCTTGTAAGTGGTGTTTCTTTCGCAATTACTCAATTCGCTGTAACTTACTTCTTAGGTGCAGAACTTACTAATATTTTCGCAGCCGTTGTAAGTATGATTGCTCTTGCATTATTCTTACGTGTTTGGCAACCAAAATCTTCTACTAAAGAAGAAAAACAAGAAACTAAAGTATCACATACATTCAATCAAATTTTATATGCTTGGTCTCCATTCGTATTCTTAACTGCATTTGTAACAATCTTTAACTTAAAACCGATTAAAGCTTTATTTGCTCCAGATGGTGCGTTAGCGAACTTAGTATTTAACATTCAGTTCCCTGGTCTTCATAATGCTGTTATGAAAACTACACCAATTACAAAAGCTGATACACCTTTCGCAGCTGTTTTCAAATTCGATGTATTCTCTTCTACAACTACTGCGATTGTACTAGCAATTATCGTTTCACTTATCGTTTACCGCGTAAAAGGTAAAATGGTTAAAGAATTAATGATTGAAACAATGAAAGAATTAAAAGCTCCAGTATATACAATTTGTAGCGTTATCGCTTTAGCTTACGTAGAGAACTACTCTGGTATGTCATCTACACTTGGACTTGCATTCTCTTCTACTGGTAATGCATTCCCAGTTCTTTCTCCAATCTTAGGATGGATTGGCGTATTCATTACAGGTTCAGTAGTTTCAAGTGGTTCTTTATTCGCACCACTTCAAGCAGTAACAGCAGACCAGTTAAACATCGTTCCTTCTACACTCGTTGCCTTAAACGTAGTAGGTGGTACAATGGCAAAAATGGTTTCACCACAATCTGTAGCAGTTGCTTGTGCCGCAGTTGGACTAGTTGGGAAAGAATCTGCTCTATTTAAAACAGCAATGAAATACAGTTTAATCTTCTTAGCTGTTATTAGCTTACTTCAATTAAACGCTGTATTTAATATCTTTTAAAAATAAAACACCGATCCAAATGGATCGGTGTTTTTCACATTACATTTTTTTATTTTTTAATAAAGAAGCTCCAGCAATTTCAGGGTGAGTCATTTCGAATGGATCTAAAATAATATCCAATTCCTCTTCTGTCAGTACACCATGTTCTAAACATAACTCCCTAACAGATTTTCCTGTTTCAATTGCTTCACGTGCAATACGAGATGCTGCTTCATAACCAATATGAGGATTAACTGCTGTAATAATTCCAACACTTTTCTCAACATATTGCTTCAGCAATTCTTCATTTGCTGTAATTCCTTCAATACAATATTCACGGAATACACGGAATCCATTATTCATAATACTTATAGATTGAATTAAATTAAATACAAGCACAGGCTCCATTACGTTTAACTCTAATTGTCCTGCTTCTGATGCTAAGCAAATTGTATGATCGTTTCCGATTACTTGGAATGCGACTTGGTTAATCACTTCTGCCATAACTGGATTTACTTTACCTGGCATAATCGATGAACCCGGCTGACGTGCTGGCAATTGAATTTCAGCTAACCCAACACGTGGACCAGACGCCATAATACGAAGATCGTTTGCAATTTTAGACATGTTCATCATACATACTTTAAGTGCTGCAGATACTTCTGTGTATGCATCTGTATTTTGCGTTGCATCAACTAAATGCTCTGCACCAACAAGTGGGAATCCACTAAACGTTCTTAAATGTTTTACTACTTGTTCAATATACGTAGGATTTGCATTTAATCCTGTACCAACAGCTGTCGCCCCCATATTCACTTCATATAAATGTTGACGAGACTGTTTAATTCTTTTTATATCACGCGCAAGCACTCGGCTATACGCTTCAAATTCTTGCCCAAGGCGAATTGGAACTGCATCTTGTAAATGTGTGCGTCCCATTTTAATAACGTGATCAAACTCTTTTGCTTTTTTACGAAAAGCAGAATGAAGTTCTTCCATTGTAATAAGAAGCTTTTCTAACATCATAAGAGTTGCAATATGAATCCCTGTTGGAAACGCATCGTTCGTTGATTGGGCCATGTTCACATGAGTGTTTGGGCTAATTTTCGCATACGCCCCTTTTTCATATCCCATACGTTCTAACGCTCTATTCGCAATTACTTCATTTGTATTCATATTAATAGAAGTTCCGGCTCCGCCTTGAATAGGATCCACGATAAATTGATCATGAAACTTTCCATCAACAATTTCTTGCGCTGCTTCTGCAATTTCATATCCAATGTCTTTAGCTAAGTAACCAGTATCTATATTCGCAAGCGCCGCCGCTTTTTTCACAATTGCCATTGCTGTAATGAGTGATGGATGAATGCGATATCCTGTAATTGGGAAGTTTTCTACGGCACGTAATGTTTGTACACCATAATAAGCTGCACTTGGTACTTCTTTTTCACCTAAAAAATCTTTTTCTATACGTATATCCTTCGTTGCTATCATTTTTATCACCTATACTTTTTCATTCTAAATCCTTATCCAAAAAATCCGCCCTCTAAAAACACGAGTATCATTCAGAAGAATTTTTCAGTATCCACCTTCACTATATAGCACCTTTTTTGAAAGCGCAAACATTTATTTTTCTGTATATCCTTTTTATTAAAGTTTATAGAAAATCATTCTTCTACTTTCCTTATTTCCACTCGTTTAATTTGATGCATATCCTTTTCAAGGACTTTAAAATAAAAACCGTGTTTCTCAATAACATCTCCTTCAGCAACGATTTGTTTTTGTACCATAATCCAGCCACCAATTGTATCTACATCATCAGCAATTAAATGTATGCCAAGCAAATCATTTACTTCACTAATAAGCACTTTTCCCTCTACGATTTTATACCCTTCACTTACATGCTCTATAGGTGGATTCTCATCTTCATCGTATTCATCTCGAATTTCTCCAACAATTTCTTCTAAAATATCTTCTAGTGTAACAATCCCTGCTGTACCACCATATTCATCATACAATACAGCTAATGGAATGTGTTTTCTTTGCATTTGTAATAGCAAATCATGAATTGGAATATTTTCTAGCACTTCAATAACTGGCCTTGTATATGGCATAATCGAGCACTCCTCGTCCCGATTCCCATCCATATAACGAATAAATAAATCTTTTACATTAACCATCCCAATAATTTCATCTTTATCTTCACCAAATACAGGATATCTCGTGTACTTTTCTTGTGCGATTACTTTAATATGTGTTTCAAATGGTTCGTCCTCATATAAGCCTACAACTTCCGTACGAGGTACCATAATTTCTTTTGCTACTCTATTATCAAATTCAAAAATATTATTTACATATTTAAATTCCCTTTGGTTAATCTCTCCGCTCTCATAGCTCTCAGATAAGATTAACCTTAATTCTTCTTCTGAATGAGCTACTTCATGTTCAGAAGCTGGATGTAATCCGAATAAACCAGTAACAACCCTCGCTGAACCATTCAAAGCCCAAATAAACGGATACATAACTCGGTAAAAATAAATAAGTGGTTTCGATAACAATAAGCTAACTTGTTCTGCTTTTTGTATAGCAAATGTCTTTGGAGCAAGTTCCCCAATGACAACATGTAAAAATGTAATTACTGCAAAGGCAATAATAAATGAAACTGTACTGGAAATTGCAGGTGAGAATTGTAATTTTAAAAACAACGGCTCAAGTAAATGTTTAATAGTTGGTTCCCCTAACCACCCGAGCCCTAAAGCAGTAATTGTAATACCTAGCTGACAGGCCGATAAATATTCATCTAAATTTGAAGTTACCTTTTTAGCTGCCAGTGCACCTCGTCTTTTTTCGCTAACGAGTTGATCAATACGACTGCTACGTACCTTAATAATTGCAAACTCAACAGCCACAAAAAATGCTGTTAACCCAATAAGAATGACTACCATCAATAATTTTAAAATATCCACATATGTCCTTTAGCTTTCTTAGCTAAAGTTACACCTCCTTTTAAAAAGAAGTTTCACTTTAGTTTCTTCAATTATTGGAAAGCAACTCTATATAAAATCCACCAATTTTCAAACCTCATACAATTCTAAAGGTAAACCATCAGGATCTTGGAAAAAGACGAATTTCTTCTCCGTTATTTCATCAATACGGATTGATTCTGTCTCAACACCACATTGATTTAAATGCTTCACAGCTTCTTCTATATTTGTAACAGCAAATGCTAAATGTCTAAGACCTGCTGCTTCTGGAAAACTTTTGCGCTCAGGTGGATTTGGAAATGAAAATAATTCGATTTGATACTCTTCTCCTACACATAAATCTAATTTATAAGAATCTCGTTCCTTTCTATATACTTCATTAAGTTCTTTAAATCCTAATATTCTAGTATAAAAATACTTTGACGTCTCATAATTCGAACAAATAATTGCAACGTGATGCACTCTACATATATTCATACTCTCTCTATTCCTTTCTTTACCAAAGATGCATATTCTCTCTTGAAATGAAAAACATATATAGCAGAATATCTCTTTTAGGGGGCTTATCATGAAATTCATTACTTTTTTCGTCGGACTAATTGTTGTTTTCTTGCTCGCTTATATTGCTAGCAATAATAAGAAGCATATTAAATTTAAACCAATTTTTATCATGCTTATTATACAGTTAATTTTAACCTATTTACTACTAAATACAGAAGTCGGCCTCATACTAATTAGAATCATTTCCAGTTTGTTTACCAAGCTACTCGAGTATGCTGCTGATGGAATAAATTTCGTATTTGGTGGTCTTGCAAATAAAGGTGAAATGCCATTTTTCCTTAATGTATTATTACCAATCGTCTTTATTTCTGTTTTAATTGGCATATTACAACATTTCAAAATACTACCATTTTTTATTCATTGGATCGGGTACTTTCTTAGTAAAATAAATGGTCTTGGGAAATTAGAATCTTACAACGCTATTGCCTCTGCCATTGTCGGCCAATCAGAAGTTTTTATTACAGTGAAAAAGCAATTAGCTCAAATTCCAAAACACCGTCTTTATACACTTTGTGCCTCTGCTATGTCAACCGTATCTATGTCTATCGTAGGTGCCTATATGACAATGATTGAACCTAAATATGTAGTAACTGCACTCGTTCTCAATTTATTTAGCGGTTTTATTATCGTACTCATCATTAACCCTTACGACGTTAAAGATGACGAAGATATTTTAGAAATCAAAGGTGAAAAACAGAGCTTTTTTGAAATGCTTGGAGAATACATTCTTGATGGTTTTCGTGTAGCCATTGTTGTCGGCGCTATGCTCATCGGATTCGTCGCATTAATTAGTTGTATTAATGACCTGTTCCTCATTATATTCGGTATTACGTTCCAACAATTAATCGGCTATATATTTGCACCTATCGCATTCCTTATCGGTGTACCAAGTTCTGAAATTGTCGCAGCTGGCAGCATTATGGCAACGAAGCTTGTAACGAATGAATTTGTTGCAATGATGGACCTCAGTAAAATTTCTAATAGCCTTTCTCCCCGTACAGTTGGTATTATTTCTGTTTTCCTTGTGTCTTTTGCCAATTTCTCTTCCATTGGTATTATTTCAGGTGCGGTAAAAGGACTAAACGAGGAACAAGGAAACGTTGTTGCAAGGTTTGGCCTTAAATTACTATATGGAGCTACTCTCGTTAGTATTTTATCTGCAATTATCGTAAGCATTATGTTGTAATTAGGTAAAATTTTATCATTTTCTTATCCCTATCTTTTGTATACAATAACGAATAGGTGTCTTATAAATAATCAAGACATCTATTTTTTATACATGTACAATCGCTTTTATTTAGCGTAAAATATTTTTTATGTGTTTGAATACACTTCTAAATGTATACACTTTGATAGTTTTAAAGGAGAAAAAATGATGAAATCCGACACGAACAACAATACGCGAGCCAAAAAAGGACGCTCAAAGAAAAAACGCCTACTTTGGTTCCTTCTTATTCCATTACTAATTGTAGCACTTGGAGCAGGAGGCTACTCCTTCCATATATACAGTAAAGCAAAGTCCGTCTTAAATAATGCTTATGCTGAACTAGGTCGAGGAGATAAGTCCAGCAAACGTGAAAAAGCTGTTAAACCTATGACCGACAACATTTCCGTACTTATTATGGGTGTTGATGAAAGTGAAATTAGGGAAAAAGGTTATGGAAAAGCGACTCGAACAGATGCGTTATTACTTGCAACAATTAATAAAAACGATAAATCCGTTAAACTTGTAAGCATTCCACGTGACTCACGCGTCTACATTAAATCACGTGATAAATACGATAAAATTACACATGCGCACGTATTCGGTGGTGTAGACAGCACAATTGATACGGTAGAGAACTTTTTAGATGTTCCAGTTGATTACTATGTAAAATTCAACTTTAAATCCTTTATTAAAATTGTTGATTCTCTTGGTGGTATTACTGTAGACGTTCCAGTTGAGTTCACAGAGCAAAATAGTAAAGATGAAGCAGATGCAATTCATCTTAAAAAAGGACGTCAACATTTAAATGGAGAAGAAGCATTGGCGCTAGCTAGAACTCGTCATATCGATAGTGATTATATGCGTGGCCAACGACAACAGCTTGTATTAGAGGCCATTGCTGAAAAGGCACTATCTCTTAATTCCATTAATAAAATCGGTGGCCTACTAGACGCTGTCGATAAGGATTTAAAAACCAATTTAACGTTTGATGATATGATGACAATTACAAAAAATTCAATGGATTCAAATTTAAAGATGGAAAAAATGCAAGTAGAAGGTACAGATAAATATATAGGTGGTATTTATTATTACGTTCCAAATGAAAAAAGCGTCGACACTATTTCAACTACCCTTCAAAAACATCTCGGTGTTACGAATAAAAATGAACATAAAAAATTATAATAAAAAGGCTGCTAGATCTTTCTAGACAGCCTTTTTATTATATTTTTCAACATATTTTTCATACACATTGTGACAAGAAGTGACAATTATTACAACGATGTAACATTTTTTATGAAAACATTACACACAGTGAAAATAATAGTATACTAGTACGTACATAATGTTATTTTCATCATTTTTATACAAAAAATGTAATACATATATTTATACATAAATTTCTGGGGGGAAATAAATGAAGCTAAGTAAAATACTGATTGGTTCTGCAATTGCTGGGGGCATATTACTTTGTGTAGGCGGTGTTGGGGGATATCAATATGTATCCAAATTAAATAATCAATTAAATACTACTGCATTACCAAATACTACATTTGAAGGTATTTCTCTCGAAGGAAAAAATAGGAAAGATATTCAAGCAATTATTAATCAAAAGGTAACTGAGTTAGATCAAAAATCCCTTACCTACATATTCCAAAACGATAAACAAACTTACACATGGAAAGATTTAGGGATAAATTATAAAGAGAAAGATATTATTGACAAAATCTTCAAAGAACAAGAAGGAAACGTAATGAATCGTTACAAAATGCGTAAGCAAGCTGAAAACGGTGAATTAAAACGTGACTATAAATTAACACCACAATTAAATGCAACAGCTTATGAAACCTTTATAAAAGATAAATATAATGAAACATTAAAAAATCCTGTTAATGCAGAATTGAGTATTGAAGGCTCAACAGTAAATGTTAGTCAAAGCCAAAACGGAGAAAAAATTGATAAAGGGAAACTAAACGATTTAACAAACGAAGCTATTACTACTGGTAAATCAGATGTTACATTGCCAGTTACATTTATAAAACCAGAACGTTCTACAGAAGACATACAGAAAATGGGTATTAAAGAAGTCATCGCTGAATATTCTACTCCAATGGCCGGCCGTAACGGAAATCAATCATTTAACGTAAATAAGTCAGCCAATACTTTAAGTGGGGTTATTGTCGCACCTGATGAAACATTTAGTTTTAATGGCCGCGTTGGCGTAACTGATGCTGCACATGGTTATAAATCTGCAGCAGTATATTCACAAGGTAAAGTAATACAAAGTGCAGGCGGAGGAGTTTGCCAAGTCAGTAGTACTTTATACAGCGCAGCTTTAAGGGCAGATTTAGGCATTGTTTCTCGAAGCAATCATTCTATGCCGGTAAATTATTTACCACTTGGGCAAGATGCAGCAGTAGCAGATTATGGTCCAGATTTAAAATTTAAAAATAATACGGGCAATCATATTTATATTCAAGCATTTTCAAATGGAGGTAGTATTACTACACGCATTTTCGGTACAAATACTGGTAAAAATGTTGAAGTTTCTTCCCAAGTAATTAGTAGGACTAGTGATAAAATCACAGCGGTTACGTATAAAAAAGTAACACAAAACGGGGCAGTAATATCAAATGGACAAATTTCAAAAAGCGTATATAAAAGCGCTCCAAAAGAATAGATAATATCAACCGAATAGCATAAAGAAAAAGGCGTGATTTAATCACGCCTTTTTCTTTTGCAGTAATAGTAAAAAAGTTTCAAGATGGTCTTTCGTTTCTTCTAAAGACCACATACGATTCCCTTCCTTCGCAGCTAATACACACGCCTCTTCCCACACGTTCTTTTTCTTCATATTTATTAATTCATCACGTAATTTCAAAACGATTTCTTCGTCTTCTTGTTCAATAAACTCTTCCATCACGCTTACTATTTCATCCTCATGAATACTTAACGTACAGTACGATTTAAGAAAGTATTGTAATGTCGTATACATAATGTACTCCCCCTTCTTATTTATCAGATGGATAAGAAGTAATAATCTTAAACCCTAATTCTCCTGACTTATCTCTTGCTAAAACAGTAACAGTTTTTACCAACTTGTCTTTTACACTCATATTTTTCTTTATTACCGTTTTTCCAACCGGGAATGAATGTGTTGTATTTAATACGAGACGAGCCTCTTTAGAATTTTTTAACCAGTCTTGAATTTCCTTATCATGCTGCTTCAAACTATCTTTTACAGCTTTCGTTGCTGTTTCCTTGTCATAGTATGTACTTGCTGCTGATACTTTATCTGTCTTCAAGCGATTCTTCAAATCTTCTTCTGATTTGCCTACATGTCTTTCAATCGTATGACCATTTTTAGGTGGCCCTTCCATTTCATCTAAAATATTATCACTAATTTTTTCTACTGATGTCGATTGATTCCCTGTTTGTTTCTCTGTTTTTTGTTCTTTTCCTGCACATCCACTTAAGATCAGCATTAGTGCCAATAAACCACTCAAGAAAAGACTACTTATTCGTTTCATCATATCACCTCTTTCATGATTATTATCGCAACTTCACTAAAAGTCAATTTCACAACGAAAAAATCTATCAGTTTTCATTTTTTTCATCTATTTTTCCATATTTACCCGCGCAATTTCATCAATCCTCTATTTTTCGACTTTTATAATATATACCCCCTATATTTTATGATTATTTCCCATATAAAAACAATGATAATATAACTATAAAACTCTTTCATACAAAGGTTTTTATAGTGTTTTTCAAAATATTTTAAAATACCCCTGTTTTCATATACCCAATACCCATATAAGGTATAAAGCCCCCTTCTTATCAACGTTTTTCTACATTATGTAAATTTACCCTTGCCTATACAAACGAAATATGGTGTAATGCAAAAAAAGATAAAGGATTTTAAACAATGGCTGAAACGATTCAAAATTTCTTAACAGAATACTATTCAATCGCAATTCCACTTAGTATCTTAATTAACATCATCATTAGTCTTTTAGGCGTTATTCCTAGCATCTTTTTAACCGCCATTAATATACAGCTCTTCGGTGTAACAAATGGCACAATCATTTCGATCGTAGGTGAGGCCTTAGGGGCTATTATCTCGTTTTATATTTACCGCATAGGCCTTCAAAAGTTCACTCACGATAAAGTAAATAAGCACCCAAAGGTAGAGCGTCTTCTTTATGTACAAGGTAGAGAGGCCTTTCTACTCGTTCTATCGTTTCGATTGATACCTTTCATCCCATCAAGTATCGTGACTTTATTTGCAGCTCTAGGGAAAATGTCATTACTCTCCTTCAGTATTGCCAGTACAATAGGTAAAATACCGGCATTATTGATTGAAGTATATTCGGCATACCAAGTCATGAACGGAACAAATGAAGCGAAGTGGATTGTGACAATCGCAGGTTGTATCGGATTATATTATTTGTGGAAAAAATGGAGAAAAAAATAAAGAAGGAGCCTATGCTCCTTCTTTATTTTTGAGGTATTTTATTAATAGCTATCCTTTAAATCCTTAGTTAATACCAACAGCACTAAACGATTGCTTAACTGCCGCTACTTCCGCAGAAGTCGCACCATATAAATCAGCTGCAGCTTGTACTGCACCAGCACGAGCTTGGCTAAATGTAGTAGATTGCGTGAAATATTGTGTATTTGCACGGTAGTAAATCGCACCTAACTTATCTTTACCAATGCCCGTTACAGTTACACCCGAATGCGTACCACCATTTGCTAATAAATAAGCTTGTTTGTTAATGATACCACTGTTTGTATGAACCCCACCGTTATCACTAGTACCAGTGTAACGCTTAGAATAATGGTCTGGGTCACCATATTTCGCTGGATCACTCATAGAGCGAAGCGCATCTCCCGCTTTACCAGGCGTGTAAATATCTTCACCAATCTCCCAATCTGGGTTACGGTTATCATAGAATTCTACTAAAGTACCAAAGATATCAGAAATCGCTTCATTTAACGCTCCTGATTCATTTTGATAAATTAAGTCCGAGCTATTTTCCGTAACAGCATGCGTTAATTCGTGACCAATTACGTCAATTCCACCAGATAATGAAGTGAATGTTACACCATCTCCATCTCCGTATACCATTTGTGAGCCGTTCCAGAATGCATTATTATACTTACTTCCGTAATGAACTGTTGATTTTAAAGGTGCCCCTGCATCATTAATAGAGTTTCTATTAAATGTAGCTTTATAATAATCATATGTTTTACCTGCATAGTAATGAGCATCTACTGCCGCTGCATCATACGCTGCATTGAAAACATTATCTGCATCTACCCATAAAGTTCCTGGCAATGTAGTACGATTTTTCGCATCATATGTGAAAATCGTTGCTCCGCGCGTATTATCTTGTAAGTAGTAAGATGAGCCAGATAATGTTGTATTGAGTGATTTCGTATCTCCTAATACACCTTTACCAGTTCCTACTTTATTTGTTCCTGTTACAGGTTTTACTACTGCTTTCGCATCCTGTTTAGGAGCCTCTTGCTTAATTGGTGATTTATCTTCATTTGCTACATGATCCAATTTATTATATTTATTTAATACTTTACCGCTGTCTGCTTCAATGAAATAGTAGTAGTTTCCTGGACTTGGATCTAAGAAATTTAGATTTACAACATATGCATATGTTGTTTCTTCACCATTTTGATATACATATAAGTCCGCTTTTGGTTCTACCTCATATTTCGGTGTTACCCCTAAATCTTGCTGCGCGATTTCAATTGCTTTTGCGCCTTCAATCTTATTTTTATTTTTTAACTTTTCCTTTTTGTCTAAATCAGGTGCAACTGTTCCAGACAATACTTTTAAAGAACCGTCTTTACTTACGTGAGCTACTTGAGTAGAACCCCATACAGGTACTCCTTCGTAAACTTGTTGCATACGTACTACTGTTGAATCAGTTACAGCATCTTTCTTCACTTGTTTCACTTTGAAAGAATCTTGCGCACTCTTTTCCCCTAGCTTGTAATCACCTTTTGCTGCGTTTAAGTAATCAAACACAACAGATTCTGCTTTCTTACCAGTCGCTCCAGTTAGATCACCAGAAATAAACTCAGGTGACTGTACTGTCTCATTGTACTTCTTCGTAGAGAGTACATTTTTAGAATCCGCAAATGCAGAGCCTGTCCCTCCAAACGTTGTAACTGCCATTCCTGTCGCTAACACTAACGCTAAACTTTTCTTTTTCATGAACCTTCCCCCTAATAAAAATTTTTTTGAAAAAGAGTAGTTTCATATTAGCATTATGTTTCCACTATTAATATACTAAAAATTCAATTAATTTATTTCTCAAGTTTTGTAGAATTTTGAGGAACAAATATTGAAAAACCCCTTTCCGGTTGGAAAGGGGTTTCTTCATTATGAATTAATTTGTTCAACGGTTTTAGCTTCTTGACCAAGGACATCTGGTTTCCAAGCATACTGAATATCTAATACTATCGCCGCAATTGACATAATTACAAATGTTCCTACAATAAACTTTTTCATAATCTCACTCCTTTTTATTCTTCTAATAATTTTATTGCTAATTTATAATAATAATTACTTTCTTTAAAATCTGCGCATTCTTCTAAGTACTCCGCCAACTCTAAATATATAGTTTTCAAATCTTTTATATTGTTTTCAGCTTTAAAAAAAGGAACTACCTCTGTTTCCAAAAACCTTTTATAAGTATCTCTTTTTTCAAAATACTTATATTGTAAACTTAATAGTAAATATAACATTCCTTTGTATCTTTCAGCTTTCTTTGCAGCAAAAATACCTTTTTCAATCCATTTCTTCGCGTCTTCAAATTCTCCCAATTGAATACATTGTAAGGATAGTTCATACATAGCATCAATATAATTCATATCCTCTTCTTTTTTATACTTTAAACATTCTATATAATACTCTTTTGCCTTCACATAATTCTTTTGACGGTAATACAAATAACCAATATTATTTAAAGCGATTGACATAATATTATCTTTATCCGCAAAAGAATTTGCTTCTCTTAGAATATGATTATAGATTTCCATCGCTTCATTATATTGTTTTTTTCGAGTATAACTAAATGCAATTAGAAATTTACAATTAATTATATTTCTAAACTTATACTCACTCTTAAAGCCTTCTAACGCAACATTGGCAAAGTATAAAGTCATGTGGTCTATTTCCATCTGACTATATGTGAGCGCTAAATTATAATATATCCCCGTTTCATAATAGCCCAGTGCCTTCGCCATGGTTTCCGTTTGCAGTAAGTACTCCAAAGCCTGTGTATATTTATACTGTAAAGAATATAATAACGCCCTACTATACGTATAAAGCATTTTTTGAAATGGTGAATATTTTTTATACACCTTTTTCAACTTATCCAATTCTTCTTCAAGAGCTACTAAGTCCCTTTTCATAATTAAATATCGCGTATACAGCAGTTTATAATAATTTATAATTTCAAAATCCAACACATGCTTCATTTCACCTTGCAACTCTTCATATATACGTTCTACTTGTTGCTTGTCTAAATGAACTAGTGCATTTAACCATTCATCCAGCTTCCCCTTCACATCTTCTTCTACATCTCTCAAATCCGTCACGGCAATTTCTAGTCTTGTGCAGAGCAATTGTAGAATTTCTTCTGATGCTTCGATCTTTCCATTTTCAATCTTACTTAAGTATGAGACAGAACAAATGCCCTGACATAATTCTTCTTGTGTCATTTTTTGCTGAAGCCGTTTGTAAAAGACTTGTTTGCCTATTTTTTCTAATGTTTGTTGCATTGTCCTCCTCCATTCTCATTACCCCATTACTCTAATAATACATAAAATCTGGAGAAATATAAATTGATAAATATAAATTTTCTAAAAAATATGCATAATTTCATTTTTTTCTCTCTTGACTTCACTTCAATATCTCTTCTTTGCTACGAATGGTGAAAAATTGGTATACTATAACCAAATTATGGAGGTGTTCTCGCGATGACTCATTATAAAGACGATAGTTATGCCTTACATACAGACCTATATCAAATCAACATGGCTTATACATATTGGAAAGATGGTATTCATAATCGCCGTTCTGTTTTTGATTTATATTTTCGAAAGCTTCCATTTGAGAACGGCTACGCTGTTTTTGCTGGCCTTGAGAAAATTGTAGAGTACATAGAAAATTTCAGTTTTACTGAAAGCGATATCGCTTATTTAGCAGAATTAAAATTTGAAGAAGAATTCCTTCATTATTTACAAAATATGAAATTCACTGGGACGATTCGCAGTATGCAAGAAGGTGAAGTTGTATTTAATAACGAGCCTTTATTACGTGTTGATGCACCACTGGGTGAAGCACAAATTATTGAAACCGCCCTCTTAAATATTGTGAATTACCAAACATTAATTGCAACAAAAGCTGCTCGTATGAAACATGCTGCAAGTAATGATGAGCTTTTAGAGTTCGGCACAAGACGTGCCCATGAGTTCGATGCCGCCCTTTGGGGGACACGCGCTGCCTTTATTGGTGGTTTCTCCTCTACAAGCAACGTTCGTGCTGGGAAACGCTTCGGGATCCCTGTAGCTGGCACACACGCTCACTCTTTCGTTCAAGCATATCGCGATGAATACGTTGCGTTTAAGAAATACGCTGAAACTCATAAGAAGTGCGTCTTTCTCGTTGATACATATGACACATTGAAATCTGGTGTTCCAAATGCAATTCGTGTTGCAAAAGAATTTGGGGATCGTATTGATTTCTATGGTATACGTCTTGATAGTGGTGATATGGCTTATTTATCGAAAAAGGCACGAAAACTACTAGATGAATCAGGGTTTACAAATACAAAAATTATCGCTTCTAGCGATTTAGATGAATACACAATTATGCACCTTAAATCTCAAGGGGCAAAAATTGACGTATGGGGCGTTGGGACGAAATTAATTACGTCCTTTGAGCAACCTGCATTAGGGGCTGTTTACAAACTAGTTGCAATTGAAGATACTGACGGAAAATTAAATGATACGATTAAAATTTCATCTAATCCTGAAAAAATTACCACTCCAGGACTGAAACGAATTTATCGTATTATCAATCGGGTTAACGATCATGCAGAAGGCGATTATATTGCGTTAGATTCTGAAGAACCTGGAAAAGAAGAGCGCTTAAAAATGTTCCATCCAGTTCACACATATATAAGTAAATTCGTAACAAACTTTGAAGCCCGTGAACTCCATAAAGACATTTTCGTTAACGGCGAAAGAACATATGAACTACCAAGTATATTAGATATTCAACAATATAATGAACAGAGTCTCGCTCTATTTTGGGAAGAATACATGCGAACTTTAAATCCCGAAGAGTATCCTGTCGATTTAAGCCAAGAATGTTGGGATCATAAAATGAATTACATTCAAACTGTTCGAGAACAAGTTGAAAAAAACATACAAAAGTAAACAGAGAAGTTTCTCCTTCTCTGTTTTTTCAATACTATATGGATATTTGTAAAAAATATATTAAAATAATACGACGAATGTTTTTTATTTGTAAATTTTAATATTATATTATTTAAAAGTAAAATAATATTTGATATTATTTTATTAAATCAATTTCAACAAAATAACCAATAAAAAAGAGGACGCAGGTTGCGTCCTCTTTTTTATAAATCTTTCACTCGTAATACACGCATTGCATTTAACACTGCAAGTAGTGTCACACCAACATCTGAGAAAACAGCTTCCCACATTGTTGCAATACCAAAGGCACCAAGTAATAGAACGATCCCTTTTACACCTAAAGCAAAGATGATATTTTGCCACACTATACTTCTTGTGCGTTTTGCAATTTTTACAGCTGTCGCAATTTTTGAAGGCTCATCAGTCATAATAACGATGTCTGCCGCTTCAATTGCTGCATCTGATCCTAAACCACCCATCGCAATACCAACGTCTGCACGGGCTAATACTGGTGTATCGTTAATACCGTCACCAACGAAGGCAATTTTTTCTTTTCCATGCTTCGCTGCATCAATTTTTTCAATCTCTTCTACTTTTTGTTGCGGTAGTAATTCCGCATGAACTTCATCTAAGCCTAATTCTTTACCGACAGCTTCACCAACTGTTTTTGCATCACCAGTTAACATTACTGTCTTTTTAATACCTAGTTCTTTTAACTTTTGAATCGCTTGTTTCGAATCCTCTTTTACCTCATCAGAAATAACAATATAACCTGCATATTTTCCATCTACAGCAACGTGAACTAATGTACCTACTGTTTCTGGTTGTTTAAATTCAATATTTTCTTTTCTCATTAATTTTGCATTACCTGCAAAAATTTCTTTTCCTTGTACTTTTACGACTGTACCGTGACCAGAAATTTCGTTATAATCATCGATTATTTTTTCATCAATTGATTTTCCATATGCCTTTCGAATAGATTGGGCAATTGGATGGTTAGAATACACTTCAGCAAATGCCGCATACTCTAATAACTCTTCGCTTGTAGTACCTTCGCTCGGTTCCATTTTTGTAACTTTGAAAACACCTTTTGTTAATGTTCCTGTTTTGTCAAAAACAATATATTTTACATCATTTAAAGCTTCTAAATAGTTACTACCTTTTACTAACACACCACTTTTAGATGCACCACCGATACCTCCAAAGAATCCAAGAGGAATGGATACAACTAACGCACATGGACAAGAGATTACTAAGAACACTAAAGCTCTATAAATCCACTCAGAGAATGTAGCCCCTTCTAAAATAAGCGGTGGAATAAACGCCATGATCGCCGCTGTAATAACTACAACTGGAGTGTAGTAACGCGCAAACTTCGTAATAAAGTTTTCTGTTGGTGCTTTTTTACTGCTTGCATTTTGAACTAAATCTAAAATTTTCGATACAGTTGATTCACCAAACTCTTTTGTAACTTCAATTGTTAATACACCGTTTTGGTTCACAAAGCCACTTAATACATCATTTCCAACTTCAACTTCACGTGGTACAGATTCACCAGTTAATGCTGAAGTATCTACCATTGATGTTCCTTCAATTACTTTTCCGTCTAATGGTACTTTCTCACCTGGCTTAACGATAATATAATCGCCAATTTGTACATCTTCTGGTGATACTTGTTTCGTTTCATTCCCAATCTTTACATTCGCATAATCAGGACGAATATCCATTAATGAAGTAATTGATTTTCGAGAGCGGTTTACCGCAATGCTTTGGAATAGTTCTCCTACTTGATAAAATAGCATTACTGCTACGGCTTCTGAATATTGCTGAATTGCAAAGGCTCCTACAGTTGCAATTGCCATTAAGAAGTTTTCATCAAATACTTGGCCGCGAGTTATGTTTCTTACCGCTCTCCAAACGATATCTCCACCTATTAATAAATAAGCAAGGACGAATAACGGAATTGTTACCATTTGTGGTAAGCTCGCTAATGCAGCAATTGCTGTCAAAATTCCGCCGACCACTAATCTCCCTACCATCTTTTTCACGTTTGCTTCACCATGATCGTGACTATGTCCGTGGTCATGACCGTTCTTCTCTTCACGAACAACTTTCACATCTGGCTCTAACTTTTGAACGACATTTGTTATATTTGCTACAGTTGCTTCTAGTTCTCTTTTATTCGCAACTTCTACTCGTAGTTTCTTCGATACGAAATCAACAGTTGCTTCTGAGACAGCTGACATTTCCTTCACTTTATTTTCAATTTTCATTGCACAGTTCGCGCAATCTAAACCTTCTAATATAAATACTTCTTTAGCAATTTTATTTTTTTGCTCTTCTTGCACTTTAATATGCGGTTCTAATTTTGTAACGAGTTGTTTTGCTTCCGTAACAACTTCGTTTTCTTTATTTTGTGCTGTTTCTAAGATCATTGTCTTTGTTGCGAAGTTTACAGAGCAAGAATTTACTCCTTCTATATTCCCAACACCTTTTTCAATTTTCATTGCACAATTCGCACAATCTAAACCTTCTAACATCAGTTTCTTTTTCACTAACGCTTCAGCCATCGTTCTCCCTCCTCGCGTTCTTTTTATTCTTCTTCGTTTACGTGTTCAAACGCTTGCTCGAAGATATGAATTACGTGCTGGTCAGCTAACGAATAATAAACAACCTTTCCTTCTTTACGATTCTTCACAAGTTTCGCTTGCTTTAACACACGAAGCTGATGCGAAATAGATGATTGTGTCATTCCTAATAAATAAGCTAAATCACAAACGCACATTTCAGCTTCAAATAGCGCATGTAATATTCTCGTACGTGTACGGTCACCTAATACTTTAAATAGTTCTGCTACTTTACTTAAACTTTCATCAGTTGGAATTGTTTGTTTTACTTGCTCTACAACTTCTTCATGAATTATCGTTTGAGAACATGTCTCTTGTGGTGTTTCTACTTTATTTCCAGCCATAATAGCTCACCTCTTTAATTGAACATATGAACAATCATTCATATATCTTATACTCTTATTATATGAGCGCCTACTCATATGTGTCAATGAAATCTGAATTTTTTTTATGAACATTCCGTTCACATTTTAGTAAGGCATATACATATTTTCCGCATCCTCTATATTCTCATACAAAAAAGGATGTACAATTCGCACACCCTTTTTTCATATTCCGACATAAAAATTCAACAAAGTAATATATGTTCCCTTTATTTCAACAAAAGAAAAAGCCTTGCGCGCTCCCTAGACGCACAAGGCTTACTGTGTTTATATCCCTTTAATTAGCTTGATCTAAATTATCCTGCGAACTTCCATCGTCTTTTAAATGACTATGCTTTTTCGAATAAACAAAGTATACAACTACTCCAATCGCTAACCAAATACCAAAGTATATCCATGTTGTTAACGGTAAATTTACCATTAAGAATAGACAACATGCAATTGAAATAATCGGTAAGATCGGTACAAGTGGTACCATAAATCCACGTTGTAATTTCGGATGCGTTTTACGAAGAATGATAACAGTTACACCAACCATGGCGAATGTTAATAACGCTCCAATATTCGCTAAATTCGACAATTCTTTTAAATCGATAAATCCAGCAATTAAAGCACTACCAATTCCTGTTAACCAAACTGAAAATGTTGGCGCTTCAGTCTTCTTGTTAATTTTCGCAAAAGATTTTGGTAATAAACCGTCACGACTCATTGCGAAGAATACACGTGTTGTCGCATAAATGTAAGCGAAAATTACAGCCATAATACCGATTACAGCTCCAATAGCAATTACACCAGCCACTTTATCTTGTCCTACAACCTCTAACACATATGCCATCGCTTCCGGTACATCTAGCTCTTTATAAGAAACCATACCCGTCATAACGAGACAAACTACAACATAAATGATTGTACAAATAACTAACGAAGCAATAATACCAATTGGTAGATCACGTTGCGGATTTTTTACTTCTTCAGCAGAAGTTGCTAATGCATCAAATCCTAAGAAAGCAAAGAATACTGCTGCTCCCCCTGCGAACACTCCACTTAAACCGTAAGGTGCAAATGGTATCCAGTTTTCTGGTTTCACGTAGAATACACCAACTGCAATGAATAAAACAACAATACCAATTTTAATTAATACCATTATGTTATTCACACGCTTACTTTCTTTCGTACCTCGTGATAATAACCAAGTTATCACTAACGTAACGATAACTGCTGGTAAGTTTACCATACCACCTTGCGCTGGAATTGTTAGCAACGCTTTCGGAATTTCAAGTCCCAGTCCACTCACTAAATTATTGAAATAACCCGTCCATCCGCCAGCTACTGCGGCAGTCGTTACGACATATACGGATAACAATGTCCATCCCATTAAATGAGCAACAAACTCACCAATTGTTGCATACGAATATGTGTACACACTACCTGAAACAGGAAGTGTAGATGCAACTTCTGCATAACATAATGCTGCAAATCCACAAACAATTGCTGCAATCATAAATGAAAAAATAACTGCTGGACCAGCATCTCTTGCTGCTACTAATCCAGTTAATACTAGAACTCCTGTACCAATTATCGCACCAATCCCTAGCATTGTTAGGTCAAATGCCCCTAGCGTTTTCGTCAAAGTTTTACTTTTACTTTCCCCTAACAATTGCGTAACGGATTTCTTTTTAAATAGGTTGGCCACGATGTATGCCCCCTTTTACTAAGAAGAGCTAAGAGGTATTATCTCTTAGCTCTTATCATGTTGTATTATATATTGTTCGATTTTGTTTTGTATAATGCTTCTATTAGCAAGATACTGTTTCTGCTTCTAATAATTCTTTAGCACCTTTGTACTCTACACCGTGAGCTTCTGCAACTGCTTCAAATGTTACATAGCCATCTAATGTGTTAATACCTTTTAGTAATGCAGAGTTGCCTAGGCAAGCTTCTTTGTAGCCTTTGTTAGCAATTTGTACTGCATATGGTACTGTTACGTTTGTTAATGCAAGAGTTGATGTACGTGGAACCGCACCTGGCATGTTTGCAACTGCATAATGAACAACGCCGTGTTCTTCGTAAGTTGGGTTATCATGAGTTGTAATACGGTCAGTTGTTTCGAAAATACCACCTTGGTCAATCGCGATATCTACAACAACAGAACCTGGTTCCATTGATTTAATCATTTCTTCTGTTACAAGTTTTGGCGCTTTTGCACCTGGGATTAATACTGCACCGATTACAAGATCAGACTCTTTTACAGCTTCTGCAATATTGTAAGGATTAGACATTAAAGTTTTTACTTGGTTTCCGAAAATGTCATCTAATTGACGAAGACGTTCTGCACTTAAGTCGATGATTGTTACATCCGCACCTAGTCCAACTGCAATTTTAGCAGCATTTGTACCAGCTTGTCCACCACCGATGATTGTTACTTTACCACGTTTAACTCCTGGAACACCTGCAAGTAAGATACCTTTACCGCCTTTGTTTTTCTCAAGGAATTGCGCACCAATTTGTGCAGCCATACGACCAGCTACTTCACTCATAGGTGCAAGTAATGGTAGAGAACGGTTTTCTAATTGTACTGTTTCGTATGCAATCGCAACAACTTTCTTCTCAATTAACGCTTTTGTTAATTCTGGCTCTGGAGCTAAGTGTAAGTATGTGAATAAGATTAAGCCTTCACTGAAGTGTTTGTATTCGCTTTCAATTGGTTCTTTAACTTTCATAACCATTTCCATGTTCCAAGCTTCTTCAGCTGTATCAACAATTTTTGCTCCCGCTTCAACATACTGAGCGTCTGTGAAACCAGATCCTAAACCTGCACCCTTTTGAATGAATACTTCGTGATTGTTACGAATTAAATGTACAACACCTGCTGGTGTCATTGCCACACGGTTTTCGTTGTTTTTAATTTCTGCTGGTACCCCAATACGCATAATGAAATGCCCCCTTATAATTAACAGAAAAAAGAGATTCTTTTTTCTTTTTGTAATAATTAATAACTTATGTCCTTATTCTAGCATAACTTAAAAGTTATGAAAACGCTAACATATCATTTTTATAAAGTTTATATATTTAGAATAGTGTAAATATATAAAACATTGATTCTATTAGGGGTTTCGTGACATTCCATTATCTTTCACTCAATTTTTATTATACTTCTTCAAAATAAACAGTAATCATTTATTATTTGACAATAATGTAACAATGTAAAAAACTAAGCGATAACGTATACATATACAGTTATTACTTTACTTAATACTTTAGAAATATATTCTTTTCACAAAAAAACAGCTGCTAGCATTTAGCTAGCAGCTGGGTAACTTATAAATAATTTTAAAAACAAATCATCTGTCGTTTCAGTAATTTTATCAAACAGATCACTTTCTTCCGCTTCTTGCTCTTTTAACATCTTAATTGTTTCACGTGCATCTTCAGGGTAATCAGTTATGATACCATCTACGTTTAACTTATAATATGCCTTTAAATTTTCCATATCATTTACTGTCCATACGTAAATTGGTTTGTTTAACTTCCTTGCTTCTTTTACTAATTTCTTATTTAACATATATTCTTCTGCTACGTAAAAGTCAGCCTTCACATTCTTTAAGTTAGCTCTACTTGCATACAATATATACCCTACTTTTATATCTGGATTTGCACGCTTAAACTCTTTAATAAGCGGATAGTGTAACGTTTGAATTACACATTGCTTCTCAAATTCATTATCTTTAATCGTTTTTAAGACTTTGTTTACAAAGTCTTTTTCGCCCCCATGAAGCTTCACTTCTATATTAAGTTTGATTTTGCCATTTGCTAGCTTAATGATTTCATCAAGTGTACTTATTTGTCCTGAAAGTCCATCTTGACTAAGGGTAAGCTGCCTTAACTCAGCCATCGTTAAATCTGACACATGCACATTTGCATTTGCGAGACGTTTCAGCTTCAAATCATGTATAACCGCTAGTTCACCGTCTTTCGTTTGTAATACATCTATTTCAGCGTAGTCTGCTTTTGCATCAATAGCACCTTGCACAGCTTCTTTCGTATTTTCTACGCCTTTTGATATATACCCGCGGTGCGCCATAATAATCGGTTCTTTATACGAATTTGAAATAAACGTTACAATGAAGGCAACGACCATTCCCGCAGTAATAATCCCTACAATGTATACGCCAATGAATTTCCAACGATGTTTTTGGAAGAAACATTTATCTGCTTTCGTTTTCGAATAATCTAATCCTTCTTCTAATAAAACATCTTCAACCGGTACCTTTTGTAAGTATAATCGCGTAATCGCCATAATATAAAATGGCGTCACGATAAAGCTGAATAAATACAATGTGCTCGTTAAAAATACAGAAATCGTTGATTCAGCTAATAATGCAAATGTTCCTTTCGGGTTTGTAAATTCATAAACACCCCATAGGCACAATAAATATATTCCCAAAAATACGACATATACAATTCCAATTGAAATAAAAAATCCTACTAAAAAGAGTAGTACTTTAAAAAAGCTTTCCTTTACTAAATTTGCACTTTTACGTGCTGCCACGCGAAATGATTTTTGCTCTAAAACAACAATAGGTAGAACGAAAATCCATCGAAGATTCAAATACGCGACTACAGCAAAGAACGTGTAATAACCAACTTGCCCCATCGTCGTCTTAAACAGTTCTCCTGTAATAAAGTTAGGAATTTGAATTTGCGGGATTAATGCCGTTTCATATCCCATATTTAAAAGAGGCAACAATACGACAGCATATAAAATAAATCCTGGTAAGCAATATGTGAAAAGAGTAGGTAAATACGTTACCGTTTTATATAAAATCGGACGTAATTTCACCTTCTGTCTTTTATGAGCGAAATACGAAATAATAATAAGCACCGCAAATTCCGTAAAGATAAGAAACAGTGCTAACAATGATAAAATTACGATTGCTAAGATGCCATAAGGCGTCTTTAAAAACGCTAATAATTCATCATTTGTCGCATTTGCATAACCACCAAAATACAATAACTTATTAAAAATAATTCCAAATAGCGGAACAAACACAATCGCTGCTAATAATTTATAAGCAAGTTGAAAAGTTAATACATTCCAAAAAGAAAATTTAACTGTTTGAAAGGAATGTCTCATTACTCCTGGTATAGATAGTTTTTTACGGTGTTGCATATATTCCTCCAAATTCTAAAACGGTATTTGAGATGGATTCCATATTTCCAGTTCTAATCCATCTTTTTAATAATAATATATTCCGCTTAACATGAACACTCTTATACATATAATGAAAAAAGTGATGGCTACTTCCCATCACTTTTTCATTTATTCTATTTTTTCTCTAGCCCTTGTCCAAATGCTTTCAAGAAGCTAAAACCGAATGTAATAGCTCTATTGATATCTGGATCTTTTAATACTTTAAAGAAATCCATCACTTTTGTTTTTTTGCCACTATTTAATTCATCTGTTGCAAATTGCAATCCTGTAACTAAACTTGACGTAATTTGCTTCGTTATTTCTGGGTCAACTGAAGATAACGCTTCTCCTGCCCCCATCATATTATTTAACGCATTTTTAACGGGTTCACGATTTAATTGCTCCACAGCGATTTTTGAAACATCTTCCTTCGCAGCAAGTAAACTAATTGCCGCATCTAATATACCAGCCTTCTGCAACTGTGCTAAAAGCTGCATCGTTTCTTCTACTGCTTCACGATTATTAGATAGCTCATTTAGAAGTTCATCTGCTACTTGCTGTTTCTGTTCTTCCTCTGTTACAACTTTCTTTTTAATTACAGTAATTTCTTTCGCCACTCTCTCCGCCCCCTAGTCCACAAGTGATACGTATTGTTTTCTTTGCCATTTTTGCTGGATTTCAACACCGTTTTGCGGATTACGCTTTTTATCTCTCGGGTTTGAAGATGGTAACGGACGATTCCCTTTTTCACGTAGTACACGCATCTTTACCATCGTTTGTTTGTACGCTGGTGTACACGTATAAAGATCTGTCGCCGTTCCAGTTAAAATATTGATTGCCTCTTCATTTACCGTTGCATGCATCGGTAAATATAGCTCTTTCCCCGTTACACGATCTGTAACAAGTGCCTGTACTTTAATTTTCCCAAATGGTGATGCTAATTCTACAAGACCACCATCTTTCACATTGCGCTCTAGGGCAAGTTCAGGCGAGATTTCAACGAACACTTCAGATACTTTAGATAAAATACCAGCCGATTTATTCGTCATATTCCCTTCATGGAAATGTTCTAACATACGACCATTATTTAAAAGTAAATCATACTCATCTGGCGCTACAACTGGTGGTACCCATTCATCTAATGATAGACGAGCTAGTTTATCTGGGAAGTTAAATCCGTCCACATATAATAGTGGTGTATCGCTGCCATCATGGCTACCCCAACATAAACTATTCCATCCTTCTAAACGATCGTATGTTGCCTGAGAATATAAAGGTGCAAGCGATGCAATTTCATCCATGATTTCACTTGGATTTTCATAATTCCAGTCCCCGCCAAGTGCACGAGCTACTTTTTGTAAAATCCACCAGTCTGGCTTTGAATCACCAAGCGGCTTCAATACTTCATATAATCTTTGAATACGGCGCTCTGTATTCGTAAATGTTCCCTCTTTTTCTAAGCTTGGTGCTGCCGGTAAAATAACATCAGCAAAACGAGCTGTTTTCGATAAGAACATATCTTGAACAACAAGGAAATCTAAATTCGCTAAAATATGTTGTACATGGTTGGCATTCGAATCTACTAAAGCCATTTCTTCACCCATAACATACATACCACGCAGTTTTCCTTCATCTGCCGCAAGTAACATTGCAATATTATTTAAGCCTGGTGCTTTCGGAATTGTAGTACCGTATGCTTTTTCAAATTTCGCACGGAGCGCATCATCTGAAACTGCTTGGTAACCTGGAAGCCAGTTTGGTAATGTTGCCATATCACAAGCGCCTTGTACGTTATTATGTCCGCGTAATGGATATGCTCCTGCACCAGGACGACGATAATTACCCGTAACAAGCAATAGATTTGAAATTGCTGCTGAAGTTGTACTTCCTCCAGTATTTTGCGTTACACCCATTCCCCAAAGTACACAAGTACCATCTGCTTCATATACCATACGAGCCATTTCTTTCAGATTTTCTTTCGAAATCCCCGTAATTTCTTCTGTATAATCAAGCGTATACTTTTCTACCATTTTGCTATATTCATCAAAATTCTTCACATTTTCAGCTATGAACTTTTTATCGTGCCAATCTTGATCAATAATATATTTCGTAATACCAGCGAGCCATACGTAATCAGTTCCTTGGCGCGGATGAATGAATAAATCCGCACGCTCTGCCATTTCATGTTTACGAAGGTCCGCCACAATTAATTTTTGGTCATGTAATTTATGAGCACGTTTTACACGCGTTGCAAGTACAGGATGTCCTTCTGTTGGATTTGCTCCAACGATAATGACAAGGCCAGCTTCCGCAATATCTTTCACTGTTCCAGCGTCCCCGCCCATACCGACAGTTTTAAATAAACCGTCTGTTGCTGGAGATTGACAATAACGGGAACAGTTGTCTACATTATTCGTTCCATATATTTGACGGGCTAGTTTTTGCATAAGATAATTTTCTTCATTCGTTACTTTTGAAGAAGAAATAAATCCAAATGCATCACTTCCATATTCTGATTTAATATGCTGCATATTGGATGCAACAACTTCAAGAGCCTCTTCCCATGAAGCTTCAACAAACATATCTCCTTGGCGAATTAATGGCTTTGTAATTCGATCTTCACTGTTTACAAAATCCCATCCAAATTTGCCTTTTACGCATGTGGAAATACCGTTAACCGGCGCATCTGAAACAGGCTGTACTTTCAAAATGTGGCGGTCTTTCGTCCATACTTCAAATGAACAACCTACACCACAAAATGTACAAACTGTTTTTGTTTTATTCACTTTCGTCTTACGCATCGCAGCCTCTACTTCTGAAACTGCTAAAATACTACTATATCCAGGCTCTACATCCTTTACAAAATCAATCATTGGATCTAACACATCCGGTTTCAATCCAGTCATGAATCCGGCTTCACCCAGCATTGTTTTTTCCATTAACGCATTACATGGACATACTGTTACACACTGTCCACAACTTACACAAGATGAGTCATTTATACTTACACCATTGTCCCATATAACACGTGGACGGTCTAAGCTCCAATCAATCGATATAGTTTCATTCACTTGTAAGTTTTGACATACTTCTACACACTGCCCACAAGCAATACATTGATTTGGATCATATCGATAAAATGGATGTGACATATCCACTTCACACGCACTTACTTTCGGCTCATACGGATATTTCTGTTCCTCAATTCCCAGCATATGTACTGTATTATGGACTTTACAGTTACCATTATTGTTATCACAAACGGTACAATACAGTAGATGATTCTCTAATATTCGATCCATTGCCTCAGTCTGTGCCTCTTTTGCACGCTGGGACTGTCTTTCGATATGCATACCGTTCTCTAATTTCGTTGAACAAGCACGCAATAACTTTCCATTTACTTCTACAATACACGTATCACAAGTTTGAATTGGATCTACTTCTGGTACATGACAAATTTGAGGATGTTCCAAATTACTCTCGTTAAATAATTGTAGTATCGTCTTTTCACCTGATGCAGAAAATTCTTTACCATCGACGGTTACACGGACTGTCTGTTCTGCCATAGTTTCCCCTCTCCTTACAACCAACTGTACAACACAATTATGAATCCGTTTTCAAAACCGCATTACTGTACATATTTTTGAAACGCTCTACCCAAATACTTTCTTATGAAGTCGATTCTAGATGTTATAAGGTATAACTACGAAAGCTTGAAAATATCACTATTCTACAGTTCTATTATATCGTACATATACAATAATAACCAAAATAATCTGTGATCTTCTTGTTAATAGGTGTTTTTATTTTTTCCATTGTTTTATGATAAATGTGGGAGAGAAATACATATAAAAGGGGAATTAAATATGGGGCCTACGCAAGAGACTTATACAATTGTACGTTATCAATCTGGTACATTTTCAAAACAACTTGACGAGATTGTTACAGAATCTCCTATTACTATTAAATTGAATGGTGAAGAATATGTAACAGTCGTATGCACACCAAATTATATTGAAGATATGGTAATTGGTTTTTTAATTTCTGAGGGGATTATTTCTTCCTATAACGATGTTGAAGAACTATGGGTTCAAAAAGATAACGGAATTGTCCATGTAAAATCATCAAAAGTGAATCCGCTCTATCAAACTTTATATAATAAACGATACATCACTTCTTGCTGCGGAAAAGGTAGACAAGGTTTTATTTTCATAAACGATGCGGCAAAAGCAAAAGACTTACATGATATACATGTAAAAATTACTCCTGAAGAATGTTTTTACTTAATGAATACTTTACAACAATCTTCCACTACCTTTCGCCAAACTGGTGGTGTTCACAATACCGCGCTATGTGATCGAAATAATATCCTTCTATCAAGAATGGATATCGGAAGACATAATGCATTAGACAAAATATACGGTCATTGTTTACGCAATGATATATCTGTTAAAGGAAAAATTATCGCATTTAGCGGACGTATTTCATCCGAAATTTTACTCAAAGTTTCAAAAATCGGATGTGAAATTGTTCTATCTAAATCTGCCCCAACAAAACTAGCATTACAACTCGCTCACGATTTAGGCATTACAGTCGTAGGATTTATCAGAAATGAATCCTGCAATATTTACACACATCCACATCGAATTGATGGTTATCAATCGAATAACTAAAATAACTCCTCAATTGAGGAGTTATTTTAGTTATGAAAATGTAATATATTAAAGACTTGAATAGTTAATAAAGTTAATATATAATTTCATTACATATTAAAAAACAAAACATTGTAGCATATATCTTTTCATTCTTTTACAAATTAAAAGAGACTGCTAACAAAACACATACACAATCTTATAAAAGTAATGGATTTATTTTATTTGAAATCGACCAAGGAGGTTACAACTATGGAAATTCGCTTATTAACGACAGAGGACGCAGAAATATATTTAAAAGTTTGTATGGAAGGTTTAACGAAGAACCCGGAAGCTTTTAGCTCTTCCTATGAAGATGTTTTGAAACATGAGGATCCTGTAGCTGCTATGGCAAAACGATTAAGCAATCCGGATAAGTATACTCTAGGGGTCTTCAAAGATGATGATTTAATCGGCATTGCTACTTTAGAAACAAAGCCTTTTATTAAACAAGAACATAAAGCAAAAATCGGTTCCGTTTTCGTTTCCCCAAAAGCGCGTGGCCTTGGAGCAGGACGAGCTCTTATTAAAGCAATTATTGAAAATGCCGATAAATTACATGTAGAACAACTTATGCTCGATGTTGTAGTTGGTAACGCCGGTGCCAAAAAATTATATGAATCATTAGGTTTCCAAACTTACGGCGTACAAGAGCGTTCATTAAAACATAACGGTCAATATTGGGACGAGGAACATATGGTTCTGTTCTTAAATGATTAATACTTCAATATAGTTTTCCAAAAGCATCTTTTTATTAAGAAAGATGCTTTTTTCATTACAACAATGTAATCTTCATGTCACCTTTATCGATCGTACCAAACCTTTCCATTCATTATACTAAAAATATAAAGTGACACTTTACTCAGTGAGGAACCACATCTCACACTGATCGCATGTACTTGATATGTAAAGGAGAATGTGACATGAAACAAAACAAACGAGCTATGCTTTTAATATTTACTACAGCAATTATAACTTCTGGATTAGCAATTTTACCTTGGTTTATTATATAGAAATACTCCCCCTAACAACGAAAAAAGCTGATTGCTTCTTAAGAAGCAATCAGCTTTTTTTATATTATAAAATCCCCAAAATTTTATTTACGCAACTTATAATAATAACCATAGATACGGCAACGCACATGACAACCGTATTACGATCTTGCTTTTCTTTTTTTGAAATTTCTTCTTTTGAATTCATGTGTATGATCTCCTTTTAAAAAAAGTGTGAGATAGGAAATTTTTCTTATCCGATGCGAGGTGAATACGAAAACCCTCTCTATCTCACATACACAATAGAATGGAATTGTCATTTTATAAATAAAATGACATGACGTTATGTCGCAACATAGGGTATTTTGTGTCGCTACGTTTTCTATTATAAAAAATAGTTGTGCAAAACTAGTGCATTTTTTATGTCAATTACTCTGAGCGAAAAAATCAGCCCTCCATTCAATCACATAAAAAGAGTTTTTTATTATTTTCATGTAAACTATACAAGTAGAATGAACAGTTTGGGGTGCACAAGATTATGGTAAAAATTTTATTAGTAGACGATGAAGAACGTATGTTGCGATTATTAGATCTGTTCTTAAGCCCTCGCGGCTATTTTTGTATGAAAGCTACCTCTGGCCTTGAAGCACTAAAATTAATCGAACAAAAAGAATTCGATATTATTTTATTAGATGTTATGATGCCAAATATGGATGGGTGGGATACTTGCTATCAAATTCGTCAAATTTCCAACGTTCCTATCATTATGTTAACAGCTCGCAACCAAAACTACGATATGGTGAAAGGCCTCACGATGGGCGCAGATGATTATATTACAAAACCGTTTGATGAGCATGTATTAGTCGCACGAATCGAGGCTATATTACGCCGTACAAAAAAAGATGGATTTGTTAGTTTTAATGGTATTGAGTGGGATAAAACGAAACATACCGTCACAGTGTACGATGAAAAAATCTCGCTAACTCCTATCGAATTTTCGTTACTCGGACTATTTTTGCAAAATACAAACCGTGCTTATAGCCGAGATGATTTAATCGAAAAAATTTGGGGCTATGAAACAGATATCGAATATAGAACAATTGACTCACACATTCGTAATATCCGTGATAAACTACGCAAAAAAGGATTTCCGATTGAAGATTACCTAGAAACGGTCTATAAAGTCGGATATAAATGGAAAAGTGAATAATTACTTCGGTCAGTGGGAAATCGTATACCACTGACTCTTTATTATGAATAAGGTATGGTGAAAAAATGAGTAAACTTTCCCTTAAAATTGGGACATACTTTTTAATATTAGCTTTATGTATTGAAACAATTGCTTTCGTATCTTTTTATAAAAGCCTTTCAAAAATGCGTATTGTAGAGGAAACAGATGCTCTTTTAGAGAAAGGTAATCGCTATAGTAAAAAAATTAAAAGCCGCGAGAGACGGGATGAATATTATAAAGAAATGAAACACGCTGAACATAATAAAAATCCTAAACGTCCTGTGTACCCTGAGTTCGATATTACGAATGAGGCTGCACACTTAGTTGAATCGGAATCAATTTCTAACTCCGATATAGCTATCATTATTACTGACCATAACGGCAAAATTATTTCCACCTCAGAACCCGTAACAAAAGATATGCAAAAACAACTTACTTGTAAAACAGAAACTGTCCCAGACGGCGGCTTAGTCGTTGAAAGGAACTGGAAAAAATCAAAGTTCATCACAACAGTAAGCCCACTTAACACAACAAAGTTTCAAGGAAAGCTATATATGTTATTAAAAACATCTTTCCTAGAAAATATGTTGCTTAAACTCATGAACCAATTTCTTATCATTAGCGTTTTAACAATTATTTTAACAACAATTTCTGTCTTTGTTTTTTCACGCGTTATTACAGAACCACTTGTAAAAATGAAGAGAGCGACAGAAAAAATATCAAAATTAAACAAGCCAATTCAATTAGGTATTAAACGAAATGATGAACTCGGAAGTTTAGCAAAAACAATTGAAGATTTATCGAGTGAACTTACGTATATGAAAAAAGAGCGCAATGAATTTCTCGCTAGTGTCGCTCATGAACTATTAACTCCATTGACCTATATGAAAGGTTATGCGAAGGTAGCAAAGAGAGACTCTTTAACAAAAGAGGAGCGAGAAGAATACTTACAAATCATTGAGGATGAAACGGATAGTGTAACCGATCTCGTCCAAGATTTATTTATGCTTGTACAATTAGAACAACACCAATTTGTTATAAAAAAACAAAAAGTGCTTCTTCAGCCATTTTTAGAACGAATGGTAGAAAAAACAAAAACAACATTAACAAATAAGCAAATGCAACTTCATGTATATTGCAAAGATGATTTAGAAGTTTGTATAGACGAAAGACGTATGGAACAAGTTATGTTAAATTTATTACACAACGCTTATCAACATTCGCCAGAAAACACAGCCATTACGATACGTGTACTTACAAAAACAGATTCTTTTACAATAAGTGTACAAGATGAAGGTGAAGGTATTCCTGAAGAAGATATCCCGCATATATTTGACCGTTTTTATCGTGTCGATAAATCTAGAACACGAGCTACAGGCGGAAAAGGTATCGGGCTAGCTGTTGCAAAGGAAATTGTAGAATTGCATAACGGTTCTATTCTAGTAACAAGCCAATTAGGAGCGGGAACAAACTTTATAATCGAGCTACCTTTTGAATAATATGCGTGTGAAAACACCAGTAGTAGTAAACACTACTGGTGTTATTTTGTTCATAAAAACAGTTCATATAAGCTAAGCTTTTGAAATTATTCTTATTTCAATATAAAATAAAGGTACATTTGCAAAGATTTGGAGGGTGATATAATTGGATATCCATGTATTAACAAAAGACGAAGCAGAAATTTACTTAGAACTTCGCGTAGAAGGATTAAAGCAAAACCCTGAAGCATTCAGCTCTTCTTATGAAGATATTATTAATAAAGAGTGTGCGATTGAATATAAAGCACAAAAATTAGCACAAGATGAAAACTATACGCTAGGTGCATTTAAAGATGGAAAATTAATCGGGGTTGCAACACTGGAAACGAAACCATATGTAAAACAAGAACATAAAGCTAAAATCGGTTCTGTATATGTATCTCCAAAAGCACGCGGACTTGGAGCAGGAAAAGCACTTATTAAAGAATGTCTTGAGCTTGCTAAATCTTTAGAAGTAGAACAAGTTATGCTTGATGTTGTTGTTGGAAACGATGGAGCGAAAAAACTTTATGAATCATTAGGTTTTAAAACATTCGGTGTACAAGAACGTTCATTAAAATATAACGGACAATATTGGGACGAAGAGCATATGGTCTTATTCTTAGATGAAAATAAATAATAAAAAACATCCTCATGTTTGGAGGATGTTTTTTACTTTCTTGTAAACCATGCCGTGTGTAATAATTGAATCGCTTTCGCAATTTCTTCCTCTGATAATATCGCAAACCCAAGTAAAACTACACTCTCAGGCGCCGTACCGTCTTTATAGTACGTAGACACAGGATATATTTTGATACTATGTTTCGCAGCTTCTTGAATTAATTCTTCTTCCCGCATTCCATTATGCACTTTTAATAAAATGTGTAATCCCGAATCTTCTCCTATCACTTCAACACGATTAGAGAAATACTTCTCTATTTCAAAAACAAGTCGATCTCTCTTCTTTCGGTAGACGACACGCATTTTATGAATATGTTTTTCCCAATAGCCTTCATTTAAAAATCTTCTAATCACTTCTTGGTCCATTCTTGAAACACTTTGTGTATAAAATAAATATTGCTGTTGATACTTTTTAATTAATTTCTTCGGCAACACCATATAGCTCATCCGTAGCGATGGCAATAATGCTTTAGATAGTGTCCCCATATAAATAACTTTCCCCTCTGTATCTAACCCTTGCAGCGCCGGTATAGGCTTTCCAGAATAGCGAAATTCACTATCGTAATCATCTTCAATAATATACCTGCTCTCTTCTTTCTTTGCCCATTGTAAAAGCTGCATCCTTCTCGTAATAGGCATAATCATTCCATATGGAAACTGATGGGAAGGTGTAACAAATACAACATTCGCATTGCTATTTTCTAAATCTGCAATACAAATTCCATCTCTATCTAAAGATAACATTTGGACTCTTGCTTCCCCCTTTTCAAAAACAACCATCTTTCTATGATACCCTGGGTTTTCAACTGCATAATTGCTTCCCTTTAACAATTGAAACAATAGTTTCACTAATATTTGTGTTCCCGCTCCTAATATAATTTGACTAGCTGAACAACGTACACCTCTAGATTCATACAAATAATTCGTAATCTCTTCTCTTAAGCTCGCTTCCCCTTGAGGGTGTCCTAGAAAGAGAAGTTCGTTATTATGCGGCTGCCATATTTCATTTACAATTTTCCGATACATATTGAATGGAAAAGCATTTGTATCAATTCCTGTTTGTGTAAAGTCAAATTTATAACTCTTCTCCTGAAACAGTACTTCTTCTATTCTCTCTCCGCTATCCTCTATATGAACCATTTGCTCAATCTTGCATACAAAATAACCTTTTCTCGATATCGACTCAATATAACCTTCTGCAAGTAATTGTTCGTACGCTGCCTCTACTGTATTTTTACTTACTTGTAAATGTATCGCTAACTTTCGCTTAGCCGGTAATTTCGTAAAAGGGACAATCGATCCATCTTTAATTTCTTTTTTTATATACTCATACAATTGCACATACAATGCCTTTTTACTATTCATATTTAAATTAGGCGTTAATTCTAACATAATATCTGACCCCTTAATAAAAATAAAATCTGATACTTTTTACAGTATCAGAAGTTATATATAATTCCTTTTATCATGTCACACATAAAAAATCAAATACTGGAGAGGAGAAACATGATAATGAACAATGGTAGACGTATCGGACTCATTATGATTATTACAGGGGCTACATTATGGGGATTATCTGGTCCAATGATTCAGTGGCTATTTCAACATACTAATGTATCCTCAATTGATTTTTTAACAATTCGATTGTTGCTTGCAGGAATATTTATTTTGTCTTTCTTACTTATAAAGAAACAAAACATATTTCAAATTTGGAAACACCCTAGATATTCTATACAACTTATTATTTTTTCTATTCTCGGCATGCTTGGTGCGCAATACGCCTTTATCGAAACAGTTCATATTAGTAACGCGGTCACAGCAACACTATTTCAATTTCTAGGTCCTGTTCTTATAACCATGTATGTTGCATTTGAACAAAGAAAATTCCCTGCTTCCATGCAACTATTCGCAATTATAGCCGCGCTAATAGGAACATACTTTATTATTACAAATGGCTCAATTGAAAATGTTGTTTTATCTAAAGAAGCTATTATTTTTGGACTATTAACAGCAATTGGATTTGCATTTTATACCCTTCATCCGGCTTCTCTCATTAAAGAATGTGGGACAACTGTAGTAATTGGTTGGGGGATGTTAATCGGAGGAATTGCACTACTTATTTATAATCGTTCATTCGGGTGGAATCACTTTTCACAAACCCTTACACTAAAAACTTTTTCTATGCTTATCCTTATCATTATTAGTGGTACCCTTTCTTTCCTTCTATATATCGGCAGTCTTAAATATTTAGCAGCAACAGAAACAAGCATTTTATCTAGCATTGAACCCCTTGTAGCTGCCATCGTTTCAATTACTTGGCTAAATGAATCTTTTGGAACATATCAATTATTAGGCGGCGTATGTATCGTTCTGTCCGTTATTTTTTTGACGATGCCTCAAAAAGAAACCGAACCAACCTATACAACTGAACAAGTATAAAGTGAAACTTTAATTAGTGGGGCTATCTCCCACTGATTATTAACCTACACCAATCGGGCTTTTACGGGATAAAAAATGTCAAAAGAGGTCGTACAAAACTTACGACCTCTTTTTATACTTTAAAGGAATTGTCCCGCCTTCTAGCAAATACAATTACACTAACAATAAAAACTAGGAGTGTGGCACCATGAAAAAAATCGGAACTATGCTACTTCTCTCCTTCCTCATCACTGGATGCACACCAGCACAACCTGATTCAAAAGCATCTAAAACTGAAGCTGTCGCAACGTCATCCAATCAAGTGAACGCACCTTCCTTCTTTCATCTTAGTGTTTTAAAAGATGTAAATTGGGAAGAAGCCCCCTCATTCATAGACGGAAAAATACCTTTAAAAGGCATCGAAGGAAAAATCGCAATGGCTGATAGTCCTATTATCGCGAATGAACAAAATGAAATAATGTGGTACTTTCTAGATTCTGAAATACCAACTGGAAAATTGTCTATTATTGCGCTAAAACAAGGATCTGTAACTCCGACACCAGTACTCTTTCAAAAAGAAACTTCCAAACAAACTTGGACCACTTCAAATACAATCGATTCTACTGCAAACGAACTCCCTCTCACTATGTCACTACCTTCATCTGGATTATGGTTATTAAATATATATGTGAATGAAAAATATTATGATCAGTTTGTAATCACTGCTGAGTAAAGTGACAAAAATAAACCACTTTCTTACAACAATGTAATTTCTACGGAATGTACTTCGATAGTTGAATTATCTCTCTTCTCTTATACTTAAAGTAAGAAATGAAACGAGGAGAGATGAAAAAAATGATAGAAGTAATCGTAGCAGTAACTGAGGTTTTAGTGAATGGTAAACAAGTTGCAATGGAATTAAATAAATAGTGAAGAAACATAAATAATTCTACACTTCTTCATTATTTTGATTTCTTATCTCAAAAAAGCAGTGCCTTTTAGGCACTGCTTTTAGCTATTAATAACTTGGTATTTTCGTAATTTGCGCCACGCCCGAATCAATAGCTGCTTTCGCTACTGCTTCTGCAACACTTGGAACAACTCTTTTATCTAATGGATTCGGGATTACATAATTCGCATTACGTTCTTCGTCAGTAATGATGTTAGCGATCCCATATGCTGCCGCTAATTTCATCTCTTCTGTAATATCAGTTGCGCGCACATCTAACGCACCGCGGAATATTCCGGGAAACGCCAATACATTATTTACTTGATTCGCATAATCCGAGCGCCCAGTTCCTACTACAGCTGCCCCAGCCTCTAATGCATCCTCAGGGAAGATTTCTGGAATTGGATTCGCCATTGCAAACACAATTGCTTTCTCATTCATCGTCTGTACAAGTTCTTTCGTTAATACGTTAGGAGCAGATACGCCAATAAAAATATCAGCTTGGTGAATCGCTTCTTTTAACGTTCCACGCACATGTTCACGATTTGTCTTTTTTGAAACTTCAATTTGTGCTTCGTTCATCCATGTTTCACCTTCACAAACAATACCTTCTAGGCTAACTAGCGTAATGTGCTTTGCACCAGCCTTTAATAATAATTTTCCAATTGCAATTCCTGCCGAACCCGCACCGTTAATAACGATTTTCACATTATCCATTTGTTTGCTAACAACTTTTAATGCATTAATAACAGCTGCTAAAACGACAATAGCTGTTCCATGTTGATCATCATGGAATACAGGAATATTCGTCTCTTCTTTTAATCGTTTTTCAATTTCAAAACAACGTGGTGCTGCAATATCTTCTAAATTAATCCCTGCAAATGTAGGCTCTAAATTTTTTACAAGGGTAACGATTTCATCTACATCCGTTGTGCCTAAACATAATGGGAAAGCATCTACATTCGCAAATTTCTTAAATAAAATACTTTTTCCTTCCATAACAGGCATAGCCGCTTTCGGTCCAATGTTTCCTAAACCAAGTACCGCTGTTCCATCTGAAACAACTGCCACCATATTACCACGTGCTGTATAGTCATACACCGTTTCTTCATCTGCCGCAATTGCTTTACAAGACTCCGCTACACCTGGTGTATACGTCAGGCTTAAATCATCCGCTGAATTTACTTCCACTTTACTTGTAATTTCAATTTTCCCTACTAATTCTTTATGCAATAACAATGATCTTTCATTAATTTGATTTGCTAACATACTTATAATCTCCCCTTAATTTGACAAGCTAGCTATATGAATATAGCTAGCTTGTTTGATCATGAAAACATTTTTAATAATATTGTCGCTGTTACAACCATTGCCGCTCCGCCTAAACGAGTAGAAATTTGCGCGAACGGCATTAATTCCATACGATTTGAAGCTGATAAAATAGCAACATCTCCAGTTCCACCTAAACCGCTATGACATCCAGTTACAATCGCCGATTCAACTGGATACATCTTCATCACTTTCCCTACAATAAAACCTGATGCTACCATTGTAAGAACAACCGATGCGCACACAACAACATATCCTACTGAAAGAACTGCTGCTACGTCTTTTAACGGAATATATAGCAATCCTAATCCAACCATTAAAGGCCAAGTTAAATTCTTCGAAATAAATTTATATAAATGGAATGCTCCTTGCTCCATTTTTGCTGGCATTAATTTAAAGTATTTCACAAGTGCTGCTGAAAAAATCATAATGATTGCCCCAGGAATACCGATGAACTTAGAAGCAAATCCTCCGAAGATGAAGAACGTACACGCAATTAATAAACCTGCTCCCATTAATGAGAAGTCAATTGGCTTCTCTGTATTTTGTTCTTTTAATAATTCTGCTTGATTGTCTGTTTTCACTAATACACCGTTACCACTAAGCTCCGGTTTCTTCTCACCTAAACGCTTCATATACCCTGCACTTACAATTGCGAACATATTTCCAATAATAGCTGCTGGAATAAGCTGTGATACAAACGTTGCTGACGATTCATTTAAAATATCACTATAAGCTAGCGACAATGGTAAAATCCCTTCCCCGATACCACCACTTACAATTGGTACGATGATAAAGAAGAATGTGTGCTTCATTTCAAATCCAAATAATGAACCGACCAATAACCCTACTGCTACAGAAGCTAACGTCCCTACTACTAAAGGAATAAACATGCGAACGAAACCTTGTACTAACACTTTACGGTTCATTCCTAAAATACTTCCGACTACTAAACAAGAAATATATAAATATAAAAAGTTCGATTTTTTCATTAACATAGTCGCAGCTTCCATTGAAGCTGGATTCATCCAGTTAAAAAATACAAGTAATGATGGAATAAATAACGAAAGTATTGCTGGACCGCCGATATTTTTTAAAATTGGAATTCTCATCCCAATATCGCCTAAGAAAATCCCCATGATCATAATAACTGCAAATCCACCAATCATATCTGCTGGCAATTTATTATATACAGATGCCCCATAAATAATAGCAGCCAATACTACATATAACGGTAAAGGTATAACACCGATTTTTACATTCATAATTTTAGAAGCGAAAGATTCTCTTTGTACTTCATTTCCGTCAGAAAATGATACCGCTTCCACATTCTTTTGAATTCCCATATGGCACCCCCTCGTTTTCTTAATAACAATATTAAAACGCTTTCAATAGTAAAAATAGTTTTTGTAAGTTTTGTAATTGATTTTGTAATTAAAAAAAGTATAAGCGACTTATACTAAGTCGCTTATACGTAAAACTCTATTTTCTTTTGATTAACACATCTTAATTTACTTACAGGTCTTCCCACATGTTGGTACATCATTTCATTTTCTAACACCCCAATGTCAGTCAGAAACATTACATATTTCCGAATAGAAACTCTTGAAATTCCAACTAATTGTGCCATTTCATCTGTTGTAAACGCTCGTCCATTCAACGACTCGATCTTCTGCCAAATTAATTGCAACGTTTGCTTCGTTAATCCTTTCGGAAGCTCTTTAGTGACAGTAGGCTCTCTTTTTTCTTTTTGTAAAATTAACGAATCTAATTCCGATTGACTAAGCTTTTGTTGTTCTTTCATGAAAGTAAGTTTTTCTCGATATATAGTTAATGCCTCTTTAAATCGTTCGAATGTAAATGGTTTAATTAAATAATCTACAACTCCGTATTGTAATGCTTTTTTAATACTCCCCATATCATGTACAGCTGAAATCATTATAATATCGATTTCTTTTTCTTGATTCCGAATATACATTAAAAGCTCAAACCCAGTCTCTTCAGGCATAAAAATATCAAGTAATACTAAATCCACTCGTGATTTCTCTAATACTTCTATCGCCGACTTTACTGAGTTAACTGCTTGAACAAGTTCAAACCCTCCTACTTGCTCTAAATAATGCGTATTTAACATTGCTACCATCGGGTCATCTTCTACAATTAAAACTTTAATCATATTTGCCTCTCATCCCTACCTTTAGGTATTTCAATTGTTATCGTTGTTCCCTTTCCTACTAATGAATGTATATCAATTTCCCCATTTATTCGCTGTATACTTTCTTTTACAAGATACAAACCATAACCGCGGTTATCTCCCTTTGTTGAATAACCTTTCGTAAATAATGCCTCTATTTCTTTTTCTTGTATACCTTTTCCCGTATCTTGTACTGTAATAGTTAATATATCCCCATATTGTATCTCAACTTCAACTTGCTTCTTTTCACAATTCGTCACTGCCTCTAACGCATTATCAATTAAATTTCCCACAATCGTAATAAGTTCATGAGTAATACTTTCATCATCTATTTCCGGCATATGAGAATCTTCACTTATAATTAATTTGATATTCTTCTCTCTAGCATAGCTGAGCTTACCTAGTAAAAAACCAGCAAATACTGGATTTTTTATTCTTTTCATAACTCCACCAATTTCATATTGATGCTCTGATACCATACCGCTTATATACTTCTGTAATTCTTCATACTGTTTCATATGTGTAAGCCCTAATACGACATGCATCTTATTCATAAACTCATGAGATTGTGCCCGTAATGCTTCTGCATATAGTCTAATACCAGTTAGTTCCTCTGCTAGTTTTCGAATCTCTGTTTTATCACGAAATGTTGCAATTGCGCCAACTATTTCTCCTTTTACATATAAAGGAACTCGATTCGTCACAATCGTAATTCCATAAATATTTTGTTCTTCGTTTAATTGTACTTCTCCCGTTTGCAATACTTCTTTTATACGTGAATTCGGCATATACAACTCAACATCTTTACCGATAAAATCTTCTTCAAGTCCGCTTTTTTTAAATAGACGTTTCGCTTCATTATTAATTAGCGTTACTCTAGCCTCTTTATCTACAGCAATAATACCTTCCTTTACAGATTGTAGCATCGTATTTCTTTCTTCAAGAATTTTTGCTATCCTGTGAGGTTCAAGACCGAATAAGCTTTTCTTTATATGTCTAGCTAGCAATATCGCTCCTATAATTCCGACTAATACTCCAACTCCAACTCCAATATAAATGATATATCTACTTTCCTTAACTCTCTCTTTTACATTATCTGCTGAAATACCGACCGCCACCGCTCCAAGCTGTTCACCCGTTTCAGAAAATACAGGTACAAACACTCGCATTGAAATACCTAAAGTTCCTTCTGCCAGTGATACATGTTCCTTTCCTTTCAATGCAGGCCCTTCATCTCCCCCAATAAAATGATGACCTATTTTTTGAGGATTTGGATGTGATTTTCTTATTCCATTCATGTCCATAACTACAATAAATTGAACACCTGTGTTTTTTAATATCCTATTTGTATACGTTTGGATTGCAGAAGTATCTGCTTTCCCAATCAAGCCATCGATTACAATCGAATCATTCGCCACAATGTGTGCAATTGTTTTTGCTTTCTCTGCTTGGTTATCCTCCGTTGTCCGTTCTACATTGTGACTAATTAATATATCTGTCACAAGTAAAGAAAAAATCACAACTGTACAAACTAACAATGTAATCGTTTTCCATAAATTCCATAGTCTTTTTCTTTTTTTCATCCCGTTAATGACTCCCCTAATTGCTGAATAGAAAAATAAGTAAGGTGATATTATTTTCACCTTACTTATCTGCTGTTATTATACTTTAAATTTACTAGTCATCGCTTGTAATTCTTCTGCCATCCCAGCTAAGTTTTGCGAAGCAGAACTAATTTCTTCCATTGAATTAACTTGTTCTTCTGTTGAAGCTGCAACACTTTGCATACTAGCTGTATTTTCTTCTGCAGCCGCTGCAATTTCATCAATAGCATTTGTCACTTCATTTGCATCTCCCGCAATTCTCTTCGTTGTTTCTACCATTTGATTAACTTGAGAAACAATATGTGTAGTAGAACTTAAAATTTCCGTAAAACTTACTTTCGTTTTTGTTACAACATCAAGGCCTTGTTGAACTTCTCCATTCACATTATCCATTGCCTTAACAGTATGTTCAATATCCGCCTTAATTTCTGCAATTAAATTTGCAATCTCTCCAGATGACTCTCCTGATTGCTCTGCTAATTTTCTAACCTCATCTGCTACAATAGCAAATCCTCGTCCCTGTTCACCTGCTCTTGCTGCTTCAATAGCCGCATTTAAAGCTAATAAGTTCGTTTGAGTAGCGATATTTTGAATTGCTTCAGAAATAGCTCCTACCTGCTTTGATTTCTCATCAAGAAGTTTAATAATAGCATCTGACTCGGATACCGACCTAGAAATAGACTGCATTTGTTTTGCGGTTTGTTCAACTAAATCTTCTCCCTCTTCAGCTCTTTCTCGCGCATGTAATGAGGAAATAGAAATTGACTCTGCGCTTCCAGTTACATCTTGAATTGCTGTATTTACTTGTTGTAATGTAGCCGCACCTTCTTCAACACCTTGGCTTTGTGATTCAGCCCCACCTGATACTTGCTCCATTGCAATTGTAATTTGATCTGTCGCATCATTCGCTTGCTGTACGCTCGCTGTTAACTCTTCTGCCGATGCTGCAACATGTTCTGCTGAAAAGCTAATTTGGGTAATAACATCTTGTAAAGACGTAGACATTTCATTAAATGAATTCCCTAGTTTCCCTATATCATCTTTGGAATGGATTGTAATTTTCTCTGTTAAATCTCCCTTACTAATTTTATGTGCCGATTCAGCTATTTTTCGTAATGGCCTTGTAATAGACTTTGTAATGAAATAAATTAATACACTACCAAATACAATAGCGATAGCAATAACAATTAAAGTCTTATAAAACACTGGATTTGCAGCTTGGGTAATTTCTTCATCGAACATAACTCCAACTACTTTCCAGCCTGTTTTCTCATTTGTTGCAAAGATTAAATTCTTTTTATCATCTTGTTCTGTATAAGACACATTTCCTTGTTTATCTTCATAAATTGGTTTAATCCAAGGATCAGTAACTTTTGTACCTGGTTTTCTAGATGGATGACTAACAATTTGCTTATTTTGATCTAAAATAACTGCATAACCTTTTTCACCAATGTTAATCATTTTGGAAATTTTTAAGATGTTATCTAAGTTTAAATTAATTCCTATAACACCTTTACCATCTTTTACTTCTTTCGCAATTGTCACTACCATATTTTTTGTAGATGCTGACTGATATGGCGCAGTAACAATTACTTTCCCTTTATTTTCATGTGCTTCTTTATACCAAGATCTATCTGTTGGATTATACCCATCAGCCATTTGAATAAATGGTTCTCTTATAAACTTTCCCGTCTCTGTTCCAATATAAATACCTTCTACTTCTGGATGAAGCTTTATATATTGTGCTAACTTCGTTCTTACTATTTCTTCTTGTCCATTTGGATATGTATCCTCTGTTAAGATGTCTGCAAAGTACGTCGCATCAACAAATTTCTCTTCTATATTTTGAGAAATAACAGTATTTAAAATCGAAATATTCTCCTTTGCCTTATCTGTCATTTGATGTTCAAAATTTGTTTTGGCAGTTTGATATGAAACACCACCGATAATAATTCCTGGTATAGTTAAAATAATAAAAAATGAAATGATTAATTTTTTATTGATACTCATACATTTAACCCAGTTAAATACTTTTTGCATAATAAGCCTCCTTTATGTAATGTGGATACTTGTGTCATTTTATACAATTAACATATATAAAACAATATATAATGATAAAATGTAATTTTTTCTTCAATTATGCATTTTTACATATTTACTCCCTATAAGTATTTTAATCATAAAAACAAGAGAACTTTAGCATTATATATGCTAAAGTTCTCTTATTTCTTAACAGCTTCTACTCTATAAAACTTCTCTTATAATCCTCAAATGTTTTATCCTTCACCTTATAGTCATATTACTAAAAATCTTCTTCCTAATTTATTTAGCGCTCTTTACATAACTAATTGCCTGACTTCCCATTTGTACCCATGCCTGTTCAAAGGTTTCTCTCGGTACTTTTACATCTAAGCTATCCTCAAGTGGATCTCGAATATATACAGATTCCTGATCATACCCAATAAGTACAACACAATGTTCATTATACGTAATAGAAACATCTCCACTATTTGTTTCCCATGTAGTAAATTCATCTTCATCTAATGGTGCAAATGTTGCATTCGTGATCATGACTACAGGTTTCCCTGCTTTTACACTCTTATAAATTTCTTCTATATTCTTCCCTGTTAAGTCTACAGCTTTATTAGGTAAATATTTTTCCGCTAACTGAAAAAGTGGCCCATGATATACACCGTATCCTGATTCAGAGAATGTATAAATATTACCTACAAATCCTTCATTTGGATTCCCGCGCACACCATCGTCTATAAAATCAACTTTTTTTATTTCATTTGCTAATGTCATCTTATCCACTGAAACACCAGCGTATTGTAACATCATCGCTAAGCTTGTCACTTCACAGCCTCTATCCAATTCTGGTAACTGCTGAATTAATGGAACATTTGATAAGATGACTTTTTCATCGTTATTACTAAACTCCGTTTCTTTTCCTCTTTGTATATTTGAGAATGTTAACTTCTCTACATACTTTGGAATTCCATTTGTATATACACTCCATATTGCTGTACCTAGTAAAGCTGTACATATATACCACTTCAATTTTCTTATCGCTTTCACGCCCTTATTAATTCGTTAAATAAGAATAAAATGCGTCAGCATCCGTTCGTATCATCGGTACAAAATTTAGTTCTTTTCCTTTTTCAGGCTGATCTTTTTTTATCTTTTCCGCTAACTCTTGAATATTCATATTCATTTTATCCATATTAAGCTCATCTGCCATTTGTAGCACCATTTGTTCATTAATTTCTCTTAATATTTGATATATATCTTTACCATACAAATCAATATGATATTTTTTTGCTTCTTCTTGTACTTTTTGTTCGTACACTTCTTGTGCTAACTCTTCAATTTCTTTTCCTTTTTGAGAAATATCTAACTTTCCTGCTTCTTCTCTTACTTTCTTTCCGTAGATTTCTTCCGCGATGTCTTCGATTTCTTGTCCATCTGTCGAAATACCTAATTTATCTGCTTCATCTTTAATTTTAATCGCATTAATTTGAGTAATTAAATCTACAATTGATGTATTCTCTATAGATATACCTAGCTTTAACGCTTCTTGCTTTACTTTTGTTTCATAGATTTCTTCTGACAGCGTCCCAACATCTTTTCCTTCAATCGATATGCCTAACTGCTCTGCTTCCCTTCCTACTTCTGTTTCATGAATTTCTTTTTCTAGTGTAATTTGTTCTTTTCCTTCCGTTTCAATACCTAGTTTCTCTGCTTTTTCTTCTGTATGCACTGCATGTATCTTACCATTGTTCAATTGTTCTTTACTGCGCTGTGTGTAATCTGTCTTTCCTTTTTGTGTTTCAGAAGGAGAGGCACCCCCTAATATACTTAAACTCATTACTCCAATAGTGAATACCGTCATCATTTTCTTTTTCAAAATTAATTCCTCCCTCTTATACTTTCTTTCCCATCATTCCCCTAGTTTTTTTAATACTATACATACATCTCATCGCTGCTTGAGATAACATTATGATTGATAAAACTCACTCACATACACCTAGTCTCTTCTTCATGTAACGAACTTTCTTTATGCCATACATAATATAAATAGTTTCTTAACTTTCCCTTAAAAAAGACGACCTTGTAAAAACAAGATCGTCTTCTTACTTATATTTTTTGATTTTTAGGGAAAATCACTTCAAAGCAAGTTCCATCTCCCCATTTGCTCTCTACTGATATTTTTCCATAATGCTTTTCTACAATCCAATTTGCGATTGAAAGACCTAATCCAGCTCCTTCTGACGTACTTCTTGCTTTATCCCCTTGATAAAAACGATCAAATAATTTCGGAATATCTTCTTCTTTCACTCCTATCCCGTCATCTTTCACATGTATACGAATTGAACTACTCGTTTGCGTGCAATCGATTTGAATATGCCCACCTTCGTTTGTATACTTCATCGCATTATCTAACAGTATGACCATCATTTGATGAATCCGCTCTCTATCCCCCATAAAAGATACACCACGTTCTACTTTTAGCATCATTTCTTTTTCTTGATAAGAAGCAATCTCCTTATATGGAGCTACTATTTCTTCTAACAATTTATCAAGTTCAAATGTTTTCTTATCCATCTCAATTTGATTAGAATCAGAACGTGCTAGCAATAATAAATTACTAACGAGTTTCGATAACCGCCTACATTCTTTTGAAATTGTAGAAATATCCATCGCTTTTTCTTCTATCGTAGCGGATGGTGACTGGAATAAAACATCCGTTTTTGATTGAATAACTGCAAGTGGTGTCCTGAGTTCATGTGATGCATCAGAAACGAATTGCTGCTGTTTCTCCCATGAATTTTGAATAGGTACGAGTGCCCTACCAGCTAAGAAAAAGCCGATTCCTATTGCACATAAACTTCCTATGCTACAACCTATAATAAGAATTAAAAATAAAGTATTTAACATTCCTTCTTCCGCTGTTATATCTCGCACGATTTGAACTATTTCTCCATCTTTTTGAAGCGAAAATGCTCTAAAATATCGTCCTTGTACTTTGATATCTTGTAACTCCCCTATTTTTTCCGGAGAAAACTTTTCCAAATTCTCTTCAAAAATAGAACGGAATTTACGGTTATCGCCCTCTATTTTCACTATTTTCCCATTCCAAGTTATTCTAGTTACTCGCGGATCTCCAATTTGGATATTCTCCATACGTTTTCTTGGTGGTATTTTAACATCTAATTTTTCTCTATACTGAGCCATCATTTTTATAGATTGATCCACTTCATTATAAATACGCTTATATGTGTATGAATAAATAATACTACCTAATATACCTATTAATAGGATAAATACTAATGAATTCACTATAGTCAAACGAATGCGTGTCTTTTGAAACATACTTCCCTTTTTCATTGTTCTTTTAATATATATCCAATACCTCGAACGGTTTGAATATCTTTCTGATAACCGAATGGTTCTAATTTTTTACGCAAATGATGCACATACACTTCCACAATGGCTACTGTCGTATCTGAATCAAATCCCCAAACACGATCAAAAATTTGTTCACGCATTAAAATCTTCCCGCTATTTTGAATGAGATACTCTAGTAGCTCATATTGTTTCAATGTCAACTTAATACTTTGTCCATCTACTTGAACGTCTTTATCTTTTCCGAACAATTCAATCCCTTTATAACGAATCGTTTGCTGGGTTGTTAAACTACCACTTCTGCGTAGTAAAGCGCGAATTCTCGCTTTTAATTCAGGGGCCTGGAATGGCTTAACTATATAGTCATCTCCACCAAAATCCAATCCCTTCACCCGATCTTCTAAAGAATCTCTCGCTGTCAAAAACAGGACTGGTGTTTCAATCTTTTCATCACGTATTTTTTGAATTACTTCAAATCCGTCCATTCCTGGCATCATCACATCCAGCAAAATTGCATCATATATATTTTGAAGCGCTAAAAACAATCCATCTTCTCCATTTATTGCCGTATCTACTTCAAATTCATCACGCAAAATTTGTACGATAGACTCTAATAACGAGGCATTATCTTCTACTACAAGTAATCGCATGCTCTCACCTTCCATCAAATAGTTCAATTCTATTTATTATTACATTTCTTCTCTTCATAACAAAAGAATGTAGTTACATTACGTATTTTCATTTTTAACTATTTCCTTCTAAAATTTTGAAGTTTTATTATAAAAACTTTGTCTTAAATTTAGCTTAATAAAAAATTGAAAGAAATAAGATTCCTCTTATCTCTTTCAATTTTTTATTACATATACCTTTTTACTCGGCAACTCCAAACAATTTAGCTGACCACCATACACAGCCCCGCCATCAATTCCAATAATACGATTACTCCCAAAATACACTCCGCAATCCTCACTACCATGAAGCGTTTTTGTTTCCGTGTGCCCAAATACAACAACCTTTTCACCACTATATCCATTATGAAATTCATTACGGATCCACATTAACGTATATGGTTCAGATTCAGAAACTCGTTTCATCGGTTCAACCCCAGCATGTACAAATATATACTCTTCTGTTTCAATGTAATGATCTAATTCTTGAATAAACTTTATATGTTCCTCTAATACACGAGATTGTAACATCGGTTTTTGGAAGTCTTTCTCATTAACCGCAATATCCTCTTCTACAAATCCATAGCTATATAATGTCTTATCTCCACCATTTCTTTTTACCCAATGGTTCCATGAACGTTCCTCATTTGTCGTTAACGCCTTAATCATCATATCTTCATGATTTCCTTTTAAAATGAGTGCTCCCTCTTCTTTCAATTCTCTTACCTTTTCAATTACAGCACGCGCATTTGGACCACGATCTACATAATCTCCCAGTAAGATTAATTGATCCTGTTTCGCATCATATTGAGCTTCTTCCAATAACTGTTCGAACTTTTCTATCTCTCCATGAATATCACTAATAACAAGAATTCTTTTCATATTATCCCCCTCTTTCTAATTATAGTTCAAAACGACAGAAAGTTCAGAATTGAAATCCCGCATTAACGGGCAGTAAGCCCCCCACTGATTACAGTTTCACTTTATTACAAACTAAACTATTATCCTTACAACAATGTAAGTCTCTTGTCATCCAATTCGATAGTTGTAATTACTGTATTTCCTTATACTGAGAGTAAGAAATGAAACAAAAAATAAGGAGAGATGAGAGATGAAAAAAGTAATGGAAGTTGTAGTAGCGGTAGTAGAGGTTTTCGTAAATGGTAAACAAGTCGCAATGGAGTTAAATAAATAATGAAAAGGACAACATTCACTCTAGACCCTTTACTCATATAAAAGAGATAAGACTTCATCATTTCTTTGATCCCTTATCTCCCTATAGAGAAAGCCGTATCCCTTTTAAGGATACGGCTTTCTCTTATTTTTGACTCGTACGAGCTGAAATGCTAATTGCTCTATCTGTTGCTTTGGCAGCTTCATCTAACGCTTCTTTACTATTCTTCCCGTCATACATTGCTTCTAATGCTTTTACAACTGCATCTCTTGATTCTGGGAATACACTAATTAAAGCACCTTGTGTTGCCGGAGTTTGCTTCGTCGCTTGCAGTTGATCTACTGTTACTTTCAACTGCGGATATTTTTCATATTGCTCTTTTACTAATGGCTCATTATATGCATCTGGATTAATTGAGAAATAACCTGTTGCAGTATGCCATTTTGCTTGTACGTCTGGCTTCGTTAAATATTTCATAAAGTCCCAAGCACCTTGTTGCGTTTCTTCTGAAACCATATTCGTCATCCATAATGATGCTCCACCAATAACAACACCATTTTGTTTCGAATCCTCTGGATACGGAATATATGAAACACCTACATTAAACTTAGATGCATCAATTAAATCACGAACACCTGCTGAAGAATCTAAATACATAGCAACTTGTCCAGACTGGAACGCGGCACGAATATCATCCCAACTTGCTCCATACTTTCCAAGTGCGCCAGCTTTATTTAAATCATCTAACATTCCAAATACTTTCTGTCCTTCTTTACCGTTAAATACCGCCTTCTTTGCAGCATCTTTACGGCCGTTTTCGTTATCTACATATAAAGCACCTTGTGTCGCTAACAATTCTTCAAAGAACCAACCATAGTTAAGCATGGAGAATCCATATTGTTTTACATTTCCACCTTCTTTAATCGTTAACTTTTTCGCTGCTTCTTGTAATTCCGCATATGTTTTCGGAGCTTTCTCTGGATCTAAGCCCGCCTTTGCAAAAGCATCTTTATTATAAATTAATACTGGTGTAGATGAATTAAATGGCATAGAATACATTTTTCCATCAACTGAATAATAATTTGTAATTGCTTTTTCTAATTTTGACGTATCGTACTTATCTTTTTTTATCCAGCTATCAATTGGTGTGATTTTTTTGCTATCAATCATATATTTCGTTGTAATTTCACTCGATTGAACAAGAGCTGGCGCTTCTTTCGTTGCAGACATCGTTCTAAATTTTGTTAAAGACTCTTCATATGTCCCTTGGAACTCTGCCTTTATCTCGTATTTATTTTGTGACTTATTATAGTCTGCAACAAGACCATCTAGTACACCTTGTGTTTTTCCACCCATCGCATGCCAGAAGCGAATTACAGTTTTATCACCATTTTTTTCAACTGGTGCTACTTTTGCCTGCGCTTCAGGTTTTCCCTCTGTTTTACTATTTGAACAAGCGGCACTAGATAATGCCATTGTTGCTGCCATTAATAGAGCAGCACCTTTTTTTACTAAACTCATTTTAAGCTCACCTTCTCTTAGTTATTTAATTGCACCTTTTGTTAATCCTTGTTGTAATTGTTTTTGTCCTAAAAATAGTAAAATCAATGTTGGAATAACGATAACCGTAACACCGGCCATTACACTTCCCCAATCAGTTGCAACTTCTTGAGACTGAAGCTGCTTTACACCGATTTGCACTGTTCTTACTTTTTCATCAGTGGTCACTAAAAGTGGCCATAAATACATATTCCATGTTGTTAAAAAGCTATATACTCCAAGCGTAATAAAACTCGTTTTACAATACGGTATTACAACGCTGAATAAAAATCTTATATTTCCAATCCCTTCAATAAAAGCAGCTTCTTTCAGTTCATTCGGGAGTGTCATAAAATGTTGGCGTAACAAGAAAATACCGAAAGCTGTTGCAAAAAACGGCACTGTCATCCCAGCGAAACTATTGATCCAGCCAAAGTTTTGAATCGTTAAAAAGTTAGGTACCATCGTTGCTTCCCACGGAATAAGCATCGTTGAAATAAACAGGAAGAAAATTAAGTTTCTCCCTTTAAATTGAAGAAAAACAAAAGCATACGCCGCTAAGCTTGATACGATAAGTTGTCCAATCATAACGACTGTCGATACAATTAAACTGTTATATAAGTATGTAAAAAGTGGTACTTTTTGAAAAATATTAATGAAATTATCAAAAGTAAATTGAGTTGGAAATAACCTTCTCATTTGAATATCGTCTGGTGTCATAAAGCTTATTAAAAACGCATACAGTACAGGAAAAAATACCATTACTGCACTAATTATGAGCAGCATGTATAATAGGAAATTTTGCTTCCACTGTTTAACAATCATTTATAATGCACCTTTCTCTCAGCAAACTTAAATTGAAGTAATGTAGCAATGAAAATGAAAACAAATAATACCATCGCTTGTGCACTTGCTGTTCCAAATTGATGATTCACAAACGCCTCTTTGTAAATCGAGTACACAATTAAATTCGTTGCATCATTTGGTCCACCGTGCGTTAAAATATCAATTTGTCCAAAGCTTTGGAACGCACTAATTAATGTTACTGTTACAATAAAGAATAAAGTTGGCGATAGCATCGGTAATGTAACACGGCGAAGCTTATATAAATAACTAGCACCATCTATAGATGCACTCTCATATAAAGACGTATCAATATTTTGTAAACCACCTAATATAACTAAAAATGCAAAACCTGTATTCACCCAAACTGTTGTAACTGATACAGAGAATAGTGCCCAGTCCGGACTCGTTAACCATGCGATTGCAGGAAGGTTCATAGAGGCTAATATATTATTAAATAATCCTACACTTGGATGAAATAAAAATAGCCAAATCACTGCACTAGCAGCTACTGATATTCCCATCGTCGAAGAAAACAGAACTCGGAATAACCCAATACCTCTTACCTTTCCATTTGCAATCAATGCAAGAAACAAAGCAAATATAATACTCGTAGGAACTGTATATAAAACAAATAATAAAGTTGATTTTATACTTTTGTAGAAGGCTGGATCAGAGAATAAATATTGATAATTTTCTAAGCCAACGAAGAGATTAGCTTCTCCATGTATATCGGTTAAATAAAAACTATAATAAATCGTCCTAAACAATGGATAGAACAGAAAAATCGAAAATAGCAAAATAGATGGCGCCAAAAACAATAATCCTATTCTTAAATCTTTCGTTCTCTCCCATAATTTTTTCTTTTTTGACACCTTTGTTTGAACTGGTAACTTACTTACTTCGATCATTATTTCGCCACCACTTTCAACTCTTCTTCAGCTACCACTTTTAAGCGTTCATTCGTGTTTTCGTTAAAGAAGCATAACTTTTCTTGCGAGAATAATAATTTTACTTTGTCACCTTTGTTCAGGAGTAACTGTCCGATAACTTTCGCACTCCAAGTTGTTCCATTTACCGCAAAGTTCAATATAGATTCATTCCCTAATACTTCTACAGATTGCAACGTCACTTCTTGTCCCTCCTCAGACAGTGCAATATGCTCAGGGCGCATGCCTATGCGAATTGTTCCTTCTGGTAATTGCTTTAACTGTCTAATAGATAATGGAATTTGCAATTTCCCTATATGTAATACACCTTTTTCTTTATCCACTTCTCCATCATTTATATTCATAGAAGGAGAACCTATAAAGCTTGCAACAAATTCGTTTGCTGGTTCGTTATATATGTCAAGTGGTGTTCCAACTTGCTGTATACTTCCTTTATTTAAAACCATGATACGATCTCCCATAGTCATCGCTTCTATTTGATCGTGGGTAACGTAAATCATCGTAATTCCTAATCGCTGCTGAATTTCTCTAATTTCAATTCTCATTTGCGCACGTAATTTCGCATCTAAATTCGAAAGTGGTTCATCCATTAAACAGATTGGTGCTTGACTCACGATCGCCCTAGCAAGCGCAACACGCTGTCTTTGTCCGCCTGATAATTGACCTGGTTTCATTTTCACATACTCTTTCAGTCCTACCATTTCAATAGCTTCCATTAGTCGCTTTTGTCGCTCTTCTTTTTGTACTTTTCTTACCTTAAGTCCAAATAAAATATTTTCTTCTACAGATAAGTGTGGATATAATGCATAATTTTGAAATACCATTGATAGATTACGGTCTTTCGGCTCTAGATCATTTGCAACACGTTCATTAATAATTAAATCTCCCGAAGAAATCTCTTCTAAGCCAGCGATCATTCGTAATAATGTGCTTTTCCCGCATCCCGAAGGCCCAACTAAAACAAAAAATTCGCCCTTCTTAATATGAACCGATACGCCTTTAACCGCTGTCTCTTCTGCATTTTTATATACCTTTGAAACATTTTTCAATTCAATCACAAAGTTGCACTCCTTTTTTCTTCATGTATCCATACTTCATAATGACTTGTTGAAATCGCACTTGCTCCTGCACGAATTGCAATTTCCGCATCTTCTCGCGTTTGAATCAACCCGCCTGCAATAATAGGAAACTCTATTTCCTCTACTAGCTGTTTAATTATAGAAGGCATAATCCCCGGCATAATCTCTACTGCATTTGGTTTAGTCGTTTTACAATTTTCAATTGATTTAGTAAGAGATAAAGTATCTACAATAAAAATACGTTGAATTGTTTTCAATCCAATTTTATTAGCATTTCGAATTGTCGAACCCTTTGTTGAAATAATACCTTGTGCCCCGATAACATCTTGAATATACAAAAGTGCTTCCTCTGTATTCGTATTTAAACCTTGTATAAAATCACAATGAAGAAATACATCATGTCCATGTTTCTGCAATTCATATACACGCTCTGGTAATTCCAGCATTGAACCAGTCATAAGAAAAACTGTTTTCGGCAATTTTTTGTATGCTTTGTATCCTTCCCAATCCTTTATCATCGCAATATAAGGTTCTTTAAACATTCATTCCACCTAACTGTTCTATTTTTATCCAAACTAAAAACACCTACTTACATAGAACGCCTTTCTCCTTATTTGAACTCTAGGGAATAGAGCACACCTAAGAAAGTGGCACATTATATGTAAGTGGGTGTTCTCAAATATTCTCTACCCTAGTTATTTTGTTACTTTTACTATATTACGCATTTATTAAGTCAGTTTTGATAGATTGTTAATTAGGTGTTAATCGAATGTTAATATTCACCACATCATTTTTTACATTAATCTAGATATTAAAATATAAATAAATAGAACGAAACAATACTTAAAATTCAATCAATATGTAAATTCATTCCATAGTTAATGATTTTTAGTTTGCTTGCCACTGCTTGCAAACTAAAGTTATCCCAAGCGGTGCTATAAAGTGGAATGCGCCTTTTCTCTTGTATTGATATGGCCCAGGCTGTAACAACATCAGTACCATATCCGTTCCCTTGAAACTCCGCTAAAGTTTCCACACTTGCCTCAGCAGCTACGGGCGTACTTCTGGCACTGCAACAAACAGAAACTACTTTTTCATTTTTTACAATTGCCAAATAAGGTTGCCTCCTTATTTACTCCATATACCATCCATTCATAATCTATTTTTCATGTTCAAAATAAAAATCCCATTCAAATACACATTACTGAATCCATCATACTAACTGATTTCTTCATTCTGTCTATCTAAATGGGATTATTTTTCGTTTTTTACTCTACTGGTTGTTGTGGCTGTACTACTTCATTCGCTCCAGCTACCCTCAACATATTTACAATATCTTTAAAACCTCTTTTTTCAGCGTATTGCAGTGGCGTCAGATGTTCCTTGTTAGCCATGTTTACATCTGCACCGTGATCAATAAGCAATTGAATTACTTTCTTATGGTTTTCACTACCATTTCCTAATACAATTGCTTCTAATAGCGCTGTTCCACCACGTTCATTTTTATAATTCACATCAATATCTGTATGCTCTAATAATTCTTTAACAACCTCTACATGGCCACGTTCAGATGCAGAAATAAGTGCTGTCCCACCTGACCTAGTCGTTTCTTTCGTATTAACTCCTGCATTAATTAATACTTTTACAATATCCGTATATCCTTCTCTACTTGCATAAAGAAGTGGATTACTTTTTTTCTCATCTTTAATTTCAATATTAGCACCTGCACCAATTAATGCTTTAACTGTCTCTACATGATTTTGGTACGTCGCTGCAAGGACAGGCGTTTCTCCGTTGTCACCTTCTACGTTTATATTCGCTCCATCCTGAATCAACTTCATAGCTGTCTCTGTGTCTCCAAGAGTAGCTGAAAGTAACAACTGTTTGTCCATTAAATTTATACTTTTCTCTTCTTTAGATTCTTCCTGTTCTTTATGCTTCTCTTTTTTCTTTTCATTTTTCACATGAACCGGTTTCGATTCTGGTTCTTCTTGCTTATCGCAAGCCACTACCGTCATTAAAAGTCCTAATAAAATACATAATAAAATTTTTTGTTTTCTCACAACTACAGCTCCTATGAAAGATAATGTTTTCTTAACCATTCCTCCATCACATACAATAACTCTTCTTGAGTACATTTATCCATAAGCCCTTTAGATTCCTTCTTTAATCGGATTATCTTAAGCTTATACTATGTTTCTCAACCTATTGAAATGATACGCCTGATGGCCCCATCATTAACATTATGAAGCAATTAGTTTAGCACGTTTTTACCGCATTTGTATACATTTCTAAAAAGTACATAAATGATTGCTTTAGGTTACTATATTCCATTGTAACCGTTCTGCTAAAAATTTTACACCTTTTCTATATTTGCACCTGAGTAATAATAGAAAAAGACAACTACATAGTTGTCTTTTTCTATTAATGATGTCCACCATGATTTCCTGCTTTCGGTTTCCCCATCATCTCTTTATTCATTTCCCATTTATGCTCTGCTAGCTCTTTATACGAAAGAACTTTCCCCTTATAGTTAGATACAAAGCTCTCTGCATCTTTTTTATTTTTAAATGAAATGACATTATAAGCCATCGGTGTCGTTATTGTTTTATCATATACGTAAGTAGCGTCTTCTAACGAAATCCAATCTTTCGAATCATAATCTCGGACAAATTTCTCTTTCGTCTTTTCATCTGAGTTGATCTCCATCCATTTATACATACAACCGATATCATCAAACTTTAACGCTTTTCCATTTTCTAAAATAATTTCTGTTGCAAATTGATTATCTGTTACCCCAATTTGGCAAATATCACATTTATCATGTTTCTCATCAATGGCAACAGCTGCTGTTTCCTTTTTCCCACACCCGACTACTGTAAATACGAAACATAAACATATAGCAAGTACGACATATTTTACTTTCATCAATATTCCTCCCTAGAAACCGTATACTCCACGAAAAGAATACCAAAAGGTTGTGTGAGATTTGTGAAAAAACAATGTGCTTTTTGTAATATAGGAAACAAAAAAAGATGTGTAGTTATTTCTACACATCTCTCATCACTCACAACCTGTAATTAATAAATCATCTTCTAATTTAACTAATAATGTATCCGCACTAATTTCCTGTCCAACTTCTACATTTACCAATCTTATATTTCCACTAATCCCGACTGCAATTTTTTTTAGCTCACCGTCATTTTTTCGGATCATCAGTAATTTTTCCCATTCATATACGTAAGAAGATTCATTAATAAAAATCTCCTCTACTTTTCCTTCATAAGAGCTATAAATCTCTTCTATTCTCGTTTTCATATAACATCTACTCCCTATTTCACACTTCACTATTTTCATCTTATTCTACCATTCTTACGAGGAGTGGCTTACTTTTTAAAAATTCAAATTAACTACCGTGAACAAAATGAACAAAATAAAAATTATGCTTCTAATGATGTTATTTTTCAAATTATTTACCATTTGAATAGCTGCTTTTATTATAAATAAAAAACCTTTTTCTGAATTTTTATTCTATTTTGAAAGCGCAATCATTCTTTTGAGGGGGAAATTACATGTTAGCACTACTTGGATTTGCGATGGTATTTGTCTTTATGTTTTTAATTATGACGAAACGTATGTCAGCACTAGTAGCCTTAATATTAATTCCGAGTGTTTTTGCAGTAATTGGCGGATTCTATGCCAATATGGGGCCTATGATGTTAGAGGGGATTCAAAAATTAGCACCTACTGGTATTATGCTTATGTTCGCTATTTTATATTTTGGGATTATGATTGATAGCGGTTTATTTGATCCTGTCATTAGTAAGATTTTAAAATTTGTAAAAGGAGATCCTTTAAAAATCGTTGTCGGAACGGCTATATTGACTATTATCGTTTCTCTAGATGGTGATGGTACAACAACATACATGATTACAGTTTCCGCAATGTATCCACTATATAAGCGCCTTGGAATGAACCCCCTCATATTAGCTGGAGTTGTTATGTTAGGGGCGGGGGTAACAAATCTTACACCTTGGGGTGGACCCACAGCTCGTGTTATGAGCGCACTTGGACTTGAGGCTTCCGAATTATTTACACCTCTTATTCCAGGAATGATTGCTGGTGCAATTTGGGTTGTTTTCGTTGCCTACTATCTTGGAAAAAAAGAAAGAAAACGTTTAGGAATTATGGATGTACAGTATTTAAAACAAATGCAAACAATGGATGAGCAAGCTGCAACTGTTGAAGCTGCAGCGCATAAACGCCCTAAACTTCTATGGATTAACTTTTTATTAACCGCTGCATTACTTGTTTGTCTCATACTAGAAGTTATGCCGTTACCTGTTTTATTTACAGTCGCTTTTGCTATTGCTGTTATGATTAACTATCCAAACTTAGAGCAACAGAAAGAACGTATTGCTTCTCATGCAGGGAATGTATTAGCAGTTGTTTCTCTCGTATTTGCTGCCGGTATTTTCACTGGTATTTTATCTGGAACAAAAATGGTAGATGCAATGGCTAACAGTGTAGTAACTCTTATACCAGATGCACTTGGACCACAACTACCAATTATTACAGCACTTCTCAGTATGCCATTCACATTTTTCATGTCTAATGATGCATTTTACTTCGGGGTATTACCTATTTTGACGAAAGCTGCTGCTACTTACGGAATTAGTGCAGCTGAAATGGGACGCGCTTCCTTACTTGGGCAACCCGTTCACTTATTAAGTCCTCTTGTCGCTTCCACTTATTTATTGGTCGGAATGGCCAAAGTTGATTTCGGTGAACATCAACGCTTCACTTTATTGTGGGCCGTTGGAACGACAATGGTTATGTTAATTACCGGAATTGTAATTGGGATTATTCCAATATAAGATGCAAAAAAACAGTAGAAGAAATAAAATCCTCTACTGTTTTTTATTATGAAGAAGCAAGAAAATACCGTCTCTCCGGTCTCCCAACACTTCCATATATTAGCTCTGCGTGGACTTTCTTCCCAGATATCAAATACTCTAAATAGCGCCTTGCCGTTGATCGGCTTACTCCAATCATTGAGCTTAACATTTCTGCTGTAATCCCTTCTTCATTAACTGTTAACATATGCTTTTTTACTTTCGCTAAAGTATAAGGATCTATCCCTTTCGGGGCATATTCTATTTGATCTCCCTTCACGCCTCTTTGAGACCATAAATATTCAATTTGTTCCGTAGATAATTGATTGTTCTTCTTTAACTGTATAATCTTTTTTTGATAGCCTTCTAGACTTGCTTTAAATCGATCAAACATTAGTGGCTTTACGATATAATCTGTTACTCCGCCCCGTAGGGCGTGCCTCACTACATCTGTTTCCGATGCCGCTGTAATCATAATAATATCTGTATCGTGCAAATGATTCCTAATATATGTGACAAGTTCCGTTCCTTGCATATCAGGTAAGTACACATCTAATAACACGAGCTGTGGCTTCACAAGCTCTAGCCATTCTTTCGCTTGTTCTCCAGTCGTTGCCGTTCCAATTACTTTAAATCCCTCAATTTTTTCAGTAAAACGACGATGAATGTCAGCAATCCGAATATCATCTTCTACAATTAATACTTCAATCTCCTCACCCATTACTATTCGCCTCTCTCTTTCGGTAGTGCAATAATAAATAACGCACCACCTAAATCCCCTTTTTCAATCGCAATACTTCCATTTAAATCTTCTACTAACTCTTTCACTTTTGCTAATCCATACCCTCGCTCTCCTCCTTCTTTCGTCGAAAAGCCTTTATAGAATATGCTAGTAATTATTTCATCATGAATCCCTTGCCCTGAATCTTCCACTTCAATTAATATTTCTTCTCCAATATCAGTTACAAACATCCTTACTTTCTTATCATTCTCTTCATTTTTTTCAATTGCTTCAAATGCATTCGTAATTAAATTTCCTAAAATAGAAACGACATAATTACTCTCAATATGTGGACTTAATTTGTCTAAACCACTTTCTCTATCTAGCATAAAATCAATCTTCAACTCTCGTGCTCTATTATAAAATCCAATTAAAATTCCACCTAGCCATGGATTTTGAATCCGCTTCATAATAAATTGAACAAAATCTTGATATACCGCTGTTTCCTTATGAATAAGCTCTAAAGCATCTTCGTATGATTCTAATTGGATAAGACCTGAAAGCGTATACAATAAATTGTTATATTCGTGCGTTTGCGCTCGTAATGCCTCTGTATATTGCTTCGTCTGAGATAATTCTGCTGTTAACTGATCCATTTCAGATTTCAAACGTAAGCTCGATACAACGCCAGTTACTTTATTCTTTACTTTAATAGGTAGACGGTTCGCAATAACAGCCTGTCCTTTTATATTTAATTGACGATCAAACTGTTCTTCACCAGTTTGAAGTACATCTAGTATCGTTGAATTAGGAATTACATTTAAAATAAATTCCCCAATAATATTTTGTTGCTTATCTAGCGAAAGAATATCATAAGCTGCTTGATTGACTAAACTAATCATGCCAGTTTTATCGATTACAATAATCCCTTCACGTACAGATTGAATCACTGTACTATGCTCTTCATATAAAGATGAAATTTCTTCTGGTTCCATCCCGAACATCATTCTTTTTATACTTGCCGCTAAATATATAGAGCCGATTATTCCAATTAAAAGACCTATTATTGTAATCCAAAATACACGCTTTCCATACACTTCTACCGCTCCATGAATATCAGCCATTGAAAACCCAACAGACACCACACCAATAATTTCATTTTCCTGGTTACGGACTGGGACTTTCCCACGCAACGAAGGGCCTAATGATCCATTAGCTTTAGAAACATAAGATTTCCCTTCTAATAAAACGCCTTTATTATCTCCGCCAACCATTTTTTCTCCTATTTTATCTCGCTCAGGATGCGCATAACGAATCCCCTCTTTGTTTCCAACTACAATAAAGTCAGCCTCTGTATCAATTCGAATTTTTTCTGCGATTGGCTGAATAATAGAAGCTGGATTTTCTTTTTGAAAAGCTTCCTGAATTTCTGGTATCGCGGCAACTGTTTTCGCAACATGCAAAGCCCGTTTACCAATTTGCTCTTCTACCGTTTCAGATAATATGTAATAAAATAAATAACTCGTTAGCATAAGTACAACTAAAATAAGTGTACTAATAGTTAATGTAATTCTCGGTTGGAGTTTTAATTTTTTAAATTTCAAAACCATTCCCCTAACATGATTAAAGATAGAATTTAAAGAAAATACAGTTTTTTATTATCATAACACGGTTACTATATATTTCTTTCTTTTTTATCTTCATAAAAAAAGAAACGAAGCATAAGTACTACTTCGTTTCTTAACAGTTTATTATTATATTTTAAACTTACCAATCATCTCTTGTAATTCTTCTGCCATTTGTGATAAATGGACTGCTGCTGCATTTATTTCATCTACTGAAGCTAATTGTTCCTCAGAGGAACCAGCAATATTTTGAACACTTGCGGCATTTTCTTCAATCGTAGCTGCAATTTCATTAATAGATGCACTTACTTGTTTTGCATCTACCGTCATTTGTTTTGCTACATCTACCATGCTATCAATTTGTACAACTGTATCATTTGTAGACTTCAATATTTCGACAAAGCTTTGCTTCGTTTCATTTGCAACTACAAGTCCTGATTGTACTTCTGCTCCAACTTGATTCATAGAGCTTACTGTTTCTTTTATATCAAATTGAATCTCTTTCACTAGTTTCCCAATTTCCGTAGAAGACTGTCCTGATTGTTCCGCTAGCTTTCGCACTTCATCTGCTACAATTGCAAATCCTCTACCTTGCTCTCCAGCTCTCGCAGCCTCAATTGCCGCATTTAACGCTAATAAATTTGTCTGTTCTGCAATATGTTGAATTACTTCAAGGATTGCTCCAATTTGTTTCGACTTATCGTCTAACAAACCAATGATTTTGTCTGACTGTGAAACAGACTCATGAATTAATTGCATTTGATTCACAGTTTGTTCAACTAACTTCCCACCATTTTCAGCTTTTTTCTTCGTATACATAGAGGCTGTAGATACTAATGAAGAACTATCTGCAACACGCTGAATTCCTTCTGTAACTTCTTCTAACAATGTTGCTCCTTCTTCAACTTCTTTCGTTTGTATTTCTGCACCACTTGATACTTGCTCTATAGCTTGTGTAATTTGTTCCGTTGCTTCGCTTGTCTGCTTCATACTAGCTGTTAATTCTTCTGAAGATGCCGCTACATGACTTGCTGAAGTGTTTATATTAGAAATGACACTTTGTAACGATGCAGCCATCTCGTTAAAACTTTCTCCTAGCTGTCCAATTTCATCTTTAGAATGAACTGTAATTGATTCTGTTAAATCACCTTCACTAATCTTCTTCGATGATATGACAAGTTGTTTTAACGGTTTAATAATAGACGCAATTATGAAGTAAATTACAATCCCACCGATTATTAGTGAAATTCCAAGAACAGTTATTGTTTTATAGAAAATAGGTTCAGCCGCTTCGATAATTTCTTTGGAAGGCATAATTCCTGCTATTTTCCATCCAGTTTTCTTATTCGTTTTAAAAGTGATATTGCGATCTTCACCATCTAATGAATAATGAAAATCCCCAGCTTCCTGTTTATACAATTCTTTACTAAGTTTCTCTTCTAATTTCTCTCCTGGCTTCATTTTCGGGTGCGCTACTACATTTTTATCTTGATCAAATATCGCTACATATCCTTCCTTACCGATATTAACCATCTTAGAAGTAGTAACGATATCATTAATGATTAAGTCAATCCCAAGAACTCCACTTTTATCCTCGTTTTGTTTTGCTAGTGTAATAACAATATTTCCTGTCGTTTTTGACTTATATGGAGCAGTTACAATTACTTCTCCTCTTTTCTTCACTGCCTCTTTATACCAATCTCTTTCTGTAGGATTATATCCATCTGGCATCTGAATAGCTGGTGATTGAATGAACTGTCCATTACTAGATCCTGTATAGATTGCTTCCATTTCTGGATGCAGTTTATTGTATTCTTCTAGTTTATTTTGTATGTTTTGAATTTGATCTGCTTGGTAACTTGATTGTGTAAATAATTTCGTAAAATAAGTTGCATCTATTTTTTTACTATCCAATTCCTTATTAATTACATTATCCAAAATTTTTATATTATCTTTCGCCGAGTTTAAAATTGTTTCATTAAAATTCGTCTTCGCCTGTTGATAAGACGTCCAACCAATTACAATACTTGGAAGAATTAAAATAATAATAAATGATACAAGTAACTTTGTTTTTAAACTACTACTCCTTAATTTCCCTTGAAACATACTTCTACCCCTCCATACCGTTTTAAATGTAATTAATTAACATTTAATCTTTCTATAAAAATAATACGATTTAAATGTATCAATGAGACTCTCTATCTTTTTATACATCTAAAGAATTGATACATATCTTTTTCATTCTATATAAATTAAATAATTAAAACAATGTATAAAAATGTATATTATTCGAAATATTATAATTCATAGGAGAACCTCTAGTATTTCACTTACTAGAGGTTCTTTTCACCTTACTATTCTTTATCTACTTCTTTTTTCTCATCTTCTACTACAGATACAACAGGTTTATCGCTTGATAATTGTTGTACCGCTCCTTTTCCTGCAAATCCTTCTAATAGCTCTTTTAAGTCAATGCCAGAAGAAGCTTTTAACGTTTCTTGCATCGTTGCCATTAAATCAGTCGCATAACCCGCAACTTTTCCGGCCCCGCTATTTTTACCACCGCCGCCTGTATCGACAACTGTGATTTTATCAATATTACTAAGCGGACTTGCAAGTTCCTTCGCATAACTTGGAAGCATTTTAAGAACCATATCCATAATTGCCGCTTGACCATATAATTCAAATGCTTCTGCGATTTTTTGTTTCGCTTCTGCTTCTGCTAAACCTTTTAATCTAATAACATCTGCCTCTGCTGTACCTTGCGCTTTTTGTACTTCCGCTTTCGCTTGACCTTGTGCTTTTTCAATTTCCGCCTTCGCTAAACCTTCTACACGTACTTCTTCTGCACGTGCTCTCGCTTCTGCTTCAATCTTATATTGATCCGCATCGGCTTTTTTAATTTGTTTTACTTTTTCTGCTTCCGCTGATTGCTCAACAGCATAGCGATCTGCATCGGCTTTTTTCTTAACTTCTGCATCATATTGCTTTTCACGACGCGCAATTTCTTTTTCTTCTAACTCAATTTGCTTTTCACGCTCAATGATTTTAACGCGCATTTGCTCTTCTGTAACACCTTGTTGTGCTTTCGCTTGTTGTAATTCGTAAGAAAGATCCGCATCTGCACGCGCTTGTTCTTGTTCTCTCTTATAAGACTGTACTTTTAATTCTTTATGTTTTTCAGCTTCAGCGATTTGTGCATCACGTTGATATTCTGCTTCTTTTGCCTCTTTTTCAGCACGGGCTTTTTCAATACGTGCTTCTTTTTCACGCTCTGCATTCGCAATTGTTGCATCACGCTTAACTGTCGCAATTTGGGGCTGACCAAGCGCATCTAAGTATCCGTTTTTATCCATTATTTCTTTAATTGTGAAAGAAACAATGCGAAGTCCCATCTTCTTTAAATCTGTAGAAGCTACTTCATGTACCTTTTGAGCAAATTGCTCTCTATTACTATACGCATCTTCTACTGTCATAGAAGATAAGATAGCACGGAGATGCCCTTCTAAAACTTCTTTTGCTTCTATTTTTAACTCTTCTGTTTCTTTTCCTAAATATTGTTCAGCTGCTGTGGAAACTTCTTCAATTGTTGATCCCACTTTAATAATAGAAACACCGTTTACTGTGATCGGTACACCTTGTTTCGTATACGTATCACGTGTACCAACTTCTAATTTATAGTTTAATAAGCTTAAAGGCTCTGCTCTTTGCATAATTGGAACTACGAAAGTACCGCCCCCGCGAATAATCTTAATCTTCTTTCCATCATCAGTGGTAACTACATTCTTTCCTCCACCAAGCCAGTTCCCTGTAACAATTAACGCTTCATCCGGACCAACCGTACGATACTTCGTAATAAATACTAAAATGAGTAGAATTAAAATTGCGAGTAAAACTCCACCGATAATTAATGGAATCGTCATGTAAATTCCCCCTTATAATTTTGGTTTCTTTAAAGAATAAGCGATGTTTTGTACAAGTAAAACACCATCTTGGACTCCCTCGATAATAACCTCTGTTCCTTGCGAAATATCTTTTTTTCCAACAGTTTTAGCTGGGATTGCATTACTTCCAAATTGGGATGAAATTAATACTTCACCAAATCCTTCTGTAGGAATTGTCGTAATGACTTCTCCTTTACAACCGATAAATTCATCCATACGTTGTACGGTATTTTGTTCTGCTTCTGCAATCGGTTTTAAAATTAGTATTTTCATGATGAAAACACCGATAAAAGATATAGCAAATGCAGCCCCAAAAATAAGAATGCTATTAAAGGAAAATAAATATTCTCCTATATAACTAAGTCCACATAACATGGCGAAAAAACTAAGTAATAAAGTAACAACGGATACAGATCCGCCCCCAAAACTAAATATCGATTCAAATATATCTCCAAAAAAGATATAAATAACAGTGAGTATAGTAGCAATAATAAATCCATATAAATAAATTGTTTCAAGTGGATAACCAAACAAAGCCATTTCTTATCCCCCTCTCTTAAACAATCCCTTTTTTGTTATGTGTATGCCCCACCTCTTTCAAAGATTATCGTTCTTAATTTTCAGTCATTTCCCTTTTAAATAAAAGCCTGTAAGACAGGCCTCTAAAAAAGAACAGGAGAAACCTATTGTGACAGGCTCCTCCTAGAAAATAACCGATATATTATATATCTATATAATATACTATTTTCCACAAAAAGTAAAGTTAAACATACATTGGAAAAGCGCTTATTTTACTGACAATTCGTATGTTCCATCGCCATTATCATATTTATATACATACAAGTAATACTTACCTGGTTTTGCATTAAATTTTGCTTCTATATGATTCCCATTAGCTTGACCGTAAGCCGCATAATTTTGCATATCTGATTCATGGTGAAGTACCCATGTCATCCCAATTCCATACTCATTTAAAACAGAAATGTCGATATCTTTCGCTGATGCTACATTAAATGTATAAACATCAGTGTGGTCCCCGCCAATAAGACTACCTTTTATCTTACTATTTAGCTCGATACGATTTGCTTCCTCTGGACGATTATTTGGTTCTGATTCTGTTAAACTTCCATCTTTAATCGTAACAGTTGTTTCGCTTCTGCTCTCTTTTCCTTTATCGTCTTTTACTCTTAACGATACTTTATAAGAACCTTCTTTTTCATATACATGTACTGGATTCACTTCTGCACTTGTGCTTCCATCTCCAAATTCCCATAAATAAGAAACAATTTTTCCATCTTCATCGTTTGAATCATCACTTTTAAATTGAATTCCCTCTTTTACAAGCCCATTATAAGGGCCATTTATATTAACTGTTGGAGCTTTATTTTCTCCATCATCTTTCGCAATTCCATGGAAGACTACATCATATTCAAATTCATTTGAACTATTCACACGATAATTAACGAAGTAAGCTGTAACAGTTTTGTAGCCACTCCATTCTTTTTGCGCCAATTGTTCTAAAGATTCATTTACTCTTTTACTCATTTCTTTCCAATCTTCTGATTCACCTTTTGTGACACTTCCTGTATACGTACCTTCTAATGTAAATGTATTAAAGAATTGAGAATTATGTTTTGTCATTTTTGTATCTTTCATAGGCAACGTATCACTAATTTCTTTCTTCACCGCTGTTAATGACTTCGTTGCATGTTCAGCTAAATAATCACCAGCTACTTCTGGTACAGTGTATGTATCTTGATTATCAATTAACTGCTGCATATACTCTTGATACTCTTTATTTAACTTAGGATCTTTACTTAGATTTTCACGATATGCATCATAATTTTTCACATCATTCGCACGAATCAAATCTTGAATTTTATCAAATGTTTCAAACTGATGCGTATATAAGTAAGACTGCAATGCGAACGAGTAATTATAGAAATCCCAAGAACCGTATTTAGCAAATAGTGTACGCTCTGCTGTATAACGGCTTGCAGGATCAGATGATAATCCGCTAATTATGCTCTTTCTTGGTACAACGTTATTCGTACGAGTAGATCCTGCGAAAAACTCTGCATTTCCTTCTTGGAACCAAGTTAACCTTTCATTTTGATACATATCTCCTCTTCCAAATAGACCTGGTACTTCATATCTACCTTGCAGGTAATGAGTAAATTCATGACGGAATAACTCTTCTAAACTATAAATACTTTGCTCTGGTGTACGCTCATATGTAAAGAATGTACCTGTCTCTTCAATATAAATTCCACCGTTGTTTGTTTCATATCCATACAATTGTCTATTTAACTGATATTCATCTGGACTATTATAAATTACGATCGTTAATACATCATCCGCATTTCCTGGCTCTAACGCTTTGTCATTTCCAATTACACGGTGATACTGTGCCTTTACTTCCTTCGCAGCCCAATATAGTCTCTTAATTTTTTCTTCTGATACTTTATCTCCTGTTTTGAACACAATTGATCCATCGTCGAATGTATACGTTTTTGGTAAGTATTGCTCTTTTCCTTCTTTACGTATTTTCTCTAAATCTACTGTATTCCCGCTATAATCTTTACCATTATAATTTGTTGTAATTTGTTCTACCGCAACAAAATAAGGTTCACTTAAGCGCGGGTACATATGCATGGCTTTTGTAACAACCTCTAATCCTTTATTTGGATTGCTATGAAACTTCCCTAAACGGCTAGCAAAATAAATTCCATTATTAACGAGCCATTTATTTTCTGACGTTACTTCATTTAGAAGAGCAATACGATTTATTTCATTAATAAACCCATCTACTTTTCCATACCACATCGTTTCATTCGCTTCTTTACGAGCCTCAGTTAAGTACGACTGTATATCATAGTCAATACCTTGCATAATATCGTATATTGCTTGTCCCTTCATTCGATCATTTACATAAGTAGTATAATTATCATTGTATTGCTTTAAAATATTCGATGCGTATTGAACCGTTTCAACATCGCTTGAAGCATTACTAATTAATTTACCGTATGCAGATACGACTGTATCTTGTTCAACTGTACCAAGCTTAAAGTTTGGATTTTTTGCGATTGCTTTTAAAGCAGGTAAACATTTATCCTGGAAGCTTCTTTCATTTAAGTCGCTTAATTCACTATTATAAAATGCAAGATAAAAAGCTGAACGCAACACTTCAGTAAACGTTTGAATTCCTTTTGAATCATCTTTCGTAAATGTACTACCTCTATGAGCTAATTCATCTATAATGACTTGCATTTTTCCTTTATCTTTATAAAAAGCCTTTGCATCTTCATTAAACTGGAATAAGTCTGTAATTTGGTGCCACTTAATACTGCCTAACGTTTCAACTAATTCTTGATCATTCATTTTGTTTAAATCAGCCATTGAATAGCTTTCTTTAACTTGCTTTACTGCAGTTTTCTTCGTAATAGATGCTGGTCGCTGTGAAAAATCTCCTACTTTTAAACGTTCTTGAAATGATAAAGTTTCATCAACTTTTGAAATATGTCCAACTTCATCTACCGACTTTTCAATTCCAACCGGTTTCGTTTTCAACACGTTATACGGTACTTTTTCTTCCGCTGCTGCATGAGTTTGAAGTGCCCCTAACGATAAAGCCATTGTACTAATGCTAAGCATCACTTTATTGATCTTTGATTTCTTGTTCATATCCTTGCCCCCTATTTTAATATTCCATTCAAGAATTTAACATAAAATCTGGATGTAACAATATAAAATGCAATATTTCATATTATTTCTTCCTATAATTTGTACATATCGTGAACGCATTGCTCTTTACCTCCCTAAAACAAATTACATCCTTTCATGTTACAAAAAGAGAATTTTTTGACAATTAAAAACTTAATTGTTATGATTATTATAATTGTTAACTTTATTAAATAAGGGTGGGATTCTATGATAAAAAAAGAAAACAGTGTATTTTATATCTCCTTCTTGCTAACAACATTATTCATTATATGGGGAATTACCCCAGCAAGTTGGATACAAGGCTACGATTTACAAAGTGTTACATCTTCTTTAAACTCATTTATCCTCAATAAATTTGGGTGGTTTTACTCTCTACTTATGACTACAATGATTATTTTGGCTGCTTATTTAGCATTTTCTAAGTACGGTTCTATTCGTCTTGGTAAAGATGGAGAAAAGCCAAAATATAATTATCCATCTTGGCTATCCATGTTGTTTGGGGCAGGAATGGGAATTGGACTCCTCTTTTATGGAATCGCTGAACCGATTTCACATTTTACAGATCCATTAACAGGAAAAGCAGGTACAGAAGAAAGCGCCAAACTCGCTATGCAATATTCATTTTTCCACTGGGGACTCTTTCCGTGGTCACTATACGCAATGGTCGCTTTAACAATTGCATATTTCACATTCCGCAAACAAAAAGGTAGCACTATCGGGGCTACAGTTACTCCATTATTTAATCGATCGAAAAATTCCCGTATCGGAAAAACAGTTGATATTTTAGCTGTTTTAGCCACAGTGTTTGGCATTGTACCATCTGTTGGGATTGGTGCTCAACAAATTGCTGGAGGATTAAGCTATTTATTCCCTTCCATTCATAACACTTTACTTACCCAGCTCGTACTTATAGCTATCTTCGCTGTTTTATATTTAACAAGTGCACAAACTGGCTTAGATCGTGGGATTAAATATTTGAGTAACTTGAATTTCTCTCTTGCAGGTATTTTACTCATCTCTTTCTTACTTTTAGGGCCAACCGTATTTATTATGAAATATTTCACATCTACACTCGGTTCTTATATTGGAGCTTTGCCTAGTATGGGATTAAATTTAGGAGCATTTAATGAAAAATCTTCTTCTTGGATTGAAAATTGGACTATTTTCTATTGGGGATGGTGGATTTCTTGGTCTCCATTCGTCGGCACATTTATCGCACGTATTTCTAAAGGGCGTACAATAAAAGAATTTATTTTTGGAGTTGTATTAGTCCCAACTCTTATCTGTACATTTTGGTTTGCAGTATTTGGTGGTACCGCAATTCATATGGAAATGTTCCAATCGCTTGGAATAGCTGATGAAATTGCAAAAAATGGTACAGAGATTGGATTATTTGCTGTTATTTCACATCTACCATTCTCTACATTTTTAACGATTATCGGGTTAATTTTAGTAGCCACATTTTTCGTTACTTCTGCTGATTCAGCAACATTTGTTGTTTCCATGCAAACGAGTAACGGAAGCTTATCACCGAAAAATAGTTTAAAACTTATATGGGGATTAACAATCGCGATAATTGCCGCTATTTTATTACAAGCTGGAGGATTAAATGCACTACAAATCGCAGCTATCATCGCAGCACTACCATTTTCTATCGTAGTCGTTCTTATGGTCATTTCGCTCTTTAAGGAGCTGCGAAAAGAAGATGTTAATTTGCAAACAAAAGAAGTATCTCAAAAAATAAAAAAGGTTATGTAACGATTAGCACCTCAAATTACTTCTGAATCCGTAACAACTGAGGGAAAAGTAGATTAATAAAACCCATTCGTATGAAATATAATTTTCATACAAATGGGTTTTCACTCTATTATATAGTGTTGTAAACATGCCTTCTCCTCAAATTCTACTTTCTTGTACAATTTCATCGCACGATCATTATTCGTATTCAAACATAATTCTATCTCCTTCATTCCTTGGAAGGAAATAATATACTGAATTGCCTTTTGTAATAACCGCTCTCCGACACCTTTTCTTCTACTATTTTCAGCGGTTGCAATAAATTCGATATTCGCTTCTTGAAACTCTGGATTTACTTCCACATATACATAACCTTCTAACTTATCATTCTTCATACTTACAAATAATTTATTCGTATTACTTAAACGTTCAATAATTTCGTTTCCGTCATAATACGTATTAGAAAACACATGATTGTGTAAAGCGATAAACTGCTCAAACACTTGTGGTAAAGCCTCTTCTACATTACATATAATACGGTGCTTCACAATATTATTTAAAACGAGAATACTATGTCGACCTTGTTCTTTTGCATGTAAATTCCTCATTAAACGGGCACAATTATTATTTTCCACATGATAAAAACCATAAAATCTCTCAATATGAAAAGGCACCTTTTCTATAAGTTCCTTCCACATATGTAAAGCAACTTCTTCCCAATTCTCTGCGATAATAAACGGTCCCCATATCTCTGCACATTTCTTTACTTCATCCACATCAAATCCTAATAAACCTATTAAATTATTATTCTCATAAGTAGCAACAAAAGATTGTTCCCAGCCTATATCTGAAAAATCATGAATAATTGTCTGTAACAACTCCTCTTTCTCATCTCCACAATAGCCAACATGATGAGTAGCATCTTTATTCATATTCGCAATAAATGCTGCCACCTCTTCAATTTCCAAAATAGAACTGACATACATAACCTCTCCTCCTTCACTAATATATTCACACCTTTTCCATTTATCTCCTTCTAAAAAAGACATCACCATAAGCATATTTCAAAATGAAATCGCCATGATAATGTCTTCTCAAAAACTCATATAATCATCTTACGTTATAATAAGATAGAACGTTTTTTATTTCTTAAATAATCTCTTTCTAAATACAAACATACTCAGTGCTGAAAGAACTAACGCTATGCCTGAAAGTAATGTTGATGTATTCTCTTGTCCACCTGTTGCTCCTAATGATTTCTTACTTTCTTCTTGCTTATTAACAGCTGGTTTATTTTCTTTCACAACTTGATTATTCACGTTTTGTTCTTGGACTACTGCTGATTGATTTACCGCGTCTTTTGAACCTTCAATTTCTTTTCCTGTTTCTTTTACCTCCGCTTTCGATCCTTCAACTCCTGTTGTTGGCTCGTCCACTTCCTCTTTCGCTTCTTCAACTTCTTTCGTTGGCTCTTTTACTTCCTCTTTTACTTCTTTTAGCGGTTCTTTCACTTCTTCTTTTGTACCTTCAACTTCTTTTATCGGTTCTTTCACTTCTTCTTTTGTACCTTCAACTTCTTTTACCGGTTCTTTCACTTCTTCTTTTGTTTCTTCAACTTCTTTTACCGGTTCTTTTACTTCTTCTTTTGTTTCTTCAACTTCTTTTACCGGTTCTTTTACTTCTTCTTTCGTTTCTTCAACTTCTTTTACCGGTTCTTTTACTTCTTCTTTCGTTTCTTCAACTTCTTTTGTTGGCTCTTTTACTTCTTCTTTCGCTTCTTCAACTTCTTTTGTTGGTTCTGTCACTTCTTCTTTTTCAACTATATTTTGGATTACCGTTCCGTTAAACCTTATGCTAATTTCATCAGAATCTAAATCAAATTTATACACCTTTTCACCTGGGGTACTCCATTTTATTACTCCGTTATTAAACGTCCCTCCCTCACTTACCAATTGAATATTTTCAATACTTTCTCCTTCTAAATCATATACAGGAACTTGAATTTCTTCGTTTATTTTTGCATCATTTAAAATGATATTTTGTCTTCCAACATCAATTGTAAACCACTGACCTAATTGTATTAACGGCCTTACATCACGAATCTCATTTCCAGCTAAATTTAAGCTAAATAAGTTTAGCATGGAACCAATAACCGTTACATCTTTAATATGATTGTCCGCAAGATTTAACCACTGTAAATTTTCCAATGAAGATAGTGGTGTTATATCTTCAATTTGATTATGAGATACATTCACATTATTCAATTGTTTCAAGTTTGAGATGAACTCAATATTTTTCAGGCCTACTCCTTCTAAAGTGAGTTTTTCTAAGTTCGTCATGTACTCTAAACCTGTTATATTTTTTATCTCATTTCCATTTTCTTTAAGTATCTCTAATTTTTTAATCTGTAATAAATCTTCTTTTGTAATAGGAGCGTTTAAATTCTCTCTACCTAAATTCTCTTTATTAATATGTTGTTGTAAAGTTTTATCGAGAATTACATTTTCCTTTTGTTCATTATCCTCTTTTATTGTTTCCTTGATTTCGTCTAATCTTTCAACAACATTTTGAATTACTGTTCCATTAAACTTAATACGATTCTCTTCTGGCTTTATATCCAACGTAAATTCGTATGTTTTTTCACCAGTAGTCCCCCATTTAACAGAACCATTATTAACTATCCCATCTTCACTCTTCAATTGAATAGTATCAAGTGGCTCTCCTTGTAAATTATAGATAGGTATTTTAACTTCCTTATCTTTTTCTACATTATCTAAAAAGATTTTTTGTCTTTGAATATCGATATATATTCTTTTTCCTAGCTCTTGAACAGGTCTAACATCACGAATTTCATTTGAACCTAGCTTTAAATCATATAAGTCTGTTAAGTGACTAAATGGCGTTATATCTGAAATATAGTTTTCTTCTAAATTAAGTGATTGTACAGTAGATAATCTTGATAAAGGTTCGATGTTTTCTAATTCATTTTTAGCAAGATCTAACTCTACTAATTTTTTCATTGATGTAATATGTTCAATATTCGTAAGTCCATTGTTACTTAAAGATAAGTTTTTTACATTTTTCAATTGCTCAATTCCAGCAAGGTTATCATTACTAATTTGATTATTTGCCACAGTCAAAGTCCTTAAAGATTTCACTGTAAATAATGGTTTAATATCTTTTATATAATTACTATTTAAATCTAGCATTTTAATCTTCTTCATTTGGCTTAATGGGCTTAAATCTGAGATTTTATTGTTTCTCAAAGTTAAAAACTCAATATGCTCTAACTCAGCCAAAGGTCCAATATCTTCAAGTTCACCATAGGTTATACTTAATGATTTTAATTGTCTCAATTCCGAGATAAATTTTATATTTTTTAACTTAACTTCTTCCAACTTTAAGTTTTCTAAGTTCGTCATATATTCTAGACCGCTTACGTCTTGTATTCCTTTATTTTTAGCTTCAACGACTATTAAAGATTTAACTTTTAATAAATCTTCCTTAGTTATTGGGGTATCTAGATTTTCTCTATTCAAATTATATTTATTAATATGCCTTTGTAGTTGCTTATCTACTATTACATTTCCAATTTCATCTTGTTGATCCACTTTATCCTCTTTATTTTCCTTTTGTTTTTCTGGAACATTGTTCTCTAAATTCAATGTATTTACTTCAAACTGTACTTGGTACTTATTGTCATAGGCCATTGTTGGAATATAAATATGCATTCGCATATTATACCTTTTTCCTAATTCCCCTACTTCAAACTGAATCACTTTCGTTCCATTTTTCTTTTTATCTTCTGATATTACTTTCACATCATGAAACACACCTGGAGTATGAATATCCTCTGTTTTCAAGTATTGAAAGAAATCACTATCACTTAACGTTGCTGTTACAATTTTCTTTCCATTCTCAATTGTTAGTTTCGGACCCTTTATATAAACAGCTGCCATAGACTCTTCATTCGTTTTATCTTTATACGCTTTAATAACAGCGTCATATGTACCATCTTCTAAACCTTGTCCCGTTTTATTCGTCTCAATTGCTACTGCCGCTAAAGCAGGTGTTGAATAAACAGCAAACGGAAGTGATAACATCGCCACTATAATCATTGCATTTATACGTTTTCTTTTATTTTGTTTCAACTTTACATCTCCTCTGAAATATATAATTCGAAATGTAATCATTTCTCGAATAAATGATAATGATTTTCATTATCATTGTCAACTAAAAAAATAAAAAGTTTACAAAAAAAGAACCTCTTTAAAAGAGGTTATGCCATTTTCTCACCTGATTCTTCTCTAAAAAAGCTTTTCATCGCATGAAATACGTCTGCTTTTTGCTTTAAAATATAGTATCTAAAGTTTTCATCTTTAATATTTTTATAGGCTGACATGAGTGTACTGTGGCGGTTATACTGGTTCACTTCCCCATATCCAAACATATTACATTTCTTCATTAATTCTTCCACAAGCTTTACACATCTAGCATTATCTGATGTTAAATTATCACCATCTGAAAAATGGAATGGATAAATATTATAGCGATCTGGTGAATATTTATTATCGATTAACTCGAGTGCTTTTTTGTATACGGAGGAGCAGATTGTTCCACCACTTTCTCCTTTTGAAAAGAATTCTTCTTCTGTAACGACTTTCGCTTCTGTATGATGAGCAATAAATTCAATATCAACTGTTTCATACTTTGTGCGTAAAAATCTTGTCATCCAGAAAAAGAAGCTACGTGCCATATACTTCTCCCACATTCCCATCGATCCACTCGTATCCATCATCGCTAAGACAACAGCCTTTGAATCTGGCTTTAATACTTCATTCCAAGTGCGGAACTTTAAATCTTCTTGATGAATTGGATGGAAAGATGCTTTACCACGCATCGCATTTCGTTTATATGCGGATATCATTGTTCGTTTCTTATCGATATTTCCCCATAATCCTGTTTTTCTAATGTCATTAAATTCAACATGTTCAATCCGGTTTTCATCTATTTCTTTTCTCTTTAAATTAGGCAGCTCTAACTCTCTGAAAAACGCTTGCTCTAATTCTAAAATAGAGACTTCAGCTTCATAGTAATCTTCCCCAGCTGCATCTCCTGCTCCTTGCCCTTTTCCTGGCCCTTTTTGTTTTTGACCACCTGATCCATCTCTCGCAACGACATCACCAACTTTGCTGTCACCGTTTCCTTGCCCAACATGTTTATTTTTATCATAATTGTATCTAATCTTATATTCATCTAGAGAACGAATTGGTATTTTTACAACATCCTTGCCATTAGACATAACTATACTTTCTTCTGTTACAAGATCGGGTAAATTATTCTTAATTGCCTCTTGTACTTTTTCTTGATGGCGCTGTTGGTCGTCATATCCTTTGCGATGGAGGGACCAGTTTTCCTGTGAAATCGTATAATTTGGTTGATTTTCTTCGCCCATTCCTTTCCCTCCTTACTGTAATTGTCTTCCTGTATGAACAGCAAGCTACAAATTTTGTTCTGTAATGTGCAAGCTAGAATATTTGAAAGGTAACTGCCCATAGAAAATCATCCCATAAACATTTATAACGTTTTTCATACAATACCCCGAGCATCCTAAACAAAATTTTGCCACTCACATAATAGAAAGAAATATTCAGCCACTGATAAGAAAGAAACACAATGCATTGTTGCACACATTTTTACTTTGCAACATATTGTATTGTGTTGGCTTTTTTCGTATGAATGGTTGGTTACTCTATCATATGCATATTGTAAAAATAATTGACAATAAATTCATGAAATTGCATCTTAATTTATTACATTTGGACAAGGTATGACACTTTACACACATATGAACGGATAATAAAACGCTGTCCCGCAAAATACAAGAGACAGCGTTTTGTTATCAAACTATCGGTTTAACAAGCTACCTACATAGCGTAGTAATTCATTTGCTGAAGAAGAATTATAGCCATGCTCATCAATTAAACGTGCAACAACATCATTGATTTTCTTAAGCTGATTTTCGTCCGGTGTTTTCGTTGATGTTGTAATTTTCACTATATCTTTTAAATCAGCAAATAGTTTTTTCTGAATCGCTTCACGAAGACGTTCATGTGAATTATAATCAAAGCGTTTTCCTTTACGGGCATAAGCAGAAATGCGAATTAAAATCTCTTCACGGAATGCTTTCTTAGCATTTTCTGAAATTCCAATTTGCTCTTCAATTGAGCGCATTAGTTTTTCATCTGGACTCATTTCTTCCCCTGTTAACGGATCACGTAATTTCGATTTATTGCAGTACGCCTCGACGTTATCTAAGTAATTATCCATAAGCGTCTTAGCTGATTCTTCATATGAATAAACAAACGCTTTTTGTACTTCTTTCTTCGCGATTTCATCGTATTCTTTTCTCGCTAATGAGATGAAATTCATATAACGTTCACGGTCTTCATTACTAATCGATGGATGCTGATCCAGCCCATCTTTTAAAGATCTAAGTACATCTAACGCGTTAATAGATGGTACCTCTTTTCGAATGATTGTAGACGAAATTCGGTTAATGACATAACGAGGATCAATACCCTTCATACCTTCATCTTGATATTCGCGTTGTAATTCTTCTACATCAATCGCATTATAACCTTCTACCGTTTCTCCATCATACAAACGCATCTTTTTAATTAAATCAATATCCGGACGCTTCGGATCTTTTAAACGAGTTAAAATAGTGAACATTGCTGCAACGCGAAGTGTATGTGGTGCAATGTGAACATTCGACACATCACTTTCACGAATCATTTTTTCATAAATATGTTCTTCTTCACTTACTCGTAAATTATAAGGAACTGGCATTACAATAATTCTTGAGTGTAATGCTTCATTTTTCTTATTTGCTATAAATGAGCGATACTCTGTTTCATTCGTATGCGCTACAATTAATTCATCTGCTGAAATAAGCGCAAATCTTCCCGCTTTGAAATTCCCTTCTTGCGTAAGCGATAATAAGTGCCATAAAAACTTCTCATCGCATTTTAACATCTCTTGGAACTCCATCATTCCTCGGTTTGCCTTATTTAATTCTCCATCAAATCGATACGCACGGGGATCTGATTCTGAACCATATTCTGCAATCGTAGAAAAGTCCAGACTACCTGTTAAATCTGCAATATCCTGTGATTTTGGATCAGACGGGCTAAATGTACCAATCCCTGTACGGCGATCTTCAGAGAAGAAAATACGCTCTACAACTACATCCTCAATTCTTGATCCATATTCTTGCTCTAAACGCATGACATTTAGTGGTGATAAATTCCCTTCAATTCTAACTCCATACTCATCAAAGAAATCATCTCGTAAATGATGTGGAATTAAATGCAGTGGATCCTCATGCATTGGGCATCCTTTAATTGCAAAAATGGCTCCGCGATCTGTTCTTGAATATGTTTCTAATCCTCGTTTCAACATCGTAACTAACGTTGATTTCCCTCCACTAACAGGACCCATTAATAATAAAATTCTTTTTCTAACATCTAATCGTTTTGCAGATGGATGAAAATATTCCTCTACAAGACGTTCTAGAGCATCCTCTAATCCAAAGAGCTGATTACTAAAGAAGTTATACTTTCTTCTACCATCAACTTCTTCAATTCCGGCATCTTTTATCATATTGTAAATGCGAGAGTGTGCTGTTTGAGCCACCCATGGTCTTTCTTTCACAAGCTCCAAATACTCCGCAAACGTACCTTCCCATTGTAAACGTTCTTCTGCTGCTCGATGCTGTTCAATCTTTTTTAGAATATCCATTATAGCTCCTCCCCCATCTCCTTGTTCAATCGGATTATTATAAAAGGTATGCTAGGATGTCCTTAAACATTCTTTAAATCAAAACGAAATATATAATAGCACGCTAAAATTCTCTCCAAAATTCAAAGAAAATTCTGTATAATATAGGTATTAACGTTTTTACACTGCTATTCATTATAAATAAATTCTTTTCTTCTAAGAACCTTACATACATTTTGGGTAATAAATAAAACTCGTGAACCGAAAAAAGTAAGGAGGATATTAGTATGAAATTATTATTAATTTTAGGTGTATCACTCACATTTCTTACAGCGATTTTTACATCCGGTTACAATGACAAACCAGGTACACATAAAAAATGATGTGCTTTTAGCACATCATTTTTTATGCATTATTTATAATACATATTTTCCATATCATATTTGGATAGTGGTCGGCTATAATAATAACCTTGTACAAGCTTCACATTCTTTTCTTTCAAAAACTGTATTTGCTCCTTTTTTTCTACTCCCTCTGCAATTACATTCAATTCTAAAGTATGAGCTAAATGAATAATTGCAGCTGTAATATTCGTATCACGTTCATCTATATGTATACCTTCCATAAAAGAACGATCAATTTTTAAAGTATCAATTGGATATGTTTTTAAGTAACTTAAAGATGAATAACCTGTTCCAAAATCATCTAAATGAATCTTTAAATTTTCTTCTTTTAATTGTAGTAACACTCTCTTCGATATATCTTTATGTATAAGAGCTCCTTCTGTAACCTCTATCGCTAATAAATGAGCTGGTACATTGTACTTATTTAAAGCCCGTGTAATCATCTCTATTAATGTAATAGAGCGAAAGTGTCTAGCTGAAATATTAACTGCAATTGGGACCACTTCATATCCTTTATTTAACCATTCGCGCAGTTGCTGACACACTTGATTTACTACCCATTCATCGAGCTTAATAATAAATCCTGTTCTTTCTGCCAACGGAATAAATTGGTTTGGAGAAACAAATCCTAATTCCTTATTCTCCCACCTTATTAAAGCTTCCATACTAGCTATTTTTTTCGTCTCAATATTAATTTGTGGCTGATAATATAAGAAAAATTCATTTTTTTCTATAGCACGATGTAACTGGTTTTCTATTATAAACCTTTGTTCACGCTCACAGTCTAATCCACTACAATAAAAATGATAATGTCCTTTTCCTTTGTCTTTTGCTTTTTCTAAGGCAGCATCGACTCTCTGAAATAGTATTTTTTCATCTTCTCCATCTGCTGGAGCCATTACAATTCCAATTGACGCACTTAAATATACATCTTCTTTCTCAATTACAAAATATTCACTAATATTTTTCAGTATGCTTTTTGCAACTTCCTCTACACATTCTTTCGTTATATTTTCTATCAACATAACAAATTGATCATCGTGTTCTCTAAATAAGTGCATACCTTCTATTTTTAGATTGCTTAAACATTCTGTCACTTTTTGTAATACTTTATCTCCCTCTTTATGACCAAATGTATCATTAATACGATGAAACTCATCTAAATCTATAAATACAAGCGCAAAATTTATACTCTCTTTTAAAAAAGTATTTAACTTATTTGTACATGAAATTCTATTCATTAATCCTGTTAACTGGTCATAGTAAGCTAAATATTCTGTTCGCATTTCGTTTAATACTTGCCTTGTAACATCTCTCGTAACAATATACACTCCAACAATTTCACCGTTCACAATAATCGGGATAGTTCTCAAAGAAATATATAGCTCGTACCCTTCTTTATGAACATATTTCTTTGAAACAATTTGTTTTGCTTTTCCTTGCATCGATCCCTTAAATATAATTTGAAAATCTTTTTCATATTCTTTATTAATAAATTCAAAAATAAATTTATTATTTAATTCCTCATACCGGTATCCAAATATTTCATACGTTGCCGGATTTGCATATGTAACTCTCCCTATAGAATCTATAGATATAATTGAGTCATTATTATATTCCAGTAACGACTTAAATAACATTTGTTTTTCCTCTATCTCTGTCTTCTCCTCAATTTGAGCTGTAATATCTCTTGTAATACAAATAACAAATTGACATATTCCTTCTTCATCGCAGACAGGATTAAGTGAAGATTCATAATGTATCTCACCTTTTGGTAATTTGACTACATCACAAAAAGTGTGTGCTTTCGCTTCTCTCACTACTTTTTCATATTGCCTTTGCAATATCCCCGCTATATCTTTCGGTAATACTTCTGCAAAAGTTTTTCCATAGCACTCTTCGCTTAACCTAGCATAATCCATTCCTATTTTATTCACATACATATATTTAAACGTTTCATCATCAATAACTTTCAATATAAATACTAAATCTTGAATAGCATGTAATAACCCTTGTCTAATTAAATCCATATCTATCATACTTAAAAAGGTATTTTGATTACTATATTCTTCCTTCATATTTATCTCAACCCGTCTTATCTATTTTTAATCATATATCCCATTCTATATGATTATGTCCTCTCTTTTAAACGTATGATCACATATTATTTTTATTTTATAAAAAAAAGTCGCCATATGGCGACTTTTAATAAACGATTTCTAAATCTAATCCAGGGTAATTTTGTTGACGGAATGCTTCATAAATTAAAATTGCTGCTGTATTAGATAAATTTAATGAACGTACTTTATCTGTCATTGGAATACGTAAACAATGATCAAAGTTTTCTTCGATTACATTAGCTGGTAAGCCGTTTGTTTCTCTTCCAAATACAAAATAGTAATCCTTCTCGCGCTTGCTATAGTCAAACGCTGTATGAGCTTTCTCGCCATACTTCGTTAAATAGAAGAATTCACCATCTTTATTTTTTTCATAAAATTCTTCAATTGAATCATAATACGTAATTTTCACGTGCTGCCAATAATCTAATCCGGCACGCTTTAACATTTTATCATCCGTTGAAAATCCAAGCGGTCTAATCAAATGTAATTCTGTTCCAGTTGCTGCACAAGTACGAGCAATATTTCCTGTATTTGCTGGAATTTCTGGCTGATATAAAACAACATGTACTCCCACGCGATATTCACCTCTGTTTTTTGTCTACTACGTATTATACCACTTGAGCGAAAAATCTCTACCCATTAATAATATGAAAGAATTTATATTTCATTTGTGGTGTATATTTACTAGAGTCTTCATAGTTCCAATAACGTCGACGGCTATTTGCTGAATGTGCATTTACAAGCGGCATACCATCTGCATCTTTTGCTACTACAATCGTCGTATGATTCCATCTTCCGTCATCCTCGAAATCATAAGCAATTACATCTCCAAGAATAAGTTCTTCTGGCCTCTCTACCGCCTCTGCTCGAAGTCCTGTTGTAGCACCTGACAAATACCAATAAAAAGAATGTGCAACAGCCCAGCTCCAACTCCACTGATTCTCCCTTTGCCACCATCCTTTACGAATATTAGGATATCCGTTCATAGGTACTTCTCCAGTATGAAGACATTGAGAAATGAAATTCGTACAATTATCAGGGAAATTACGATACATAGGATTTCGGTCATCCCACCAACGCTCTGCATATTTCACTGCCTCTAAACGATTATACTGATAAGAACCGTACTTCTCTTTCGTAATTTCCCTTTCTAATGTCTCACCCATTCTAATTTCTTCTGACACTTCAATATCATAATCGCCTATAATCCGACTATTATTTAAACAAACTCTTCGTTTTAATTGTTCCTCTTCAATATAAAATAATTCTTTATGCTTAATTAAATATTTAAAATGTATTTGATAATCAATTTCTTGATGGTCATTACTATTTAATTGTCTAATGAAAGAAACATCCGCAATTGCTTTCACTATATGTGCACTACGCCTTTGAAACAATTGTTTCTTTCTCTGTGCCATTTGTAGTAAATCCTCAGCAATACCATCCACGTCTGTTCGTTTCTCTGTGATATATGCTAAAAACTGTTGTACTTGCTTTTCAATATTCATTTTTACAGCCATTTCGTTTCCCTCCCATATTACAATATGAAAAAGGGAAATATTATCTACTCTTTTTTCTGTGCTAACAATTCAAGCCCGCGATTCATTTCATGAAGTACTTCTTCATCTTTCTCACGTTCCATCGCTTTCTCAATCGCTTCGCCTACTCCATCTCCCCCAATTTTCCCAAGTGCCCATGCTGCCGTTCCGCGCAATACCGGTCTTGGGTCATCTTTCATAACACCAATTAAATCAGGAATTGCCGATGCTTCTTTAAAATGTGCTAATGCTAAAATCGCATTTCTTTGCAGTGGCTTTTTCCCTCTCCATGACCCTGACATAATCCCATATTTCTCTTTAAAATCACGATTACTAATTGTTAAAAGTGGCGTTAATAATGGTTTAACTAGCTCAGGATCCGGCTCCATCTCAGGATGATTATGAAAATCCATTCCTTTGTTTTTCGGGCAAACAGTCTGACACGTATCACATCCATATATACGATTTCCTATTTTATCGCGATATTCTTCAGGTAGGAATCCTTTCGTCTGTGTTAAAAACGCAATACACTTCTTCGAATCTAACTGTCCCCCCTGTATTAAAGCACCTGTAGGACAAATATCGATACATTTCGTACAGCCCCCGCATTGATCTTCTATCGGCTTATCTGGCGGGAATGGAACATTTGTAATCATTTCCCCTAAGTATACGTACGAACCGAATTCAGGTGTAATAATAGCACAGTTTTTCCCACTCCAGCCAATGCCTGCACGCTCTGATACAGCTCGATCACTTAATTCACCTGTATCAACCATGGACTTCACTTCTATATCTGGAAGTTTTTCAATTAAATATGCTTCTAATTTTTGCAAACGATCTCGTAAAACAAGATGATAATCTTGTCCCCAAGAAGCACGGCAAAAAATTCCACGGCGTTCTCCACGCTTACTTAATGGTGCATTTTTTAATTTTGAAGGATATGCTAAAGCAATCGCAATAATTGATTTAGCACCCGGTAATAAAAGTTGCGGATTCGTTCTCTTCTCTATATCAGGCTCTTCAAATCCAGATTGATAATTTAATTGTTGTTGCTGGATTAAGCGCTGCTTTAATTCCTCAAAAGGAGAAGCACTCGCAAAGCCTATTTTATCTATGCCAATTGTTTTACTATACGCAATTACATCTTGCTTTAATTGTTCAAAATCCACTCTTAATCGCCTCCTCAGATGAATCCATCATCCCTTATGTAACGACTTTATTGGTTAGTAATTCACTTTTGGAATACTATTATTTACTTCTATTTTCGCATGTAATTATATTTTTCAAACATTAAAAAACGCAATGCCTCGTTTATCTCGGAAACGAAACACTGCGTTGATCACAATTTATAGAAAAACATTTAATAAAATTTGGAGCGGGTGAAGAGAATCGAACTCTCGACCAGAGCTTGGAAGGCTCTTGTTTTACCACTAAACTACACCCGCAAATATGAATTACATATAAGATATTAGAATAACTTATGTAAAGTAGTATAGCATGTTAAAAAAATAGAGGCAAGAATTTTATCGAAAAAAGTCGAAAAAGTGATGAGAGACCTCATCACTTTTTCAATTCTTTATCAATGGCCTTCTTCATACTATCGAAATCAGGGTTTGCAAGATTTCCGTTTACATATACTGAAGGAGCACCTTGAACTTTTAATTTTTGAGCACGATCTGAATCTTTACGTACTTTTTCTGTAATTTCTTTACTGTGTAAATCTTTCTTAAATTGCTCTACATCAACTTTTGGAAGTTTCTCTTTCACAATGCTAAGAAGCAAATCTTCTGTAATCCATTCTTCCGTATCTTTCTTTTGATTTTGATAAATCTCATCATAGAAAATCCAGAATGAATCTTTATCTTGTTTATAAATTGCTTCACCAGCTGCTGCACCTAAATCCGAGTCTTTTCCGATAAATGGGAAGTTAATAAAATATAACTGCACTTTGCCTTTATCAATATACTCTTCTTTTAATCGAGGTAATACTGTTACATCCCAAGTACGACAAGCAGGACATTTAAAGTCTCCAAATTCAACTACCTTAACTGGAGCATCATCTTTCCCTAAAGATTGTTGCGTGGAATAAGCAAACATCTCATTCCCTTTATCTTTCTTGTCATTTATGATGCTATACGCAATTGTTCCAATTACAATCAATACTGCGATAGAAAAAACTATACCAAGAGCCATGAGTTTATTTGATTTCATATACATTCCTCTTTAAATTCATATTCTGTATACAGCATTGTACACAATACACATAATATCAACACTTATATACGTCACGCAATGAACACGCTCACATAAATTACAAAAACACAATAATTGTGACGATATTGTGTCACAATTTGTCACAATTTATTCAAAAAAAGAAGCTCCTCTGTAGGAACTTCTCTTAACTTACTGCTTTTTTACGCGCACTATTTAACATCGACTGCTCTATTTTTATATCATGACGAATTACTAATTTCTCACTAACTGCTTGAACATACTCATCATGGCTTATATAGCCTTCTTTCTCCATTAGTCTCAACACAACATTTCGTCTCTCTACTGCTTTATCATAATTTTGGGCAGGTGAGTAATAAGCAGGTGCTTTTACTACAGCAGCCATCATTGCACTTTCAGCCAACGTTAATTGGTTCACCTTTTTACCGAAGTAAAGGTTTGCTGCTTTTTCAATTCCCCATGCTCCTTCACCATAATAAATGTTACTTACATATAATTTTAAAATTTCATCCTTCGTAAATGTACGTTCAATTTTTTTCGTATAAAAAATCTCTTTCCACTTACGAGAAAATGTACGCTCATTAGTTAAAAAAGCATTTTTAGATAGCTGCTGTGTAATCGTGCTTCCTCCTTGCACGACACCACCAGCCTTTATATTCTCAACAGAGGCCCTAATAATTGCTATATAATCTAAACCGTTATGATGATAAAATCTTTTATCTTCTGTCGCAATAAATGCATGTGTTAATGATTCTGGCACCTCTAAATTAGCCGGTACATGTAATTTACTAATGTCACTTTTCTCAATCATTACATTTCCAATGAATAATAACGTACAACTTAACAATAATAATAATATAATGGCTTTATAAAAAAGTTTAGTCATTGGATTTAATGCAACTTTTTGATGATAGTTCACCCTAGATAATACTCGTTCTTTCATCTTGAACACCTCTTTTCCACACAGCATATAACTCTTACTTTAAGAATACATTGTTGTAAAAAAATATCCCATCGATTTCTCTTACACGTACCTTACATCATTGTAAGGTATAAAGTGAAACTTTAATCAGCCCTCACCAATCACGTTCCCGGCAAATAGCGGGGTAAAAAAGTATTGTATCACAGACCTTTTTTATCTACTATTCATCTGAAATATTGAATATAGATTATATTCAATCACGAATAACCAATAACAGAGTAAGCCTTAAGGCTATTATATTTTCACTTTATACTTTAATTATATCATCTACAAATATATGTACTTTTGAGTATCTAGTAATCTTAATGTATATAACATATACATTATACAGAACAAACGTTCTATAAATCAATACTAACACTATTATTATTTTGACCTTTTTCTTAAACAGTATACAAAAAAGAGTAGTGATTTGAATGTATCTCAAATCAGCTACTCTTTTCTTTACAATCTTCCTATTAAATTATATGGCTGTACTTCCCACGTTTCATACGGAATACAATGTGTTGCTCTCATTGCATCAAGCGTTCTGGATTTCATATGAGGACGAGTTATATACTCATCTATGTTCTCTTCATTTAAATCAACAAATTTAGCCTCTTGTATTTCTTCAGGTTGAATTTTTATTTCGCCACTCACATATGCTACTTTAAAAACAACAGCTAGAATGTGCATAGAGGCATTATAATAAACCCCGGTAATTCCGATAGGCTTCACCGTTAACCCTGTTTCCTCTTTTATTTCCCTACAGACAGCTTGATCGAGTGCTTCTCCTTCTTCTACCTGTCCTCCTGGCATTTCCCACGTATCAGCTCGCCAGTGTACCTTTGTTAATAACACTTCATTTTTCTCATTTGTTAAATAACCTGCTACGGCAACTATATGCTTTGGTGTCTTATGTTCCATACTAAGCCTCCTAGAAATAATGGTTATTTCATATATCCCTATAAGCATATTCCCTATCTATACCAAAATACCTTTAATAATTCATCACCTTAATTAACTTCATAAAAAAAGCCCCTATTCGTTAAACGAAAAGGGGCTTTCATCGTATTACTCTCCTAAGTCTACGTTGTGGTAAACTTGTTGTACATCTTCTAAATCTTCTAATGCATCAACCATTTTCTCAAATTGTACTTGAGCATCTTCAGGAAGTGTAACATCACTTTGTGCAAGCATTGTTAATTCTGCAACTGTAAATTCTTCAACACCAGCACCTTTAAGTGCAGATTGTACTGAATGGAATTGATCTGGTTCAGCATACACGATAACAGCATCTTCTTCTTCTAGAATGTCACGTGCATCTACATCTGCTTCCATTAAAATTTCAAGAACTTCATCTGATGTTTTACCTTCAAGGCCGATAACAGCTGTCGCATCAAACATGTAAGCTACAGAACCGTTTACACCCATGTTACCACTGTTTTTGCTAAATGCAGCTCGTACATCTGCTGCAGTACGGTTTACGTTATTTGTAAGTGTATCTACAATAACCATGGCTCCATTTGGTCCAAATCCTTCATAACGAAGCTCGTCATAATTTTCCTCTGAACCGCCTTTTGCTTTTTCAACTGCACGATCAATAATTGTTCTTGGTACATTGTATGTTTTCGCACGTTCTAATACGACTCTAAGCGCTTGGTTTGATTCTGGATCTGGCTCGCCTTGTTTTGCCGCCACATAAATTTCACGTCCAAATTTCGCGTATATACGGCTTGTATTTGCATCTTTTGATGCTTTTTTGTCTTTAATATTGTTCCATTTACGGCCCATACTTTCCACTCTCTTTCTCGTTTTAAATCTACATAAAAATATTAATATGAAATATAATGTGTGTTCAACACATTTTTAAAAGAAATATAAAAAGTTCATTTTTGATTCATATTACAGACATAATATAAATCACTATCATTTTGTTCTTTCGACAAGTTATATTATACATGAATTCCTAAGTTTATTACGAATTTTAGCATCACATAATATAATTTAACAAAAAAGACTCTAACATTTCTGTTAGAGTCTTTTTATATTGCTGATACCTATTTCCATAATATTCCTATAATTACTTTCTATTGTTGTATAATAAAACAGGGAAAAATTTGAAGAAAAGATGAAGGGAGAATTATGACACATTCAAATGAAAAAAAATCACATGCTTTTAAAGGAATAGGAGAAAAGTTAAACCCAACTATCTATCAAGTAAGATTCATGAAATGAGATGAACCAATCCAATTTGAGGCGTTTCCTAAATTGAAGGAATTAGGGGACTGGTTAAGTACTTCAACGCAAATGTGGGCGTGCCACTCAACAATGTATAAGTACAACAGAGAAGAGTTTAAAAAGAAGTTTTTAGAAATTACAAACTTAACCGTTGATAATGTACTAATATCTACTGGTGGTGTCGGATTTAACTTCATGTCACCAGGGTGGAGAAATTCTCACTAAATACCGCAATTAAAAGGATAAAATTGAATGTTTGTTTTTATCCTTTTAATGTTTCCGTACACTTTTTGTGCTTATTTTGTCATGTAATGAAAAGAAAACAAAAAAAAACTCTATACTAATTGTATAGAGTTTTTTTACGACGTTCATGATACCGATGGTCGGGGTCGAACCGACACTCCCGAAGGAACACGATTTTGAGTCGTGCGCGTCTGCCAATTCCGCCACATCGGCACAAAAGAAAAGGCGGCAACCGGATTTGAACCGGTGATAAAGGTTTTGCAGACCTCTGCCTTACCACTTGGCTATGCCGCCATATTAAATTTTATTGGAGCGGAAGACGGGATTCGAACCCGCGACCCCAACCTTGGCAAGGTTGTATTCTACCACTGAACTACTTCCGCAAAAATGGCTGGGCTAGCTGGATTCGAACCAGCGCATGACGGAGTCAAAGTCCGTTGCCTTACCGCTTGGCTATAGCCCATCGAATTCTTACTTAATTATATGTAAGTATCAATTAAATTATTTGTAATTTTTAAAATAAAAATGGGGCGACTGATGGGAATCGAACCCACGAATGCCGGAGCCACAATCCGGTGCGTTAACCACTTCGCCACAACCGCCATGTTGTGTAAATATATTTGGCAGGGGCAGTAGGAATCGAACCCACACTGGAGGTTTTGGAGACCTCAGTTCTACCTTTAAACTATGCCCCTATGTAAATGGTGGAGGGGGGCAGATTCGAACTGCCGAACCCGAAGGAGCGGATTTACAGTCCGCCGCGTTTAGCCACTTCGCTACCCCTCCGAAACTTACATGGTGCCGGCTAGAGGACTTGAACCCCCAACCTACTGATTACAAGTCAGTTGCTCTACCAATTGAGCTAAGCCGGCGTATTTTATTGAAATAAATGGTGGCTCGGGACGGAATCGAACCGCCGACACGAGGATTTTCAGTCCTCTGCTCTACCGACTGAGCTACCGAGCCTTATTAAAATGGCGGTCCCGACCGGGGTCGAACCGGCGATCTCCTGCGTGACAGGCAGGCATGTTAACCACTACACCACGGGACCATTTGGTTGCGGGGACAGGATTTGAACCTGCGACCTTCGGGTTATGAGCCCGACGAGCTACCGTGCTGCTCCACCCCGCGATAATACTATTCATATAAAATTTATATGGTGGAGGATGACGGGATCGAACCGCCGACCCCCTGCTTGTAAGGCAGGTGCTCTCCCAGCTGAGCTAATCCTCCAAAGTGGTGACCCGTACGGGATTCGAACCCGTGTTACCGCCGTGAAAGGGCGGTGTCTTAACCACTTGACCAACGGGCCAAATATTATAAATCCTATGGCGGAGAGCAAGGGATTCGAACCCTTGATACGCTTGTGACGTATACACGATTTCCAATCGTGCTCCTTCGGCCAACTCGGACAGCTCTCCAATGGCTCCGCAGGTAGGAATCGAACCTACGACCGATCGGTTAACAGCCGATAGCTCTACCGCTGAGCTACTGCGGAATAATATTGCCTGGCAACGTCCTACTCTCACAGGGACAAGGTCCCAACTACCATCGGCGCTAGAGAGCTTAACTTCCGTGTTCGGTATGGGAACGGGTGTGAC
>NZ_FOST01000061.1:0-1529 GCF_900114335.1 Bacillus sp. 5mfcol3.1 | reverse complement strand
TAAGATATAAGCTTCATGAAACGAATATTGCTTACCCGACTCAATTTCTGTTCCATTGCTACTCTTAAAAATGACAAACATGGCTTCTCCTTTCTTCCATTTGATTTATATTTACTTTCATTTCGATTGATCTCAAAATACATAGTACAAAAAAGAACCTAATACAAGGAAGACAGCAAATAAAAACGCTAATGGTAAAAGGTCTCTTAACAACCTGCCTAAAAAATCAAAAGCTCGCTCAGTTGACACCATACACATGAAAATAAAATAACAAACAGTAAATACTAACATAGCTATCAGCGCCACGATCAAGTAGAATCCTACTGGATTACTATAAAACTCTTTAAAGGACTGTACGATAAACCCTATAATCCAGCCTCCTTTTTGTATCAAATTCAAATTGTATTAAATTCACTCAAATACAACGTTCCAAATCAAACTTTATTTAAAATCTTTATATGATGAATAAAATATACCTTTCTTCGCAAGCGAAAAGTTTATAGCTATTGGTGGATTGAGTTTTTCAGTCCATTTGTATCCTTGACTAATGTAAAACACTAATTCATCTTTATTTAAATATTTTCGTTTTCCTTCGATCGCATAAAGTTTACCTTCTGGATATCCAAATTTTCGATATTCCCATAAGATAGTAAGATCATGAAAATTGAATGTATTAAATTGAATTGCGATAACGCTTGTTTCTAAACTCCCCTCTTCATATTTTTGGAGACGAAAAGGGAATCCATTCTGACCGAATGTTGAGCTAACTACAATTTTATCGCCATTCATTTTCTCCATCCAATTCAAATATAAATCTTTAGGCACTTCAAACTCTTCACATGTTTTTTTGATAAATGTAAAATAGTGATCCTTATCAAAATTAATAATTAAAGACATCAAAACCCCTCTCTTTTTCTATAAAATTCAAATTCTAATAAAAAAAGGCAACAAAAAAAGCCATACCCTTTGCATAGCCTCCTCATTGCCTTATTTATATTTTTTCACTATTTCATCCAGAAAAACGGGAATAAGATTTGACCAAATTTTACATTGCTATTTACGCTCTCTGCTAAGTATTGGCATCCCATTACGATAACAAGTCCGGCTGCCCCACCAATAAACCACCAAATACATTTATGTCTTCCTCGTTCACCGCCCCAAATTAATAGATAAGCGCCCCAGCAAAATACAATCGCTGTACTAACCATTGCCCCTCTTTGCATCCATGCAATAAAAGAATTACCTGTATTAATTAGACCATCCATCGCATCACCTAACACTAACATTTGAGCTATTGTTTCCAACATATACATTCACTCCCTTTTCATTTTTAGATGCTTATACGTTACTAAGCTGACTTGATTCATTCGCCTTGCTATCTTCCTTTACTTCTGTTGATGTTGCTTTATAAGCTTGCAAAGCCTTCATTACTAGATCTTGATTTTCTTCAATGTATTTCTGATGATGTAAATGAAGCCAATGGTTATAATCCTGACCATTGGCTCTTAATAGGTTTGCTACCATATCTT
>NZ_FOST01000015.1:0-38224 GCF_900114335.1 Bacillus sp. 5mfcol3.1 | reverse complement strand
TAACTCTTCTTTTTGTATCTTTCCTTTTTCTTTCTCAAGGTCAATTGTTTTTTGCCCCATCTCTAATTCACTTACTTGCTCTTCCATTGGGTCTGTTACTTCTTTCCCAGCACCACTATCTTTTGCCTTCTTAATTTCTTTATTCAACGAATCAATCTTCTTTTTCCCTTGATCATAACGCATATCAGCCATCTTCTGATCAAGCTCAGCTTGCTTCATTTGAAGATTAATCTCTTCATTATCATAAGAGAATAACTTCGTACCTTTCTCTACCTCTTGTCCCTCTTTTACCTCAATATCTTTCACTTTTCCTTTGGCCGGATCCGCATAGAAACTTTCAATATTCCCCGGCTTCACCTGACCAGAAATTAACTTCGTATTATTAAACTTGCGCTCTGTTACTTTCTCCAAACTTACAGCATCTACTTTTTTGTTTTCTTTTTTCTTTCCTTGCATTAAAAAAATATTAATTGCTATAATAATAGAAAATAATGTAATAACACCAATAATAATCTTTCTTTTCTTTTTAGCAGAGCCCTGAACGTTACTTGATAACATAATTAATCTCCTTAAAAATATTATGTAGATATCTACCTACCCATGAATATAGTATAAGAAAACAGATTGAACCAACATTAAACTGATATAAGAAACCGCATATCCATATTGAGTCTTTAGTGAAATATCATTATTTAAATCATTTTTACTAACTTCTCCTTGTGGCACAGTTGTTGTTAATTTAAACATATTAATCTCCTTATTTTTTCCCTGAATCGTTCCAATTAACCCTGCACCTGGTTAATAAATATCAATCCCATCCGTATTTTATTCTGATTTATAAGTTAAAGATACTTCTCTTTTTTTCTTGGAATCATCAAATTTCCATCTAAAAATATTGATTTTGATACTACCAATTTTTAAAATAAATACTTAAACCAAAACCCATTAAAATAAATAAACCAGAGGGTGTTGCAAAACTCATAAATATTCAAAATTGAATGCATAAAAAAATCCGTTTTCTTTGAAGAATGATAGTATCCCAAACTATCTCCAGAAAGGACGGATTTACTAGTATAATAACCAATTTTGATGAAAATCAATCCATTTTACATATTTTATTTGCGTATGTAGATAGCTTAACCATTGTAGGCGTTCCGCCCGTTATTGGTCGACCACCTATCTGTAGAAAAGCCTTACTCAAATGTTTTTTCTCGAAAACCGTATTTCAAATTGATTCTTTACGAAAATTAACTCGTTTTTTACATCAATATCCTATATTTCGTGCATCTTGTGGTCTATCTTCCGTCCCTCATATCTATACAATTTCACGGGTAGGCACTTGTTTTCGTAAAGAAGGCATTTCATTAATTCATAAGCAAATTCTTCAAGAAATAAATTTAGGGTTGATTCCTTGCGTCTTAATTGATAGTACAGCCTTACGGAGTAGCTTGTATAATTCATTGAGCAACAGTTTAGTAAACTCAAAGATCAGGGACTGAAACAGCCCCGTTGGTATGGAAAACATCGTTACTTATTGCATGTCCAGCTAGTTTTTCTGATTCATAACATTGCATATTTATTTTAGTTTTGCAACACCCTCAAACCAAATAACGTTTTCTGTATTATGCTATTCTATAGCCAACTATCTTTAAAATCCAATATTCCCCCAAAGGCTTAAATGGAAAAGAATTAACTAAATTTATTAATAAAAATAGATTTAAGACTGCTAGCATCCATTCTTGTCTCAAATAATCTGCAATACCCAAAATATTAATCCATCTATAAATTCAATTAATGGCCCATCATAACCAATAAATGCTTTTTCTTCTAGGGTGTTTTTGCCCATTCCCCAAAAATGGGCAAAAACACCCTAATTTGGACAAAAACATTCAATTTATATAAATTTTCTTTTGCGTTTTTAAATTTTATCTATCAAAGTTATGTTAAATGTTATTTTATTAAGTAACTTTTTTAAGACTAAAAAGTTTATAGGTAAGTACAATTAATGAAATAGCAAACTCAACTAATATAACTTTATCAACGAAGTTTTTTGTAACTGTATTAGGAACAAATTGATCAGATAATCTATTTGCTATTATTAATATAGCTATGTTTAACATAAAGTCTCCCATTGTCTTTGTTAACTTATTTATTTGTACTTCGCTAAATTCATTTTTATCAAAACCAGCTATTAAAAATAAAGCCTTTTTTTTATAAAATAAGATTGCTATAATTGAAAACAAAGTACCTATTATATACATTGTCATATAAATTTCCTCCTTACGTTTTCGCTATCCTTTAATTACCATTTCAACTTTAATAAACCTTAATTTTCTATATGAAGTAGCATTAGGATTTTGCGGACTTAGAATGTTAAATCGGAAATATTTGTATGATATTTAACTAATTTACCCTTAAATAAGGTTTTTGAGCGTCTCATATGACTGGTTACTAAATCTTTATCATTGTTAAATTATTTTATTTAGTTTAACGAGTAGTTAGATATATTATAAATTTTATTTGTAAATTGCTCTAATACTTTTGAATAGTTATGATTAACAAATATTACAGCCATGTTAGGAAATTGTTCATTTATATAGTTTATTATTGAAATTAAAGATTCATTATCTAGGTTTGAAAATGCTTCATCTATTAATAAAATTTGAGGATTCTGTAGTAAAGAACGAATTAGTTTTATTTTTTGGATTTGTCCACTACTTAGATTTGTAATAACTTTATCTATTTCTGTATTGATTTTATTATCTAAACTATTTATAAAATTATTTAATTTAAATGTTTTTACCATTTCATTTACTCGATCCATTTCAAAATTAGATACTCCTAAAGTTAAATTATATAGTATAGAACCTTTAAAAAAAAAATTCTCTTGAGGAACATATGCTATTACTTTACAAATTTCTTGAGTAGATAATTCATTAACATTTTGACCTAATATTTTAATGTCACCGTCATATGATTTTTTTAATCCAATAATTATTTCAAATAAAGTAGTTTTTCCACTGCCATTATCCCCTTTTAATAGTATTTTTTCACCTATTTGAATTGATAAGTTAATCTCTTTGAATATTAATCTATTATTACTTGGGGTGAAATAGGTAACATTTTTAATGGCAATGATAGGATTTTCAGCATAACCATTTTTAATAGCCAGTACACCATTTTCATGTAATTCTTCAGTTTCTAAAATATTTTTAATACGAGAGATCGGAGCAGACAATATATGTAATTTGGGATAAATTCCTATAAGTTCCATTAGAGGTGGATAAATTAAAGCAGCATAACTATAAAAAGCCATAAGTTCTCCAATAGTTAGTATATTATTTTTTACTAGTGTGACTCCATATAGTAGTATACTAAAAGGGCCAATTAGGGATATTAGAGAAAGTGAAATACCTAGAAAACTATTGATACTTACAAGTTTAACGGTACTTTTTTTTAGATTTTCTAGATGTTTTTGAAAAATAAATGTTCGGTTATTTAAACTTTCAGTAGATTGTAAAAATTTCTTCCCACTAATATTTTCATTTAGAGTGGAAAACATTACATCTTTGTCTGTTTGAACAGACATACTTAATAATTGTAGTTTTTTTCTAAATAAATGAAATGTCACAAAAAATATTGGTAGAGTTAATATAGAAATTAAAGCGAGATGGATGTTAATTTTTAATAGAACAAAAAAATATAAGATGAGCATCAATGAGTTAGATAACCCACTCAAGAAAATTTCTTGAACACTATTTCCTACTATATCAGAATCATTGAATATAATAGTTTGCAGGTGATTATAGTCCAAGGATAGTGACTTTTTTGTTTGTGATTTAAAGGCTTTTTTATGAAGATGTAATCTGATATTTTTAACTATATTTTGTGAATATAAAGATGTTAAATAACTAATTATTATTCCTACGGATAACTGAATAATAACAATTAAAAGTGTTATTAAGAGTATTTTATACAATAGAGATGTGTTTCCTCTCAATAAAACATCATCAATAATATATTTGGACAAATAAGGTATAGGTAAACTACTTATAGTTGTAAAAGCTACCAACATAATTATTAAAATTAAAAATCTTTTTTTATAAAAAAAAATCTTTTTTAGTGTATTCATTAAGTTACTCCTCTTACAGTATATTTTTTTGACGCAGCATCATGTATTTTATATGTTTAGAGTGTAAATAAGAAGAGTGACAGTGATGTTGTCATAGACTGTAAAATATAATTTAATAAATTTATAAAAATTGCACCGAATATTTTTTATGCTACTGAAAATCAAGAAACATAAAGTAAAAAACTTTATGTTTCTTGATTTAGAAATTAAAATGTATAATAATTTTATTGGATTAAAATCTATTGGGTACAACTTTCAATAGATTTTAAATTTTTGATAGGGGAAAAGTTTTTGTATTTATTTACAAGTTTCCCAACTTCTTTTTCAACTCTATACATAATTTCCTTATCAACTTTTTTCGCAAAATTTTCATCACCTAATAATAAAGACATGGATAGCGGTTGAGACATACTTTCATCTAATTTCATAGATAACCATCCAGTATTTTGAAAGTTAGCGCTTTTTACTTTTACACCAATATAAACAGCTGCTGCAACTACAGCTACAGCTGTACCAACGACTCCTAAAGTAGTATACACAACTGCTGGAGTAACAGCTACTACAGCCCATGCAACTCTAGGTTCAGGAGATTCTTTTTGACTGTTAACAAAACTTTGAGGAATTAAACCTTTGTCTATCATAATATCAACAAATTTTTTGGCATTTCTTTCTTGTACAGCAATCGAAACGGCTTCATCCGCAATTACAGATACTTTTTTAAAAAGAAATTCACTAACATTTAAATTAGAATTTGTTATTCCTTTTGAATTTAGATACACTTTAGGATTTTCAAGAAATTTTTTAGCTTCAGAACTCGAAGTCATTATATTTTTTACGCATTCTTCCAATTTACTGTTGTTTTTTCTTTGAATAGGGATATGAAATCCCTCAATAGAATAAACGTTTGGATTTAAACTAGCTGGTAATCCATAAATTCTTTCTTTTTCCATAATTATTTTCTCCTTTAATTTTTTTATATAAAAAGAACTATATAGTTCTTTTAGACTTAATATATAGCAAATGATGCTTCTGTTTGGAATTGTTTTCTTTTTAATTCATATTTGAACATTACATCATCATAGACTTTTTCCCAGTGGTTTAATAGGGTTTTTTTTATCAAATCATTTTGGTATATTTCAGCACATGCTTGACAGTTATGAGTGATATTAGAATTGTATTGAACTTTATTATTCATTTGAGAAGCGAAATAATAAATTTTTTCTGGACCTTCTACCCATATCCATATTTTAAGGAAATCTCTTAATTGGTTATTAAAATATTTTTCTAGAGATCCTTCTATATATTTTCCCATTTTCATTTCTGGTATGTGTTCCATAGTTAAACCACAACAACTGGCAACTTTATTGTGTGGGGTTAACACAATATTTTGGAACATATTATCGCATCCTTTAAAGTTAAGAGATTTATTAGGAGTTTGTTTTAACGAATCATTATGTATTATTTTTCTATCCTTATTAAATGGAATCCAAACATTATTTATTACATGTAATAAATCAGCATTTGCACTATTTTTCTTGAATTCTAAAAATTTTTGATTATTTATTGTGTCCATGTATTTAAACTTTGAACTTTCATGACCTTCTACTACTATAAGAGAACTTATTCCTAATTCACATGCTTCAATAACACCATTTATTACACTATCAAATGGGACATATTCTTGATGATCATCCCCCGTAGAGATATTAATCTCTTTTAATCCGGCTTCTTTTAAACGCTTCAATGTTTTTTTTGCAAGTCTAGGATTTTTTCCCCAATAACCATTAGAAACGCATCGAGTAACTAGTCCTAATTTAGTTGCATATGAAATAACTTCTACTAAATCATCACCTAATAAAAAACATTCTCCCCCTGTAAATACAACGCCTTTTAACTCTTCTCCAAATAATTCTTTGCTTTCTTTTATAAATTTTTTCATTTGTTCTAAAGTAACCCGTGCAATTAATTTAGGGTTACACTCAAAACAACATTCAGCACAAGCAGCTGTACACTTGTATGTGGTTATTATAGTAATACAATTTGGATATACATTTTTCATAATATAATTCTCCCTTTTTTATTAGGGTTAATGTAAAAAAATAAAAGTAGCTTGTTTATCATTTCTTAAAAATAAATAAACATTAACCCCCCCTCCGAAATATTGATTTTTATTTATATATTTATCATGAACACTATCCATTTTTTTCACAATGGATAAATTGCGAACATTTTCACAATAAACTTGTGAACATTCTCACAAGTTTATTGTGAACATTTTCAAGAATATTTATAGGTGTTTTATAAACAAATCTTGTTATATTTATTTTAATAGGGGGCACAACACATCACTATCAAGCTAAGCTTATGCAAAGTCAATTTTAGGTGAGATTGTTTCTTTTTTCTAAAGGGCGAGTGTAGGTGATTTAAAGATTTACATACGAAATAAACCCTAACGGGTTTCACTTTTTTGAATTAAGTGGCTTGATTATCAGACATGCGGCGGAACCCCTATAAGGGATATAAAGTACGTATTTGTTAATGATCTTATGCATTTGTAACAGTGAACGTACATGATAGGAAAATGACTTCTGTATTACTTCGAGATATAGAAGAACAAAATGTGTTGTTGTCCGTTGCAGATGCTGCGTATGATAGTCCACATATTTATGAAATTGCACGAACGTGTGACATCTCAATCCACGGAATAGTGGACAAATCAAGTGTACACATTGTCGTGTATTGTTTCATTTGGCACAAACCTTCATAGTCTGTCCAAAGGAAGACATATCTTATCAATGAATTCTTTGGTTTAATAGCATAAAGTTCAATTCCGCTAGGCATCTTTTGTTCTTTTTTTCATATCTCATTATTTTTGCACCCGAACCTATAAGTAGAGACGAAGTCTTGAATCAGACTTCGTCTCTACTGCATATAATGAACATCAACAATATTCGCTACTGCTTAAATACTGCTCCTCATTTGCCAACCAATCTATACTTTTTTAAGATTTACAATAGAATCGTTCAATCTCTAAAATATCTGATGTAGTGTAACAATTTTTAGTTGAATGAATATAATTATACAAGTTGTATTTTTACAATAAAGAGACTATTTTTAATTCATTGGAGGTTTATGTATGCAGAAGGGTTTCAAAAGGGATATTATAGAATATCTGTCTGCAGCTACATTTGATTCTAATTTAGTTGGGCCTACGCTTCCACCTATCCCTTCCTTTACTTTTCCAAAAGGACCGACGGGACCTACAGGACCTACAGGACCGACGGGAGCTACAGGACCTACAGGACCTACAGGAGCTACGGGACCGACGGGACCGACGGGACCGACGGGACCGACGGGGGCTACAGGAGCTACGGGACCGACGGGACCGACGGGACCGACAGGACCTACAGGACCGACCGGGACTACAGGGCTTACAGGACCTACGGGGCTTACGGGATCTACAGGAGCTACGGGGACTACAGGACCTATGGGAGTCACAGGAGCCACAGGACCGACGGGGGCTACAGGAGCTACGGGAGCTACGGGAGCTACGGGAGCTACGGGTAGTGTATTCTCTAGTTTTGCGTACTTCGCTGCTACAAATTTAAATTCCATTAGTTCTAATAGCACTTTACCAATTGATACAATACAAATTATTCATGGAAGTGCTATTGGGATTATAGGACCTGATACAGTTACTCTTGAACCAGGAACGTATCAAGTGCACTATACTCATACTGGTGATTCATTGGGAGTACCAAACATTGAAGTGCTTGCAATAGAGTTGTTGTTAAATGGGAACCCTGTGATGGGAAGCTATACCTGGGGGGCAGATCCAGACACTATTAGTATAGATGATTTTACTCACTTACAAATCAGTAACAAAATATTAATCAATGTGTTAATGTTCAGCAACTTGCAAATAATAAATCGTTCTAGTGGTGGTGGTTCAGGTGTATTTTCTGATGTAGCAACTTTTTTATCAGGAAACAATCCTGTGAGAACATCTTTAAGTATTATAAAAATAGATTAGTTGACTTATTGGAGGTGTTTATATGAAAAATAAAAAAAACTTAGATATGAAAGAATATCTTTCTGCTGCTTTTGATCCTAATTTAGTTGGTCCTACGCTTCCACCTATCCCTTCTTTTACTCTTCCTACGGGACCTACGGGGGCTACAGGACCTACGGGGGCTACAGGACCTACGGGGGCTACAGGATCTACTGGGGCTACAGGATCTACGGGGGCTACGGGACCTGCGGGGCCTACAGGACCTACGGGGGCTACAGGACCTACGGGGGCTACAGGACCTACGGGACCTACGGGACCCACAGGGCCTGCAGGATCAACAGGACTTACAGGACCTATAGGATCTACGGGGGCTACGGGGGCTACGGGGGCTACGGGATCTACGGGGGCTACGGGACCTACGGGATCAACAGGACCTACAGGGCCTACAGGGCCTACAGGGCCTACAGGACCTACAGGGATAATTGCTAGCTCTGCGTATTTTGCTGCTACAAACTTGGATGACATTAGTCCTAATACTACTTTACCAATTGATACAATACAAATTATTAATGGAGGTGCTATCGGTTTTGTAGGGCCTGATACAGTTACTCTTGAACCAGGGACATATCAAGTTCATTATACTCATACTGGTAATCCTTTAGGCCCCGAAACTGTTACAACTAAAGTGTTAGCAATTGAATTATTATTAGATGGAAACCCTATACTAGGAAGTTATATTTGGGCAGCAGATCCCGATACAACTCTTGCAAATCAAAACACTCATTTGCATATAGATAATGAAATAATTATTACAGTGTTAGCGCCAAGTAGTTTACAAATAGAAAATCGTTCTAGTGGTGGTGGTTCGGGGGTATTACCTAATGTGGCAACGTTTTTATCAGGGACCAACCCTATAAGAACCTCTTTAAATATTATACAAATAGATTGATTATTTAAAATGCTATCGAGTCAATGATATAATGAATGGTTGTGACTGAAATTATATTAATATACAAAAAACGTTAAGGGTTACTATCGTTTCCTATCAAAAGAAGAAGTCTATATATAGACTTCTTTTCTGCTTATATAGAATGTTTTAACCATGCTTATCAACTTAAGAATTTTCACTACCCTTATTCTTTCTAAAAAACTAGCTAGAAAGGATGATATTTTTTATGAATCTTTCGATTCAAGAGGAATTACAACTATTTTCTGAAGAGTTGTATTGTCATTTAACCCCTTCTCTTTTGGAAGAGCTCGCAAAAGAATTAGGTTTTGTAAAAAAGAACGAAAGTTCATTCCGCTTCCATTCTTAAGTTGATGGGTATGTACGGTATGCCACTTCGTGTGAAAAAATATTTAAACAATATCATTGAACAAGACGACTGGTTTATCAAAAAACAGATTCGGAATATGTTTGGATTGAAATCATTGCATACAGCTACAAAAATGATTGCTGGAATAGAAGCTATGCATATGGTCAAAAAAGGACAAACTCTCCAAGGAGAGAAGTCTGTCCAAAGGCAGATATATCTAATCAATGAATTCTTTGGTTTAACAGCATAACGTTCCATTACGCTAGGAATCTTTTACTCTTCTTTCATATCCCACTATTTTTGCACTAGAACCGTAATATTTGTATTAAAAAAGCTCATTTTAGATGCTTTTCTATATAAAAGGAGCGAGAAATATATCACTATAACCTATATTTAAGTAGAATTTTTAAAAAATGAAGGAAAAAATATCAATAATTATCCATATTTTTTTCATAAAATATATATATAATAATATATTTATCGACAATAATTTTGATAAAGTTTATTACAGAAATATAAATTCTACTCAATTATAAAAGGAGACATAAAATGAGAAAAAAATTAATTGTAACAACAGCATCATTATCTCTAGCTTTAACAAGTTTTGGGTCCATCACATCTTTGGCTGAAAGTAACAATCAACAAAATAAAATGATTGAAATAAATGGAAATACTTCCGATTCATCTATTTTAAGCCCAATTACATCTAATATCATTACAGATGTTGATCAACAAATGAATAAAATTTCAGATTATTATTATAATAATAATCTGAAATTAAAAGACATAGGGGACTATTATCACATTATTCGACTAGAAAATAAAAATACTACTATGTCTTTTGATCTGAATGCTGATGATATAAAAAATTTGCACTATAATGATTTACAGCCACAATATATAGGTGAGAATGAATTTAAAAATACTACAGATCAAGAACAAACATTTACGACAGCATCGTATTCACAAGCAGTTACAAATTCTGTGAGTTCTACTGTTATTCAAGGATTTAAGGCAACAAGCACTACTAGTCTATTGAAAATTCCTATCCTCTTACCAGGAGGAATAAACTTAAATGCAGAATTCAACTCTGCTTCAAATACAACAACTACAAATACAACAACTGAAACCCTTACAGCTCCACCGCAAAATATTAAAGTGCCAGCAGGTAGAACTTATAAAGTAGAAGTAAATCTATTAAAGAAAAAATTCACAGGTGACATAGATTTTCATGGAAAAGGAACGGATGTAAAATCAAATTTAAAAGTACGTGCAACATATTATGGTCCTGGATTCCCACGTCCTACTAAATATCCTACCTATACATATTCTACAGCGGATATGTGGAGAGGTCTAACAACTGAGCAAAAAAAACAAATTACTGGTGTTAATTTTAATAACAACAAAGATTTAACGATAGATGGTACTACAAAAGTGGAAGGAATTTATGGAAGCGATTTACAAGTAGTTGTTTATGATATAACATATAAAAATACTCCTAAAATAGTAGAAACTAGAACCTTTAAATAAGGGTTCTGTTGCAAAAATAGTGGGATATAAAAGAAGAGTAAAAGATTCCTAGCGTAATGGAACGTTCTGCTGTTAAACCAAAGAATTCATTGATCAGATATATCTGCCTTTGGACAGACTTCTCCCCTTGGAGAGTTTGTCCTTTTTTGACCATATGCATAGCTTCTATTCCAGCAATCATTTTTGTAGCTGTATACAATGATTTCAATCCAAACATATTCCGAATCTGTTTTTTGATAAACCAGTCGTCTTGTTCAATGATATTGTTTAAATATTTTTTCACACGAAGTGGCATATCGTGTGGTATGCACTGTTCGTTTTTTAGTTCTCTTATTTCAAATCATTTAGCTTTTTTGCACCAGAACCTTTTTTTGTGTATGCCAAATAGACTTGAAATATCATAGATCTATATTTAAGGTATACTATTGAATAATTTGAATCAGTAGGAAAAAGTGTTAAAAACATGGAAGTAACAGTTAAATAGTAGTATTGAAAGAATAATCGTATAAATAAATGAATGCAATAGTTGAAAAGGGAGAAGAGGGATTTGTTATGAAGATAAGTGAATTAGACTATTGGGTATCAAAACTAGGTCTTGTACGTCATCCGGAAGGGGGATATTACAAAAGAACATTTGCGTCTGAGAAACATGTTACAGACAAAAGTTTACATGTAAACTTTGTGAGACAACGAAAACTCTATACAAGTATTTATTTTCTATTAACTTCTAATGATGTATCGCACTTTCATCGTTTGAAATCAGATGAGTTATGGTATTATCATGGTGGAAGTTCGCTAAAAATTCATGTTATTCAAGAAAATGGACAATATAATGAAATTAAATTAGGAATGAATCTAGAGAATGGAGAGGTTCCTCAGGCTTTAGTTAGTAAAAATTCAATTTTTGGATCGACAGTTATGGAGAAAGATACATGTTCTTTAGTTGGTTGTATGGTTTCTCCAGGTTTTGAATTTGAAGATTTTGAACTCTTTACCCAAGAGCGTCTTTTATTAAAATACCCGGAACATAAAGATATTATAATGCAGTTAGCGTATGAAAATATCCCTCAGTAGTCAAATTATTATAGATAGGGTATGTATATATGTGCTGAGGGGAAAGATTTCAAAACAAGCATTAGTGGGCATTCATTCTTCTGTAGGAGGTGAAACAGGGGATCAGAACCTTCGCTATTTCTTGGGTATTTTTCTGTATCGCTTGATAAAATAGAGATAGATGATCTTGAATCATCCCAATTGCTTTATATTCACTTAGCTCTCTTTTGTGCTTTCATAACAGAAGTTGGCGCATCTTAAACATCGTGGAAAAGCAGATAAAAATGGAAATGAGTTTTCCATACACATGGCATTCTAATCGCTCTTGTTTGATAGTTTCCCAATGATGAATTTGAAATAAAGATTTCCACGTTTTAAATATGATTTGTCGGGTAAAAGACTGACACGGTATAAATTGTGACCCGTTTCCAGCCTCACCCCATAAACTTCATCAAAAGGGTTATGAGACCTATCAAAGTGCAGACACTTTCATCGAAAACTCTCTGCACTTTTCAGGGGAAGGACTTTCCAGTCCTAGTAGAGCCCCAGTACACCATAGAGATATTCGTTACTCCATCTCTGCTATCCGATGCTACGCTTTCGTCAGCGTTTCCTTCTCGTTAACAGTGTGCGAATTTTCATCTCCGTATAATCACGTACTTCGCCGAAAGCTTGACTAGAGTTCCCAACCCGGAAGTAGTTCACCCATCCAGTCAGTACGGCATTGATTTGTTTTATCAAGTCTTGTGCTAGCTTCACTCCTAAGTTTTGAATAAGTTCCCGAATTTTTGCTTTCACTGCCGTGCGAGCTTTCTTCTTCGGGAACATGAAAACGAAGAAGCCATTCTTATTTCAGTTCGGTATTCGTCTCAGGTCAATATCCTAAAAATCCGAAGGTTTCTCCTTTTAGGACATTGGCCATCTGAGTCTTCTCTAAATTCAGTTCAACTCCCAAAGGTTTTAACTGTTCCCACAGTCGTCGTAATGCCAGTTCAGCCCATCCACTTTTACTGGAGTGTCCGCTTACAGCGATAACTAAGTGAGTAGACCTAGGGAACTTCCCCCTAAGTCTCTCTCAGCTCATACAGCTCCCATTATTCGTTGCCGGTAGTATTCCATTTCCAATGCTTATCTAGAAACGATTGATAAATTACCAACTCGTATAATTGTTCATGGGCTAACAAAAGAACAACAAAAAAAGTTTACAAAATCAAGCTACACGAGAAAAAACTGTCTTTGATATATTAGGTGTCGTTTACAATTATACCATGTCTGATAATCAAGCGACCTAATTCAAAAAAATGAAACCCGATAGGGTTTATTTCGTATGCCAACCTTTAAATTCTCTAAATCTAGCTTTTAAACAAGAAAAAATCTCTACTATACTTGTCGTTGTCTAAACTTAGCTTGATAGCGATAGGGTTCGGCCATAAAACCGATTAGTAACTGAAGATTTCTCTTTTCATCTAACATTTTAAAATATCCACTGTTCTTTCTAACTCAGTTACCGCATCGCCATTCTTCTTTATCTTATTATCAGGAACATATTTCTAATGATACTCTTCAACTACAGCTGTTTTAAACACGATATCCGCAGTCGAATAATACTTTAAGTACACCTTCTAGCATATTTTTTGAAGATTGTAATTGTACAGTAGCAGAGTTAAGGCTATAGGTCCTGAAATTAATAGCACCTATAGCCTTAATTCGCTGCAACTTCAGGAATTTCATACCAATATTTCCAGAAGAAAAATTCACCAGAAAATGAATTGAATCAATCTTTTCACGCGTTGATCCTGCCGTATTAATATTTTCTTCTCTTATAAATAGCTTCACATCTAAAAGCCGCCTCTAAACACGCAATAATCATTTCAGGCTCTTCTAATCTTCCTTTTGCAACATAACCGCATGCTAAAAAACCTTTCCTAGGCTCAATAAATGCATATCCTAATGTTTTCAATGTCATCATATTTGTTTGAACAATTTTATTTTTATACATATTCTCATTCATAGCAGGTGCAACCCACACCGGAGCTGTAGTGGCTAACAAAGTCGTTGTAATCATATCGTCCGCAATACCACTAGCTAATTTACCAATGCAATTTGCTGTAGCTGGTGCAATAAGTACAACATCTGCCCAATCTGCTAGATTAATATGAGCAATAACTGCCGCATTTTTCTCATCAAATGTATCTGTATATACATTATTGCGAGAAAGTACCTGAAATGTAAGGGGCGTAACAAACTTCATTGCTGACTCACTCATCATCACTTTTACAATGGCACCAGCTTGTGTCAATTTACTTGTTAACGCAGCCACTTTAAAAACTACAATTCCTCCTGTTACACATAGAAGTATCTTTTTTCCTTTTAGCATATAACTCGTCCTTTTCCTTTTTTCGAATTTATTCTACTGAAATAGAAATTCCAGATTTAGCTTAAAAAATTACACCCTACTTGTAAATAGGTTATTAGCGTTACATAGAATATTATAAAGTCTATGTTTTTATTATTCGAAGACACAAACTTATTCAAATACTTTTCCTTTACTTAGTAAGTTCTGCTGCAAAGTTTGAAATAAGCACAAACAAGTTGATAGATGCGGAACATCGTTTAGGAAATAACCAGTAATTTTTAAAGTTCATTGTTCGTTAAAAAGGCGAAACCTCTTTGAATATTTATATAAGACATGAATGGTCTCGATACCCTTTATCGTACGTGAATTATGAGAGGGAATTTGAAATTCTGCAGATTTGGCCAAGTGGTGTTTTATATGCACATGGTCCTGGTCTATAAAATGATTTAAATATTTGATGGTACAATAATCTGTATGTTTATAAATCATTGTTTCTTTAACTTTTTTAATACAAAAAGTTATTCTGGTGCTTTGTCTGTTATTATAACCCTTGGTTCTCCAAACATTCTAACTAAGCTTTTTGTAAAGGCATATGCAGCATGATGATTGTGGGATGGACCGATACACCAAGATCTTTCAAAATTTCAAATACATCTCCCTAACTTAAAGAAAAACGACAGGAGTAGCTGACAGCAACCAAAATAATATAGAAAACAGGTAGTTTAAGTATTTTAATCTACATTCCATTTTTGAGTATTACTCCAAATCATTAGGAGTAAGTGCATCATACATGTTCATCAACTTAGGAAAACAGATTCACCCCAAAAAGAAAAATAATTTTTTTATTACAAGTTAGCAAAAAATTTCTATCATGTCATCTGGATCCACTCGTAAAATTTTTCTTGTTTCTTTTGATCTCATAATTTGCCCGAAATTATCCACTTTTTATACAATACCTGTCAATTTCATAGGGAGGACTTCATTTTTTTACAAATAGGAATCAACCTAACATATTGATTTGATGGCATGTATGATGACCCCCAGTTAAAAAATAGCAAGTTGATTTAGGGGACCAGTCTATACAAAACCTGCAAAAATTCATCCACCAATTGTTTGGACTCGCAGCAAAAAATACAATTCCGATAGGAATCTATATACTTTATTATCTTTTATTCTATTTTTACACCCAAACCATGTTAGCTCCTATATGAAAAATACACCCTTCTTTTCACTTTACTATTTCTTTTTACCTAACGATTTAAGACCACGTTTAATAACATCAAAAAAGCTTAGGGACTGTGCCATATGACCTGGATCTATATATTCTCGTATAGCCCGAAGAACTTTCTTAGGTTCCTTAGAAGAAAAGGTGAAGATTCCATTTCTCTTCGTTTCAATCGCATAACGTGGAATCCATTTCCCCTTAAACATCACAGAGGCTACAACGTAATCTACTTCCTCCCACGGAATTTGAATAAATTTGCGCGTATCACGACAATTATAGAATTCAAACCCTTTATCACCAATCATAATTTTCCCATAGTCTGTAAGTCCCGTAAAAGCGGTGGCATCTATTACTAAATCTACTTTTGTATTAATTGATTGAACCATCATATCCGCTCCATTTCATTTATCCTATTTATAATTCGTTACTTCAAACTATTAAGTTAATACAAAAAGCGGCCGAAACGATAATCTCCAGCCACTTTTTGCATGCGAACTATTATCGATTCACAGGCTACTAAACTACACTTCAATTTCAACAATTCCTAAATAATAAATCTAAAGAATTGAAAACGTCAGCAACTTAAATTATAAAAGTCCGATTACGTGACCAACTACCCCAACTACGAATAATGAAAGAATAATAACAATTGGGCTGACTTTTTTCTTAAGCAACCACATACAGAAGAATGTCAGAAGCAATGCGGCCAAACCAGGAATTAATTGATCTAAGTTATCTTGCAAGGTAGTCACTTTCGTAGGTGACAGTGCCATTCCTAAGTTTACTTGTTCAAAAGATTGACGAATCCCTTCACCATTTCCGGGAAGTTTGTCCCACTCAATATACGCACCTTTATCTAACTGAACTTCAGATACGACTGGCTTAAATTTAATTGATACCCACCGTTCCACTAAGGCTGCAAGTACAAACATACCAAGGATTGATGCTCCTTTTGTAATATCTTGTAATAATCCACCTGAAAGATCATCAGTAATTTTAGAACCAGCTTTATAACCAAATTCTTGTGTATACCACATAAATCCCCAACGAATCAGATTCCAAGCTAAGAAGAAAAGGATTGGCCCAAGGATATTCCCACCCATTGCTAATGATGCTCCTAAAGCACCTAACATCGGACGTAAAGTAAACCAGAACACTGGATCACCAACACCGGCTAAAGGACCCATCATCCCAACTTTAACCCCTTGAATTGCCACATCATCAACTTCTGCACCATTAGCGCGTTCTTCTTCAAGTGCTAATGTAACTCCTAAAATTGGTGAAGCAATATAGGGATGTGTATTGAAGAATTCTAAATGACGTTTTAACGCCGCTTTTCGATCTTCTTTTGATTTATATAATTTTTTAATTGCTGGAATCATCGAGAAGGCCCAACCACCATTTTGCATACGTTCATAGTTCCAAGAACCCTGAATAAATGTAGATCGCCATGCAACGGCTAAGCGATCTCTTTTTGTTAATTGAATTTTTTCTGCCATTTGTCTTCTCCTCCTCCTGAATTAATAATCGTTTAAGATATCGTCAAGTGGATCACCAGAGTTACCTCCACCACCATTTGAAGAACCACCCATTTTAGAAAGACTCAAATAAATAAGAGCTAAAGCTACACCCAATGCACCAAGTGCAATAAGTGTTAATTGAGAAATTGCGGCTATTACGAAACCAATAATGAAGAATGGCCATACTTCTTTTGTTGCCATCATATTAATAACTAATGCATAACCAACAGCAACAACCATTCCACCACCAATAGCCATTCCATCAGTTAACCATGCAGGCATTGATTCCAAGAATCCTTGAACGCTTTGTGCAGGGATAAATAAAAGTGCTCCGGCAGGAATCGCAATTCGGATCCCTTGTAAACACACCGCAGCGATGTGTAACGCTTCAATTTTTTTAATATTTCCTTCTTCAGCTGCCGTATCCATCATGTGAACGATAGGAACAGCAAGTGTACGAACAATCATTGTTAAGAAAAGTCCTGCTACTGCTAGTGGTACCGCTACTGCGATTGCTGATGCAACACCACTAATACCTTGTCCACCTAATACTAAAATGATTGCCGATGCAACAGATGCCAATGCGGCATCTGGCGCTACGGCTGCCCCAATATTTGCCCATCCAAGTGCAATCATTTGAAGTGTACCGCCAAGAACAATACCTGCCTCCAGGTTACCTGTTACTAAACCGATTAATGTACATGCCACAAGTGGTTGATGGAATTGAAATTCATCTAATATTCCTTCCATACCGGCTAGAAATGCAATTAGTATTACTAAAATTATTTCTATAGTAGACACTATGATCCCCCATTTCATTTAAATTTGCTATGTCACTATGCTAATTCAACCTTCGCTTTTTTTAGAATGTCATCCATGTTGGCACGGGAATCATTAGGTACTTTACGTACATCAAAATGAATGCCTTTTGCTTTCATTTTCTCGAAAGCTTCAACATCTTCTCTTCCCATAGAAAGTACCTTATTTACAACAACCTTTCCAGTTGAATGGGCCATTGAACCAACGTTAACTTCTTTAATATCCACACCAGCCTCTATAACTCTTAGGACATCTAGTGGGTTTTCAAATAATACTAGTGCATTAGTATTACCAAAACGGGGATCTTTTTCAACTTCAATCATTTTGCTGATTGGAATAACATTGGCCTTAACCCCTGGTGGTGCCGCCTGTTCGATTAATTTCTTACGAAGATCGTCTTTAGACACTGCATCTGAAACTACGATAATACGATTTGGTTGTGTAGACTTTGTCCATGCAGTCGCTACCTGACCATGCAATAAACGAGAATCCACACGGACTAAAACGAACTTGATTTTCCCATCACCAACTACTGTACCGGGAGCAAGTCTGCCTTTTGCTTTTCCATCTTTAGCAACTGCAGTATCAGTACTTTCTTTGGGTTCCAGCTCTTCAGGTTTAATCCTTATCCCTTCTTTTGCTGTTTTAACGATTTGTGCTGCGATTTCTTGAGCAGACGTTATTGATAAACGAGATGCATAAGCTTCAATCACCATTGGTAAGCTCATACCAGCAACGATCGCCCAATTGTCTTTGTGTTCTTCATACAAGCCATTAGCTTGATTGAATGGAGTACCGCCCCATAGATCGACTAAAAATAATACTTCATCTTGATTATCAAAAGATGCAACTGCAGCTTCCATTTTCGCCCTCAAATCGCCTGGACCTTCGCTAGGCATTAAGGTAACAGCTTTAACATTTTCTTGTTCTCCAAAAATCATTGCGCCAGATTGTAAAATGCCTTCAGCAAATTGGCCATGGCTTGCTAGGATAATCCCTACCATCTCTATACCTCCTAAATATTTCATCCTAATTTTTTTCCGTATAGACGCAACCAACACAACTTTTCTTCTTCGTTTCATCAATCTTTAACTATTAAAAAACAACTTTTTCTATCCCTGAGAAAACCACCCCCTAGGCTATTTAAAGCTCATTTTTTTCATAAAATTTCTTTACTACTGATAATGAGTTTGCGAGTCTCCAATTCACCATCTTTCAAATCATTACTTAAAACACATAATTTCTTGCGGAAAAGGTTCGTAATCTTATAAAATAATCCACTAAAAGAAAACGCTTTCAAATTATAGAAAGAACATGCTATTGAAAATCATTGATTTATATACGCGCTTACTCTAAACTTAATCAACTAAAAATAGACTGAGTTTCATCAAACCAAAATAGGAGTGAAACTCCACTTGCGACTTTCCTCATCGATAAGGAAAGTATTTATCTCGAAAAAAACATGAGTATAAATACAATCGAACATGAAAGAAATCAATTTGAAATTCTGTGAATGATAAAGATGCCATGTATGTGGTTAATTGCGCATATGTTACTTACGAAAAATTTGATTAAATGACAGACTATACATATTTCCCCTTTTTCCAACTAAAGAAAAGCACTGTTATTCGCGAAATGAAATCGATTCCATTTACTAAAAACATTGCCGCTGTATCTGATAAGATAGTTTATATCGCCTGCACACAAAGTTGCAAAGAGAATGGTTTTCTTCTTCTTGAAGTTGTTAATACAAATGGAAATGCAATTCTCCTCATCACCTTCTCCTTATACATTTTGGTGAAATAGCAAATAAAAAAACAATAACCCCTTCTTACGAATCATACGTTACTAAAGGCAGCTTTCTGAAAAACATTTTACATTTTGGAGACAAAAATTTGATAGAAGAGCTAATCCTTCGTAAGCAAACATTAAAAATTGATATTTTAAATCTTGGTTAAACTGGATATTTTCTCAACTTTAAAGAGAGTATGTATCTAAAAATAACAATTATATTTATAAAAAAACCGCAAGAATATGACAATATAAAAGCAGCTCGTTTATCAGTTCTCAAAAAAATATAAACACTATAATTATTTAAAACATTTATATATATTCATTATATCTATTGTGATTTTTTTCACAATAGATATAAATTGAACATTTTATGAATAAAGCATTCAATTTTGGGTAGCACCACATATCCAGCGACTTAAAGTATATATTTATACAAAGAATGTTCTGTTCTTCATATAGACTTTAATGAAAATCTCCTGATATATCTATAAACATAGAAAAAGATTATATTACGGAAATAGAACCTAGGATATGACCCATCTTTACACATATCCCGGCTGAATCCCATATACACCTCGAATTTCATTATCTCACTCTACACCATACTCTATGTGTATGCCAAAAAGTGCAAAAAACAAAAAAGCCGTACCATAGTGATGGACGACGCTTTTTCATGTATATGCATTAATTTTTATATACGTGTGTATTAACTCGCTAACATTATTCTTAATTCGTACGCCTTTGACTCTTCTTTTTCTTTACAAAAGTAATTAATAGTAATACCGGTGGGATAATTAAAATATAGAAGAAATTAGCTGTTGTAGCTATATTTCCAAAGTGACTTACTTCTTCTTGACCATTTGGGAATATGGAAATCATATATACAATGGGCATTAAAATAAAAACAAAAGTATGTTTCTTTGTCTTCTTAAATATAGATGTTAACACAATCACCATCATATCTATGTAGATTAAAGTAGTCGAGAAAATAGTAATAATCCAAGTCATAAAAAAAATGGCATCAAATCTTTCTAAAAACTCCCCAATCTCTACTTCTTTTCCTAATTCTACAACCGGATATACCAACTCTTGAACAACAGATTGAGAAAAAACACATATACAAATTAAATAAGTAATTGTGTATAACATTACTACTACTAACAACGCACTTACTACATATACTGGCGCTTTCTTAGGGTTACTGACTAAGAAACTATAATATAATACAACCTCAAATCCTAAGAAAGCAAAACCAGAATTTTTTAAGCCACGGATATAACCCATTGGTGGTGTTTTTAAAATCGGGAATAGATGAGTGAAATCAATATTATTTACATTCAATATAAATGATATAATAAGCGATACTATAACAACATATAAACCTAAGATGCAAATTTGTATTAAAGCCATTCTTGATCCACATAAACCATACGAAAGAACTAATACAAAACAAAAAGCAATAATTTTAACATCTGTATTTTCCATTAAATACAGATTTACTATGACAGAAATACTTCTTATTTCATAAGCAGCAATACAAAGATAAATACATATCGCTATTACCGAAAAAAGAAATGCCACAGGTCTTGAAACTAATGTACTTGTGTATTCATAAAAGGACATTAGCGGAAAATAAGCAGATAATTTTGTAGCAATCCAGCCAAGAATAACAACTATAAGGCCTGAACCAAGCAATATAATCCATCCATCCGCAAACAAGGTCCCACTTGCAATAGTATTTGGTAACGATAGTAAACCAATTCCACAAATGTTACATATAACCAATGTTGCTAGTTCTATCAGAGTAAGACTTCTATGATATGGATTAGATTGCATCTCAAGGTCACCAACTTTAAAAGAATATAAGTTAGCTTTTCCTTTTACGTGACCATTATGCATAAAAGTTCCATATCTCAATTTAAATAAGTGACTTATTATGCGATTGCTGACACTATATGCTTGCCCATAATATATATTTTTCTTAAGTTGATAGATGAGTGACGTTATCCCTGGTATTATTGTAAACAACACATAATATAACAAAGACTATTTTTCTCATATTGATCAAAATTCCTCTCATTTTACTATTTAGCTTGGAAATGTATATGAAATAGAAAGTAATTTTCAATCATATATACCTATATTCTGGTTTATCTATTGATTTATAAACTACATTTATTAATTGGTTCAGTATAATAATAATAAAAAAACCAACTCTAGTTAAGTTGGTTTTTTTATGCGCGTTAATTAAACTACACAAATTGAAAATACTTAAGTGGTGAATAGATTAATTGTAGTTTAGGCTATACGGAACAGAATGAACTACAATTTAAATTATAGCATATTTATCAAATAATCCTGTGACATCTTATTGAATATTTAAAACGTTTCTGTACAAATACGCACCCTATTATTTTAAGTACATTCTTATAGTTTTAAACATAGAAACTAATTTTCAATTAGCCTATGATTTTTCCAATCCACCGAATAATTATGAACAGAGATACTTTTACTTACATCCTTAATATTGCCACCTACCCACCAGCCTGCACCACTACCATGAACTCCATTAAAAAATGATGTCCAATCCATTCGATAATCATCAGAATTTCTAGTATAAGTAATTTTAAAAGTAGATATATCTTCCAATTTATCTGCAATAACAACTGCAATCATTCCTGGAGAAAATCCATACGATGCTAAAGCTGGCATTTCATCACTAGATATAAAATTGTCCTTTGCCCACGTTGCTGCATTTCTCGACTTCATAAAAAGTTGATTTCTATAAATAGAATCATCAGAGTCTCTATTATATGGACCATAGCCTTGATTCATTGTAGAAATGAATGGTATTCTCCATTGAACTTTATTAGCTGTATCAGTTTCTAATACTGTTTTATAGTCTGGTTGATCATATGATGTACTAGTTGACCAATTCATACCTCCTGATCCTCCACCATCCGGTTTATCACTTACTTTTATTTCCCCCCATATATTATAGCCAATAGTGGAAGTTATTGTTTTTGTATCTATCGTATTTATTGGTGAAACTTTATAAAATTGGGAATTATCATTTGTTAACTCCATTCCAATGTTATAAGATGAAGCCCATTTTAAAACGGCTGACATATATCCAGCTTCATGTCCATATTCATCTGTTAATCCTTCTACTGATTTATTTGCACTAATATTACTTCCATCGGTTTTAATGACAGCAATTTGTTTATTGCTGTATGGATCATCAATTATTGAAACTAAAAGCGATGTTTTTATTTTTGCTTGGTCATCAAAAAGAGTAGAAAAATTATTATATACCTTTGCATTTTGTCCATTGTCCCCAATATCCACAATACTTTCTATTTTTGTATCAGCGTGTGCTGTCGGTAAATTTAAGGTAAAACAATTCCACATTATAATAGAAGTTATAGTAATTTTTTTAAGCATACATTTTTTATTTTTCATTTAAATACCCCTTTGCATTGTATGATCAATAGTAAATGTGGTTAACTAATTACTTTCTAATTAAAGTTCAATATATTAATTGCTTAATAAAACAATTGAAAACATATAGCTCCTATAATTCCTCCTATGGTACTACCAATTATGGGAATCCATGCGTATCCCCAATCCGAAGAGCCTTTATTACATATTGGTAAGATTTGATGTGCTAGTCTTGGCCCAAAATCTCGAGCCGGATTTAAAGCAAATCCAGTTGTTCCGCCAAGAGATAAACCTATAGATACTATTAACGCTCCTATTAATATTGGAAGGAGCCCATCTGTAACTTTATAATGACCCATAGCTAAAATTGAAAATACAAATACCGCGGTGCCAATAATTTCACTTAACAAATTGGACGGCCAGCTTTTTATTGCAGGGCTTGTAGAAAACACCGACAATATAATTTCTTGATTTTTAGTTTCTCTCCAATGCGGAAAATACTGGAGCCAGACAAATATTGAACCTAAAAAAGCTCCAATCAACTGAGCACCAATATAGGAAGGAACTTCACTCCAAGGGAATACCCCTATACAAGCAAAAGCAATTGTAACTGCAGGATTCAAATGTGCACCACTTATGTTATCTACTATATATATAGCAAAAGTAACTGCTAATCCCCAGCCAAGAGTAATTGCAACCCACCCGGAATTCTGTGCTTTGGATTTTTTCAGCAAAGTACCTGCTACAACACCATTCCCTAATAGAATAAGAATTAAAGTTCCAATTAGTTCCCCCATAAAAGGAGACATATTTTACGACCTCCTTTGTTATTTCAAAAACCATTGTATAAACACAAGAGCATCCTCAGCATCTTCCCCATCAAGACTTACATGTAATTCTGTTCCCTTTTTTATTGCTAACCCCATTAATTGAATAATACTCTTTGCGTTTATTTTTTTACCATTAAACATAAATTCAACCGAACAGTTATAATCTTTTAAGCCATTTACTATTTCACTTGCTGGTCTTGCATGAATTCCATCCTTACGAGTTACAATTAAATTTTTTTCGATTCTCATAAGATAAGCTCCCTTTATATTTTTATAATGTTTTTCGCCTCAAGTGCAGCTATATATATTTCTTCTAGTTCTTTTCCACATCCTGATTCAACAACTGCTACGTAAGAGCCCTCTACTAATGGTGAATCTGCTATTTTTATTTGATTTAGTCCCTCTTCAGCTAACCATTCTATAGCTAATTCAGTATTAATTAGAGCGCTCCCCAAATCTAGAAATACAATTACACCCCGTTCGTTATAGATAGACTTAATAGCATCTTTAATTTTATTGGCACTTGTCCCGATTCCATCATCATCTGTTCCTCCTGCAGAGACATTGGAAACATCAGAACTTAACTGATCTAGCAAAACCTTTAATCCTTCCACTAATTGATTACTATGAGAAACTAAAACTATTCCCACATTACTCATCACAATTGCTCCCTAAGTTCATTAATAATATCCTTTTCACCTATAAGAGATAAACATAGTGTTTCAAAGATAATAAAAGATGAGACTGCTCCCGGATCTAAATGACCAATAGACCGTTCTCCTAAAAAAGAAGCACGCCCCCTTTTAGCTAGTAATGGCTTAGTTTTTTCCATTTGTTCTCTTGCAAATATGATAAGACCAAAAGGTTTTATTTTTTCTCCATGTCGTTGTATATACTTCAAAACAGGTTCCCAAACATCAAGCATTGTTTTATCCCCTATCTGAGTTTTTCCTCTTAGACAAATACCATTTACAGATTCTTGCAAAGCATGCCCCAGTTCATCTATTGTAATTTTATTTTTTCCTTTTAACACTTTACCAGCCCTTAAAAATGCCGTTCCATATAGTGGGCCTGATGCACCCCCAACTTTTGAAATGAGCACCATTCCAATATCATGAAATAAATCTCCAATATCATCATAAGCGGTATATAATATCTTTTTTTCAACTTCTTTAAAACCTCTATCCATATTAATACCATGGTCTCCATCACCTATTAATTGATCAAGTTGCGTTAGATTTTCTTTTTGATACTCTATTTGTTTGGCTGTGAGTTGCATCCAATTGATAATATGTCTTGGTGTAATATTCATGTTGGTTCCTCCTATTGTATACGCCAATTTGTCGTATTTGCCGGCTCATTAAGTAAATCAATCAGTTGCTCATCTAGTTTTAGTATAGTAATAGAAAATCCGGCCATATCAATTGCTGTCATATATTCTCCAACATATGTTTTACAGATATCTATACCAGCTTCACTTAAAATTATGTTAATCATTTTATTTAAAATATACAATTCCATTAACGGTGTCCCACCTAAACCATTTATCATGACTGCGACTTTGTCACCAATTTTTAACTGTATATCACTTAAAATACGTTCTAAAAGAAGTTCAGCCATTTCATTGGCTGATGTCATACTAATACGGTGAGTTCCAGGTTCACCATGGATGCCCATGCCGACCTCTACTTCATTTTCACCAATTTCAAAACCGGATGTACCAACTGCCGGTACAGTACAAGTAGTTAATGCCATGCCCATACTACGTAAATTAGCAATCACTTTATTTGCAACATCTTCAACTTCTTTAAGCGAGGCCCCTTTTTCAGCCAGTGCTCCGGCTATTTTGTGAACAAATACTGTCCCAGCAATTCCTCTTCTTCCGGTAGTATGGGAGCTATTCTCAACAGCAACATCATCATTCACAATTACTGAAGCAATTGGTATTCCCTTTGCTTCAGCCATTTCAGCAGCCATTTCAAAATTCATTATGTCCCCTGAGTAGTTTTTTACAATTAATAAGACACCGGTTCCACTATCTACTTTTTGAATTGCTTCAAAAATTTGGTCTGGTGTTGGAGAGGTAAAAACTTCGCCTACTACTGCTGCATCAAGCATCCCTTTACCAACAAATCCAATATGCGCTGGTTCATGGCCACTCCCGCCTCCGCTTACAATTGCTACTTTACCTTGAAATGGACTAGTAGCTCGAATGATTATATTTGTATCCGGCAAATTTTGTAGTTTATCCGGATGCGCAAATAACATTCCATCAATCATGTCCCTAACTACTGTTTCTGGATTATTAATAAATTTCTTCATAAGCTTCTATTCCTTTCTCTAAAAATTTCTAACATTACTTTTCAAGCAAATATCATGCCAATTTTTATCCCCTTGAAATCACAATAATATTTTGAACTTTTAGCCTACCTATATAGGATTCCAGGTGATATTTTCTTACTTTAGCTGCCACAGTTTTATGAGTTAACCCCAATGCTTTCCCTACTACATTAAAACTTGGATAAAACTGAATAACATGTTTCAAAATCTTTTTTTCATATTCGCTCATAGTTAAAATTGCTTCTGTATTCTCAAACTGGTTATTTGTAATACTATTTTGCTGAGAATTCATTTTAATATTTTTCGGTAAATCTCCAACTCCAAGTACATCATTCTCACTTAGGTTCATGGCCCGTTCAATCACATTTTGCAATTCTCGAATATTACCTGGCCAGTTATATTTAATAAGGACATGTAAAAAATCATCTGTATATGAATGTATTTCTTTATTTAGCACGGTATTGAAGTGTATCCTAAAATATTCAATTAATGATTGAATATCAGTCTTCCTTTCTCTAAGTGGAGGAACATGAATGGGAATTACATTAAGTCTATAATAGAGGTCTTCTCTAAATTCTCTATCATGGACCATTTTTTGTAAGTCTCCATTAGTCGCAGCTAGTACTCTAACATTTAGCTTTATAGTCTTATCTCCTCCAACCCTAACTATTTCTTTTTCTTGTAAAACACGTAGTAACTTTACTTGTAGATCTAATTTTAAGTCCCCAATCTCATCTAGAAAGATCGTCCCGTTATTTGCTTGCTCAAACTTACCCCTTCTCATATGAAGTGCTCCTGTGAATGCTCCTTTCTCATGGCCGAATAATTCACTTTCAATTAGATTAGGAGGAATCGCCGCACAATTTACTCGAATAAACGGCTTATCCTTTCTCAAACTAACTTTATGTATACCTTTAGCTATAAGTTCCTTTCCAGTTCCACTCTCTCCAGTGATAAGTATTGTAGAATCCGATTTTGCAACTTTATTCGCTATAAAGAGCGTTTCCATTAAAACCTCACTGCAGCCAATAATTTCCGGGAAAGAGTCGTTTAGTTTTTTATATTTCGACAATTCACTCTCTAGATACTTTATTCTTTTCTTTTCACGTATTAATTGATCAAATAATGATTTTGTTTCATAAAATGGACTCATTGTTAGAATGGTTCCACATAATACTTCTTCTACCAATATGGGACTTAATTTTGCAATATAAGAATTACCCAGTTTAAAATCTAGTAATTGTGGAATACATTCTTGAGATTTGATGCACAATCCCCATTTTGCATTCCCAAAAATAAATTGAACTTTATCTGGATTATCTAAACTGCTAAGAAACTCTTCCATTTCGGAGTTGCAATATATAAAACGCCCCTTTGAATCGGTTAGTGCTATTAAATCTTTTACGGAGTGCAGAATGAGTTCCAATTGCTTTTTTAGCTCTTTTACTCTTTTCAACTCTTCAATCAACTCTTCTACTGTAGATATATCTTGAAATAAAGCGACTGCCCCAACAATATTCTGATTTAAAATAATAGGAGTTCTGTTTGTTATAATAACTTGCTTACCCACTACTTGTTTTTGGGCAAGTTCTTCCTTTCCAGTTTGTAGTACATGATGAAGCCTAGAATGAGGTATTACTAAATCAGCTCGTTGATTTAATAATTTTTCAACTGACATTCCAAGTAATTTTCCTCCCTCATTATTAACATAGGTAATAACGTTTTCTCTATTCACGACAACAAGTCCATGTGAGAGATTAGAGAAAATCTCCTCAATTGCTATAAAGTTTTCTAAAAGAAGGTGATCTGTTTGATTTTGTTCAATATAGTTAACCTTTTCTTCTTCCAAATAATTTTTTATCTCTTCTATAATGGACATACTTACTTCTTCCTCAAATTGAATAATAACTTTATCACCTTTTTTTATCTTAAAAGAAGCAACGGATAAGAGGCTCGTAATAGGAGATTTTTTTCCTTTATATAAAATAAAAATATTTTTTAAAATACGTGTATCCTTTATGGTAGTATTTAGCTTTGCAATAAGTGTAGCTGCTGCTCGAACATGTAGGCCATTTGTAGTATGAATATTAATTTCAATCCTTTGCATCATAAGACCCCATTCCATAATAATACATGCATAAAAATACATAAAATTCCACCATTGAATTTTATGCATTTTTAATTTCATTATTAAAATCCAAATTTAAATGTAACAAGATTATTTATACAAAACCTGATAATATAGGTTTTTAATACTATTTTTACCATTTTATCTCTCTTAATAAATAGTATTTTATTTTTGATAATCATAACACTATCTTCTAACTGGTCATATAACAGACGAAAAATATACATAAAATATTCATAATTCTGTACTCTGAATTTTGATAATATTAGATTCAGGGCAAGATTTTTCAGCTTACTTACTAAAAAATCAAGGAGTGATTATCATGGAACGTATTCTAATTAGCCCACAAAAATATATACAGGGAAGAAATGTAATCGAAAAAATTGGAGAGTATGTAAAACCTCTGGGAACCAATTTATTAGTTATTGCAGATGAATGTGTTTGGCATCTTGTTGGTGAAAAAGTAATGGAAAGCTTTCATAAACAAAATCTAAGCTTTGAAAAAGTCGGTTTTAATGGTGAAAGCTCTGAAAATGAAATTGCAAGAATTGAGAAAATAGGAAAAGAATTTGGTGCTGATGTAATCATCGGTATTGGTGGTGGTAAATCAGTAGACACAGCAAAAGCGGTAGGAGAAATTCTTTCAGCTAAAGTTGTAAGCGTTCCCACTATTGCCTCAACAGATGCACCAACTAGTTCTCTTTCTGTTATTTACTCTGATGATGGAGTATTTGAGAAATACAAATTTTATTTGAAAAATCCAGATATTATTTTAGTAGATTCCCAAGTCATTGCACAAGCTCCATCCAGATTTTTAGCTGCTGGGATTGGAGACGGCATGGCTACATGGATTGAGGCTAAAGCAAATTTAGAATCACGAAAACCTGCTATGGCTGGGGGACTATCTACCTTAGCAGCTGCTAAGATTGCAGAACTCTGCTGGGATACTTTATTTCAATATGGAGAAGCCGCTCTTTTAGCAGTTAAGCAAAACACAGTTACTCCAGCAGTTGAAGCTGTAATAGAGGCAAACACCTTGCTTAGTGGCCTTGGATTTGAAAGTGTCGGGTTAGCTGCAGCTCATGCCATCCATAATGGTTTTACTGTTTTACATGATAAAACTCATGATTTAATGCATGGAGAAAAGGTTGCATTTGGTACATTAGTACAAATGGCATTGGAATCTTGGACAACTGAAGAATTATATAACTACATTGATTTCTGTATCAAACTTGGCTTACCTACTACGCTTAAAGATCTGAACTTAGGTGATGCAAGTAAAGAAGAATTAATGAAAGTGGCAGAAGCTGCCTGTCAAGATGGTGAAACTATACATAATATGCCATTTGAAATTTCACCGGAGATGGTTTTTGATGCAATTATTGCTGCTGATGCTTATGCTACTGAGTACAAATTAAAAAATTAGTTCAAAATTACAATCCAAAAAATTAATAAAATTAAAATAAGTATCTTGCAAAATTTAATTAAGTATATATTACATATCATTAAGTTTTGTATGGGTACTTTTAAGAAATTAGCAAAATAATATTATTATTTAATACAACCTAAATAGACATTAAAATTATATATATCATGAAATAATCTGAAGACTTCATCCAACATGTAAAAGCACAAAAAATTTAAATAAAACATAGCATTATGTCAAAATTAATTTTGCAACTGAATTTTCACACCAAAGATAAATATAGAAATAAGAAAAAACCTCTTTATGAGGTTTTTTCTAGTCCTATACTTTTGATAATAAAATAAGCTGTTTTTATTATAAACAATAGGTTAGCAACACCATCTTAACATATAAAAACAAAAAATCTATGTGTCAATTTTTCAAACATCCTATAGTTTTTATTTAAAATAGTAAACATAATAATCTCATCGTACTACTAAAAATTATCTATATTTAGTCAAAATGTAACTATTCTTCTATTTAAGATATAAGTTTTTTAGTCAAACTTGATTATTAGAATCGACACTTTTGTGTACATTTATATTACTTCTGGCTTACTATTAATTCCCATCTTACAAAAATGGTATATATATATACATTTTAATTCAATTTCCTGTAGTTAATGAGCAGAAATATATTGTTTTTGAATGAATATTATTATATTTCCCTCTAATTTGTTTCATTTTTTGTATATTGTTATCCTACTAAATGAGGGGAATCATAACGTACAAAAACTAGTATTAACTAGAAATATCAAAGAAATTCATACTTTTATATCAGTATCCGGAGTTACGGCAATAATTCTTCAATATATATTCAAAGAATTTATTTCATGCCAAATATAATTTGTTTTTTAGAATTATAAATTAGAAGTGAGGAGATATTATTATGATTATTAAAAAATATCCATTTCGTACTCTTGCAAAAACAGCTGTAGCATTAACTATAATAATTCCTACATCCCAAGCCATTAGCCATCAGTTTGCGTACGCTCAAGAAAATATAACGAAATCTCAACAACAAGTAGCGCCATTTTGGAATAAAAATAAAGATTATCCAGGTGGATCTTACGTTACATATGAAGGTAAGGTTTATCATTCTATATATTGGGTAAATGCAGGTACATTACCTACCCAACAATTTAGCGGATGGGAATTATATACCGGTTCAGAATATATACCCGACAATAGCGATCCAAATGATTTATTTGGTGAAGGAATAACTTGGCCAACCCATGTCTTTGCACCATATGTAGATAACGGAATGAATCCTCAAAATCTATTAAAATACGCCCAAGAAACAAATACTAGATTCTTTACGCTTTCGTTTATAGTGGCTGATAAAAATGGAAATCCAGTATGGGGAGGAAGTCACACCCCTATTGGAGATGGTAACTTAGATGATCAAATTAAACAAATTAGAAAAATAGGTGGAGATGTTAAAGTATCTTTTGGTGGAGCAAATGCTGGTAATATCCCTGGATTAGGTGCAGATCTTGCCGCCGCTATTACAGATGTAAATAAATTAAAAGATGCCTATAAAAATGTAATTAACACATTACATTTAACACACATGGATTTTGACATTGAAGGAGCCTTAGTCGCTCACCCAGAATCTATCGAAAGAAGATCAAAAGCGATTGCGTTATTACAGAAGGAATTAAAAGCCGAGGGTAAAGATGTTAGGATTGGCTATACCTTACCAGTAATGCCTTATGGTCTAACTAATGATGGAATAAATGTGATCCAAAGCGCTATAAAACATGATGTAGATTTAAATTCTATTAATATTATGACTATGGATTACGGACAACAAAACCAACAAATGGGACAAGCTGCGATAGATGCTATTAATAGCTTGCATGGGCAATTGACCAATCTATATAAAGATACTATTAAAGATGCTGATATTTGGAAAATGATTGCTGTTACACCTATGATCGGAAAGAACGATACTCAAAATGAAACTTTCACATTAAATAATGCAAAAGAATTGTTCCAGTTTGCCAAAGAAAAAGGTATTGGGGAAATTAGTATGTGGTCTGTTTATCGTGATAAAAAAGCTACTGAAAGTTGGCAAATCGGTCAGGCAACTGGAGATGCTTCTGGATTACCCGATGTAGACGATGGTGCCTTTTCTAAACTATTTTCTGCTTTTAATAGTAGTACTGAAATTGACGTAATAGCTCCAACAGCTCCTTCTAACCTACGCTCTATTAGTCAAACAACAACAACTGTTGAGTTACAGTGGGAAGCTTCCACAGATAATGTTGGTGTGAAAGAATATGAAGTTTATCGTGATGGAAAAAAAGTAGGAACAACAAAAACAACACGTTATGAAGATACGGGCTTACAAGCCAATACAAAATATAATTTTACAATTAAAGCTGCAGATGCAGCAGGAAATAAGTCAAAAAGTAGCAATGAAGTTTCAGTTACAACAAAGGAAGAGAATCCAGAACAAGTAGCTCCAACAGCTCCAACAGGGTTACAAGCATCAGAAACTACTACAAACAGTGTGCATTTAATATGGGAAAAATCCATAAGTAATGTTGGTATAAAAGAGTATGAAGTTTATCGTAACGGTACGAAAATAGCTACAAGTCCTTCAACTTACTATACAGATGAAAATTTACTGGCTAGTACAGAATATAGATATATGGTAAAAGCTATAGATACTCAAGGAAAAGTTTCAGTTGCGAGTAATGAAATCAAAATCACAACAAAAGATACCCCATCTTCTGAGTATAAGGCATGGGATTCGTATGCTGCATATAAAAAAGGAGACAGAGTAGAACATCAAGGTAAAATCTATGAGGCAGTTCAAAATTATCAAGGATATGGTGATCCAAATTGGATTTTCTCATTAGCTTTATGGAAAGTAATTAAATAAACCGTAATATTATTAAATAAAGGACATCTTTCTTTTCAGATTGATGTCCTTTCTGAATTGAAAATAATAAATTACAAATCTATTCTTTCATTTACCTTAGACTACATATTTTCTATAGGTGATTCTTATTTTACATTACTATGATTTGATTAAGAATCATCTTTTCAAGCCAAGAGGAAATTTGCATTTTTTAACAATTTTAACGAAAGTCCTAACACCAAAATCTTTTTAACTATATATACAATTAAAAGAAGGTTGTAAGATGCAGACGAACACAAATACTATAGAGGACATCTACCAGGAAATTTTAGATGGAAAAAGAAATAGATTTCCACCCAACACTTGGAAATTAGATAAAAATAATGAAATGGCCAGAAGGGTAACAAAGTATTTAATACTAAAAATTTTGAATTGGAACGAAGAAGAAATAAAACAGAATTGGAGTACCAAATTGATTGCAAAGTATCGTTTACGTGGCGTATTGAAGCATAAATATGATAATAGTCCCTATGCGATGATTAATGATTTATATCCCAATCAATTTAAAGAATGGGAATTTAGAATGACACCGTTAAATTTTTGGACGAAAGAAAAGGCCTTACAATTATTAAAATGGTTTATTGAAGAAGAGGAGAAATTAGCACCACAAAAACTCTTACAAATTTATGGACAAAAATGGTTAAATGAACATCGACTAAGTGCACCTTTAAGGGTGATTTGGGCTGGAAGCCCGTATGCGATGATTAATGATTTGTATCCAAATCGATTTAAAGAATGGGAATTTACTAAGGCTCCTAATAAATTTTGGACGAAAGAAAAAACATTACAAGCACTGAAATGGACAATTGAAGAAAAAGAAAAATTGAATCTGGATCAATTGAAGAATATATACGAAAATAAATGGTTAGCTCAATCAGGATTGCGAGGAGCCTGTCAATTATATTGGAATGATAGTCCCTATGCAATGATTAATGATTTATATCCCAATCAATTTAAAGAATGGGAATTTAAGATGACACCTAATGGTTTTTGGACAAGAGAAAAAGCGCTAGATGCATTACGATGGACAATTGAAGAAAAAGAGAAGCTGACAGATAATCAATTATTACAGCAATACACAATGCAGTGGCTTAAAAGTCATAGACTATGGACACCTGTAGTAAGATACTGGAATGGAAGCCCCTACGCAATGATTAATGATTTATATCCAAATAAACATATAAAAAGTTCATTCAGAGGATATATAAATAAATCTTAATATCATTAGACATAACTTAATTAAAATGAAAACTTAACTTGCTAAACAGCAAACTATATTTTCTTGATGAGAGAAATATTTAATGAATAATTAGCACGATTAATAACAATAGAAAAACAGTAAAAAAATGCTATTGTTTTGAAAATGAATTTAAGGCTTTAGAGGAGGATATTTATGCAAGCAAAAAAAATTCTATTTATTTTTAAAGTGATTAGGCTACTAGCAATAGTTATCTTATTTCTTCTCTTTTATTTTACACATCAATTATCTTATCTCTATTTTTCAATTCCTTTCATTCTTGAAAGTCTCACTAGAATTATTTTAACAAACAATAAAAAAACAAAGTTTTATAGATGAACTGGATAAACAAGCTAGCAACTTCAACAATGAAGCAATAGCTTGTTTTTATCTATCCTTAACCCCTATTTTTATTTTTACATATTTACTACTCCTTTTCATTTGTCTCACAAGTCATTAATATAACTTCACCATTTAAGCTTATCCCCCCCCCAGAATCTAAAACTTAAGATTTTAGCATTTTTTAATATAAAAAGTTAAAAATTTATATGAGGGTTTCGTTATAAATTTCTCTAAAATGAAACTTTTGTGAACTTTATAACAAAATAACTTGTTAAACCATTTTCAATAACTTATAATTCCAACTGTATATGGTGTGTTTGGTGTGTATCATATACAGTCACACTTGTCGATGGAGAGGTATTTTAATGAAAATTATTTTAAATAATGCATCAAATCAACCTTTATATCAACAAATAAAGGAACAAATTAAAGATTCTATATTTAATAATGAATTGACGGAAGGTGAACAATTACCATCAATCCGTGTATTGGCTAATGATTTACATGTAAGTATGTTAACTACAAAAAGAGTTTATGCAGAACTAGAATCCGAAGGTTTTATCATTACTAGGGTTGGAAAAGGTACATATGTAGCATCTATAAACTTAGAATTATTAATGGAATCTAAGCGTCATATGGTTGAAATAAAATTGACAGAGGTGTGTAAAATGGCTCGAAGTATTGGAATCCATAATAAAGAACTCTATTCGATGTTAGATTTAATCTTAAAGGAGGAAAATGAAGAATGAATGCAGTATTAGAAGTGAAAAACTTAAACAAAGCTTATGAGAATTTTTCATTAAAAGACGTGACATTTTCACTTAACCAGGACTGTATAACTGGTTTTATTGGTACTAATGGTTCTGGGAAAACTACTACTATTAAAGCTATCCTCGGGCTCATACTGAAAGATTCAGGTAACATTAATTTTTTGGAAAAGGATATAGATAAACATGAACGAAAATCTAAAAATAAAATTGGTGTCGTATTAGACGAAGGGTATTTTTACGATGAATTAACATTAAAAGAAATGAAAAATGTAATCGCCCCTTCCTATACCGAATGGGATGAGCAAGCTTTTTTAAAGTATATTAAACGATTTAATTTAAATCTAGGACAAAAAATCTCTACCCTTTCCAAAGGAATGCGAATGAAATTTGCAGTTGCTCTAGCTTTATCCCACCACGCAGATCTATTAATAATGGATGAACCTACAAGTGGTCTTGATCCGTTGGTTCGAAGTGAGTTGATAGACATACTTCTAGATTTTATGAAAGAACCAGGAAAGAGTGTCTTTTTTTCTACTCATATTACCTCAGATCTAGATAAAATAGCAGACATGATTATTTTAATAGATAATGGTCAAATTTTAATTGATGAAGAAAAAGATGCACTAGTGGAAACACATGCATTAGTAAAAGGTGATAATCAATTAATTAATAATCAAACAAAAAAACTCTTTTTGAATTTGAGTCAAACTACATACGGATTTGAAGGGATCACTCATAAAATTGATGATGTGTATCGGCTAATGCCTGGTGTTTTGATGGAAAGACCAACTATAGAAGATATAATGCTTTCTTATATTGGAGGAAACCACTATGCTTATTAATCTTGTTGTAAAAGACATACTGTTAGTAAAAAAATATTTTTCTATTTTACTCGTTTTTGCAGCCATTGCACCAATCTATCTTTCTACTCAATTACAACTCAACGATGGTGGACTTATCGGCTTTCTTTTAACAGTAGTTTTTATGGAGCATATTTTGTTTAGTACAATATCCAAGTTCGAAGACCAATACAAAGGAGCAGCTCTACTTTGTGCAACACCATATACTAGAAGTGCCTTTGTAAAAGCAAAATATCTCTTTCTATTGGTAGTTTTTCTTTGTGCCTCAATTATTCGAATGATAACTTCAATTATTATGCCATCTGATATCGAGAATCTTAGTATAAACGCTCTCGGAATAACATTCTTAGTTGTTAGTATTTTGTTTGGAATACTACTCCCTTTCCAATTTGAATTTGGTTTTGATAAAACGAGAATGATTTCTTTTATTGTTGTTTTTTTGATACCTTTTGTAGCTCCTACTCTTATAAAAGAAATTCAGTTGAGTCATCTGAATTTTACACTTCCTCTTCCATTCCCATCAATTATCATGATATGGATGCCTTTTCTCATTTCAATAGTTATTAGCATTATATCAATGATAATATCACTGAAGGTATATGCAACAAAAGATTTATAATTATTTTAAGGGGCATTTTAAAAAATGTGTTTTATCGTCCCATACTTGTCAAAGTTGCGTCAACGCACAAGATACTTCAGTTCTCAGCTTAGGAACTATAGACAGAATCTGCTAAGATAGCTGGTGGACACATCGGTATTAGCAGGAATCTTCCACTTCAAACATTTCGTTAGAGTGTTAAGTGAGAGTGGTTCAATTAGCGGATAATTATATATTCCATTTTCTAATTTAATGAAATAACATCAAAAATCTGTTAATCAATATTTACACACAATTTTAAAATACGAATTGACAGTTAATGAATGTTCAATCAACTGACACAACTACTCTTTAGGAAATGTGTTATAGTTAATTCAGAATCAATACTGCATAGCAGCATTAATTCTCACCTATCTTTTATTATATTTGTTTTTACACCAACTTAAAGGAAAAAACCAACTCTATTTTAGTTGGTTTTTTCTGTTGTTATTAGAATAAGACTAAGAATCACTTAATTTATATACAAAGTACTATTCATTTTACGATAATGTACATATACTTGCCGTTGAACTACCCCCACTTTCACTTCGTTTAGAAGTGGGGGATTCCTAAGTAAAGAGTTCTATCGAACTCTAATTTATTAGGCTAACCCCGCAGTCCTTGCGGTTAGAAGCCTTATCGCTTCATTCTTTAGATTGATACTTGCGTTAATATCCCTATCATGGTGTGTATGGCAAGAAGGGCAATCCCATTTACGTAGGTTCAGATTTTTAACGTCTTTGTTTTGATATCCACAACAAGAACATAATTGGCTGGATGCAAATGTTTTCGACACAACAATGATTTGTTTGCCGTACCATTTTGCCTTATATTCCAACATAGTTCGAAACTGTGACCATGATACCTCACTAATCGCTTTTGCTAACTTATGATTCTTTAACATATTCGATACTTGCAAATCTTCTATACCGATAACATCGTGGTTTTTGATGATTTCAGTTGAGATTTTGTCCAAGTAATCTTTTCTAGCATTTGCCATGTATTCATGAATTCTAGCTACCTTTACTCGTTGTTTATTCCAGCGAGAAGATCCTTTCATTCTTCTAGAAAGAACACGCTGTGCTTTCGCCAACTTCTCTTCTAATGACCGAAAAAACTTCGGATTTTTATAAGTTGTTCCATTTGACAAAATGGCGAAATCTTTTAGTCCCACATCCATTCCAATGTAAGATTGTGTTTTCGGAAGTTCTTGCACTTCTGTTTCAGCTAACAATGACACAAAGTATCTGCCGGAAGGGTTCTTTCTAACCGTAGCATTTACAATACGTCCCTTTACTTCGCGACTCTTGGCAAATCGAACAAGACCAAGTTTCGGCAACTTTATCTTTTTTCCTACAATGGCAATATTTTCATTTGTTTGTTTTGTGGTGTAAGATTGTACGTTGTTTTTCTTAGATTTGAAACGCGGGGCACTCGTTTGTTTTTTGAAAAAGCGTGTATAAGCATCCGCAAGGTTGCGAACAGA
>NZ_FOST01000011.1:0-48832 GCF_900114335.1 Bacillus sp. 5mfcol3.1 | reverse complement strand
ACTAGCTAATGCGACGCGGGTCCATCCATAAGTGACAGCCGAAGCCGCCTTTCAATTTCGAACCATGCAGTTCAAAATGTTATCCGGTATTAGCCCCGGTTTCCCGGAGTTATCCCAGTCTTACGGGCAGGTTACCCACGTGTTACTCACCCGTCCGCCGCTAACTTCTTGAGAGCAAGCTCTCAATCCATTCGCTCGACTTGCATGTATTAGGCACGCCGCCAGCGTTCATCCTGAGCCAGGATCAAACTCTCCAATAAAGTTAGTTTGTCTAGCATCTAAAAATAAAAATTGACGTTTCACGTTGTTTGTTTCGTTCAGTTTTCAAAGAACTACGTTTTCGCTCACAAGCGACTTTATCAATATAACATTTTGTTATATTTTCGTCAACAACTTTTTTCAATAAGTTGTTTTTCGTTTGTTTTGCTTGTTACCTTTCGTGGCAACGGATATAAATATACCAGTTTAATTATTAAAATGCAATAGTTTTTCTAATAAAATTTTTAACTTAGTAAAAAAGTATAAAAACAGCACATTTCTTCTATATAAATATAATTTCTCGCACCAGCAAGATCTATTATACCCACGCAACTCATACTCAAATAAAAAAAGCTTTGGAGAAATCTCCAAAGCTTAGTCTTGTTTATGACGCATAGCAGGGAATAATAATACATCACGAATAGATGGTGCATTTGTTAATAACATAACTAGACGATCAATACCGATTCCTAATCCACCCGTAGGAGGCATACCGTACTCAAGAGCTTCGATATAATCATCATCCATCATGTGAGCTTCGTCATTACCTTGCTCACGCTCTTTTAATTGAGCTTCAAAACGTTCTTTTTGATCAATTGGATCGTTTAACTCAGTGAATGCATTTGCATGTTCACGTGCAACGATAAATAACTCGAAACGATCTGTGAATCGTGGATCTTCGTCATTCTTTTTCGCAAGTGGCGAAATTTCTACCGGATGACCGTAAATAAATGTTGGTTGAATTAATTTATCTTCTACTTTTTGCTCGAAGAACTCATTAATGATATGACCAACTTCCATTGTATCCTTAATTTCTACATTATGTTCTTTTGCAAGCTCACGCGCTTCTTCTACACTCATCGGAGTCCAGAAATCCGCTCCAGAGTGTTGCTTAATTGCATCTACCATATGAAGACGTGTCCATTCTGGTTCTAGATTAATTTCATAATCACCATATTGGATCGTTGTTGTACCCAATACTTTTTTCGCAATATGAGCAACCATATTTTCTGTTAGTTTCATAATATCATTATAATCAGCGTACGCTTCATATAATTCAATCATCGTAAACTCAGGATTATGACGAGTTGATACACCCTCATTACGGAATACACGGCCGATCTCATAAACTTTTTCTAATCCGCCCACAATAAGACGTTTTAAATGAAGTTCAATTGCGATACGCATATATAATTCCATATCTAACGCATTATGATGCGTAGTGAAAGGACGAGCAGATGCTCCACCCGCAATCGCGTGCATCATAGGCGTTTCTACTTCAAGATAACCGTTGTCATCTAAATATCTTCTCATTTCACGAATGATTTTACTACGAGTAACAAATGTTTCACGACTTTCCATACTTGTAATTAAGTCTAAGTAACGTTGACGGTATCTTTGTTCAACATCTTTTAATCCATGGTATTTATCCGGCAATGGACGAAGAGATTTCGTTAAAAGCGTAAATCCTGTTGCTTTTACTGAAAGTTCTCCAACGTTTGTTTTGAACACTTTACCTTCAATACCTACTAAGTCACCTAAATCTGCTGTCGTAAATAACTCGTACTCTTCATCTCCAACAGTATCTTTACGAACGTAAATTTGAACTTGTCCGTGTAAATCTTGAATGTGTGCGAATCCAGCTTTTCCTTTACCGCGTTTTGTCATAATACGACCAGCGATAGAAACCGTGATTTCCTTCTCTTCTAATTCTTCTTTAGAGAATTCTCCATATAGACTTACTAAGTCGGTTGTTGAATTTGTGCGTTCAAATCGTTTACCGAACGGATCGATTCCTTGCTCACGTAAATTATGTAGCTTTTCACGACGAACAAGCAATTGGTCGTTTAATTCTTCGTGGTTCATGTTATCCATGATATTGATATCACTCCAGCTCTATTAATTTTTACAATATATACAGTATAGCATTTTCTACTCAACTAGAAAAACTGCCAGCAACTAACTGGCAGTTCTTCTTTCTTTCACGTAATTATAGGAAGTGTGTAGAAGAATGTCAATCTTCTCCGTCCTCCTTATTAACCAACGTAAATTGTTTGTTGTTTCGCCTCTACTTCTTCTACAAATGCACCTAATACATTCGCAAGGTCTTCACGCGTGTTGCAAGTATTGATACCATTACGCACACTCGCATTACCACGAACACCTTTTAAATACCAAGCCGCATGCTTTCTCATCTCTCTTACAGCAACATTTTCGTTCTTTAAATCGATAAGACGATCTAGATGCAACATACATACATCAATTTTCTCACGGACTGTTGGTTCCGGCATTAATTCACCTGTCTCTAAATACTTTACCGTACGATAAATCATCCATGGATCCCCAAGAGCTGCACGACCAATCATAACACCATCTACACCAATCTCATCAAGCATACGCTTCGCATCTTGCGGTGTTTCGACATCACCATTTCCGATAACCGGGATATTCACAGCTTGCTTTACTTGTTTAATGATATCCCAATCTGCTTTCCCTTCATACATTTGCACTCGCGTACGTCCGTGAACCGCCACAGCTTGTCCGCCAGCACGCTCAACAGCTCTAGCATTTTCTATTGCGAAAATATGTTCTTCATCCCAACCGATACGCATTTTAACCGTAACCGGCTTTTCAACAGCATCTACAACCGCTGCTACCATTTCGTATATTTTATTTGGATCTAGAAGCCACCTTGCCCCCGCATCACATTTAACGATTTTCGGTACTGGGCAACCCATATTAATATCAATAATGTCTGCTGTCGTATATTTATCTACGTATTTCGCAGCATCTACAAGCGTTTCTTTCTCTCCACCGAAAATTTGTAAACTTAATGGTTTTTCTCTCTCATCAATATATAACATATCTAATGTTCTTTTGTTATTCAGTAATATTGCCTTATCACTTACCATTTCAGCACAAACTAAACCTGCACCAAATTCTTTAACTGTTAAACGGAATGCAGAGTTACACACTCCCGCCATCGGTGCTAATACAACCGGATTTTTCATCTCAATATTTGCAATCTTTAACAATCAACCTACTCCTTCCCGCACAGTCACTTTGGCATTAATTCATCTATCGAAACATTTAACGCCTTAGCAACTTCTACTACAAAATCTTGAGAAGGCGATCGATTCCCTCTCTCAACTTCACCTAAAACAGATACTGATACCCCTAATTCTTTAGCAAAACCTTCTTGCGTGTAGCCTTTTAGCTTTCGAAAAGCACGAATGCGTCTTCCCCATTTTTCTGCTTCCATACCGTTACTCCCTCTCGCCTTTTCATTTCTTCTACTTGTGAACGTGAAATGTTTTGTTTTATATCCTGATTAATCTCTAACAACGGAACGATAACAAAAGCTCTTTCGAACATCCGCGGATGCGGAACAATAAGATTCTCTGCTTCAATATTCTCTTGATTATAAAGTAAAATGTCAAGGTCGATAGTCCTCGGCCCCCACCTAATTTCCCTTTTTCTTCCTAGGTCATTTTCTACTTTTTGTGTTACTTTCAATAATTCTTGCGGTGATAAATTGGTAGAAATTTTTATAACTAAATTTAAAAAACAACTTTGGTCAGTATAGCCAACTGGATCAGTTTCATACACTGACGAAACATCATCAACTTGAATATACGGACTTTTATTTAAAAACTGAATGGCTTCAGTTAAATACGTATAACGCTCTCCAATATTTGACCCTAATGCAATGTACGCTATATTATTCATGGACGTTCTCTCGTAATTTCTACTGCTACAGCGCGATAATGGCCCGGTATCGGCGGATCTGGTTTAATCACCTTAATTGTACACCGTGAAATACTTTTATATTGCTTTAATATATCTGCAGCAATATTTTCAGCGATACTCTCCACAAGCTTATACTTTCTATCCTCAACAACTTTTCTACATAATTCGAAAAGCTCTCCATAATTGACCGAATGCTCTAAGTCATCACTTTCCCCTGCACGCTTTAAATCCAACTCCACCGTTAAGTCAACTTTAAATCTCTGACCTAATCTATTCTCCTCTGGAAACACACCATGATAACCGTAAAATTCCATATCATGGATATAAATTTTATCCAATTACCTTACCCCCTTACCAATCATCGCATCCATCATTTTAGCCATACGCGCCATTTCTTTCACATCATGGACACGAACAAACTCACAGCCCTTTTCAATACCAAGACAAACAGTAGCTCCCGTTCCCTCAAGGCGTTCCTCTACTGGCAAATCTAATACGTGCCCAATAAAGGACTTTCTCGAAGTACCTAAGAGAACCGGATAACCTAGCACATTTAACTGTTCTAAATTACGCATCGCCTCTAAGTTCTGCTCCGGTGTTTTAGCAAAACCGATACCTGGATCTAAAATAATATTCTCATCTCGCACACCAGCATTTTTAGCAATTTTAATACTGTCATACAAATCAGCAATCATATCCGCCATTAAATTACGATAATTCATATTATCACGGTTATGCATTAAAATGATGGGTACATCATAATGGGCTGCGACTTCAGCAATTTTTGGCTCCGCCTTCGCCCCCCAAATATCATTAATAATATGAGCACCAGCCTCAATTGCTTGCTTTGCAACTTCAGCTTTATATGTATCGATAGATATAGGTAATTTTACTTCTTTTGAAACTGCTTGAATCATCGGGACGACTCGCTTTATTTCTTCTTCTACTGATACTTTAGCAAAACCTGGGCGAGTAGATTCGCCACCAATATCAATAATATGAGCACCTTCACCTTGCATTTCTTTTGCGTGACGTACCGCAGCATCTACCTCGTTGTAACTCCCACCATCAGAAAACGAATCTGGTGTTACATTTAAAATCCCCATAATTAATGTCTTTTCATTTAAATTCAATGTATATTCGCCGCAGCGTAAATCATAATCCCACTTCAAACTACACATCTCCTCTTCGTAATTCATTTCTGCTCCATAATTTCTCTCTTTGCATTCCATAAAGGTACATTAAACTTTTTGTAACCACTCCTACTTTACCCGGGAAATCCTGCGCTTCTATACGATAAAGCGGAACAATTTCTTGAATGGAGTTTGTTACGAAGACTTCATCCGCTGAAAGTAGCTCATCTTTTGTAAAGAAACCTTCCTTTACTTCTATATTTAATTCTTCAGCACTCTTTATAATAAACGCACGAGTGATACCATTTAAAATACCTGTCTCTAACGAAGGTGTATATAAAACATCACCTTTCACAAAAAATAGATTCGAAACAATACCCTCTGCAACATAACCTGCTTCAGTAAGGAAAATACCTTCCTTGCTCACAACATTTCCAATTTCACGCTTACCTAAAATATTATTTAAATAGTGATGAGACTTCAGGCGAAATGTCCCTTCCGGTGTATTTCGCACTTGTTTTAAAATAACACCTTCTTTTTCTACTACATCTCCTGGAGCTGTTAAAGGTTTTATAAAAACAATAACCGAAGGCTCTTCGTATATTTCCGTTTGTAATCCTATTTCATCTATACCCGCCGATACATTAAAACGTACATATGCATGCTTCAATTCATTCTTAGCGAGTAAATCTTTCAAAATAAGCATCACATCATTTTTTGTCATTGTCCATTTAATTTGCAATGTATCCAGCGCCTCTATTAAACGGTCATAATGATCATCCAATAAGAAAGGATGACCATTATAAATACGAAACGTTTCAAAAACTCCAAGACCATATAAATAACCATGATCATAAGGAGAAATTCTCGCTTCACTTGCTTCTACATACTGACCATTTACGTAAATTAACATAATGTCGCACTTGGACTGTATTTACGAATGAAATTCTGCAATAACTCTTTCCCATGAGAAGTCATAATAGATTCCGGATGGAATTGCACACCCTCTATCGGCAATGTCTTATGACGAAGTGCCATAATTTCCCCTTCCTCCGTCCAAGATGTTACCTCTAAGCAATCTGGTAACGTCTCTTTCTTAACAATAAGGGAATGATAGCGCGTCGCAGTAAACGGATTAGGAATATCCGAAAAAATCGTCTTTCCATCATGATGCATAAGCGAAGTTTTCCCATGCATTAATCGCTCTGCACGAACAACTTCTCCACCAAACACTTGTGCAATAGATTGATGCCCTAAACAAACTCCAAAAATCGGAATCTTCCCCGCGAAGTATTTAATAACTTCCATACTAATCCCCGCTTCATTAGGACTACATGGACCTGGAGAAATCATTAGAAAATCTGGTTTCATATTCTCGATATCTGAAATCGTCACTTCATCGTTACGTTTAACAACGAGCTCTTGTCCAAGTTCTCCAAGAAACTGCACTAAATTAAATGTAAAAGAATCATAATTATCAATCATTAATATCATTTCTCTCACCTAACCGTTTCTTCGCTACGTTCTTTTGCACGCCATAAAGCAATCGCCTTTTTTAACGACTCTTTATATTCATTTTCCGGATTTGAATCAATTACAATTCCCGCCCCCGCTTGTACATGAGCTTTTCCATCTTTAGCAAGAAGTGTTCTAATTACAATATTCAATTCTGTATCTCCAGAATAACCAATCCAACCGATTGAACCTGTATAAATCCCTCGGCGAACAGGTTCTAATTCCTCAATAATTTCCATTGTACGTATTTTCGGGGCACCAGTAATTGTTCCACCAGGGAATACAGCCTTCACTAAATCAAAAGCATCTTTATCTTCTTCCACCTCACCACGCACATTAGAAACAATATGCATAACATGTGAGTATTTCTCAATTACCATAAATTCATCTACTTCTACAGTGCCATATTTACAAACACGCCCTAAATCATTTCTTTCTAAATCCACAAGCATTACATGCTCTGCTCTTTCTTTTTCGTTCTCAATTAATTCTCTTGCTAATTCTTCATCCTCTTGCTCATCCGCGCCTCTAGATCTCGTTCCAGCAATTGGTCTTGTACTTACTTCAGTTCCTTGTTTCTTAATTAACAACTCTGGCGATCCACTAACAATTTGAAAATCCCCAAGCTCCAGGTAACCCATATATGGAGATGGATTAATTTCACGAAGACTTGTATAAATTTCTAGTGGATGCGTTTGTAAAGTTCTTTCTTGTCTCGTCGACAAGTTTACTTGGAACACATCACCCGCCCCAATATATTCTTGAATACATTCAACTGCCTTCATAAAGCCTGTTTCTGTAAAGGCAACCGCTTCATTTTTCTTTTTAGGACGTTCAAACGGCATAGTCACTTCAGGCACTTCTGCCACCCAAAGATCCTTCCATTCATTTAAACGTTCTTCTGCTTCTGCATGCTTATCTACATAATGTGTAATAATCCACAATAGCTTTTCTTTTTGATCATAGACAAACACATCGTCAAATAATAAAAAGTATATATCGGGTATATTCAGATCATCCTCTGCAAGAGAAGGGAGTTTTTCGATATAACGGATACAATCATAACTAAAGTAGCCAATTGCACCACCTTGAAAAGGCGGGTACTCTGGATTGTAGTCTGTTTTCCATTTCTCCATATATTCTTGCATTAAATCTAATGAATTCCCTCTTTTTATTGTTTCCTTACCGCTTTCACTTATATGTAACTTTTCACCCTTCCCTTGGATTACCGCTACCGGGTTTAAACCCACTATGTTATAACGACCGCCACGTCCACTTTCCAGCAAAATATGTTGCGGCTTATCCTGAGAAAGAAATTTATATTGCTTAAAGAAATCTAACTGATATGGAATAGAAAGCGCTAAAGATTTTCTTCGTTGCATATCAACACCCCGTCTTCTTTTATCCCACCCTCTTAGATGAACCAGCTCCAACTACATAAGTTATTTATATAGAGATTGATTATACTCGAAGGCTAGTGAAAATAATTTAATTATACTACCTCTTATTTTACATGAAGTTTTCTAGTCATTCACTCTTTTCCTATTTCCAATCCAAAAAGAAAAAGCATCCTTTTTCAAGGATGCTTTTTCAATCGCATTTAATTATGATTCAAATTGATAAAGTGGTGTACTTAAATAACGTTCACCGTTACTCGGGATAATAACAAGTATCTTTTTCCCTTTACCTAACTTTTTCGCAACTTCTGTTGCTGCATAAATAACTGCGCCTGAAGAGATACCAACTAAAATACCTTCCTCTTTAGCCACTCTTCTTGCATATTCAAATGCTTGCTCTGTTTTCACTTGAATAATTTCATCATATACTTCTACATCCAACGTCTCCGGAACAAATCCCGCCCCAATTCCTTGGATTTTATGTGGACCTGGTTTCCCACCAGATAATACTGGTGAATCTGCAGGTTCTACTGCATAAATTTTAATATCTTTATACGCTTCCTTCAGCACTTCACCAGCACCAGTAATCGTTCCACCTGTACCAATACCTGCAATAAACGCATCTAATTGGTCGCCCATTTGTTCAATAATTTCTGGACCTGTTGTTAAACGGTGAATTTCTGGATTTGATTGGTTTTTGAACTGTTGTGGTATAAAGTAGCCATGCTCTTTCGCTAATTCAGTCGCTTTACGAATTGCTCCACCCATCCCTTCAGGACCTGGAGTCAATACTAATTCAGCACCGTAAGCACGTAATAAATTACGACGCTCAATACTCATTGTTTCTGGCATTACTAAAATTGCATTATATCCTTTAGCAGCCGCTACCATCGCTAAACCAATCCCTGTGTTACCACTTGTTGGCTCAATGATTGTATCGCCCTCTTTTAACAATCCCTTTTTTTCAGCATCTTCAATCATCGCTAGTGCAATACGATCTTTAACGCTACTCCCTGGATTCATAAATTCTAGTTTTAAGTATATATCTGCGCTGTCTGATTCTACGATGCGGTTCAACTTAACGATCGGCGTTTTCCCGATTAATTCTGAAACTGATTGTGCCACTCGCATTCCTGTCACTCCTAACACCGAGTATTTTTATTGGTTTTATCTATATTTAGATTTTGTCAGAAAATTCCCTGTTTGTCAATCTATTCGGAGGGTTAATCCCCTTATTACAAATTCTCAATTAAATTTGTAATATCTTCTTTAGAGAACTTGTATCGTTCATTACAGAAATGACAATGAACTTCTGTTTCTTCTTCTTCTTCACGAATTTGCTCTAACTCTGTTTTACCTAAACTAATTAACACACTCTCAATACGTTCACGTGAGCACGTACAATTAAATTGAACATCCATTGTTTCTAATACTTTTACTTTATCTTCTCCAAGGACTGCATATAGTAGCTCTTCTGGAGAAAGACCTTGTTCGATTAATGTTGATACAGGCGGGATTTTTTGCAAACGATCTTCAATGAATGAAATTGTTTCTTCCTGTGCGCCCGGCATAATTTGAAGGATAAATCCACCCGCCGCTAATACGCTGTCATCTCCATTTACAAGTACACCCACACCAACAGAAGAAGGCGTCTGCTCAGAAACTGCGAAATAATACGTGAAATCTTCCCCTAGTTCTCCCGAAACGATTGGAGATTGACCGATAAACGGCTCACGCATACCAATATCTTTAATTACTGTTACAAACCCTTCTGTACCTACCGCTTGATATACACGTAATTTCCCTTGTTCCGTTCCTTCAAAATCAACATGCGGATTCGTTACGTAGCCACGTACATCCCCATTTGCATGAGCATCTACTAAGATAGGGCCAATCGGACCATTACCTTCTACCTTAATCGTTAACTTTTGATCACCTTTTAACATCGCACCCATCATTGTACCTGCAGTTAAAGAACGACCAAGTGCCGCCGAAGCTGTCCTCCATGTATCATGACGTCTTTGTGCCTCACTTACTGTATTCGTTGTACGTACACTATACGCACGTACTTCTCCATCAAACGCTAACGCTTTTACTAAATAATCTTTCATACCTATTTATTCACCTTTCTCATGCTGTAAATTTGCATTACGCTCATATAACATATACAAGCCTTTTAACGTTAAAAATGGATCTACAATATCAATTACATTCGATTCTTCTGAAATTAATTTCGCCAATCCACCTGTTGCAATAACTTTCGGTTCTTGTTTAGCTTCTTCTTTCATACGCTTAACAATACCTTCCACTTGTCCTACATAACCATAAAGAATACCTGATTGCATCGCACTTACTGTATTCTTCCCAACAACACTGCTCGGTTTTGTAATTTCAATACGAGGAAGTTTTGCTGCCCTACTATATAAAGCCTCTGCTGAAATCATAATTCCTGGCGTAATAACTCCACCCATATAATGCTTTTCTTCATTAATATAACAATATGTAGTAGCCGTACCAAAATCAACAATAATAAGTGGACTTCCATACAATTGGATTCCCGCTACTGCATTTACAATTCGATCTGCGCCTACTTCACGTGGATTTTCATATTTAATATTTAGCCCCGTTTTTATTCCAGGCCCTACTACAAGCGGTTTAATTTTAAAATATTTTTCACACATACGTTCTAAAGCGAACATAATTGGTGGTACGACTGAAGACACAATAATACCTTTCACATCTTCAAACGAAAGACCCTCATGATCAAGTAACTGTTTTACAAGCATTCCATATTCATCTTCTGTCTTATGACGATCTGTTTCCATGCGCCAATGCTGACGAAGTTCCCCCTCTTCAAACACGCCTAGTACAGCATTTGTGTTCCCTACATCCAATACAAAAATCATATTCTCACCACTTATCTTATTTAATCTATATTTGTGTAGTATGTATAAAACTTATAAAAACATCATATCACACATACTTATATAATCAGCTTTCCTATCCTCATCATTTTACAAAAAGATTGCTCTCTATTTCAATTTTTAATACTAGTTTTACTTAAATTACTTTATCCACTAAGCCCTTAATAGTAATTAACAAAAATCTTAACAAACAAAAAAGGAGTGACGATAGTCACTCCTTCATTTCTTACTTATCTTCTTTATCTTCATCGTCTTTCTTCATATTGATGTTTACTTTCACATCATCTGAAGATGTTGGACGCTCAGGTAATCTGCCATAATCATATAAATGATTAATTTGCTCTGCGTCTAATGTTTCTACTTCAAGTAACGTTTTCGCGATAATATCAAGCTTATCTCGTTTTTCAGTAAGAATATGTTTTGCACGAGCATAACATTCTTTAATAATTGTTTGCATTTCCACATCAATTTCATGTGCGATTGCATCACTGTAGTTTTGTTCTGAATGGAAGTCTCTTCCTAAGAATACCTGACCACCTTGTGAGCTACCAAATTGCATCGGTCCAAGCTTATCACTCATACCGAATTCCGTAACCATACGTCTTGCAATACCAGTTGCACGTTGGAAATCGTTGTGAGCACCTGTACTTGCTTCACCAAATACAATCTCCTCAGCTACTCGACCACCAAGTAAACCAGTGATTTTATCAAGTAACTCTGGCTTTGTCATGAAGTAACGATCTTCCTTCGGAAGCATTACCGCATATCCACCAGCCTGACCACGAGGGACAATTGTTACTTTATGAACGACATCAGCTTCATCAAGAACAACACCAATTACAGTATGGCCTGCTTCATGGAAAGCAACGATATTACGTTCTTTTTCAGAGATAACACGACTTTTCTTAGCTGGACCTGCAATAACACGATCCGTTGCTTCATCGATATCACTCATGTCAATCTTCTTCTTATCTCGACGTGCAGCTACTAAAGCAGCTTCGTTTAATAAGTTTTCAAGATCCGCACCAGAGAATCCTGGTGTACGAGTCGCAATTGCTCTTAAATTAATATGCTCATCAAGCGGTTTATTACGCGCATGTACTTTCAGTACAGCTTCACGGCCATTTACATCTGGACGATCTACTGTAATTTGACGGTCAAAACGACCTGGACGTAATAACGCTGGGTCAAGAATGTCTGGACGGTTTGTCGCAGCAATGATAATAATACCTTCGTTTGCACCGAATCCATCCATTTCAACAAGTAACTGGTTCAATGTTTGCTCACGCTCATCATGACCACCACCAAGACCTGCGCCACGTTGACGACCTACTGCATCAATTTCATCAATGAAAATGATACAAGGAGCATTTTTCTTTGCATTTTCAAATAAATCACGTACACGTGATGCACCGACACCGACAAACATCTCTACAAAGTCAGAACCACTGATAGAGAAGAATGGAACGCCAGCCTCACCTGCAACAGCACGTGCTAATAAAGTTTTACCTGTACCTGGAGGTCCAACTAATAGGACACCCTTCGGAATACGGGCACCAACTTCAGAAAACTTACGAGGGTCTTTTAAGAATTCAACTACCTCGACAAGTTCTTGTTTCTCTTCATCCGCCCCAGCAACATCTCTGAAACGAACTTTTTTCTTTTCATCATTATATAACTTCGCCTTACTTTTCCCGAAGTTCATAACACGGCTACCGCCGCCTTGAGCCTGGTTTAATAAGAAGAAGAATAAAATGAAGATGATGACAAACGGAATGATTGAAGTAAAGAATGTTACCCAAGCACTTGTTTCTTCTGCTGGTTGATACTTAACTTCGGCACCTTTCGCTTTATCATTGATTTTCTTTTGTAATTCCTCAGTATTTGGTGCATAAGTAACAAATTGTTCTCCTTGGCTAGAGTTATTGAATTGTCCTTTTACCTCAAATACACCATTTTTCGGTTGAAGTTGCACATTACGCACTTCACCGCTTTCTAGTTTAGTAATGAATTTGTCGTAGCTAACTGATGTCGTTTTTTGTGTCGAACCATTAAAATAGCTCACGATTCCAATTACTACTAAGAATATCAGTAAATAAAAGATGGTATTACGGAAGATACGATTCATTCCTAACCTCCTCTCACGGCATAAACACTATAGTAAATCGTAACATAGAAAAACTTTCCTATACAATTGTAAAGCCTGTATTTAATTAATTTGAGTAAACGCTTGGTTTTAATACGCCTACATAAGGAAGATTACGGTACTGCTCTTTATAATCTAATCCATATCCTACTACAAATTCATGTGGAACAGTAAATCCAACATAATCCGCTTTCAGATCAACCTTACGGCCTGTTGGCTTATCTAATAATGTAACAATTTTTACAGACTTCGCTTTACGATATTTGAATAAGTCTACTAAGTAGCTTAGTGTAAGACCACTATCAATAATATCTTCGACGATTAAAATATCGCGACCTTCTACAGAAGTATCAAGATCTTTTAAAATTTTCACTTCGCCTGTTGAAACTGTAGAGTGACCATAACTAGATACAGCCATAAAATCCATTTCAAGATATGTATCTGTTCTCTTTAATAAATCTGCCATAAATGGCATTGCGCCTTTTAATACACCAATTGCAAGAGGTACTGTGTTTTTATAATCCTCTGCAATAACTGCACCTAGTTCGCGCACCTTTTCTTGTATTTGTTCTTCAGAAATTAATACTTTTTCGATATCTTGATTCATCATTTCATTATCCTCCCGGAAGACTCCTTGCTTTTGTAGTGAATAATCATATATTTACCCTTCTTTGCCATCTCTTTCGAAATTGCAAATGCAGATCGCTTCAACAAGGGTACCCAAATAATGTTCCCACTTGCATCACAAACGACCGGCCATTCTTCTCTTTTTTCTTTTGGTACTTTCGCTTCGATAAAAATAGCTTTTATCTTTTTCGTGCCATCCATACCTTGTATTGACATGCGATCTCCATTTTCCCTAGAACGAATACGAAGTGGATATGATATATCATTATACTTAGCAACAAATACTGTTTCATTCATGTTACTTGGTATATCTTCGCTCACCTCTGTTACAAATTCATCCCCGTTCAATAGTGTAATGGTCCCGGGTACTGATAAATCTTGCAAAAAAGGAGAGACAATTTCTTGTTTAAATCTAAAGCTACACTCCTCGTATGTGCGAACAATTTTCAAATCACCTGGAAAATCAAGTGAACCTGAAGGTTGTGTCCGCTTAAAAAACTCAATCACCTTGTCAATATGTATAGAAGAAAGAGAAGATGGAATCTTATATTCATAAAGATAGTTTAATATTAGTTGAATCCCTCTTCTTTGTAAAGGCATAGACATGGATTCAAAGGCAGGAATTGATAAGCTAATTTGTTTATCACTTTTTTTTGTAATTACTTTATTCATTTTCTCAAAAGCTAATTCCTGCAAATAAGCCTCATCCTCTTGCATCTGCACGCTAAATTTTTGGAATTTCTCATGCATTTGTGGATTTTCTTCTTTTAAGTGAGGAAGGACATATTTACGTAATCGATTCCTTGTATATACTTCCTTTTTATTACTCGGATCTATACGTGGAATTAAATTTAGCTTATTACAGTAATCAACAATTTCTTCCTTCGTTACCCCAAGTAACGGCCTAATTAAATATCCATTATGAAAAGGACGCTTCACTGCAATTCCTGCATATCCTTTCGGAGTACTCCCTCTTACAAGACGCATTAAAATTGTCTCGACTTGATCATCTCCATGATGTCCAAGAGCAACATATCTTGCATCATATTTCTTCATTATTCTTTCCAAAAATGCATATCTGCATTCTCTAGCAGCAACCTGTGCATTCATTCCGTATTGCTGTTGATATTGTGATACATTAATCCTTATCGTTTCACAAATAATTCCCAGTTCTTCACAAAGGTCCTGCACAAACTGTAAATCCTCATGAGATTCATCACCTCTAAACATATGATCCACATGAGCTACTACAATTTCCAACTGTTTTTCCGCTCTTTTTTCTAATAAATAATATAAAAGGGCTAACGAGTCAGGACCACCAGAAACTCCCACAACAATTGTTGAATCATTCTTTAATACATCATGCTGCTTTACAAAGTCATCTACTTTTTCAACAAATGTATCTTTCAACTTCGCAATCACCTTTCATTAAACAAGAACAGCAACGTTAGTTACCTTGTCTATAATGGTACAACTTTTACAAACATTGTGCAAAAAAAAGATATACAAAAATTACATTTTTATCTTACATCCTCCGTGTATATTCATAAAATCAATAACATTACCTTTTCCCACAAAAAAACCTAGGTATTCACCTAGGTTTTTAAAATCAAATTATAGATAAACATTCCACTTATATTTTACTGCGCCTGCATTCCTACAATCGGAATCGTAGCCCACTTCGGCATATTTTTCTTCACTTTTGCCACCACAATAGTCATATCATCATTTATATAACCATCACAAGAGCGAATCACTTCTTCCATAATGATATCAGCAATTTCTTGCGGGTCTTCGGTTTGCAATTCTTTAATTTTCCGCTTCATCCATAATTCATGATTCTCTACATGCTGCGCGCCCTCAAAAATCCCATCGCTCATCATAATAAGGATATCGCCCGTTTTTAATTGTTCACCCACCACATCAACTTCAACATCTTCGATGATTCCCATCGGCAAATTACTTGCTTCAATTTTCAAAATATTATTCGCGCGTTTAACAAAACTCGGCGTTGATCCAATCTTTAAAAACCTAGCACTCGCATCCCGCAAATCTACCATAGCTAAATCTAATGTTGTAAACATCTCTTCTGTCGTTCTCAAAGAAAGGATTGAATTGATAGACTTAATAGCTATTTCTTCATCAATACCCGATTGGAGTATTTTTTGTAATAATTTCACCGTTTCCTTACTTTCCATATGAGCTCTTTGCCCATTACCCATACCATCACTAATCGCAAGTGCGTATTTACCAACACTTAAATCCATCATCGCATAAGAGTCACCCGAAACAAACCCACCGCCTTTTGCGGCTGTAGCCAATCCTGTATCAAGAGAATACGTCTTCGCCGAACCAAATGATATTAAACTGTGACCATTCGGATAAGAAGACTTTTCTTCATGTTTAACGACAATATTTTCTTTAAGGATATCCGAAAGCATCGGTGCAACTAACTTTTCACATTCACCATGTTCATTAGATGCAACTGGAATCAACATTTCAATATCAATACTTCCTCTATCTAAACAATAAATATCAACATGCTCTACTTCGACACCAAAATCACGGAACGCTTGCATAATCTGCTCTTCCTGCACTTGATGATTTTCACGCTCTCGTTGTATCTCCTTAGCAAAATCTTCCATAACTTTTGATACACCTAATAGTTGCTCCGCTACTATTCTACGATTTTCCTTCATTTGTTTTCGCAATTTTTGTCCCTCATAGAAGTGATCTAATTCACCCGCTACTAAATCCGTCACTTTTTTCCCTCTCACACAATGCTTGTCCCACTCACGAACTAATTTACGATTATGTTGCAGGGTTCCTTCTTCCGTTTCATTCATTATTTGTTTCATATAATCGTACGTTTTATCGAAATTCACTACCCAGCATTGATCCTTTTTAAAGCACGTTTGACATGTTTTCGCAGTAATTGTACTCAAAAACAAATCTGCTTCTGTCTCTTTATCTTCTTCCTCTACATACCCATATACAGAAAAACTATTAGATAAAGCAGCAAATACATTTGCGAATTGGTTGATTTTGTTCGCTGTAACATCACGCATCCTTCTTAAATATTGTTGTTGATCTTGCGAATGCTCTTGTGTACCTGGCATAAATTTAGCAATACGATCCAAAACAAGCTTTGGCGTTAATAAGAAGATAGCAATCGCTACACCTGACTCAATTAAAGTTGTTACAATATTTGTCTGCTTGTCTACATATAATGTAATTAAGCTTGTCCCTATTAATAAACCTAAACTAACACCTAAACGCTTCCCTTCTTTTAACAACCCACCAAGTAATCCAGAAAAAGCGAGAAGGCTAAGCTGAGACAAACTAGACACATTTGCTAAACTTAATATCAATCCTGTTACGACCCCCACTGTAGATCCTGTAGCAGCACCCGCAATAAATGCAAATACTAGTACTAAATACCTTGTAAAAATATGTTGAATAGAAGCATCATATACAAACCAATCTGTTGTACCCGTTAAAACAGATGCTAGTAATATAATCAAACAAACAATTTCTTCTGTCTCTAAAGCCTGTTGTTTTCCTTTCCTTTCCACTAAAAGCGGGACACTTTGTAAAAATATCATAGTTAATACGAAACTAAGCCCAGCCTCAATGGTACTAACGAGTAAATCGTACATGGTGACAGTTTGTTGCGCAAAATATACAACAACTAAGTGTGCGGTTAATGCGGAGATAAATACTTGAAATGGAACAAGTCCAACGGTTTTACGTGTAAATCTACTAAAGAAGATATTATAAATGAAGAAAGTAAAGATAGATGCAAAAGTAAAAAACAAATTATCTATCGAGACTGAAAGAGCTCCTCCCATTAGAGCTAAAAATGCTAGCGGCATCTTATCCCGCTTCATAACATAAACAGCAGCAAAAAACGGTAGTGCAAACGGTAAAATATTTGTTAATATATATGCTCTTCCCAAAAGAAAACCAATAACAACAATAATAAATCCCCATCTAAAGAAAACTTGTTCGAATTTCATTCGCAACTTACTCGTCCACTTTATTCCTCCAAGCTGACTCTCATTCATTGCCAATGCACTTGTATTCATAGTATTCCTTCCTGCTTTAGGCATATTTTTAACACCACCTGCATAGTTTAATTACTGTCATTATAAAAGATGATTGTTGGGATTTTTGTCAAAACAACAGTTTTCACTTTTATAATCGTTCGACTTTTTATTCGAAATAACTCTACAGATATACACGGTATGTAAGTTATCCTTGATTTTTTAATTAAATATTCAGAAAATATAGGGTGATTTTGTAGAAGTGTTGTATGTCTTAATCCATTTAACAAAAAAAGATCATGCAAATTTGCATGATCTTTTTAGATGACCCGTACGGGATTCGAACCCGTGTTACCGCCGTGAAAGGGCGGTGTCTTAACCACTTGACCAACGGGCCGTTAAAATAAATATAGCGGCGGAGGGGATCGAACCCCCGACCTCACGGGTATGAACCGTACGCTCTAGCCAGCTGAGCTACACCGCCATGTCGTCTTATTTAACGGACAATTATTATCTTACATCAGATATTATTTAAAGTCAACACATCTTGAAAACTTTTTTAAAATATATTTTCACATATAAAAAAGCACCCTGAGCCATCACTCTGGGTACCTCTCTATATGTTAAAAACTAAACGGCCTTATTATCCGCGACGTGCGCCACGGCCACCACGTTTAGACTCTGTGTTACGCTTTAAAGAAGTTAAACGATCTTCGCTATCCTTTAAGAAGCGTGCCATCTTTTGCTCAAATGTTTCTTTTGGAGCTCGGTCGTTACCGCCACCACGATTATCTCTGTTGAAAGAGCGATTATTACGTTGTGGACGTCCAGAACGTTGTTGATCACCACCGCGTTGGTATTCACCGCGTGGACGATCTCCTTCTGTTTTTTCACGTTCTTTCGCTTTTTTGATAGATAAACCAATCTTTCCATCTTTTTCAACATTAATAACTTTTACTTCTACTTGGTCGCCCACTTTTAAGTGATCGTTAATATCTTTTACATAGTTATCAGCAACTTCACTAATATGAACAAGACCAGTTAAGCCTTCTGGCAGCTCCACAAAAGCCCCAAAATTTGTAATACCTGTTACTTTACCCTGTAACTTGCTGCCTACCTCGATTGACATAAAAAAAATGCTCCTCCTTAGTGGTTAAAAAGTCAAATTTTACTTTATTATATATAATCCTAAAATATAGTGTCAATAAGACATACTCTACTTCGAAACAGGAAAAATTATCTCCCCTTTACCAGAGAAGAAATAATCCCTTCTAGCAATCTTTAATACGTACTCTTCATCATTTAACTTTTGAACTTCGTCTTTTAGACTTTTTTCTTTATTCGTTAATGAATCCAGTTCTTTTTTCATGTCCTTAACTTTTGCTTCTTTTGCTTTAATGGAACTGTTTTGTTGATAAAACGTTACACTAATACTCGCAATAATTGTAAAAGTAAAGACAAGAAAAACCGCTAAACGGCGATAAAGTCGCTTCCTGTTCTCATCCGTTTGTATTATATGCTCTTTAACAGGATTTGGACTCTGTTTTTCGATTGTTCTTTGTCTCAGTTCCCTCATTTCCGAGGTCCCCCTAACTTCTTTTTTATACGCTCCCATATTTGGAAGATATGTCCCTTCAATTTTGCTATATATTGCAGGAACCCTATATGTTTCACTATAAAAAGTTTAACACGATTAGGGAGAAGTTTCCATATGAGCGAAGCAATAAATCGAACAGGCCAGAAAAAAACTTTCCATATGAAAAGTAATATCCAAATCACAATTTTCCATAACACATGTCCAATTGAAAGCAGTATACGAAATAAGAATAATATAAATGCAATAAATAGCTGCGCTATAATAATAACAGGTTTTATCATGAGTAGCTGTATAATTCGAACAAAAAAATATGTTGTTTGCATAAAAATATAGATGAGAAAATTTAACAGCTTCATGTATAGTGCTTTCAGTAAGCTTTGATATGCCGCAAAACCACATAACAATGCCAAAAACACATATATACGTAGTTCAGCTTCATTTACGAGAAGCAATACATAAAAGACGAATAATGCTTGGACAATCCAAAATAATATATCTTGTATAAATACAAGCCAACGTTTACGTTCTTGGCGCTTTAAAAAACGTTGATATGTATCTAAAGACGCTCCAATCCAAGCACCCATTCCAATCATTGAAAGCATTGTATACAACTGAATTGTTAGACTCATTTAAACAACTTACTAAAGAAACCTTTAGTTTTTTCTCCTTGATTTTCATCAATATACAGCATCTCATTAACTTTCCCTTTAATCGACACAATACCTTTTTCTACATCTAAATTTTTCATTTGTAAATTTTGACCACGAATCGTTAAAAAACCCATTACGGTCTCTAGCAAAAACTCTTCGCTATCAAAACTCTCTACCTGCTTCACACCGGTAATATCAATTATACGCCTGCCACGCATAATAATGTCATGTTCTACAGAAACATTTTGTTGATTAGAAGACGTAGGTGAGTAACCATTATTCACGTAAATCCCCCCATAGGTTTTTACTAGCTAATAGTAATGTATGAGGGGATACATGATTTTAGAACAAGCCTTCTTCCGCTTTTACTTTTTCTTCACGAACTAAGCTATACATATTTGCTGCATCTTCTTTTTTAGTTGTTTCTTTCAATTCATTTATTTTTACAGTCACTATTTTTTGACCAAAACGAATTGTTAATTCATCAGCTACTTTCACATCAGAACTCGCTTTTGCCACTTGACCATTAATAGATATTCTTCCTTGATCAGCTACTTCTTTCGCTAATGTTCTTCTTTTAATTAAACGTGACACTTTTAAAAACTTATCTAGACGCATATCAAATCCCCCTATTAACGCTCTGTTTGTTTCGCTTCTTCCCATAAAACATCTAACTGTTCTAATGATAAATCTTCCATCTCTTTATTCATTTCAGCTACTTTTGCCTCCATGTATAAAAAACGACCAGTAAATTTCTCATTAGTTGAACGTAACGCCTCTTCTGGATCTATTTTGTAATGACGGGCTATATTAACAAATGCAAATAGTAAATCACCAAACTCACCTAGCATCTTTTCCTCATCCATGTTTGTAACTTCTTGTTGGAACTCTTGCCATTCTTCCAAAGCTTTCTCTATCATCGGCTGCACATCAACCCAATCAAATCCAACCTTACCAGCTTTCTTCTGAATTTCAAAGGCGCGTAGTAACTGCGGCAAACTTTTAGGAACGCCATTTAAAACAGATTCTTTCACGAATCCTTTTTCTTGTTTTTTAATTTCTTCCCAATTGGCAATCACTTCATCAGCATTGTTTACATCCGTATTTCCAAATACATGTGGATGGCGACGAACCATTTTTTCAGATAGAGTTCGAATGATATCATCTATAGAGAACCAACCTTCATCTTCTCCGATTTGAGCATGAAGCATAACTTGTAATAATATATCACCTAATTCTTCTACTAAGTGATCATCATCCTCTTCATCAATTGCTTCCAACACCTCATAAGCTTCCTCAATTAAATATTTCTTTAATGATTGATGCGTTTGCTTTTTATCCCACGGACAACCATTTGGACCACGCAGGTCTGCAATAATTTCTCTAAGAACATCAAACTGTTGATACAAGGACGCACGCTCCTGAACAGGTGGCACGTACACACTTGTTAAATTATTCAATTCCGTTTCATGATCTAACATGTACAACGGTACCTTCTTTACTTGTTCAAATGAAGTTCCTGCAGCTGTTACGATATACACTTCATAATCATCTGGCAACATCTCCATTAATGTTAATTTCACATCAGATGCAACGAATGCATCATATACTTGGCAAAAGATTAAATGTTGACGTAATTCTAATTGCCCTCTTTCAAATGATGTAGCATCAAGTAATTGAAATCCTTCAATCGGATCAATTTTTAGGCTTGCAAACATAGGATCAAGGAAACTTTGTCCACCCTCAATTCGCACTTCAACATTTGAAACGTCTCCTTTTTCCAACAATAGCTGAACTGTTCTTTCTGCTACAAGTGGATGCCCCGGAACCGCATAGATAATTTCTGTACCTTCAGCTTGTTCTAGCAATTTATTCGCAATTGTTTCATATACAATTTCAAACGTATCATGTGCTTCATATACAGCATCAAAAGCCGTATATTGTATACCTTCTTTCTCCAATTCTTCTATAACCGGATGTTCCTTCGTTCTAACAAACAGATGGTCTGCTTCTTTTATTTTTCGATATACACCCATCGTTAGCTGATCTAATTCACCAGCACCTAAACCTAAAACAGTAATGATTCCACTCACAACCTGTCACCTCTATCCACTCTTCTTCAATGAACCTTCTTTTTTCTCTTGTTTCATAACAGTTCCTAATTCTTTTTTTGTAAATACACGTAATTTTAAAATAAAAAACATATATGTCAATCCGCCGATGGCTACACCTAACAACGCTTCAAGCGTCGCGCTCGCTCTATGTTCCGTATCAATTACTAATCCAGACATCTGCAACACACGCGTGAACATCATTAATACAAATCCCATACAGATACCACTAATTACTACACCTAACATATTTCGCTTATTGATAAGTGACCCTGATACAGCTCTCATAAGCAACAAACTATTTAGTCCAGAAATTATGATTAACGCACATAAAGTCGCTAAGGCTGCCCCTTTCACACCAAAATAAGGCATGAATATATAATTTAACGCTAACTTTAAGCAACCTCCAAATACAACAAATAATGCTGGCTTAAATGTTTGTCCCAACCCTTGTAAAATAGAAGCCGTCGTAATTGACAATGAACTAAATAAAATAGATAAAGATAAAATAGATAAAACATCTGATCCATCACTATTTTCAAACAACATAATATTCGTAGGTTGAATAATACAAGTTAGTCCAATAGCTGCTGCAAATCCAATAACAAATGTTATTTTCATTGCTAACTTTACCTTTTCTTGAATAAAGGAAAGATCTCCTCTTTCCTTCGCCGCTGTAATAATTGGAATAAGTGATAACGAGAAAGAAGTCGTCACAACAGTACCTAATTGCATTAGCGGAATACTTCTATCATAAACACCCTTTAATACTTTTGCACTTTCAGCCTGTTCTCCCGCACCAATAAGTAAAGTGTACAAGGACATTGAATCAGCCATCTGTATAAAAATAAGCACTAAATTACTAACACAAATCGCTAATCCCTGCCAAAAAAGGATTTTAATTATCTTCCTTTTACCCTTAATTCTCGCTACACGTTTAAAAAATATGGAACGAAAATCTCGACGCATATACAACATAAGTACAATAATCCCAATAAGTCCACCCGCAATTGAGCCTAACATAGCCCCTGCACCAACTGTATATAAATCAAATCCGTGAGCAATTAGGAATAGCGATAAAAATACAATAATAGAAACTCGAATTGTTTGTTCTATTACTTGCGAAACAGCCGTTGGCATCATATTATTGAACCCTTGAAAATACCCTCTTGCTACAGACAAAAACGGCATCAATAAGAACGAAAATGAAATAACACGTACCAACTTATCTAAGTGCATATCGCCCATAGCTATCGCGATTGTTTCGGCCCCAAAAAACAATGTAAAGAAACCTATAAAACCAATTCCTAATAAAAACCAAAAAGATACACAAATAATTTCTTCTGCTTCTCTCTGTTTTCCCCACTCTAGTCGTTCTGCAACCATTTTTGAAATGATAACAGGAAATCCATAAGTAGCTAAAATTAAACAAAATCCATAAAACGGGTAAATTTGTTGGTAAATATAAAAACCAATATCCCCTGCTATATTTTGATATGGAATACGGTAAAAAGCGCTTAATACTTTTGTAACAAAACTTGCAATCGTTAATATAATAGCCCCACGCCAAAAGGCTTGATACTTCTTCGCTTCCATACAAGAAAACTCCTTTTTCTATTCTCACCTCTCGTATTATATCATAAAGAAAAGTACAAACTCCCTTACCACCACGGGTAATACTAGGTCCCTACACGTTAAAAATATTCAATGAAAAAAGGTAGCAAAGCGCTACCTTCATTCAATATACATATATCTCCAAATAATTGATTTCTCAAAAAGAAAGATCATAATTAGGAAAGATTGCTACTTCTAAAATCAATATACCCTTACTGTTCCATTTGTTTCGCTAAGAAACTGGCAGCAGTATTAACCGCTTTATGCTCGATTTCGCTTATAATAGCTTCTTTTGAAAAAATAATGACGGCTCCAATTGGGTCTCCGTTTGCAACAATCGGTCCAACTGTATAAGAATGAACCTTTTCTGTTACACCATCGATAATGGAAATATCACTTTCGTCCGTCATAATAACAGACTTTCTTTCTTCCATCGTTTTTTCGATTAGATCGCCAACACTTTTATTTAAGTATTCTTTTTTCGATACGCCTGATACTGCGATGATAGAATCTCGGTCACAGACAAGCACATTATGTCCTAAGCTGTCATATAAAGCCTCAGCATATTCCTTTGCAAAATCACCTAGTTCACTAATTGGAGAATACTTCTTTAAAATTACTTCTCCATCGCGATCAACAAATATTTCTAGTGGGTCTCCTTCTCGAATACGTAAAGTTCTACGAATTTCCTTTGGGATTACTACCCTGCCTAAATCATCAATTCGACGTACGATTCCAGTTGCTTTCATTCTAATGCTGCCTCACTTTCTACTGATGATCAAAGTGGTGAATTTACCTGTTCATGTAAAAATCACCAACTGTTAGACATAGTATTTTACACATTAGTTCTTCTATGCACGTCGAATTGTATTTTTTTATCTTATTTTAGGCATTTATTACTTCTTTTTTCACATCTGGTAAGCCTTTTAATAAATTTTCAGCAATTGTTAACCACTTCGATGTCTCTAAGCCATTTGTTTTCATAACAATTTTCAATTGTGATCCTTCCATTCCTAGACCGATCATACGCCCAAAACTATTTCCGAGCATGAATAATTTTCCACCATCAATATTTTGACTTGCTTGTTCAGAAAACAGGAATGTTACTTCAAATTTATTCTGCTTAATTAACTCAATTTGTTCTTTCATTGCCAACACTTTAATATTTGCAATTTGTAATAAATAACCAACTTCTTGTGGGTAATCACCGAATCTATCGATCATTTCTTCCTGCAATTCTTCAATATCCTCAATTGCAGAAACACCTCTAAATTGTTTATACATCATAATTTTTTGCTTACTATCTGAAATATAAGCATCTGGTAAGTATGCATCTACCTCTAAGTCAATTTCAACATTAACTGTATTTTCAGCCCCATCTGTTCCTCTTCGCTGTTCAATTGCATCTTTTAACATTTGAGAATACAGATCAAATCCGACAGAATCAATAAACCCATGCTGTTCTGCTCCTAACAAATTACCTGCTCCACGAATAGATAAATCTCTCATCGCAATTTTGAAACCAGATCCAAGTTCTGTGAACTCTTTAATTGCTTGCAGACGCTTCTCTGCAACTTCTGACAGCACTTTGTCACGTTTATAGGCAAAGTATGCATATGCAACACGATTAGAACGTCCAACACGCCCACGAAGCTGGTACAACTGTGATAACCCCATACGATCTGCATCAAATACAATTAACGTATTTACGTTCGGAATATCTACACCCGTCTCAATAATTGTTGTACTTACAAGAACATCATGCTGTCCTTCTAAAAATGATAGCATAACAGACTCTAATTCACTTTCGTTCATTTTCCCATGTGCGTACGTTACGCGAGCATCTGGAACTAACATCGAAATTTCATCTGCTTTTCTTTCAATATCCTCTACACGGTTATATAGGAAGTAAATTTGACCGCCTCTTGCAAGCTCTCGCTCTATCGCCTCTCGCATTAATGCTGGATTATACTCTACTACATACGTTTGGACTGGGAAACGATTTTCTGGCGGTGTCTCAATAACAGATAAGTCGCGCACACCAAGCATAGACATATGAAGCGTCCGCGGAATCGGAGTTGCCGTTAATGTTAATACGTCAACATTCGCCTTCAATTGTTTAATTTTTTCTTTATGCGTCACACCAAATCTTTGTTCTTCATCAATAATAAGAAGCCCTAAATCTTTATAAGTGACATCTTTAGATAAAATACGATGTGTTCCGATTACAATATCTATTGTGCCATCCTTTAAGCCCTTAATCGTTTCATTTTGTTGCTTTCTCGTACGGAATCTACTTAATAATCCTATATTGATTGGATAATCTTGAAAACGCTCTCGAATTGTTTCATAGTGTTGCTGCGCAAGAATCGTTGTCGGTACTAAAATCGCAACTTGTTTTTCATCCATAATTGCTTTAAATGCCGCACGAATAGCCACTTCCGTCTTTCCATACCCTACATCACCACAAAGGAGCCTATCCATCGGGCGTCCGCGTTCCATATCTTTTTTAATCTCGTCAATAGAACGTAACTGATCCTCTGTCTCTTGATATGGGAAAGATGATTCGAACTCTTGTTGTTCTGCCGTATCTGGCGTATATGCATAGCCTTTTGAAGCTTCGCGCTCAGCATATAGTTTAATTAGGTCATCCGCAATGTCTTGTACAGATTTTTCAACTTTCGTTTTAACCTTTTTCCAATCATTTCCGCCTAATTTGTAAACTTTCGGATCCTTACCTTCAGACCCTACATATTTTTGGACTTGATCAATTTGTTCAATTGGAACGTATAACTTATCATTACCTTGATATTTAATATTTAAATAATCTTTATGAACACCATTAATCTCTAATGTCTCAATACCTAAAAATTTACCTATACCATGATTTACGTGAACTACATAATCTCCAACTTTTAATTCCGAATAACTTTTAATACGTTCAGCATTCGATAACTTTTGTTTACGTTGTGATTTTTTAACTTTCTTATGAAAAAGCTCCTTTTCAGTAATGACAACAAGCTTTTGCATCGGCATTTCAAACCCTGCATGTAAATCACCTACAGCAATTTGTAGCCTTCCAGGCAATAAGATATCTGTGCCTTCTACAATATCTGCCTCAATATCATAATCACTTAAAATATGTTGTAATTTCTTCACACGTTCATCATCTGTTCCAAGTACAACAGTCGTAAAATGCCCTTCATTCCATCTATCAATTTCTGTTTTTAACAAATTCATCTGTCCATGGAAATCTTGCATTGTTTTACATGTTACATTTACAATATTTTGCGGATGTGTGTGTGCGATATGACGCAAGAATAACGTTAAATATACAAAACTTCTTTTTTTATGATGAAGAAACCCCTCAAATGCGTGAGAGAAAGATAAATCTTGAATAATTGTTCCTTCACCAAGAAGTGATATATACCATTCCGCCTCTTCTGTTTCAAGATGTGATGCTGTTTCTTGAATACGGGAAATCTCATCTAAAATTACAACACCATCTTCTGGTAAATAATCTATCAGACTAGCAGGTTCTTTATAGAAAATAGATAAGTATTTAAACATCTGTTCTATACTTTGCCCGTTTTTCAACATCTCAATTTCATGACTTACCGTCTCAAGCACTGTAGTCTTTAGTTTATCATCAGAAAGTTTTTGCATCGTCTTAGTCAAACCTTCTTCAAGATGCTGAATTCCTGATTTTAATTCTTCCTGTGAAAATAAAAACTCTGTTGCCGGACCAAACCTAACGCTTTCTTTTTTACCTTGAGAACGCTGTTCATCCACATCAAATAATCGAATAGAATCGACTTCTGTATCAAAAAATTCAATACGAAATGGTAGTTCTTCAGTTAAAGGATAAATATCTAATATTCCCCCGCGTAAACTGAACTCCCCTGGAGCTTCTACCATCGACTTACGTTCATAGCCAATATGATGTAAAGTATGCAAGAGCGCATCTAAATCAATCTCTTGCCCTAGATTGATTTCAACTTGCTTTTGCTTCCACAATTCTTTTATTGGTAAAAATCTACGCAATCCTGCCACTGGCGCTACAATGATTCCATTCTCTCCCGCAGCCAAGCGATTTAACACTTCTATACGTTGCGCCTTCAATTCTGGACTTGCAACCCCAATTTCCGATGCTATCAGTTCATTCACTGGATATAGCCACACATCTTTTTCACCAAGTAACGCCACTAAATCTTCATGTACTTTTTGTGCTTGGTATAAGTTATGTGTAACGATTAATTGTGATTTTTTTGTTTTTTTATATAAAGCCGCCATTAATAATGAACGAGAAGACGTTGCCATCCCTGATATAAGTTGTTCTTTTAACCCATCTTCTAATCCATTAATAACCGATTGTATCTCTTCATTTTTATAAAATTGCTCTAATAAACCTATCATTTTTAAAACTCCTCTCAACATAAAGAGCAAGTCATTCTATTTTATGCAAATATTTTGGAAAAGGAAAACAGAAAAATGCTTTGGACATGCCAAAGCGACAACATTTTATTGCAGAAATTTTTCATACTCATAATACTCAGGATAAGATGCGAGCGTTTCTTGACACGATTCACAAATTGTTTTTATATATATATTTCCATTCTCATGAAAATGAATCATCTCTACTACTTCTTGCTCTGTTAGTTGAAATAAAACGTCGCTATATACTTTTTCTGCGTTAATGGAGCCTACATTACCTCCGCAGTGTCTGCAATAATAATACCCTTCCATACTAGCCTCCTAAAAATTCAATTACTACTAGTATGGGTAAAACAAAAGAGAAATATTCCCAATCTCATTTTTAACTATTGAAAGTATTCATGATTTGGAGAAAAGGCTTATTTAGCCACTCTTCACATGCATCCGCTGCTTTTTCAATAGAATGGTTAACATCCGGAATCTCTTCAGATGTAAAGCGTCCTAATACATAATCGACTACCTTCATTCCATTTTTCGGGCGATCGATTCCCATACGGATACGTTGAAATTCTTGTGTTCCTAGGTGCGAAATCGTTGACTTTACACCATTATGTCCACCAGCACTACCTTTCATGCGAAGACGCAATTTACCTACAGGAATGTCTAAATCGTCGTACATAACAACGAAGTCCTCAACATCAATTTTATAATAATCCATGAGTGGACGAATACTTTCCCCAGATAAATTCATATATGTTAGCGGCTTTAATAAGATTACCTTTTCTCCATTAACAAACCCTGCACCAAATACACCTTTAAATTTTTGTTCATTCAAAGAAATGTTCCAACGCTTCGCAAGTTCATCAATGGCCATAAATCCAATATTATGCCTTGTTAATTCATATTCTCTACCTGGGTTCCCAAGTCCTACTATCAATTTCATTCTTGTACCACTACTTTCTTTTTTCGATACGAAAAGACGTAACCAAAATTGGTTACGTCTCATTCTATCCAATTAATTGAATAATACACTCACAGATTCTTCTTCGTATACACGAATGATTGCTTCTCCAATTAATGGAGCAACTGAAAGTTCATGTACTTTGTCGATTTTCTTCTCTTCTGGTAATACGATAGAGTTCGTTACAACTAACTCTTTAATATTTGAATTTTGAATACGCTCAATTGCTGGGCCAGATAATACTGGGTGTGTACAGCAAGCATATACTTCAGAAGCACCGTTCTCAACAAGAGCGTTTGCTGCTAATGTAATTGTACCAGCTGTATCAATGATGTCATCAATTAAAATCGCTGTTTTTCCTTCAATATTACCGATAATGTTCATTACCTCTGATACGTTCGGGCGAGGACGACGCTTATCAATAATAGCGATTGGCGCTTTTAGACGATCTGCCATTTTTCTTGCACGAGTTACACCACCATGATCAGGAGACACGATTACGATATCTTTAAGACCTTTTGTTTCAAAGTAATCAGAAAGAATCGGTACACCCATTAAGTGGTCGATTGGGATATCAAAGAACCCTTGAATTTGTGGAGCATGTAAATCTAGAGTGATTACACGAGTTGCACCTGCTGTTTCAAGCAAGTTTGCTACAAGTTTCGATGTAATTGGTTCACGAGAACGCGCTTTACGGTCTTGACGCGCATAACCATAATAAGGAATAACAATATTAATTGTTTTCGCAGATGCACGTTTTAATGCATCGATCATAATAAGTAATTCCATGATATGTTCGTTTACTGGGAAGCTTGTAGATTGAATAATGAATACATCGCAACCACGGATACTTTCTTCAATGTTAATTTGAACTTCTCCATCACTAAAACGATCAACAGAACATTTTCCTAGTCCTACTCCAATATGCTTTGCAATCTGCTCAGCAAGTTCCTTATTAGAGTTTAAAGAGAATACTTTCAAATTAGAATTTAGATATTGAGTCGACATCTAGATTAACCCTCCACATTATGATTTTTTCTTATTCAGCAATTGATCAACATAGTCTTCTTTGTTAACTTGACGTGCACGTGCTACCGATAATGCTTTTGATGGAACATTCTCTGTAATTGTAGAGCCTGCTGCCACATAAGCACCATCTTCAACTGTTACTGGAGCAACAAGGTTTGAATTACATCCAATAAATACCCCATTACCAATCACAGTTTTGAATTTATTCTTACCGTCATAGTTCACCGTAATTGAACCACAACCAAGATTCACGTCTTCTCCAACTTGTGCATCCCCGATATAACTCAAGTGTGAAGCTTTACTTCTATTACCAAAGACAGTTTTTTTGATTTCCACGAAGTTTCCAACGCGTACTTCGTCTCCAATAACTGAATCTGGGCGAATGTGTGCAAATGGACCAATCGATACTTCTGTACCAAGTTTACTATCATGTACAGTAGATTGACGAATTGTCGTACGATCTCCAATTTCACTATCACGAATTACTGTATGCGGTCCAATTTCACAATCAGAACCAATTACAGTGTTCCCCTCAATAATTGTTCCTGGATGAAGAACTGTATCACTACCGATAATTGCATCAGCAGAAATATAAGTGTTACTTGGATCAATAATTGTAACACCATTTACCATGTTCTTTCGGTTGATACGGTTTTTCATAATAATTTCCGCTTGCGATAGAGCGACTCTGTCGTTAACACCTAACGTTTCATCGAACTGCTCTGTTTGATAAGCTGATACGATATGACCTTCATTTTTTAAAATCTCAATAACATCTGGAAGGTAATATTCACCTTGTACGTTATCATTTGAAACTTTAGAAAGTGAAGCAAATAAAGCCTTATTATCAAAACAATACGTACCTGTATTGATTTCTTTAATAGCTAATTCTTTCTCATTTGCATCTTTATGCTCAACAATCTTTTCAACATGACCATTCTCATTACGAACAATACGGCCATATCCAGCAGGTTCTTCTATGTACGCTGTTAGCACCGTCGCCATTGCTCCTGCTTCTTTATGTTGCTGAAGTAATGCTTCCATCGTTTCAGCAGTTATTAGCGGCGTATCCCCACAAATAACTAAAGTTGTTCCTTCTTCATTTGCAAGTACACTTGCAGCTTGATCTACAGCATGTGCTGTACCAAGTTGTTCTGCTTGTAATGCAAACTCACTTACGTTTCCTAGCTGTTCTTGTACCATTTCAGCACCATGCCCAACAACCGTTACAAGTTTCTGCAATCCTAATTGAGATACTTGATCGACTACGTGTTGTACCATAGGTTTTCCACATACAGGATGCAGCACTTTGTATAGCTTAGACTTCATACGTGTGCCTTTACCTGCAGCTAGAATCACTGCAAATCTGTTTGACATATAGACCCTCCATCGCAACCTATTTATCCATTAAAGATATTATCCTAAATCATCATATATTTCAAGAAACACATTTTAACTATTAAATTTTACCATAATTCTTATAAGATGTTTTACTCTTTAGTATCTTTTTTAAGAAATAAGCTATACTATTTAAAATGATTTTGAAAAAATTAGTAGTTTCTTCTTTTTATGTTAATGAATTATGAAATTTTCAAATATAAAGCAAAAAAAAAAAACAAACTCCTGTAAATGCTTACAGGAGTTTGCTACAAAATTATAAGGCTTTTCGTCAAAGCCCTTTTCATTCGAATTTTACGAAGCACCTGCTTCTTCAAACTCAACCTCTTCTAACTCGCCTAAACGATGATACTCTGTTAAAACCGCATCTTGAATTTTAGAGCGTGTACCAGAATTAATCGGATGTGCAATGTCACGGAACTCTCCATCTGGAGTACGTTTACTTGGCATTGCTACAAATAATCCATTATTACCATCAATTACACGAATATCATGAACAACAAATTCATGGTCCAAAGTAATAGAGGCAATTGCTCTCATGCGGCCTTCTGTGTTTACGCGGCGTAATCTTACGTCAGTCACTTCCATCTTGTGTTCACCACCCTTTTCTAAATAAGCGATATATTTGTATAAATTCCACAAATTTTCTATTTTCCCTTTAATTTTTTAAAAATTTTTAAGATAAAAATTTTTAATGTAGTTGAATATAGAGATTAGTGGAGGTTATCGCTTACAAAAGGTTACTTAACTAGGGCGATTACTTCAATTTCAACGGAAACATCTTTCGGTAATTTTGCTACTTGCACACAAGATCGAGCTGGTTTATGAGTAGAGAAATAAGAGCTATATACTTCATTCACAGCATTAAAATCATCCATGTCCTTTAAAAATACTGTTGTTTTTACGACTGTATCAAATGAAGCACCCGCTTCCTCTAATACCGCTTGTAAATTTTGAAATACTTGTTCTGTTTGTACTGTTACATCTCCTGTTACAAGCTCCCCATTTTCCGTTAATGGAATTTGTCCTGAGCTATAAAACATATTATTTACAATAATCCCTTGTGAGTAAGGTCCAATCGCTTGTGGTGCCTTGCTTGTTTGAACAACTTTCATACTTTTCACCCTTTTATTATTTATTTTACTCTTTAAAAATAGTGTACGAAAGGCAGTTTGTCCATCTATTTTATAATCTATAAATAAAATAAAAAAAGATAGAGCTATCTGCTCTACCTTTTATTCAGCCTCTACAAGCCCTTCATCAAATGGTGCAAGAGAATAATTCCCTTTTTCCACTTGAATCGTTTTTTCTTTCACATCAACTTCCGATAGACGAATTAATGATACAAAATTATTAATTAGTCGTTCTTCAATATCTGTGGATTCTACTAATACACCAATACCAACAACATTAGCCTTGAACTCTTCTAACATACTCATCATACCTTGAATCGTTCCGCCAGCTTTCATGAAGTCATCAATAATTAAAACATTCGATCCTTCTGGAAGGCTGCGTTTTGCTAACGTCATTGTTTGAATTCGTTTAGAAGAACCCGACACATAGTTAATACTAACAGTCGGACCTTCTGTTACCTTATTATCTTTCCTTGCAATTACAACTGGTACATCTAAGTAATTTGCCACTGCATAAGCAAGTGGAATCCCTTTCGTTGCCACTGTCATAACCGCATCAATTGATTGCCTAGCAAAAACAGAAGCAAACAAACGACCTGCGCCATTAATATGGCGAGGATTACTCAATAAATCTGTCATGTATAAGTAACCGCCAGGCAAAATACGATCTGGATTTTCAAATAAGCCACAAAGCTCATCAATAATTAGATCTGCCTCTTCTTCACTTATATACGGTATATATTTCACTCCTCCTGCTGCTCCTGGTATCGTTTGCAATGTGCCGACCCCTTGTTGTTCAAACGTTTGCTTAATAATAACTAAATCCTCACTAATGGAAGACTTAGCCGATTGATACCTTTCAGCAAAAAAAGTGAGAGATACTAGCTGACGAGGGTTTTGTAGCAAGTAATAAGTCATATCGACTAATCTTGTACTTCTTCTAATTTTCATACTCTCACCTCAAATCACGAATATTCTAAACAAATCATAACGTATTATACGTCTTTATTCAAGCGTTTCTCGCTCTCCTAATAAACGTACCGCATAGACCTGTTCACAAAATCCTTTTAATCCGTTATAAATGCGATGCATTCGAGAATCATGGTGTACAAGTCCAAATACAGTTGGACCACTTCCACTCATCAATACAGCATCCGCTCCGAATCGCTTCATCTGTGATTTAATACGTGCAACTTCAGGATGCATTCCAAATGTTACATCTTCTAAAACGTTACCAACAGTATCACAAATCCCTTTATAATCTCCAGAATTTATGACATCAACCATTTTATCTACATTTGGATGTGTAACTCGATTTAACTTTAAATTTCCATACACATCAGCAGTAGATACACCTATATGTGGTTTCGCTAAAATAACCCAACAAGAAGGCGGAGTCTTTATATGCTCAATTTTCTCTCCTCTTCCAGTGGCAATTGCTGTGCCGCCATATACACAGAAAGATACATCTGATCCAATTTCTGCGCCAAGCTCTGCTAACTCATCAATTGTAAGCCCTAAATTCCATAATTTATTAAGACCACGTAATGTCGCTGCTGCATCACTACTTCCACCTGCTAATCCAGCTGCTACTGGAATCGTTTTTTCAATAGTAATAGATACACCTTTTTTTACATTAAACTTCTCTTTTAATAATTTCGCTGCCTGATAAGCTAAATTTCGTTGGTCGTCTGGGACATACCGATTATGGGATAAAATTTCAATACGGTCTTCTGCTAATTCCGTTAGTTCTAGACGATCTGCTAAATCAATGGTTGTCATAATCATTTTCACTTCATGATATCCGTCTTGTCTTTTTCCCAGTACATCTAACGACAGATTAATCTTTGCTGGTGCTTTCACTAGTAGCTTCAATCTATTCACCCACTCTATGTACTCAATCTTTTATCGTTTATTTTACCATAAATTTATAGTAAGACGATGACACTTCCCTAATTATAACGAAAAGCATTCAGAATGAAACTACTTATGTAAAATGATGGCACCTTTTAGAGTACAAAAAGCCGAGGAATGTCTCCTCGGCTACCGTAGCATAGAAAGTATCTTACAACTACTGGTTTCGTTTCATTAATTGCTGTTCTGCAATTTCTATAGCACGTTTCACCATGTTACCAGCATCTTTCGCACGAATTCCGCCCCATCCTTCTTTCTGAACAACATCATAAAAGCCAAGCTCTTTTGCTAGCTCTTCTTTAAATTGGTTTGACATGACACCTCTTCGTCTACTCAATGCAGAGTCCCTCCTTATTTTGCTACGGTATAGTTAGTATGCAAAATAATATAGCTTTTCATTTATGGGAATATATGTAATGATATATGGATTATAAAATGACCTCATCATGAGGGTCTCCATAAAATGTTAACTCTACTGTCTCTGTTAAAACATCTGCATAACTATAAGATACACGTTGCAACGCATCTTCTTGTTGATCCAATTGTACAACAAAAACAGAACGGTATGTTTCTGCTAGTACACCTGATTGCTCCACAGTTTTTCTTCTTCCACTATTTGCTTTTAACATAAGTCGCTGTCCAAGATGGTGATCTAATTCGCTTTTAATTTCATCTAAACGTTTTGACATATACTTCGCTACACCTCGCTGTAATTTAGATTGAACACTTAAAACACGATATATCTATCCTAATTATTAACCTCGATTCACAGCTAATATCATCTTGCGTTTGAATAGATAGAAGAAATACTATATTGTAAAAGTATCATTACGTAGTCTGTACGTTCTTGTCTCTTTTTATCCAAATTCATTTAAATCCTTCCATACAAAAAAGCAAGATACATATGTACCCTGCTTACTCCTCGTAATGTTGAAAAGGTAATCCCGTTCGTAAAATCCCTCTCGTTTCAATTCCACCTAGTCCCTTTTCACCAGTAATTGTATTACGTACGACATCCCATACATTGACTCTCTCCATAAATGAAGTAAAACTAATTTTACCAACTACATATACAGGATCTAGTGCATGAATATTAATTCTAGATGGTGAACTAGCGAAATTGGCCCCTGCACGAATTAGTGCCTCAAAGTGCGATTGACATGCCCCAGCAAAAATAACAAGTTGATCCAATGATGGATATTTTTTTCGCACTTCTCGAACAGCCTGTACAAAATGCCTTGAATGCCTATATGCCGCTAAATCTCCCTTCACTCCTTTCGATTTTGTATATGCATCATGCCCCGTAATAACGAGAATGTCTGGGCGAAAGTGATCTATTAAGTCTACTACTTTTTCATGCATCTCCGTTTCTTTACAATGAATACCTTGTACAGGAACGCCAATTTTGTTATATAAGTCTAAGCACTTGCGCAAATATAAAGGGTCTCCATCTATATGCAATACACGTCCCGGCATTTGAAAATAATTCACCTCACTTGTGTATCCACCAGTTGAAGTATGTTCATGCCTTTGTTTCATTAACACATAATCTTGTTGAAACAAACGATACGTGCGCTCCATTGTTTCTTTCTCACGCTTCACCCTTTTTTTATGTTCTCGTTGATCTATACTAATTAAATCTTCAAGTGGCGCATCCGCCACCAGTCTAATTTCCTCTCCAAACAATATAGCTATCTCGCCTTTTATTTCTATAATACGAAAAAGAATATCCCTCTTATGAGAATATCGTTCCACTAATTCTCCAACATGTAAAGCCATTCTCCTACCTCCAAACTCATTAGGCCATCTTACCTGTTTTTAAAATATGAATTTAGAGGGAGAAAGGTGACAAAAGGGACAGTTCAAGTTGAACTGTCCCTTTCATATTCTTATGATAATTTATGAAGAACCAATGCATTACTTAATGTTGCAAACTCTTCAATAGATAGCGTTTCGCCTCTTCGCTTTGGATCAATTCCTACTTCTGTTAAAATTCGATCCAATAATTCCTTATCTTTCGGGAAACCATTTAAATTATTTGATAAATTATTCATCAAAGTTTTACGGCGCTGTGCGAAACTTGCTCGTACTACTTCAAAGAAGAATGTTTCATCTGTCACCTCTACAACCGGTTTCGGACGCTTTAGAAGGCGAATAATTGCAGAATCAACATTTGGCTGTGGTACAAACACTGTACGCGGTACAGTCATAACTGTTTCAACTTCTGTATAATACTGAATAGCAATCGATAAAGAACCATACTCTTTCGTTCCAGGTTTAGCAGCTAAACGATCTCCAACTTCTTTTTGCATCATAACAACAAATCCACGAACTGGTAACTTTTCTTCAAGCAATTTAAATAAAATTGGCGTTGTAATATAGTATGGCAAGTTAGCTACTACCATTACATCTTGCCCTTCTTCAAATTGCTCATTAAATACTTCATGTACATCCGCTTTTAGTACGTCTTTATTAATAACTGTAACGTTACCATATGGTGCTAACGTCTCATCTAAAATTGGTAATAGTCTTTGATCAATTTCAAAAGCCACTACTTTTTTAGCACGCTTCGCTAATTGCTCTGTTAATGCACCGATACCTGGTCCAATTTCAATTGCACCACTTTCTGAACCAATTTCTGCATGATCGACAATACGATTTAATACATTTGTATCAATTAAAAAGTTTTGTCCTAAACTTTTTTTGAATGAAAATCCATACTTTTCAACAATGTCTTTTGTACGATTTGGCGTTGCGATATCCTTCATTTTTTTTCCTCCTGTATTACTTGCTTATAAGCTTCTCCAAATGATTCCTTTGAAACTTGAAACATCTGTAATCGTTTATGTAACTGTTTTGCATTTGTATAACCAATCTTTAATAGCTTACCCATTCTTTCTCTGCGGCTCTTTGCCATTTCTCCGCCCACTAAGCCTGCATCGACTAAATCACTCCAACTAATTTCACTTGTATAAGCTTCCATTTCTTCATGTATATTCTCTAGAGCACGGCGAATCGACTCATTAGAAGCATGTTCGATCCCAACTCCCTTTTTCCTTTTAGCAAGCGCTTCTTCCTTCGGTAAAAAGGCATGCTTACAGCCGGGAACCTTGTCAGAAATAATTTTTCGAATACGCTCTCCAGGATAATCTGGATCTGTGAAAATAATAACGCCCCTTTTTTGCTGCGCTAATTTAACTTGCTCAATAACATGATCACCGATTGCTGAACCGTTCGTTTCAATTGTATCCGCATCAACAGCACGCTTAATCGCAACTGTATCATCTTTACCTTCTACAACGATAATCTCTTTTATTTTCATGCTTGCCTCCACACTCGTTTCGTCTCTACTTAGTAAAACAAAAAAATGACGACTTTTCCATTATTATTTTCCTCATTCTTATATTTTAAAAAATAGAATAGAAAAATCTTTGTTCTCTGTCCTTATTGTAACACTTCATCATTCACATTTATTTTCTTCATCACTTCTACTAGTGTTTTTTCAAAATAAAAAAGAACAGGTTTCCCCATTCTTTTTTATTCAACACCAAATAAAGCTTTTGCATTTTTGGTTGTCATTTCTGCTACTTCCTCATAAGAAACACCTTTTAAATTCGCAATTTCTTCTGCTACGAGTTTTACATAACTCGGTTCATTTCGTTTCCCTCGAAATGGATGCGGCGTTAGATATGGACAATCCGTCTCTATTAACAATTTCTCTAATGGAATCTCCGTAGCAACCTCTTTCGGCTTTTTAGCGTTTTTAAATGTAACTGGTCCGCCTAACGAAATTAGAAAGTTCATATCAACACATCGCTCTGCTACTTCTACGCTGCCGCTAAAACAATGCATAATGCCTCCTACTTCAGCTGCATTCTCTTCTTCTAGAATATCAACAATATCTTGAGTTGCATCGCGATTATGTATAATAATCGGCAATTTCACTTTTTTCGCTAATGCAATTTGTTTACGAAATACTTCTTTCTGTATTTCTTTTGGAGACTTATCCCAATGATAATCTAAACCCATTTCTCCAAGTGCAACGACTTTAGGATGAGAAGCAAGTTCTTCTAACCAAGCTAAATGTTCTTCTGTCATGTCAATTGCATCAACTGGATGCCATCCAACCGCAGCGTAAATAAAATCATAAGCTTCAGCTAATTCCATCGCCTTTTTTATCGTTACTTCATCAAAACCAACAACAACTGTATAAGTAACTCCCGCTTCTTTCATTCGGGCAATAACTTCTTGCAAATCTTCTTCAAATTGCTCTGCATTCAAATGCGAATGTGTATCAAACAACATAATACATAACTCCTTTTATATTGAAATCCAGTTTATTCTACAAAAATAAGTTCTTTAATAACTTAACGATAACAATACTACAATCTTAATGCAAAAATAGAGAATGTAAAAAGAAAAAAGACGCTTCACACATGTTACACGTGAAACATCTCTTTTCTTGTCTTAATTACTTGATTTTTGTACCATTTGGTAGATTTTGGTCAATTGATGCTAATGACAATACGCCATTCTCTTCACCCGCTAAAATCATACCTTGCGATAATTCACCGCGTAATTTTACAGGTTTTAAGTTTGTTACACAAATAACCTTTTTACCTTTTAGGTCTTCTGGCGAATAGAATTTTGCAATTCCAGAAACAACTTGACGCTTTTCTGTGCCTAAGTCTAGTTGAATTTTTAACAACTTGTCTGCTTTTTTCACAGGTTCAGCAGATAGTACTTCAGCTACGCGTAATTCTACTTTAAAGAAATCATCAATTGTAATTTCTTCTGCCTTCGGCTCTTCTTCTTTTTTCTCTTCTACTTTAGGGGCAGAGCTTTTCATTTGTTCTTTAATGTACTCTACTTCCACTTCTATTTCTAAACGAGGGAAAATCGGGTTTCCTTTTTCTACTTTTGTTCCAGCTGGAATACAGCCAATTGTAGATAGACTTTCCCAAGATTTATGAGCCTCATCAGTAAGGCCAAGCTGAGCAAACATCTTGCTTGGTGCTACTGTTAAGAATGGCATAAGCATAATACCTGTTTGACGAAGTACTTCTGCTAAATGAGCCATTACGGAAGCTAACTTTTCACGATCATTCTCATCTTTTGCTAATACCCATGGTTGTGTTTCATCAATATATTTATTCGTACGACTAACCAATTGCCAAATAGATCCTAACGCTACAGAGAACTCCATATTCTCCATTGCTTCTTCTACTTTTTTCAAAGTATCTTGTGCAAACGCTACTAACGTTTCATCAAATTCTGTTACATTTGCTTTAAATGCAGGGATTTCTCCGTTAAAGTACTTATCAATCATAGCTACTGTACGATTTAATAAATTACCTAAGTCATTTGCTAAGTCGAAATTAATACGCTCCACAAATCCTTCTGGTGTAAATACGCCATCAGATCCAAATGGAACTTCACGAAGTAAGTAATAACGTAATGCATCCAATCCATAACGATCGATTAATGTAACTGGATCTACTACGTTTCCTTTTGACTTACTCATCTTTCCATCCTTCATTAAAATCCAGCCATGAGCAAAGACTTTCTTTGGAAGAGGTAAATCTAATGCCATTAAAATTATCGGCCAATAAATTGTATGGAAACGAACGATTTCTTTCCCAACTAAATGCACATCTGCAGGCCAGAATTTTTTATATTTCTCTTCATTTGCTGTTCCATAACCTAACGCCGTAATATAGTTAGATAATGCGTCAACCCATACGTAAATAACGTGTTTTGGGTTACCAGGAACACGAACTCCCCAGTCAAATGAAGTACGAGAAACTGCTAAATCTTCTAATCCTGGTTTAATAAAATTATTAATCATTTCATTTTTACGAGACTCCGGCTGAATGAAATGTGGATTATCTTCATAGAACTTTAATAGTCTGTCGACATATTTACCCATTCTAAAGAAATAAGATTCTTCACGAACAAGTTCTACATCATGACCACTATCTGGGCTTTTCCCTCCAACTACTTTGTCACCTTCCATAATTGGATCTACTAATTGATGCTCTGTATAGAACGTCTCATCTTGTACAGAATACCAACCTTCATATTCATCAAGATAAATGTCACCTTGATCTACTAATTGCTTAAAGATTTTTTCGACAACATCTTTATGACGATCTTCAGTTGTACGAATAAAATCATCATAAGAAATATCCATCTTCTCCCAAAGCTCTTTAATTCCTGCAACAATATTATCAACATATGCCTGTGGCGTAATATTTAACTCTTCTGCTTTCTTTTGGATCTTCTGTCCATGCTCATCAGTTCCTGTTAAATAATGCACATTATATCCTTGCATACGCTTATATCGTGCCATCGCATCTCCTGCTACTGTCGTATAAGCATGTCCAATGTGTAATTTTCCACTTGGATAATAAATTGGGGTAGTAATATAAAAGGACTTATTTTCCTCTGTCATTGTTTTGGACCTCCCGAATAACCTCATATGTATTTATAAACAGTATATCAAAAACTCATATATAAAGTGAAACTTTAATCAGTGGGGTTTTTCTTCATCCCCACTGATTATTAGCCCACATCAATCGGGCTTTTACGAGCAGCCCGAATCTCACTTATCTTCTTTAAGCCAACCTAATTTTGAATTCTGGGTCTTAATGCTCGATATCTTTATCATCTATTGCTCATATTTCAAAAAAATATACAATCTCCACTTGAAATTTGTTATTTTTTTCTGAAAATATTGTAAATAATTGTGGAATTTCCTCTCAATCTATTATATATAAGAAATAAGAAATCTATAAATCTTTTTAAAAAATATAGAATTTAAGAATTGACGGAAATGTAAATGATTGGTATCATATGTCCATAGGGTATTTTGTCGAAAAATGACGAATCTAAAAATAGACTCGAAACTTATAAACTATTTATTTAGGAGGAAAAAAATTATGAAATCTACTGGTATTGTTCGTAAAGTTGATGAATTAGGTCGTGTAGTAATTCCAATCGAATTACGCCGTACTTTAGGTATTGCAGAAAAGGACGCTCTTGAAATCTATGTTGATGACGAAAAAATCATCTTAAAGAAATATAAACCAAACATGACTTGCCAAGTAACTGGTGAAGTATCTGACGGTAACCTTTCTTTAGCTGAAGGTAAAATCATCTTAAGCAAAGAAGGCGCTGAGCAAATCTTAAACGAACTTCAAGATTATATCGAAACAGCAAAATAAGCTTCTCAATTATGAGAAGCTTATTTTTTATCGACATGATAGATTTGATATACATCTCTTTTCGACAAATCTCGATCTTTAGCGACTGTTTTAATCGCTTCTTTTGAATTCATACCTTTTTCATTTATATAGTGTTCAATATGATCATATACTGAAAGAGATTCCCACCATTGTTCTTCTGGAGCAGGTTCTTCTGTTGAACCAGCTACTAAAATACAAAACTCACCACGTACTTCATTTTGCTTCGTCCACTCAATTGCTTCTTGAATTGTCCCTCGAATAAATTCCTCAAATTTTTTCGTTAACTCTCGACACAATACAATCTCTCTATTTCCCAACACTTCCTGCATCGAAATTAAAGTATCATCTAAACGATGAGGCGCTTCATAAAACATCATTGTAGTTTGTACATAACGAAGCTTTTCTAACTCCATCTTCCGTTCCTTTTTGTTTCTCTGCAAGAAACCATAGAAATAAAACTGCTTTGTTTCAAGACCGGATGCAATTAATGCTGTAAGGGCTGCATTTGCTCCAGGAAGCGGAATTACATGATATTGCTCAGCTACTGCCTCAACAACAATATCGTAACCCGGATCAGAAATACACGGCATACCAGCGTCACTAACAAGTGCTACATTCTTTCCATCCTCTAACTTCTCTAATATTCTCTTTCCACTTACTTCTTTATTATGCTCATGATAACTCGTGACAGGTGTTTCAATTTCAAAATAATTACAAAGTTTTTTCGTTTGTCTCGTATCTTCAGCAGCAATTAAATCAACTTCTTTTAAAATTCGGATTGCACGAAATGTCATATCTTCTAAATTTCCAATAGGAGTTGGTACTAAATATAAAACTCCCTTTTCATTTTGTTGAAAGCTTTTTTGTTGCCACATAGCGTTCTCCTTTTTGCATATATGCCTCTTTTTGTTTTCTCGTTAATTGCTTAAAGTAATACTCCGCTTGCATAGCTGTACGCTTATCATCATGGGTCTCTACATATTTTAAAACGACAGGAAGCCTGACGCGTGTATACTTAGCTCCTTTGCCGCTATTATGAGTCTGTATTCGTTTTTCTATATGGTTTGTATATCCAGCATAATAACTTCCATCAGAGCACTCTACCACATAAAAAAAATGCTTATTCTTCTCCATATAAAATTGAACGTATCTCCTTTGTATATTCGTTATTGTTCTCATATACAACGAGAGGTGGTAAAATTTTTAAATCTGCATTTCCATCCTTAATTCCTTCAATTAACAATGTATTTGCTTCTTTTCCAACCTTAGGATAAACAAATCGCACACGCTTTGGTTCAATTTTATATTTACGCATTAATGTGACAATGTCGAGTAATCGCCCTGGACGATGTACAAACGCCACTTTCCCACCTTGTTTTACTAACTGACTACTTGCAGATACAACATCTTCTAATGTACACATAATTTCATGACGAGCTATCGCTAAATGTTCATTCATATTTTTCTCTGAAGTTTGAGGTGTTTGAAAATATGGTGGATTACATGTAACAACATCATATTGATGACGTCCGAGTTTCTCTGGCATATCTTTCAAATCTCCATGTATGAGGTGAATTCTTTCTTCCAGCCCATTATATTGAACACTTCTTACTCCCATATCATATAAGCGTTCTTGAATTTCCACACCAGTAATCTTTCCTTTTGTTCTTGTACTTAATAGAAGGGGGACAACTGCGTTACCTGTACACAAATCAAGTAAATTCCCCTTTTGAATTGGTACCCATGCAAAATCTGCCAGTAAAACAGCATCTAAAGAAAAATTAAATACTGATGGGCTTTGTATAATCTTCATGTCTTGCGCTAATAAGTAATCTAAACGTTCATCTTCATATAAATTCATATACTGCTCCTTTTCTTACCCTTAACCTACCCTATTTCATGTATAAAAAATTACCTTTCCAATTATAATTGGAAAGGTAATTTCACTTTTTATTTAAGAATGACAGACAGAACAAACAATCTCCCTCTTTACGTACACTTCCATAATGTAGATTGCAAATATGAAAACCTTCTTGATACAGTCTCGCTAAATTGTCATAGCCTTCACCAATATCTGTTTTCGGCTTCACTTCTTTACGCTTTTGAGTTTTTTGTTTTTCTTTATTCTGCACTTCTTCAAAACGGTGTCGCAAATTGTTATTTTCCATTTTTATATGCTGGTTTTCTTCCAACAACTCTGCAAGATGCTGTTTTAACTCTCCCAACTGTTTGTATAAATGTCCAATTTGCTCTTCCATACTAGAAACCGATTCAAAAATATCTTTTTTCTCCACAAGCACCCACCTCATTAATCTGTGGTTTGACTCGAAACGACCCCTTTATTCACTAACTCATCTAACGTATATTCTACTATCCGTTCCTTGTCTACTAGTTCCACTTGAATTAATCTTTCTAAAATATTTAATCCGATCACACGGCCAGTACCATGCGGGGTTTGTATACGTTGATCTAAATCAGGAAGTTGTTCCTTTGCTGCCTCATATTCATCATTCTCATATTTTAAGCAACACATTAAGCGACCACATAAACCAGAGATTTTTGCAGGATTTAATGATAAATTTTGATCCTTTGCCATTTTAATGGATACAGGTTCAAAATCTCCTAAAAAAGTAGAACAACAAAGCATACGACCACATGGACCAATACCACCTAGCATCTTCGCTTCATCACGAACACCAATTTGTCTTAGTTCAATTCTTGTTCTAAAAATTGCCGCTAAGTCCTTCACTAGTTCGCGGAAATCAATCCGACCATCCGCAGTAAAATAGAAAATAATCTTATTACGATCGAATGTATACTCTACATCTACAAGTTTCATATCAAGATTATGCTCTACTACCTTTTGCTGACAGACTTGATATGCTTCTTTTGCAGCATGTTTGTTCTCTTCAACAATGGTACGATCATTTTCATTTGCAATACGAATAACCTTTTTTAGCGGTAATACAACGTCGTTTTCATCAACTTGCTTTTTGGTAATAACTACTTTTCCGTATTCAATACCTCTTACCGTTTCTACAATAACAAACTCATTTTCAGAGATATCGAACTGATTTGGATCAAAGTAATATACCTTTCCGGCCTTCTTAAAGCGAACACCTACTACATCATACAAAACGGTCATCCCTCCTGCAACCGCAACACTAACTGTTCGAACACAAGCTGCGCATTTACATTAGCGTTGATTCTATTTTTTGCCTCTAATATATTAAAGAGAGCTGATACAATGCGCTTCTGAGCATAGGAAAACGATTCAAACATCTCTTTCTGCTCATGAAAAACAAGACGATCTTCTTCTCCAAGTTGAACATATAGTAAATCCTTATAAATAAGGAGTAACATATCTAACCCTTGCTGTAATTGTTCTTTCTCTCCAAAGTGTTTTCCCCATTTTTCTTGTACAAAAAAAATAGAGGTTTTATCTTTTTCGAGCGCTTCACATAATTTTATCACTAAAGCTCGTGCTTGTGCAAACCATTCATCACTACATAAAGCTAAAGCTTCATCAAAACTATTTGTGAGTTGAGCAGCAAGTGTCGATAAAGATGCTGTAATACCTTCTTCCTGTAATCTTCTAATTAAAGATTCTGTAGGTAACGGTCTAAACGTAACAACTTGGCAACGAGATAAAATCGTATTTAAAATTTGATGACTTTGTTCAGTAAGTAAAATAGCGGTTGTATCACTACTTGGTTCTTCTAAAAATTTCAAAAGTGTATTTGCCGCATTTGCCGTCATACGATCTGCGTGCTCAATAATATATAATTTTTTATTTGCCTCTAATCCTGTTTTTGAAAACTCTTCTTGTAAATCATGAATTTGCTGCTTCTTAATAGATAATCCGTCTGGTTTTACAATATGTAAGTTAGGGTGGTTACCTGAATCAATTCGCTTACAATTTGTGCATACATGACAGGGCTCTACTCCATTCCGCTGAGAACAGAGGAAACTCTTTGCCATTTGAATTGCTGTCGCAAACTTTCCCGTACCTTTCCCTCCCTCTAACAAGTAAGCGTGGGATATACGCTCTTTTGCAATGCTATTCATCAACATTTTTACACCGATGGGTTGTATAGCAGAAAGCTGCTCCCACGTCTTCATCATAATGCATACCTCACTTATTTCATTCTTTCCTTCTATTATAACAATTTATCTTCTATAATCTGAACAACTTCTTCTATAAGTTTTTCCATCGGCTGATCAGCATTTACCAATACAATACGCTCCGAGAAACGTTCTACAACTTGTAAATACCCTTCGCGCACACGTTTATGGAAAGAGATATCTTCCATATCTAGTCGATTTACTTCACGTCCTGCATCTTTTTCAATCCGAGCCAAGCCAACCTCAGGCTCAATGTCTAGATAAATTGTTAAACTAGGCATACAGTCCTCTGTTGCGAAACGATTTATTTCAAATACCTTATCCATACCCAATCCTCTTGCATAGCCTTGATATGCTAAAGAACTATCTATAAAACGATCACATAACACGAGATAGTTCTCATTAAGTGCTGGCATAACTTTTTCTACTAAATGTTGTCTGCGCGCAGCAGCATAAAGAAGCGCTTCTGTACGTGCTTCCATCATCGTATATTCTTGTTTATGTAAAATCGTCCTAATGTCCTCAGAAATTGCAATACCACCTGGTTCCCTTGTCGCCATTACCTTTTGTGCTTTTTGTTCAAAATATGGCAATAAGCTTTTAATTAACGTTGTTTTACCTGAACCTTCTGGGCCTTCAATTGTTACAAATAATCCCTTCATCCTAAAACCTACTTTCTATATCATACACTTTCATATATTTCGTATTACCTTGAAAACGAGCTCCTGCTCTCTCTAAATACATAATTTGCTCTTTATGCTCTGAAGTAATTCTCTCTCCATACATAACCAATGGAATCCCAGGTGGATACGGAATCACCATTTCCGCCGCTATCATTCCAACAGCCTCTTCTATAGATACTATCCTTGTTCCATATCTTTCTAGTTGTTTATACGTATACGGCAACGGAGAGAATTCACCTTTATAAGTATAACGAATAGATTCCCTCTTGTCTTTCACGTCATAATGTTGCAATGCTACTCGGATCATCTCTATAACCTTCATATACCCCTCATTTGCTTGCAGGGGTAAAATAAATAGGACATTGTACGGATCAGCCATCTCTGTATATATACCGACCTTTTCAAATACGGACTGTAATTCGTACCCTGATAACTGACAACGAGTTTGTACGGTAACCTTTAACTCGTCTTGCAACGGATATTCTAAAATGGCGATTTGGGGAATAGAACGTAACCGTTCCTTAAATCTCCGTAAAAACTCAACAATTTCACCATGACCTTCTTCTTTTATACGCGCCATTGTAAAGCGTGCTATATCCAAGGAAGCCATAATTGGATACGATGGACTACTAGATTGTAGCATACTTAAATAAGTAGTAACCTTCTCTTCGTCTACTAAGTGACTATTTATATGTAAATAGGAACCCATTGTCATTGCGGGTAATGTCTTATGTGCAGAATGCACTACAATATCTGCACCATATGTTAACGCTGATTTCGGGAATGGTTCTCCTAAACAAAGATGTGCCCCATGTGCCTCATCTATCAAAACAGGGATTTCATGTGCATGTGCAAAAGCGATGCTTGCCTCTAAATCCATCCCCATACCATAATAATTAGGATGCGTTAGAATGAGTGCTTTCGCATTTGGATATTTTCCAATTGCTTTCTTAATAATTTCATTACGAACTCCCACTGGTACATTATAAGTTTCATCAATCCATGGATCTAAAAAAATGGGATTTGCTCCCGCTAGTTTTAAACCATTAATAATTGATTTATGACAATTTCTTTGTACAAGAACAATATCATGTTCCCCACAACAAGACAAAATCATCGCTAAGTTCCCGACTGTTGAACCATTAATTAAAAAATAACTTTTCTTTGTATCATACACTTCAGCCAATAATTGTTGTGCCTCATCTATACATTCAAACGGACTATGCAAATCATCTAGTCCTGCTAACTCAGTTACATCAATAGATAGAATATCTTTAAACTCTCTTATTGCCTTCTGAGGGAAGTTTAAACCATTCTTATGACCTGGGACATGAAAGGATAACGGCCCTCTTTCTTTAAACTCGATTAACGCCTCATATAAAGGCATATGATTTTGATTCATCTACATCTCTTCCTTATTATTCATTCTCCATCTATTATACAGAACAAAAAAAATAATAGGCATATGCCTATTTAAAAATATGATACTTCTAATTTTCGAAGTTGCTTTAAATAATGTATATATTTCGGATCATCTGTCTCTGTATTCACCATATCCTTTTCACATTCATAACATATTAAATTATTATAAACATATATACCTTCTTTTCTTTTTGCCTCACAAACAATACAAACTTCACTTTGTAATTTCATAACCTTCCCTCCCTATTTAAGTGAACCTATTTTATACTTCTAATCCTTAACAATTTCCAGAAAAATATACACCCATCTCTTATATAATATGATTAACTCTTGGGCAACGTGTTTGTATTACCATTACTTCTTTCCCATTCTTTTTAACAATACAAAAAAACACAAGTCAAAAGACTTGTGTTTTTAGTTGCTTGGCGACGTCCTACTCTCACAGGGACAAGGTCCCAACTACCATCGGCGCTAGAGAGCTTAACTTCCGTGTTCGGTATGGGAACGGGTGTGACCTCTCTGCCATCATCACCAAACTATGAAGGCATATTCCTTCAAAACTAGATAACATTGCTACATATTATATGGTTAAGTCCTCGATCTATTAGTATTCGTCAGCTCCACATGTCACCATGCTTCCACCTCGAACCTATCAACCTGATCATCTTTCAGGGATCTTACTAGCTTACGCTATGGGAAATCTCATCTTGAGGGGGGC
>NZ_FOST01000048.1:0-2426 GCF_900114335.1 Bacillus sp. 5mfcol3.1 | reverse complement strand
TCTAGCGCCGATGGTAGTTGGGACCTTGTCCCTGTGAGAGTAGGACGTCGCCAAGCAACTTTAAGACGAGTCAGAATGACTCGTCTTTTTTGTATTTTGTAACTTCTTTTCAAAGCTAATTACATATTTATATAAGTTTTATTCGATTTCTTTCGTGATTTTTGATATGTAATTTAAGATTTTCTATTTTATTTCTTAAAGATAAGATTCACTGGTGTGTTAAAATAGTACAGTTGTTTTTTGATGTACTTTAATATAAGAAGATTTAAGTTAGAAAAGGAGATAATATGAAAAGGATAGGTATAATTACTATAGTAGTCTTAGTCCTTCTATTAATCGTGTATATGTTAGTTGGGAATTATTTTTATAACTACGCGTTGAATGCGAAACAAGAAAAAGAATTTTTGCAAGATAATCCTCATTTAGTAGAAACGGTAAATGCATCGGGAGATGTATTGGCTACAAATGAAGAAAAGAATGCGAACTTCGTATCGAAGTATAAACCTAACACATTAACTATACGTTCTTTCGATAAATTGAATTTAAAAGGCTATGAATATATGAATGAATCATCTAGTCATAAATGGGCAATTGTGGTTCATGGATACAATGGTAGAGCATCAGAAATGACGAAATATATTCGTAACTTTTATGAACAAGGCTATAATGTCATAGCACCAGACCTTCGTGGGCACGGAAATAGTGAAGGGGATTATGTTGGTATGGGCTGGCATGATCGTAAAGATGTTTTGATTTGGATTCAACAAATCTTAAAGAAAGATCCTAATGCTGAAATAGCTCTATTTGGTGTTTCAATGGGCGGGGCAACTGTAATGATGACTTCAGGAGAAGATTTACCTTCTAATGTTAAAGTTATTATTGAAGATTGTGGATACTCAACCGTTATTGATGAATTTACTTATCAGCTAAAAGATTTATTCCACTTGCCGAAGTTTCCTGTTATGAATGCGGCAAATACAGTTACAAAATTAAGAGCTGGATATGATTTAGAAGAAGCTTCAGCTGTAAAACAAGTGGCGAAAAGTAAAACACCTATGCTATTCATTCATGGAGATGCTGATACATTCGTTCCTTTTGAAATGTTAGATGAAGTATATAATGCTGCAAAAGTAGAAAAAGAGAAATTAATTGTTCCAGGTGCTGGGCATGGAGAAGCGGAGAAAGTAGATTCGAATAAATATTGGAATACCGTATGGAAGTTCGTAGGGAAGTATATTCCGGCATAATTAAAGTTGTTGCATTTATATAGACGATAATCAGAGGGATAATAGTTAATCCTTTTGATTATCGTTTTTTTGTTAATTAGGTAGTCTGTTATAAGTGTATTTTTGTATGTACTATATGAAGGAGATAGAGCAAAAACTTTTGAATTCCTTAATCTCAGTGCTACAATGATTGAAAACTAAATGTTAATGAGGTGTTTATATGAAAATTGAGGTTTGGTCGGATTTTGTATGCCCATTTTGCTATATTGGGAAACGTAGATTAGAGATGGCTTTAGAGCAATTTCCACATAAGAAGGATGTTGAAGTTGAGTTTAAAAGTTTTGAGTTGGATCCGAATACTCCCGTTTACTCTGGAACAAGTATTAATGAAGTGCTTGCATCAAAGTATGGAATTAGTATTGAAGAAGCTAAGCGTAATAACGTACAGCTAGGAAATCATGCAGCTAGTATGGGTTTAAGTTTTAATTTTGATGAGATGAAGCCGACGAATACGTTTGATGCGCATCGTCTTGCGAAGTTTGCAAAGGATCATGGAAAAGAAAAGGAGATTACGGAGAATCTACTTTTTGCATATTTCACTGAATCGAAAAATTTAAGTGATGTGGATACACTTGCTATTATCGCTGAAGCCTCAGGTTTAGATAAGCAAGAAGCTTTAAATGTTATTAATGATAAAAATGCGTACGCAAATGATGTTAGAATTGATGAAGCGATTGCTCAGCAATATCAAATTTCGGGAGTGCCTTATTTTATTATTAATCAAAAGTATGCTATTTCAGGTGCACAACCACTTGAAACTTTTGTTGGTGCACTTCAGCAAGTGTGGGAAGAAGAGAATCCTGCACCGAAGTTACAGGAACTTTCAGCAGATGGTGGAAGCGATCTTTCTTGTACTGATGGAAGTTGTTCGGTGCCGTCGAAAGAACAATAGTTTTTATGGTAGAAGAGCACCCCATAGATTGTTCTGTAGGGTGCTTGTATATAACTATAGAAGAAATACGTAAATGAAATCTATAAAATATAAAGTTTTTTTAAAAACGTATTGACGATTATACTTTAGAGGTGTAATATAGAACAAGTCGCCGATGACATTAACGTCACAAGCGACAAACGAAATAAAAAACTTAGTTGACATTAACTAACGAAGATGTTAACATAAGGAAGTCGCAAATGAGCGAC
>NZ_FOST01000017.1:0-22664 GCF_900114335.1 Bacillus sp. 5mfcol3.1 | reverse complement strand
CGATGCGATGTTTAATCTTGTTGCAAAACAAGTCAGTCCAATCACATATAAAGCTTATAAAGTAGAGGATGAAAAAACAACAAAAGAAACATCGGATATATTAATGATATTAGCTGGAGAAGATACACAGATGCGCACGTTCTACCAAGAATATAAAAAAAGCAAGGCATTTACAGGAATGAAAATATTTGTAGTTAGCTCTTTAGCGTTAGTTTTACTAGTGGCAACAGGAAGTGTTATTTACTTCAAACAGCTAACAGAAGCACATTCAGATAAAAATCGTTATGAAATTTTACGAAAAATCGGTGTAAATAGAAAAGAAATACGAACTACGATAGCAAAACAAACGTTATTTATATTTCTTCTTCCGTTAATCATTGGCATATTGAATGCAGGCATGTTAACAATGTCTATAGTATTAAAATATAGCATGGACATACAGCAAGATATCATTTCATTTATATACGCTATGACAACGTATGGTGTGATCTACTTTGTTTACTACGTGTTAACCGTTAATTCATATAATAGAATTGTGAATAAATAAATATAAACCACCTCTAAAATATCGGGAGGTGGTTCTTGTTTATTTAGCAAAACTAGATGCACAGTGAACTGTGAGTTAATTTACATGTTCCAAAAATACAATTATCAATTCCATGTCTATTAACTTAAGAAAAGAAAACACCTCAAAAACAAAAATGAAATGATTTCCCAAAAGTCGTGAAATAAAGGGACGTATTTTAAATGGTACAGTTAGACGGAACCCTTCCGGTAAATATATTGTGACGTTATTAGTTGAAACAGAAGTACAAGAACTTCCGAAAACACAATATTACATTGGGATGGATGTAGCACTAAAAGATTTCGCCATTCTGTCAGATGGAACAATCTATAAAAATCCGAAGTTTATTCGATTATTAGAAGAGAAGTTGGCAAATGCACAGTGTGTTATTTCTAGAAGAATTAAAGGGTCTTCTCGCTGGAATAAACAGCGAGTAAAGATAGCTAGAATTCATGAATGAATGAAAAATTCTAGAAAAAATTACTTGGACAAAATCAAAATATTTTTATCAACCAGCTGTTTGAGTTAAATACTTAACAGGCAATTCCTTTTTATTTATTATCTTTTTGCACTGGAACTAATAATAGAAAAGCACCTCTCTAGGAAAGAAGAGGTGCTAATCATTATATAATTTTTTTTATTTTTTGTGGTGATTGTTTTGTTTGAGTAATGATATTCTCATTTCGTAATTCTTTAAAGAGCGACGTGACCATAAGAGCGACTACAATAGAGAATGGCTGCAATAGCTGCAATTGTTAATCCCCAAATAAGCTTCAAACTGTTTTTCGGTGATAAGTTACCATTGCTTGTTTGCATAGCAACAACAAATGTCGCGGAATCAGCAGAGGTAACGAAGAATGTTGCGACTAAAATTAGTCCAGTAATGGTCAAAAATGTTGAGAATGGTAAATGCGAAATGACAGCGAATAACCCAATTTAGGTACCCCGGACTTGAGTTCTTCTAATTTTATTTCTATTTTCATAATATAGAATTCATTATTATAAATTCTATCCTCAAGATTTAAAAAGGTTCAGATTTTCCGGAAAAGAAAATTATGGTTTTAGGGGTGAATAAAATATTTCAAATTGACAGGTATGTATGATTATCCCATGTAGATTGCATCCACTCTCCAAGAAATGTTCGTTGGTTTCAAGTTTTCGGAGCAACAGAACCTTTAATTTCTAATGGTCCCAGTATCTTTTATTTTGACGTGTGTCTTTACATTTATTTTAGCCTCTGCTAACGCTTGCAACCAATCTCCCTTTACTTTTTTCCACTCTTTATATTGAAATGCTCTAGCATATAGGGATAATCCGATTGGATCAATTTTATTCTGCTGTATATCATGCAACATATTTTGTAATTTACTATTAATTTCTTTTTGAATAGCGCTTTCTAAATTATTTATATTTTTTTTATTATCATAATGCTCCTTAATTAAATTCGCATTGTTTTTTTCTATTAAAGCTACGTTAGCATTTATATCAAGATTAAATACAAACTTTCCGCTTTTAAAATTAACATTTATCTTCCTTGTTGCATTTTGTACGAAGATAGAAGTGTTTGGTGTTTTGTTGGATTTTTTAGGAGGAAGCTCAAGGTGTAGTATCATCCGGCCTGTATTTTTTGACCTATTTATAAGATTGAAGAACTTAACATCTTTTTTAGGGATATGAGTTAAATATTTTCCTTGTCGATTTAAAAATGCAATTCCTACTGTGTCGATTTCATTCTTTGTTTTCTTGATAATCGGAACAGTTTGTGTCATTCCTTCTTCATTTTGTTCTCTCATTAATTGTTGAATTGTAGAAGATACGGATTGATTATTTTGAATGGATGATTCAATTACACCACTTATATAAGATGGGAGTGATGGTTTATCTGGTCTATGAATTTTAAATATATCTTCTGCCGAACCGTCAACAAGTACAACTTTAGCATTAATGGTAGCGTAAGGATCACGGTAAGAGGAATCGAGTGCTTGTGTCCAGTTTTCTTCTTGAGCAAATTTTTTACCAATTAAAATGACTTCAGCTTTGGATGAAGTTACATATCCTGTTAACTTCGTATCCATTTTACTAAATCCCTCATATATGGTGGATGCATGAACCCAATGTTCTACTGTACCCTTTTGTTTCTTATGATGAAAGAGCGGTATACTCGTTCCAACTTTCATTTCTCCATTAGACGTTCTATCTAAGGCAATTAACATGATTAAAGAAACCTTCTCAAGAGGAATGCTTTGACTACACCCAATTAAATATACACAACAAATTACAATCCATTTCCATTTTCGAATCAAAGTTGGTTCCTCCTAGTAACCCAAGTAAAAAGAATGCTGTAAGCGAAAAATAAGATTGGTAATAGAATAAAGAAAATGATATTTAAAATATCCATAAGAGAATATATAAATAAATATTGATCCACATTTGGATTTAGAAAAATAAATAAACCTACTATTAATAACATAAAACCAACCAGCGCCCAATTTCGAGCGTTTTTTTGAAATGAAATGGTCACAGATTCAAAACTGAAAAATAAATATGGATATATAGTAGTGGAAAATACAATCAAATAGTATGCGATATATATAATTTCTAATCGTTCTATGAAAGAAAAACGGACTCCTTTTAACAGATGAAATACGGGCCAAATTACGTCTTTTATCCCCTCAGGACTAAAGTATATATAAGAAATAATAGTCACATATAGATAGAAAAACATGGTTCCAGTATTCGCTATTAGTATTCCTTTTATGGCTTTTTGTTTTTTTTGTAAGAACGGATAAATAAAATATACAATTTCTAAGCCGGCATAAGGGGTAATAGTTTCTTTTGTTGCCTTTACAATAGGGGATATGCCATCTTTAAAAATAGGTAGTAGGTGTAAAGGATTGTAGTTACTCTTTAGTGAAAAAAGAAGAAATAGTGGCATCCAAGCAGTGAAGAAGAAAACAAGCATAGAATAACTAGTAAGAGCCCTTAACCCACTCAATGATAAAATAATAAAAGGCAATAGTAATAATATGGCGATTTGATAAGCAGGAATGGAAGGGAATATCCACACTTTTACAATATCAGTTGCCTTTAGTAAAGTATTAAAACCAGCTAAAAATAGATAAAAGGCATATAAAAGAAGAAAAATTGTTCCTAGCCATTTTCCAAAGTATGCTTTTAAAATCTGTGAAAAATTTTTGCTAGGATTTTTTTGTAACATTAATACAATAAATATGCCAATTATAGAAGTAATCATCCATCCCAGAATGATAGAAATCCATCCATCTGTGCCAGCGGTAGTAGCAAGTGGGCTTGGCATAATTAGCATTCCTGATGCTAGTTGCAGTGAATGAATGAAAATAATAAATTCAAATAAAGTTATGTTTTGGAATTTACTATTTCCCATGCGAACCACCTTCTTTTTTCTTTTTTTGTTTCGGCTGTCCTGTACTCGAGCGGGTGGTGATCATGGAAATAGGAAATCTTACAAAAGAATCTTTTAGCTCTTGGAGACGAAATGGTGCTATTGGCAATCCGTATGGTGAACCATAGGAAGTTAGTGAAACAAAATGAGCAAATAAGAGCATTAATCCACTAACAATACCTACAATGCCATAAAAGTATGCCAATAACATCATTGGAAAACGAATAAGGCGTATAGAACTTGATAAATCGTAATTAGAAACAATAAATGATGCAATGGCTGTAATAGATACGATAATAACCATAACGTTACTCACAAGACCAGCTTGAACAGCCGCCTGCCCAATTACAATCCCTCCAACAATTCCAATAGTTTGTCCAATCGGTTGTGGTAAGCGAATACCAGCTTCACGTAGCATTTCTAGTGTAATTTCCATTATAAATGCTTCCAGCAGGGGAGAGAAAGGAACTTTGACTCTTGACGTTGCAATAGAAGTGTATAAATCTATAGGAATGATTTCAAAGTGAAAAGAGACGATAGCAATATAAAATGCGGGTAAAAAAATAGCTATAATAAATCCTGCAAATCGTAATAAGCGAAAAAATGATGCAATGAGCCAATGAATATTATAGTCATCTGGAGTTTGAAAAAATCCAATCAAATTCATAGGAACAACCATTGCACCTGGGGACCTATCCATTAACACTGCAACTTTTCCATCAAGTATATGATTTGAAATGGCATCTGGGCGTTCGCTTAAATAAGCCTGTGGAAAAGGAGTCCAATTTTGATCTTTTGTATAATTAGATAGTTCCCCGATGCTCAATACCACATCTGTTTTGATTTTACAGATTCTAGTTTCTATTTCTTGGACTACATCTGTATTTGCTACATCACCTAAGTAAATTAAATAGACTAAAGAAGTGGCTCGTTCTCCAATCGTCAGCTTTTTGATTTTTAACTCTGTAGAAGGAATATATCGACGAATTAGGCCTATATTTTTTGTGGCATTCTCAATAAAACCATCATGTGAGCCTTTAATAGTAATTTCTGAAATCGGTTCTTGAATTGATCTCTCTGCCCAGCCTTTTGTATTTATTAGAAGTGACCGCTTTTCTCCCTCCATAAACAGTACACATTGACCTTCAAGTAATCCTTCTTTAATTTCATTCCATGTATATACTATTTTGGTATGAGTAGCAATAATATTAGAATTAAATATTTGACTGTCTTCCTTTACTTCTTTTAATAATGGTGTTACAACATTGCTTTTTAATGCGACACCATCTGTAAGGCCTTCAAAATAATATAGTAAAATATTCGTGTTTGTTTTTAATTGCAAAGGATGTTCAATTAAATCTGCACTAATATCAAAGATGTTATCTAGTGTATCTTTAAGTTTTTGTAAGTTACTCGTTTGGATCTTTTCAATGGTTTTATCTGTCTTCGTTTCTAAGGTTTCTTCAATTAAGGACATGAGTTCACCTCTTAATATGTATAATAGTTCGTTTTTATTATTATTTTTCTATAATTAAATTCTATTCATTGAATTTAATTATTTTGAGAGGAATGAAGTAGAGAGTAGTTTTGAACTATCCTCACTTTCAATTCATTTAGAAGACGGGTTTCCTAAGTAAAGAGTTCGATAGAACTCTTTACTTAGAAAATCTCCACAATCCTTGCGGGGTTCTGTTGCAAAGTTTGAAAAAAGCATTAACAGGTTGATATATGAAGAACAATGTTTAGGAAGTAGCTAGTAATTGTTGAAGTTCATTGTACGTTGAAAAGGCGAAGTTTCTTTGAAGACTTCGCCTTTGTTTATATAGAGCATGAATGGCCTCGATACCTTTTATCGTACGTGAAGCATGACAAAGATTTTGAAATCCTGCGGATTTGGCAAAACGTCTCTTTACATGCCTGTGATCTTGTTCAATAAAATTGTTCAAATGTTTGACTGTACAATGAGTTGTACGTTTATAAAAGCCTTGTTCCTTTAATTTTTTGAATGCACAAAGTAATGCTGGTGCTTTATCTGTTGTGAGAACCGTTGGTTCTCCAAAATGTTTTACTAATCTTTTCATGAAGGCATAGGCAGCTTGATAATCTCGTTTTTTACGAAGTTGAATATCCAATGTGTACCCTTCTTTATCAATTGCACGGTACAGGTAACGCCATTCTCCTTTGACTTTTATATAGGTCTCATCCAATTTCCAAGATAGTTCTACGCTTTTATTTTTTTCTTCCAAATTTGATAGATCAGGTCTCCAAATTCATGAACGCAGCGCATGATGGTTGTAGGATGAACTGAAACACCACGTTCATTCCAAATTTCAGAGACATCACGATAGCTTAAAGAAAAGCGACAATAGTAGCCGACGGCTACCAAAATAATATCCTTTTTAAATTGCTTTCCTTTAAAATATCTCATGTATGATTCTCCTATGTCCTGTTTTCTAGAGTGTATCTTCATGTGAAAAACTTTGCAACAGAACCCGTTAATCTCCCTCTCATGGTGTGTACGACTGGAAGGGCAGTACGATAGATTTTTAACGTCTTTGTTTTGATACCCAAAACAAGATCATAATTAGCTCGAAGCAAATGTTTTCAATACGACAATGACTTGTTTGCCGTACCACTTGGGTTTACATTCTAACATGGCTCGAAACTGTGACCATGATACCTCACTAAATGCTTTCGCTAACCTATGATTCTTTAATATATTCAATACTTGCAAATCCTCTATATCGATAACATCATGATTTTTGATGATCTCAGTTGAGATTTTGTGTAAGTGATATTTTCTAGTATTTTCCATGTGTTCGTGAATTCTAGCTACTTTTACTCGCTATTTATTCCAGCGAGAAGATTCTTTCGTTCGTCTAGAATGAATAAGTTGTGCTTTTGCCAACTTCTCTTCTAATGATGGAAAAAACATCGGACTTTTCTAGGTAATTCCATCTGACAAAATGGCAAAATCTTATAGTTCTACAGCCATTTCAATGCAAGAATTTGTTTTTGGAAGTTCTTGCACTTCTGTTTCAACTAATAGGGGTCACCATACATGCCCATCAAGTTAATATTTTGCAGTACCCCCAGAATGAAATTTTTATCTATTGATAGTTATTTATGTAAGTTCGGCTCGTTTTGAAACAACTGATATCTCAATTTGATGATTATGTGACGGTACCCCATATCTACCACTTAAGAATACTAACTCCCTCTAAGAGTAAAAATCATTATTACTTTTAAACAAACTAGATTATTAAAATAGAAAACGTTTTTTCTTTACAGTTCATAGTCAAAATCAAATTATCCCTCTATTAAAAAAGTCCTTAAAACAATTTTTTCTCAATACCTATTTTTCTAAAAAATGTATATTTTATATAGGTGATATCTTAATTCATCTAAAATATTTATTAAAAAAACGGGAATGAGAAAGGATTGATTTATATGAATAGAAAAAAGAACGGCAGGTTACAAAAGCCAATAAAAGTGCTTGCGACATCCGTTATTTTAGCAACCACGTTATTTACACCTATTATGTCAAACAATTTAGATGTACATGCTGAAACTGCACAAACTGCAACTCAATTTGAACAAAGAGAGTTTGACCTGCCAGGTACAGGAAGTTTTTGGGATGAAGCAAAAAGAGAAAAAAGAGGTGAGCAAAAAAATTATATGCCAACAGGCATATATGTGAAACCTAATGAACAGGTTACAATTACAGTCTCAGGAACGCAAAAGATTAGAGCCATTATTGGGACACATCAATATGATAAAGAATGGGGAAAAGAAATTGATCTTTCTCCGGGCTCTAATACTATCTCTTCACCAAACGGCGGCGTATTAGGGTTAGATAATTTTCAAAGCACAGGAACAGTTAAGGTGCAGGTAACACAAGGTGGTAGTCCTATTCCTTTCTTTGTATTAGGGAAACACACAAAAGCAGACTGGATTGCCATGATGAACAACTATCCAAATGCACATGCGGTACAATTAAAATCAGAGCGAGCAGTATTAACTGTAACTCGTGATAGTGCGAATAAATATATTGTAAATCAAGATCCTGTGCCTCTATTAAATAAATATGATGAAATGATTAAAGCGCAAGACAAGCTAGCAGGGCTATCTGAAACAGATCCAAATCCTTTACATCGTTCAACTCGTCGGATTTGGGCCTTTGTAGAAAATCCTAACGCACAAGATTGGGGCATGTATGCAAGTTGGGATGGAGCCGTCTTTACGACTGCTGGTGAAGCTATCAAAAGCACTTTAAATGTCAATGAGTTTGGATGGGGACAAATGCATGAAGCGGGACATGCAAGACAACAATATCCATGGACGTGGAATGATTTAAGTGGTATGGGTGAAGTAACTAATAATCTATATTCTTTAGTTGTAGATAAGAAAATATACCCAAATAAACCAACACGTTTAGAATCAGAGGGCGATTATAATAGAGCCTTTGCGTATTTAAAACAAACGAATAAAGAATATAAAAATATTGATGACCTGTTTGTCAAACTTGTTATGCTTTGGCAGCTTCATTTAGCATATGGGGATGATTTTTATCCGAATCTTCACAAATTATATCGAGAGACACCAGAGGATCAACTTCCCAAAACAGATGAAGATAAAATACAAACATTTATTTACAATACATCGAAAATAGCAAAACAAAATGTACTACCATTTTTTGATCAATGGGGATTGAAAGCAACACAAGAAACGAGACAAAAAGTAGAAGCTTTAAACAACCCAACATTAATTGCACCTATATGGGAAGCGACGGATACTAAACCTGTAAAACCACTAGCTGTATTGTCCAAGAAAATAATGAAGGCAAGTGCAAATAGTGAAGAATCATGGGGTGATCCAGCAAGTAACGCAATTGATGACAATCCAAATACAATTTGGCATAACCAATGGAGCGCGCCAAATCAATATCCATACAATTTAACGTTAGATCTTGGTAAAACACAAACTATCACTCAAGTAGCATATCTTCCAAGACAAGATTGGTCAGAAAATGGTATTATTTTCAACTACAATGTTTATACAAGCACGGATGGTTCTAACTATAAAAAAGTAACATCTGGAACATGGGAAAATAATAGGACGAAAAAATTCGCAACATTCGAACCTATTTCTGCGAAATATGTAAAACTAGAAGTAACGAACGGATTTAATGGATTTGCTTCAGCAGCTGAAGTAGATATTTTGGGATATTAATTATTTAAACAAACGGCTGAGGTTCTTTAATTGATTGAGAGACATAAAACATCGGTATCAAGCTAAAAAAGTGTATCCGTAAAGCAAAAAAAACGCTGGTCTGACCCCATTTGGTGAGACAAAGAAAAAACACCTAGATAACATGTTTCCTATAAGCTATAGGTGACATGTTATCTAATTTTCTCTGAATCCGTTCATTATTATAGTAGTGGATGTATTCATCCACAGTTTGTATTATACTAGCATTATTCGATTGTTTTATATTTTGCGCATAGAATCCTTCGGATTTCAAATGAGAATGAAAGGATTCTATGAGGGCATTATCATGGCAGTTTCCTGTACGAGACATGCTTGTGATAATGCCTTTTTCTGTGGCATATGTTTGAAATTGTTTTGATGTATACACCTTTCCTTGATCCGAATGTAAAATCGTATCAATCACATTTCGCTTTCTTAAAGCCTCTTTTAGAGTATCTAATACAAGAGAAACATCCTGTGTCTCAGCTATTTTATAACTTACAATTTCATTGTTAAACCCATCTATAATAGATGAAAAATAAAGAGTCTTATTGCCGAACATCAAATATGTGATATCAGTGAACCATTTTTCATTAGGCTTGGTAGCTTTAAATCTCCGTTGTATTCTATTTTTAGCTACCACTGGTTCATGACCGAGTACAAATATCTTTTTCTTTTTTCTAACCCGAGATAATACGTTGTATTTTCTCATGATACGTAATACTTTTTTATGATTCATTACGATGTTAAATTGATCACGTAGACAAGCTGTAACCCGACGATATCCATACCGATATTTATGATGTTGACATATTTCTATTACGGTTTTTTCTTCATGGTTAGTTACTGTTTTCTCCTGCTTTTTCCAACGATAATAAGTAGCACGTGAAATATTAAATATGGAACACAGTTCTGCAATTGTAAAAATTGATTGCCATTCCTTTATCATTTTCATTATTTCTTCTTTTCATCCCACCTCCTTAAGATTTCTTGGCACTTTTCCAGCAATATAATCTTTGCCTTTAAATAACGTATTTCTAATTTTTTTTGTTCAAGTTCTGTTAACCTTTTTAAGCCTTTTCCATGTGCAGATTGTCTTCCAATAGATTGTTCAAACCGATAGGTTTCGCCTTCACGATACCATTTCATCCAAGTTTTAATTTGAGCCACATGTCTAATTCCTAAGGCATCCATAATTTCTTTATTTTTGAATCCTTGGTGTTTCATTTCAACTACTTTCCACTTTATTTCGGCGGGATAATGCACCTTTTTCCCCATACGAAAAACACCTCCATTAAAATCATAACTGATACTTACGATTTAGAGAGGTGTTTTTTATCGTCTCATTCTCAGGGTTCACTCCAATAGGAAAGGATGGCGTTTTTTTTACAATTGGGGGTAAAGTAAATTCTTAAGTTGATGGGCATGTATGGTGACCCCTACGAGGGTAATAACGCCGCAATATCAAATACCATGAGTGTCCTTTTTGTACAATATCGATTGTTTTTAATCAATTTTACTTAGAATTCTTTCCTTAATATTTTTCAAACCCTCCCCATAACACTTAACACAATCATCTGTATATTTATTATTCAATAAATTAGGGAAATAAGTAAGGGTGTAATATTCCTTTCTAGTACTAAAAGATGACATATATCTTTATAATTAGCTATTTAATATAAATTTTTCAATTGAATTCTTTTCCTAAATAGATTTAAGAATAGACGACATATCATTAAGTATTGAGTCTATATAATGTTGCTTCTTTCAAGTTCGAATAATGATAGTGTACCCAAAACGTTTATCTTATTCTTGTAATAAATTTCTAATAAGTAATACTTTATTTTCAGATAATGTTTCAGAAATGTAAATAGTAGGAGTTTGTGATTGTTCCTGTTCGTAATTACTAATAATTATATCGAATGTTACGTTATCCATAGGTTTCCTATATATCATAACAGTACTGCCTAGCCCTTTTTTTAATTTTGAGTACAGAATCTTTTCAATCGCATTGTTGCCAGAAAATAAAAACAGTACATGCTTTTGGGCAGTGGAATTTATAATTATAGTTGCGTGTGTAGTAATAAATTCTATTTCATTAGTATTAAAAATTCCATCACAGCAACTATCGTTCCAAAAAGAAACTTGTGGTAAGTTTTTATTATAACCATATAATAAGATACTTTTTGAATCATGTAACGGTTCAAAAACATATCTAATGGAAAAGTTATTTCGATTATAATAATATATCTTCAATAGATAGGGTAATAATTTAACAAACAACTGCGTTCCCACTTGAGTATGGGGATTATTATTTGTTAGGAGACAAACAATCTTTCTTGATTTTTCAAACAATTCTGAGTTGGATTTATTTAAAGACTCTATAATTAAGTCATTATGTTCAATTTTTATAAGAAAAAATAGAAAAAACATTAATGTTTTTTTTTCAGTTTCAAACAATTTTATTTTATAAAAACTCTCTAGGGTAGAAATTATATTATCAAAAAGCGAAATATATCTATCATTGAATGGTGGTAAAATCACATTTTTTCTAATGTGATTTTTATTCATAATTCTGGATATAAATACAAAAATGACATAGAAAGCTCCATCATAATCTATTGAGAGAGAGTATGACTTGAAAATAGACGAAAGTTTATTTTTTAACTGTATAGGTAACATTGGCTGATTTATATATTTACTAGTCATGTAAAAAAATACACAATAATAAAATCTAATGTTTACTTCATCACCTGTTAAATCTAGTTGTTCATATTTAAAATCGACATTACTTTGGGTTAGTGTATGAGCATAAATTTTCAACTTATCTCTTAATGTTTTTTTATTTACATATAGAATTTGAGACCATTTTTCTAATGTATAATATCTATTGTTAAATATTTCAATCATAACTTTATAAACAATACTTTGCGATAAAAAACCTCCTATTATGGGGTAGATTGAATCTGTTAATGGTTTTTGTAATAGATATCCTTTATTTGCAACGCCTATTATTTTCCATTCCTTTGGTAAGTCTCCTTTTAGTTCTACAATGTCCTTTGCAATTGTTCTTACCGTACATTGCAGTAAATCAGCCATATATTGCGAAGGAACAAAGTCTTCAAAATTATTTAAGGTTTCAAGAATAAAAATTTTTCTTTGTATTACTTTGTCATTTATTATTTTATAAATAAACCGCTGTTTCATCAATTGCCTCCATATCTTTTCTTACACAATTACAATGAAATTTCACATTTATATAGTGAAATTTAGTATATCATACATATTAGTATTTTTAGACGATAATCATAATACGGATAATATTTCTATTTTAATTTTTCACTGAATCTGGTTAAATGCTGTCTCGAAATTTCTCATTCCTTTTTCTATTTCACAAAAAATTAGAGTTTATAAATTTTTGTTACGTTAAAGTGATAGCCAAATTGTTTAATTTCATATTCATCTCGACATACCATACTGTATTCAGTAATTATCTTACTTTCATCTCACCTAACAACGATAATGAGCATTTAATACTTGTTTTTTCACGTTACAAATTCGATTTCAAAGATTTTTATATAATCATCTTTATTCTAAATGTTAGACTCGATTTATAGTAGAAGATATATTAATTAACATAAAATTCTAATGTAGAGGTTAAAATAAATAAAAACCCCACAATTCCCTTGCACACTCACTTTATGTACAATAAACAAAATAGAGGTGTTGACTAGGAATAAATCTCACATATCGAGAGATAATAAAATTAAATTTTACATACATATTATTGTATAAACACCGTAAAACATTATAGGAATCAAAAAATGAAAGGTGCTTACTCATGGATACACATACAGACATCCTAACGATATCTCTATCCAAAAATATAAGTGCATTATATTTAAAATTTAAGCATACACCCGATCTAATTGTTCGTTACTTTCAAAATCAATCAGCCGCTTTAGTCTATTTAGAAAGCCTATGTAATGTAGAAGTGCTTAGTAATCAAATTCTAAAACCGCTAATTTCATGTCAATGGAAGATTGAAGAAATCGGTTCAATAATTCCTTTATATATTCGAACCGGTGTAAATCATTGGGATAAAATTATACAGTCCATTTTACAGGGGAAAAGTATTTTATTAATTGAAGGGAAAGACACATCTATTATTTTTGATGTTTCCAATACAAAACAAAGATCCGTTGAAGAACCTTCGGCAGAAAAAGCAATAAAAAGTTTTCACCAAAGTTTTATTGAGTCGTCAAGTGATAATATCGCCCTTATTCGTCAATATATTAAAAATGAGAATTTGTGCATAAATGAAATAAATTTAGATAATTCTACAAAAAATCGAGTAAGTATTTTATTTTTAGATGGAATTGCAAATTCTGAAGTACTATATCAACTTAAGAATCGAATTCAAAATATACAGGTAAGAGATATTTTAAATACAGGAGAGTTACAAGAATTAATCGAGGATCAGGCTTTTTCTCCTTTCCCACAATGTATATTAACAGAACGACCAGATACAGCAGCCCACCATATTTTAGAAGGGCGGTTTGTCATAATTAATGAAAATTCATCCTATGCATTAATAGCTCCCGTTACATTTATTTCTTTTTTTCAACATATTGATGATTATAACTTACGTATTATTAATTCAAATCTAATACGAATAGTAAGGTTTTTGGCCTTTTATATCGCAATTCTACTTCCAGCTTTATATATATCGTTAGTGGCATTTAATTATGAATTAGTTCCAATCAAATTACTATTAACCATTGGAAAATATAGATCCGAAGTTCCGTTCCCACCGTTAATTGAAGCGTTAATTATGGAAATTGCTTTCGAACTACTGCGTGAAGCTTCTATTCGGCTTCCTTCTGCAGTTAGCCAAACAATTGGTATTGTGGGTGCTATTGTAATTGGACAAGCTGCTGTACAAGCAGGAATTGTAAGTAACATGATGATTATCATTGTTGCTTCTACTGCCATTGCTTCTTTTATTATACCCAATAGTGATATGAGCTCAGCTATACGATTAATTCGCTTTCCAATGATGCTTATGGCATCTCTTTTTGGAATCATTGGAATTGTTATTGGTATGATGACATTAATTGCACATATTCTATCATTAAAATCATTAGGATTACCAATCACTCCCCTACAATTCTCTCAGTTTAAAGATTCCTTGCTTCGATTACCTTTATGGAAAATTAAAAAGGTATATAAACAAAAAAAGAACAACAATAAACATTTGTTTTTAAATCATTAGCAGGAGGAGTAATAGTGTGAATAAAAATGATTTGGATCAAATTAGTTTTTCACAGTATATATTTATCATCACAGGGGCACAGATCGGAATTGGTTTACTTCAACTTCCCCGACTTTTAGCTGAAAAAGCGGGAATGAATGGTTGGGTTTCACTATTTTCGGCTTGGATTTTTTCTACTATTTCGAGTCTCATTATTATTCAAATCATGAAAATCACGAATAAAACACTATTTCAACTCCTATGTACTTATACAGGAAAATGGATAGGGAAAATTTTTATGTTATTCACCTTTTTATATTTTTCATTTTTTGCCCTATTTATATTTGTTCTTTCTACTACATGGATGCCTCATATACATTGTGCAGTTTGTAGTATGAATAACTTATTAGGTAAAAAAAATACAAGTCCTCTATTATGCTTACTTCTCTTTTCTTTTGTTTTCATTATGTATTTTTTCCCAGTTACTTTATTTCAAATTAATTTTCTACAAAATATAAGTTTATACGTAGGGGTATTATTTTCCTTTATGTTTCCAATTTTCTTGTGGATATTTATAAAGTTATATAAAGCTATTTCACAGGAGGAAATTCAGTGAGACCAGTCACTTACCTTTTAATTAGTATATTGTTATTATGTATTTTCCCATTTCATATTGAAAGGCCGATACCAATAGAAAATACCTCTTTTACATTCGCTTTTGGTATAGATGTAAATCCTAACGAGGAGCTCATCTTTTATTCTTCAAATCCTGTTTTTAGTATGGAGGCTAAAGAAACGAAAGAGATATTTAATATCAAAGCTCAAACTAGTAAGCAAGTACAAGACGAAATTGATAGGCGAACTGCAGGTATAAATGTGTTATCAAAAATGCAAGTCATACTCATTGGAAAAAAGCTACTTACATATAAAAACTGGCCGTCTTTATTGGATTTTATATATCGCGATTATAAAAGTACAGTAACGCCGTTACTGATAGTGGTAGACGGACCGGTTTCAGATGTGATTCATTTCTCACCTAAAAATAAACCACGCATATCATTATTCCTCAAATCTTTAATCACATCTTCAAAATTAAGAGGAGAAACAGTTGAGACGTCTTTGCAGGAATTCCATAGACAAACATTTGAAAAAGGAATTACGCCCGTGTTACCTAAAATTAAAAAACATAAAGAGATATTTTTAACAGGAAGTAGCTTATTAACCAAAAATGGTCAATATGGGGTACAGCCGAGATACATGTAATTTTGAGTATTAGTCATACATTTATTTCTAAACACACTTATAATCACGGATTTCCTTACTATTTTTCAACTTATTATCATATATCCTAATCATACAGTTGGAACAAAGTGTTTTCAGTTGCTAATAGATGGATGATTAGGGTGTACCCATAATAGACAAAACGGCATTTATAAGCCCTACAAATCGTATATGGAAATAAAAGTAAGCCTATGACCTACTTTTACACGTATCTCGGTCGAACCCCAATATAAAACATCGATAGATCCGCAAGAGACCGCCCTATTAAGAATATTACAAGGTCAAAAATCAAGTTATTCATTTACCATTCCTACATGTCCAAAACCAACGAATTCACAAGTAATGCCAGGAGTAATGAGTTTTACTGGTCAAAATCAAAACATAAAAATCAAGTCTAGTTATAAAGATGGTAAATATCAATTTAATTATAATATTCATATGCATATATTATTAAATGAACATGTAAAGTGTTTACAGAAAGAAATTAAAGTTACACAATTAGAAAAGAAAATACAGGAGCATTTAGAAAAAAAACTTCAAATACTAGCAAAAAAAATTCAGTATCATCAAATAGACCCCATTGGATTAGGGGTTCACGCTCGTGCTTTTCATAATAAGGAATACAAAAAAGTGCAGAATGAATGGGGGAAAACACTATCAAATGCAACTATTCACTTCAATGTAGATGTAGAGGTTAAAACTATAGGAGTTATTAAATAAATGTTCATAATGAATTGGAACTATTTCGACTTAACGACTTATTGGCTGTTTGAAGTAGGCTTTCTATATTAGCTTTGTTTTTTTACAAATTTGCAAGTGTGAAGCGATAAAATGTTGAGGATTTTACAATTTCAACAACTTCGTTGTATCAATCTTATGTCTTCAGTTTTTAAATAGAGGGTTGTACAATTATGTAGTAGCGAGCATTTGGCTTGCATAATCTGACAGAAGACTCCAACCTATTTGCTGGTGCTATCACACCTTTACGTAAATTGAGGAAGGAGTCTTCTTGGCTAAAATGATAAAGTGATATAAACCCTCTATATTAGTGTAGGAGTGATACACCGCTATATTTTTTAAAAATAAATAGTGTGCACACTCAGGAAGGATCGATGACCATGAGAACCTTCAGTATTATAGGGTTTAGTAGCCATAGTAGCTTTAGTACTCTGAAATGTAATTTCTCTACATATAAATGAAACATTAACCCTCATAGTCGGACTTTTAATAGCAATCATTATTGGTCCTTATTTCCTATATTATATTGTTCTTAGCTTCCTGGCACTATTCACTACAATTGTTGGAATTATCATGGTTATCTGCTTAATTTTAGTTGGAGGGGATAGGGACTTTGAGTGTATTCATATATAAATGTGATTATCTAACAACTTATAATACTATTAATATGCCTTTTATTATATACATAGCAATATTACAAATCTAACATTCCTCCTTACTTTATTGTGGGGATTTTCCGCATGTATTTTTTTATATCTACTTTTAATTAACTATAATAAAAAAGGAAAAAGTATTATCGCCTGAAAAATAAATACATATACCTATACTAAGGAGCGTGATGCTTTTGAAGCAGTTTAAAGAAATTTTAGAACAAGGGGCGATACCTATTGGGAAATACGATAAATTAGGTAAATCGTTGCGGCAATTTGATGAAATACAATATGAGGATGAAACCTATCTCATTGTTTGGCATCCCATTTATAATGAATTTGTGGGTTCTCATGAATCAGGGGATTGGATTGCTCAAACTGATTTACATAAATCTGTTTGGATCAAAAATTTAAAAGACACTTTTAGTACAAAAAAATAAGAGAAGCTTCTAACAAAATAGTTAAAACCTTCTCTAAATACTTTCTAGAGATTTCGTCAAAAATGAAAGTAACTATAGAATAAGTACCAAAATATTTGGTACAGAGTACCTAGATTTCTTATGATTAGGTGATTTATATATTCATAATTCAAGGTATTTTTCATTAGAGGACTTAGATTAAATGGATCAACGAGGTGTCTACTATTTATCAAAATTAAATCATACTATGTATTTGCACTACCTCCACTTGTACTTCTTTTAGAAGAGGAGGATTCCTAAGTAAAGAGTTCTATTGAACTCTAATGTATTAGGCTAACTCCGCAGTCCCTGCGGTTAAAAGCCTTATCATGTCATTCTTTAGATTGGATACTTTCGTTAATATCCCTTATCATGGTGTGTATGACAAGAAGGGCATTCCCACTTACGTAGGTTGAGATTTTTAACGTCTTTGTTTCGATATCCACAACAAGAACATAATTGGCTGGAAACAAATGTTTTCAATGCGACAATGACTTGTTTGCCGAACCATTTTGATTTATGTTCCAACGTGGTTCGGAACTGTGACCAAGATACCTCACTAATTGCTTTTGTTACCTTATGATTCTTTAACATATTCGATACTTGCAAATCCTCTATACCGATAACAACGTGTTTTTTGACGATTTCCGTTGAGATTTTTTCTAGGTAATCTTTTCTAGCATTTGCTATGTGTTCATGAATTCTAGATTCCTTTACTCGTTGTTTACTCCAGCTAGAAGAACCTTTCATTATTCTAGAAAGAACACGCTGTACTTTTTCTAATTTTTCTTCTAATGATCAGAAAAATTCCGGATTTTTATAGGGTGTTCATCTGAAAAAATGGCAAAATTTTTAATTCTACGTCTATTTCAATGTAAGAATGTGTTTTCGGAAGTTCGGCAGAGCATGTACCATATGTCAAACCTTTACTTGTTTCTTTGTATGCATTATCCCCGAGAGAGGAAATGATTGAATAAAAAATGAAAACAACCACTTGTTTCATTGATTAGGATCGCTTGTGCTTTATTTGAATAAATACGGTATTTAAATGCTTTATTGATCATCATTTCCTTCGCTTATATTTCGATATATATATTAATTATACGAAGAACGTATATTCTGTTGTAGTGAAGTAGCAGTTTATGTATGTCGAACAATTAAGATGGCTTCCTGTCATCTCTTGTCCGAAGCTAATGCATATCCACTTACTCACTTCGTGTTCCTTGGGGAAGGAGTTTTTTTGGCTAAAATGATAAAGAATATATCCAGAATATTTTTGAAACAGGACCGTAAAAAAGCAAATACAATATATCCAAGTTGATTTAGACTACATAATGAACAATTTTAAACCCGACTAAACATAGGATATAAATGAAATTTACATTGAAAGAATCAAACGCTATTCGATCGTGTGATTATCTATTGTTTATCAGAAAAACAGAAACAAGAACGTAGGAAAAACAAATCTTTATTTTTTGTTCTTAAGTTGATGGGCATAGACAATGTATAACAATACGAGAAATATAGGGAGAGGAAATATTTAAAGACAGTATTCGTTATCCATAAGATCAATTAAATATATAGGATTATTATTGCAAAAAACAACAGAATGTTTGAACTCTGTTGTTTTTTTGCATGTAAGATAACTATTCCCTCTAAAAAGTATGGAAAAAACTGTTGTATTTTATTAAATTGTAAACATTGATGGGCCATGTAATAGCCCTTCTAACTAAAATACTATAAATCTAAATTTTTCATTAACCCTTCAAATTTAGATTTTGCTTTTAATGTAAGGGAATTACTTTAGTGTTTACTAAAGTAGTTGAATCAGTTGTTCTTGTACCTGAAGTGATATCATAAGTTTTTACTACTAGATTCGTACCATATTCTATAGTAAATGTTCCATTTCCTTTTGAACGTACTCGATTAGGATCCGTAGGAGATTTAGTTAAGCCATTTTTATTATTTGCCCTATCTAATGCTGATCCTATAGAAATTATTTCACTGCTTTTAGGATTTTTTGCACCTGTAAGTATATCAGCATATAATTCTACATTCCCTGAGGTTTGTTTCTTTTCAAAATACACCTCAGTTTTATATATTTTATTTGCAGGCACTTTCACAGGTTGTGCAGGAGCCGTAATAGTATTTGTTTCACTTTTTGTATTGGCATTTGAATTAGTAAAGTTATATTCGAGGGTTTGTGTTATTTCTGTCTCACCAATAAATGGAATGCCAACTTTTACTTTTCCAGCTGTGGATTCTTTAAAGCCATGTGTTGTTGTTGTTGTTGTTGTATTCGTGATTGCTTGACTAAAAGTACTTGTATTATATGTTTGCTCTTGAGATGTATTATTTACAAATGTATTTGAACCTAAAAACACTGGGAGAACTTTAGTAACATTGGTTTCATTGATATTTACTCCGGATACATCCATGCTATTACCATAAATAGATGCTGTACGACTCCATGGTTTTTGTCCTAACTCTGGTATACCAGGGATAGGAATAGTACGTAACATATCATCTATAGTTGTATTTACATTTTGTATAGCAGATTCTGATTTTATATAACTCGTTTCATTTAACGTACTCCTTTGAATTTCATTAGCACTTGCAACACTAGGGGATGCGACTGCAAGTCCTGTACCTAAGGATACAATGGTACTCATAACTAAAATTGATTTCATCGCTGTTGTTTTTTTCTTCATACGAACTACTCCTTTTGAATGAATATAATAGTTTTTTATCGGCAGCACCACAGAATTAGAAAAAATTCACCCATAAATTTATATACTTTTGTATGTATTTTAGGATATGGTGAGGCCTTGTAATGAATTATAACGAAAGAATAGTTACGTAAAAAACATAAAATTTCATGAATATGATGAAAAATATTATTCATTGATGAGATACGTTATTAGATTCACAAAACGAAAGTATACTTTCAAAAGGTTTGAACTACCCCACTTTCACCTCGTTTAGAAGCGGAGGATTCTAAGTAAAGAGTTCTATCGAACTCTAAAAGTATTAGGCTAACGCCATAGTCCTTGCAGTTAGAAGCTATATTGCTTCATTCTTTAGATTGATACTGGCGTTAACATCCCTATCATTATACGTAAGACAAGTTTGGCAGCTCCACCTACGTATGTTTAGAGTTTTAACATCTTTGTTTTGATATCCACAACAAGAACATAATTGACTGGAAGCAAATGTTTTCGATGCGAAAATGACTTGTTTACCGAACCATTTGGATTTATGTTCCAACATGGTTCGGAACTGTGACCAAGATACCTCACTAATTGCTTTTGTTAACTTATGATTCTTTAACATATTTGATAATTGTAGATTTATCTAAAGATACAGGGGTAATATATTGTTGAAATTCTTCTTGAATCGAGAGTTTTATAAGAAAATGTTATGCTTTCTAATCTAGCTTTTTTAGAAAGCATAACGTTTTTTTATACCTGAGGATAGTGAAAACTTCGAGTTTTTCTTACAAATATCATGAATTCATTTCAAATTCGCGCGTTTTTCTGTTAATTCAAAGAGACAAATTTGGATATATATGCTAATTTCAGGGAGGGATTATAATGAAAACTGGAAAAATAGATGCAATTATGAAAACTCCCATATATATGGTGAGACACGGGGATTCACCGAAATTTGAAAAGAAGAGACAAGAGGATTAACTGAAAAAGGAAAATTAGATGTTCAACGAATAACAGATGTATTACAAGGTGAGGAAATCGACGTTGTTATCTCGAGTCCATACAAACGCTCAATTCTAACCGTTCAGCAGTTAGCGAAGCAAATAGGACAAGAATTTATAGTATTTGATGACTTAAAAGAGAGAATTTTTATTGCTGAAGAGGAACGAATGTCGGATAAAGAATTATTCCCTTTGATAGAAAAGTCATTCATAGACCCCCACTTTGCTTTAATGGGAGGAGAGTCGAATGTCGACTCTCAGAAACGTGCTATAAAAGTTTTAAAAGAATTATTAAACACCTATCGAGGACAGAAAGTAGTATTAGGTACTCATGGAGCTGTAATGACTTTGATGATGGGATATTATGACAGTAAGTATGATTTTAATTTTTTATTACAGACATCAAAACCAGATATATATAGAATGGAATTCAATGGGCAGGATATTTTTAAAGTTATTTTTTAAATCAATCCTTTTTGTTTTCTTATGCGGTATTGTTGTTTTTTCTATATTTCAGATTATTTTTGTCTGGAGTGTTTCGACAGGATTAGGAAGAGATGATATAGTCGAGTTTTCTGATAATAAATATGTAATTGGTCGTCCAACTGTTAGCTATAATTTATTTAAAAAAGATAGTGCGGAAACTATATTAGATAATGTTATTGGTTATAAAAAAGGAAAAACTAAAAGTTATATTCGGAATGAAATTGAGTTTTTAGTGATAAATGAGACAAAGGGTAGCTATGAATTGTATGAAATAGAAAAGGCTTCAGAAAAGGATATAGAACGGCTGAAAGATAAAAATGTACACTAGTTATTGTTAGATCTAAAAAATGGTTTAGACTGATAACTGGGATTTATTTTATGAAATGAATTATTATTAAAATAAATCATTAGGGGTTCAGTCCCATGCTCTCAAGCTAATATTTTGAAGGGTCCTCAAAACAAAAATTTTCTTCGTTTTGGGGAACTATCAATTTCTTAAGTTGATGGGCATGTGGTGCTACCCCACATCCATCAACTTAAGGATTTAGACTATTTTTGAAGTTAAAAGCACGTTACTATTTTCTTATGTTAATGAGAAAGGGTGACGTGCTTTTTATGAATATGCATCAAAAACAAGAGTTATCTTTATTTGCCGAAGAGCTATATCGATATATGTCTCCCGCTACACTTAATCAATTAGCTATAGAAGCAGGCGGAATGAAACGAAAACGCAAGTGCCACGGGCACCATTTCTTATCTTTGTGTGTATGGTTAAATCAACAAATCGCTACTACCTCTCTTACTCAACTTTGTAGTCAATTAGAAACTTCAACAGGAATTTTATTAAGT
>NZ_FOST01000020.1:0-18133 GCF_900114335.1 Bacillus sp. 5mfcol3.1 | reverse complement strand
TAATTAAGGATTATTTTTTACTTTTTTACCAAGCATTACACCAAAACACCCAAGAATTATCAAAGGTTCTCCTTCGTCTGTTTAACCTCCTACAGCACAACGGACGAAAATCTCATCGATATGAGAAAAAGACAGTCTTTGATATTTTGGGTGTTGTTTATGAGTATACCACTTCTACTCATCAGGTAGCATAGTAAAAAAATTGAAGCCCGTCAGGGTTTATTTGATATGCCTACTTTTATAAAATCTATAAAAGATAATAAAAAACTATATAGAAAGACCGCATTTTGTATAAAAATATACCTTAAGTTGATGGATGTGTGGTGCTACCCCACATCCATCAACTTAAGGATTCGGACTATTCTTGAAGTTAAAAGCACGTTACTATTCTCTTATATTAATGAGAAAGGGTGACGTGTTTTTTATGAATATACATCAAAAACAAGAGTTGTCTTTATTTGCCGAAGAGTTATATCGATATATGTCTCCCGCTACACTTAATCAACTAGCTATAGAAGCAGGCGGGATGAAACGAAAACGTAAGTGCCACGGGCACCATTTCTTATCTTTGTGTGTATGGTTAAATCAACAAGTCGCTACTACCTCTCTTACTCAACTATGTAGTCAACTAGAAACTTCAACAGGCGTTTTATTAAGTCCGGAAGGACTTAATCGGCGATTTAACTCGGCTTCTGTAGCCTTCTTTCCTCATTCTCTTTCTTCCTACTTTGAGCGCATCCGCATCCTCGATTCTACAACCTTTCAAGTTCCAGATCGATTCGCAGCTACTTATCCTGGTGCGGGAGGATGTAGTCATACAGCTGGTGTGAAAATTCAACTAGAGTATGACCTATTGAGTGGGGAGTTTTCTGATGTGAAAATTGAACCGGGAAAACGAAGTGATCAGGCGTATGGTGCGACTCGAACAGACATGATACAAAAGAATGAGCTGTATATCCGTGACTTAGGATATTTTCGTCTACAAGACTTTAAGTCTATTCAAGACAAGCAGGGGTATTATTTATCCCGTCTTAAGTTACCAACTAAAATATATAGAAAAGAGTTCGAAACAGTAGTATTTAAAACAAAATCCTCTCAATTGAAACCGGTATATATACAAATTCATTTGGAAGACATTATGAAACAACTACAACCTGGCCAAGTGTATGAGTTAGATGATGTATATGTAGGGAGTAAAGACAAGCTTCCTACTCGGATTGTGGTTTATAGATGTACGGAGGAGCAAAAACAGAAACGCCAACGTGATCGAGCTATTCGTGAAATGAAAAAGGGGATTACATATACAGATCGTACGAAGCTTTTACAAGGAATTACGGTATATATGACAAACATTCCTTCGGAATGGGTACCAAAAGAGAAAATCTATGATTTATATTCACTGCGTTGGCAAATTGAGCTGTTATTTAAAATATGGAAATCTTGGTTTCAAATTCATCGTTGTAAAACTATAAAACAAGAGCGGCTAGAATGTCACCTTTATGGACAACTCATTAGTATCCTATTATGTTCTTCTACTATGTTTAAAATGAGAGAGCTTCTGTTACGTAAGAAACAGAAAGAGCTAAGTGAATATAAAGCGATGTACATGATTAAAGATTATTTCTTACTGTTTCATCAAGCATTACAAAAAAACACCCCAGAATTATCAAAGATTCTCCTTCGTCTGTTTAACCTCCTACAGCGAAACGGACGAAAATCCCACAGATATGAGAAAAAAACGGTCTTTGATATTTTGGGTGTTGTTTATGAGTATACCACCTCCATTCATCAGGTAGCATAATTATAGTGAAAAAATTAATGAGTCCAATGTTTTAACATCAAATGAAGATCAATGGGTTTGGTCTTAATATAAAAATGTATATTTGATTTTTCTCTCATTTTAAATCTGAAGTATCTTATCTCAAGGATTATTAAAGAAAAAGAGAACTGATTCAAGCAATTGAAACATAAATCTATCTAAATAACTACAAACGGTTCCAAAAGCAACGTTACATAGGAAAGGGCTTTTTCCTTTTGAAGCACCATGCATACAAGAAAATACCCGATATTCTAGCTCTAAGGGTAAGCGGTATACTTGGATAACATCATCATTATGAAAACCAGTGATTAAAACCTAGTAAGTTATAGGTCTACTTTATGTATCTAAACGTACAATTTTCTTATTTTGATAAGGTGACCCCTTGTAGCTTGTTTGAACTGAATAACAAAAAGAACTTGTAGGAATTCTACAAGTTCTTTTTCAGATAATGTATAAAAGGTGAATCAAACTATCTCATTACTCGTAACAGGGAAACCATCTTACATATGACTTGATTTCATTATATACCAAATTCAACCATTAGAACCTTTGGTATTTGAAAATTATGTGAATTAAGAGGACAAGATATTGCAATGGGCTGTTAATCCCTAGAAATACCAATTGAACATGATAATGTTGTAATATTAATATATAGGAGGTCTATTGCTTGTGGGCTTATTTGGAACAAAAAAGCCTAAAACAGTTAAAGATACGGAGTTTTCTTTGAAAGATATGTAGAAATCCCAGGTCTAATTAACTTTATCCGTGTTCCAAAAAACACATCGAAACAGTTACATATGAAATTAAGACAGTAAAGGTAGCAATGTCTGTAGATATAAACCTTATTGGAAAAACCGAATTTGTGTTAGATTACTAGAAAAACAACATTTAATCCGTTTGTTCATAGGTGATTAGTAATTAAAAATAAAAGGATGGTAATAAAATGAAATCAACAGGTGTTACACGAAAAATAGATGAATTAGGGAGGATTGTACTTCCAAAAGAGTTAAGAACAACATTAGGAATTGCAGAAAAAGATCCTGTAGAAATATTTATAGAAGATGAAAAGATCATTTTACAAAAATATAAATCTTACGATGCGTGTGTAATAACTGGTGATATTTCAGAAAGAAATATATCATTAGCAAATGGGCAAATCGTTCTTAGTCCTGAAGGGGCTGAACTTTTAATTAAGGAAATCCAGCAGCAATTAGTTAAATAAGAACATTCTCCTTAGTACAATACAAAGAAAAAGACATCTATATAGATGTCTTTTTTTTTGTATTAAACCAACTTGATTCTACTAACACTACTTTTACAATGGTAAATATATCAGCACTATTTCATATTACATTCATTTTAGCACAAGAAATCTATTATTTCGTAAATATCATTATTATAGTAATCCAAATACAATCCGTTAATATTCTGAATTTTCAATAAAAAAGTTATCAATTTACTAATTATTACATTTATGCAAGTATGATTACAAAGGGAGGCCTTAAAAATCTGCGAAAAGTTACTACGGTATGCTATTTATCTATACAGAACTAATTACTAAGGTCCTTTTCTATTATATAGCAAATAAGTAAAAGCGTTGTGGTATAGGGTTATTAAGATTCTAAAAGGAGAGGAACTGTAAATGATACTAACTATAGTATTATGTGTAGTAATTCTATTAACTTATGGTATTTGGGAGCGTATACGGCATCAAAAGAGGTTACATTCAATACCAGTCAGAATCAATGTAAATGGAATTCGAGGAAAGTCCACTGTTACAAGGTTAATTACCGGGGTTGTGAAAGAGGCTAATTATAAGGTAGTGGGAAAAACGACCGGAACATCCGCACGAATGATTTATTGGTTTACCAAAGATGAGTCACCAATAAAACGACGAAAAGAAGGACCTAATATTGGTGAACAGCGGAGAGTAATAAAAGAAGTAGCAGATTTAGAAGCAGATGCTCTTGTATGTGAATGTATGGCTGTTCAGCCAGATTACCAAATTATCTTTCAGAATATAATGATTAACGCGAATATAGGTATCATTGTGAATGTTTTAGAGGACCACATGGATGTTATGGGGCCTACGCTTAATGAGGTAGCAGATGCATTTACGGCAACAATTCCATACAATGGTTATTTAGTAACAATCGAAAGCGATTATTTAGAGTATTTCAAAAAAGTAGCTAAACAAAGAAATACAAAGGTAATAACGGCAGATAACTCGAAAATTTCAGATGAATTTTTACGAAAGTTTGATTATATGGTATTCCCTGATAATGCATCGATTGCCTTAGCTGTTGCCGAGGCAATGGGAATTGATGAAGAAACCGCATTTCGTGGTATGTTAAATGCTCAACCAGATCCCGGAGCAATGCGAATTACACGATTTGGAGAAAACCTAGAACCATCATTTTTTGTAAATGGATTTGCTGCAAATGATGCATCATCAACCTTACGTATTTGGGAAAGAGTAAGTTCTTTTAAATATAGCGAGAAAGCGCCCATTATTATTATGAATTGTAGAGCGGATCGTGTAGATAGAACTGAACAGTTTGCGAGGGATGTATTACCGTATATTGAGGCAGATATATTATTAGCCATAGGAGAGACAACCGCTCCTATTAAGGATTTTCATGAGAAAGGCGTAATACCTGCAAATTTATTTGTTGATTTAGAAGGTTGGTCAACAGACGAAATTATGAACGCTATGCGCCCGTATATAAGAGGTCGTATTGTATATGGTATAGGAAATATTCATGGAGCAGCTACACCATTAATTGATGCAATCATAGAAGAAGAGTTAGTAAGCCAAGTTAGCTAAAAACATAAAAATTTATGGAGGGGAAGTAATGTTTGGATCAGATTTATATATCGCATTAGTATTAGGTGTAACCTTAAGCCTCATATATACAGAAAAAACGGGAATATTACCTTCAGGATTAGTTGTAGCTGGTTATTTATCCCTCATTTTTAATCAGCCTGTATTTATGTTACTAGTATTACTTATCAGTATTTTAACGTACTTAATCGTAACACATGGTATAGCACGTTTTACAATTTTATATGGCCGTCGAAAATTTGCAGCAATGCTTATTACTGGAATTTGCTTAAAACTTATATTTGATTACTTGTATCCTGTAATGCCGTTTGAAGTTTATGAGTTTCGAGGTATTGGTGTCATTGTCCCAGGATTAATTGCTAATACAATCCAAAAACAAGGTTTGCCATTAACTATTGGTAGTACACTTTTATTAAGTGGTCTTACCTTCGGAATTTTAAACGTTTATTATCTATTTTAAGGAGAGAAAAATGAAAAAAAATTTAACATTTCAAGAAAATCTCTTAGCTTTTAGTAAAAAGACTAAGAAAAAAAACACTCTATATACATTAACTACATTACTAGGTATTTCAATAGCGTTAATCTGTTTTTCATTTTTTGAACGTACTAAAGCAACGGAATCGATAGCTGCTAATAAAGAAGCAATATTTACGATGACGATGGTTGGTGATGTAATGATGGGACGGAATATAAAAGAAATCTCCGAACGTTATGGTCCTACTTATGTTTTCAGATACACTTTACCATACTTTGAGAATTCAGATTACGTTAGTGGTAACTTTGAAAATCCTGTTTTACTAAAAACGAAGGAACAATATGAAAAAGCAGAGAAATATATTCACCTAGAAACAAAAAGGCAAGCAGTTGCAGCTACTAAAGAAGCTGGTTTTACAATTTTAAATTTAGCAAATAACCATATGATGGATTATGGTGAAAAAGGATTAAGGGATACCTTACAAGTTTTTAAGGAAGAAAACTTAGATTACATAGGAGCGGGGGGAAATTTAACAGACGCTAAAAATATTGTATATCAAGATTTAAATGGTGTGAGAGTTGCTTCACTTGGTTTTACAGATGCATATGTGGATGGGTTTATTGCAACAAAAGAACAGGCTGGTGTACTGAATATGAATCCGGATATATTTTTTGAACTTATTAGAAAAGCTAAAAAATCTAAAGAAGGAAATGCAGATTTGGTAATTGTTAATGCGCACTGGGGAGATGAATATGATACTGAAGCAAATCCAAGACAAAAAGCATTAGCAAAAGCAATGGTTGATGCAGGTGCTGATATTATTATTGGACATCATCCACACGTTCTCCAATCTTTTGAAGTTTATAAAAATAGTATTATATTTTATAGTTTAGGGAATTTTATTTTTGATCAAGGATGGACCAGAACAAAAGATAGTGCATTGGTACAATATCATTTACAAAATGATGGATTAGCAAAAGTTGAAATAGTACCTTTAAAAATTAAAGAAGGAACACCACGTCCAGTAGCTGGCTGGTGGGATACGGAAAGGATTAATCGCCAACTTACAAAAAAAACAAAGAATGAATCATTATGGAATGAAAAAGAGGGAAAGATAGAAATTACTGTAAATCATCAACGTATTCTTAACCACAAGAATGAAAGAGCTAATCAATCACAAAGATAAGGAGATAGTAGTTTGAATTTCTTTCATAAAATACGTGCTTTAAAATTATTACTTATTCTTTCTGTAATATTAATATTTTACTTAGTTGATAATAAAGATAACTTGCAAAAAAAGCAAAGTATAAAGAAAGATTTTGCATACGGAGTAAGCGCTTCCCATCCTCTTGCTGTAGATGAGGGAATGAAAATTTTACAACAAGGAGGAAATGCAATTGATGCGGCAATAGTAATTTCATATATGTTGGGAGTTGTAGAACCTTACGCTTCAGGATTAGGTGGTGGGGGTGGTATGTTAATTTTAAATGAACATGGGGAAAGTAATTTTATAGACTATCGTGAAGTGGCCCCCTCCCAAATTAATAATACAGGTAATACAGGAATTCCAGGGTTCGTAGCGGGAATGGAATTTGCCCATAAAAAATACGGATCTATAAAAATGTCAGAATTATTGAAACCATCTATTTTCTACGCTGAGAATGGATTTGAAGTAGACGATATACTTTCTTCTCGATTGGCTGGTGCATCTCATCGGATTTATTCGAAAAAGCTAAATATCTTTTATCCTGATGGAGATCCAATTAATCAAGGGAAAAAACTTATTCAGAAAAAATTGTCCAATACTTTAAAAAATATTCAAGAAAAAGGAACTTCGTCATTTTATCAGGGGGATATAGCCAAAGAACTTAATAAAATGACTAATATCCCCTTGAGCGATATTAACAAGTATCAGGTTGAAGAGAGGAAACCCGTAATTGGGCAATATTGTGGATATACAGTTTATACGGCTCCTCCGCCTTTTTCTGGGGTAACATTACTCCAAATGCTAAAACAAACTGAATTAACTAATACTTATAGTAGAGCTAATAATTTAGAGGCATATATGAAAAATATGGGTGAAATCACAAAGGTTTCCTATCAAGATAGGGTTCAAACAATAGGTGATCCTAAATTTTCTCAAATGCACTCACAAAAATGGATTAGTAATCAATATCTATCAAGATTAATTAAAAAGGAAAATATAGTACCTCTAGAAGAGGAACACGAAAGTACAACGCATTTTGTCGTTATGGACAAATATGGAACAGTTGTTTCTGTGACAAATACTTTAAGTAATTTTTTTGGTACTGGAGCTTATATGGAAGGTTTTTTTCTAAATAATCAGCTAGCTAATTTTAGTAATAGTCCAAATCAAAGAGAATCGGGTAAACGGTCAAGAACATTTATGGCTCCTACAATATTAGAGAAAAAAGGAACAGAAATTATGGGTATTGGATCACCAGGAGGGAACCGAATCCCACAAATTTTAACATTAGTATTAGATAAATATTTTCATAGCAATTCCGCTTTACAAGACACTGTAGATGAATCGCGATTTATCTTTGAAAAAGATTACTTGTATACCGAAAATGTATTACCATTCAATGTACAGAAAAATTTAAAAGAAGACGGTTATAACGTTATTTATAAGGATTCCCCAGTATTTTATGGCGGAGTACAAGCTTTAGTTAGAGATGAAAAAATGAATAAAATGAATGGGGCTGGGGATGGAAGGCGGAACGGATCTTGGAAATCTAACTAATAAGAGGGAGAGTGCAGTTTGATGGTAAAAAATACAATAAAATGGTTGGTGCCAATATTGGTTATAGCAGTACTACTTATTACACTTGGAAGCTTTAAACGTTCATCAACAATCACATCTGAGGAACAAGAAAAGATTGACTATCATGTAAACGTTGAATAAAAATTTCATCGTATATTATTAGCAACTTATTATACACTTTATTTGTTATAACAGACGAAAGTTTCAACTAGAAAACCAAATCTATTAGGACGTATAGTAAGTCAAAAGGAAATGAGACGTACTCTTAATTTAATGGAGGTAGCATAATGAATTTAAACTTAAAAACAATAGGGTCTTACATTTTTGGCGTAAGTATTTTATTTAGTCAAAATTTATGGGAAGATTCCGTAATTTTTGCAGCAGAAAAACAGATGGACTATATAAAACAAACTAGTTTTCAAACAAACAATATATTGGGTTACTCTGATAATTCGAGTTTAACAAAAGAATATGGAGATGAACAGTATCCTTTTACTTTACAAATCCCTACTATTTGGATGGACCATGTGTATGTGAATCGAGACCCATTTGACAAAAATGCGAAAGGGACAATTAGTTTTGTTGCGAATATTGAAGGGGGGAAATTCCCTATTTGTAGCATTTTAATTTTTGATAATAATCCGGAAATGATGGATTATATTGAATCTGGACCACTTACAAAGCTGGATGAAACCGATAATTTAATTTATGTATATATTCGTGTAAGTCAACGTCCTGTTGAATATTATGAAAATAAGAAATTTAAAACAATGTATGATAGTATTTATAACGAAATATCAAATGTAATGAAGAGTTTTGAATTACATTCATTAGTGAAATAGTTTATACCTTTAGTTTAAGCGGCTTAAATTCTGCATTCTAATGGGATTAAGCCGTTTAATTTTTATTGATTACTTTCGTTATTGTAAAACTTGATATAACCATCTATTGCTTATGTAAGTATTAGGTTCCACACTTCACCGTCCCCAAGAAAAAGTTCCATTGGTATGCTTTAAATTGATTTAACATGCGTTTCTATCCTCAGTTGATAGGCATTTATGGTTAATCCTATATATAACTTTTTCGGTAATTGTGTAATTTATTCACAAAACACTCATCTAATAGTAGAAATAATCCCACTTATAAGTTAAATAGAATTGAGTTGGAAATAAAAGTAATCCTATGACTTATTTTTACACGTATCTCGGCTGTACCCCTAATCCAGCCAAAATGGAAAGATATTATTATCGAAAAAGATAATAACGGCATAGAAAGAATAAATAAGATGAGATATAAAATTGCTGTTTTACAATCTCTTCGCATTCGTCTTCGGTGTAAAGAGATTTGGATCGAAGGTGCAAATCGTTATCGTAATCCTGATGAAGACTTGCCTCAAGATTTTGAAGAACAAAAAACGAACTATTTTCAAGCTCTCAAAATGCCACTTGATGTAGAACCTTTCATTTCACAGGTCGTACAAACCATGAAAGAAAGGTTAAATATGCTAAACCAAGGATTAGAAGATAAAAGTAACCAAAAAATAAAGATTATTACAAAAAATAAGAAAGGATGGATTCGAGTTACTCCATTAGATAAACAGCCAGAACCTCAATCTTTAGTGCAAATTAAAAATAAAATTAAAGACCGTTGGTCTGATATAAATTTACTGGATTTAGTAAAAGAAACAGATTTTCATACAGGGTTTACGAAACACTTTAAAACAACAGCGAATCGGGGGATATTAGATAGAGAAACTGTTCAAAAAAGACTTCTTCTTAGTTTATTTGGTTTAGGTACCAATACAGGTTTGAAAGCTGTATCGACTGGTAGCCATAAGGATAGTTATCGAGAACTACGCTACATTCGGCATAAATTTATACATAAGGATCATTTACGCAAAGCAAATGCAACTGTAACAAACCATATTATCTCTCATCGAATGCAAGAAGTATGGGGAGGCAGCTACAACAGCTTGTGCATCAGATTCAAAAAAATTTGGTAAATGGGATCAAAATTTACTTACCGAATGGCATCCTCGTTATAAGGGGCGTGGCATTATGATTTATTGGCATACCGATCGAAAATCTGCATGTATTTACTCTCAGGTGAAATCTTGTCTATCATCTGAAGTAGCCTCCATGATGGAAGGGGTTCTCCGTCATTGTACAGACATGGAAATTGATCGTAATTATGTGGATACACACGGACAAAGTGTTGTTGCTTTTGCTTTTTGTCATTTACTTGGTTTTAAACTGATGCCACGTTTTAAAAATATCGGTTCTCAAAAGTTATATCGTCCGGAAACTGGCATGAATGAAGCGTATCCTCAATTACAAGATGTTTTAAGTAGACCAATTAACTGGGATATCATTCGTCAACAATATGAACAGATTATTAAGTTTGCAACTGCTTTACGGTTAGGAACAGCTTCTGCAGAATCGATTTTAAAAAGATTTACTAGAGATACACAACATCCAACTTATCAAGCACTGTGTGAATTAGGAAAAGCAATGAAAACGATTTTCTTGTGTGATTATTTACATTTTGAAGAAATTTGTCGAGAAATTCATGAAGGTTTAAACACTGTTGAACATTGGAATTCCGTTAATAGCTATATATTTTATGGGAAAAATAGCGAAATTCGGTCTAATTCTTTAGAAGACCAAGAAGTATCTGCATTATCACTTCAATTATTACAAAATTGTTTGGTATTTATGAATACATTAATGGTTCAAGAAGTCTTGTATGACAATAATAAATATTTACTTAACAAAATGACTCCTGAAGATTTCCGTGGGTTAACACCATTATTTTATAATCATATTAATCCATACGGCACCTTTAAATTAAATATGAATCAAAGAATCCCTATTAAACTGAAAATAGCATGAATTTTTTTAAGATGCTACGGTTCGATATGATAATCGTTCACCTAAGCCAAATAAATAGAAAAAACAAAAAAGCTCAAAAACAGAGGTTTCTGAGTTTTTTTATAATGTGACTTCTATCAATATCTACTTATAAATGCTTTTCTTCAAGAAAAGTTCTCTGCATTTTTGTAAAAATCTTCAGCTTCCTCACGAATTGCACTCCAATTTTCAAATGCTAATTCAAGCTCTAGAGCAGCAATAATATCAGGAAGACTAACCAAATCCTCACTCATGTTCTCCCCTAATTCTTTTAAATCATAAGAGATAGCACTCCATATTAAATGGATTTTTCTAATTACAGGTAAAATTTTTGTTTCAGAAGGGATCACGCTACTAATTGCACCTAATAAAAACGTTACCGTATTATGTACAACCGCATATTCAAGATGATCTCTTATCGCTATCTGTGAAATTAGATTTAGGCAACTTTGATGCGTATCTTTACACTCTCCAATGACTGTATAAAAATCAGATAGATATGTCAGCATCGTTTGAGACTGCAGATGATATTTTAGGGCATGTTCAGATAAATCATTACATATATTTATAAATTTAGTTTTAGTACTTGGAGACATATTTCCATTATGCGCTTCCAATAGTACTTGATTAAGATCATCACGGTGTTTAATACAAATCAGATCTGCATAAGCTACAATGTTTTGAGCGAGAGCAATTATTGATGCACGTCCTCCATTGTCCCAAAATTCAGAGGCTTCTTTTACCCTAGTAGTCATCTCTGTACCTGTTAATACCAATGTAGAATATGAAGTGCTTCTTTCTATGAGGTTAAACCAACTTTGTGTTAATTGGCCGTTATTTATTTTAGATATTCTCTCCTGTAGAATACTTTGAGTTGTTGGTAGTGAGATGCATTTTTTCATATAATTAGAAAAATCTCTCCATTCTTCTACTGAGAGGAGAAATGGCGAATTTTTTCCTCCCAATTCATGTGTTGAAAATGCTGCAGCATAATTCATATAAATCCCTCACTATTCCTTTTTGATTAATGAATCATTTTATTTTAAAAATTTATCTGTACACGTTTAATTACATTTATAGATTTTTTCTATAATTAGTAACAAGGGGATCTGCTAATTCCATTCTAATTTTTGACACATGAGAAAGGTCTGTTCCCTCATGAACTTTAATTGTCCAGGTTGTGTAAGGGTTTGGAATAAAGTAATCGCAAGCAAATTCGTCCGCAATGATTCCATCAGTAATTATTGTAGTTCCTTGATAACTAAATCCTCGATTAAAGGATTCCGAATTAAATTGAAACTTTTTCTCCATTTATAAATGTTTTTCTTCAAGAAAAGTTCTCTGCATTTTTATAAAAATTTTCCGCTTCATCCCGAATTGTTTTCCAATCTTCAAAGGCCAATTCTAGCTCTAAAGCAGCAATGAACTCCTCCAAATTTTCGATATCCTCAATATTATCTGCTAGTTCTTTTAAATCATAAGATATAGCGCTCCATATTCTATGGACTTTTCGAATAACAGTGCACACGGACTCTTTATACTGAACCAAACTCATGACTGGAGCTACTAAATAAACAACCGTGTTTTGTGCGACAACAAAATCATTTGAGTTTTGCAGTGGTAACTGTGACATCAGATATGACCAAGTTTGTACTGTTTCTTCGTATTTTTGAATCTCTGAATAAAATTCGGAAAGGGATGTTTCCATAGATTGAGACTGTTGATAATATGTTTGTGCGTGACTAGATAGATCTTTACATATATTTATGAATTTAGATTTTGTATTGGGAGATAATTTACCAGTTTGTGCTTCCGATATTACTTGATTAAGATCATTATGATATTTAATAGAAATTAAATCCGCAAAGGCAACAATATTTTGAGCAATGATAAGTATATCTTTATGCCCTCCATTTTCCCAGAATCTACATTTTTCTATAACGTTTAACTTAGTTGCAATTGCTTCTTCAACTAATCTACGAAAAGTAGAAGTTGTGATGAGTCTATCCCAATTACTTTTGACTTTTCCGTCGAGTATGAGATATATTCTTTCTTTCACTTGATCGATACTAGTCGGTGCTGAGATCCATTTGTTCAAATAATTAGCGAATGAACGCCATTCTTCTATCGTAAGGAGAAAAGGAGAATCTTTCCCTCCTAATTCTCGTGGAGAAAAGGCTAAATGGTTCATATGAATACCCCTCTAGATAATGGTTAGTTGTATTTACTCATTGCTTTTTAGACAGATTCTATTAAATCATTTAAAACTAGATTATTTTTCTTGTAATTAGTAACAAGAGAACCTGCTAATTCCATTCTGATTTTTGTCACGTTAGAAAGGTCTGGCCCATCCTGAACTTTAATTGTCCAAGTTGTGTAAGGGTTTGGAATAAAGTAATCGTAAGCAAATTCGTCCGCAATGATTCCATCAGTAATAATGGTAGTTCCTTGATAACTAAATCCTCGATTAAAGGATTCCGAATTAAATTGAAACTTTTTCTCCATATAATTATCATAATAATGGCCTGAATTCGTAATCCGTATTTGTACTTTAGAAGTAGCGTCAATTCCATCTAACCAAATTCGCATTAATTTGAGGCGCACACGATACTCATTTTCAAAAAGAGTATCGTTTAAATTGATTTCCCACGAAGCTTCTCTTTGTTCCTTCAATGACTCTAGAACTTTTGAATCTGTAATTTCTACTATTCTATTTTGAAAGCGTTGAGGAGGTGGATTAAATTGTTTTAAAGCCTGCATACAGTCAGTTTGTATTGTTGCCACATCCACTTTTAGTTCGGATACATCTTTTAAGATATTTGGATTTACATCTGAGTCTCGGAGAGCCCAATATTTATAAGCATGTTTGTAATTTGCTAATGCCACAAATAGAATTTGCTTCATGTCTATATAGCGTTGATACAACTTTTGTTCCATTTCTTCATTTTCAGATTCTTGTCCCTCTAGATTTCTAATATACTCTTCTAATCTTGCAAGGTCAGCTTGATGGATATGTTTTTCAATTAACAGACGGAATAGTTCTTGACCACAACTAATGACAGCTACTTGAATTGAAGCAAGTGTTTGTCCATAAACAGCTAAAATGTCTAACTCTAGTAGATATGCCCTAGCACCTTCAATTTCTTTCTTAATTGCATCGTCTAAAGCTGCAGCTGTCTTTAACTTAAATATGTCCCAAGTTGCTTTACCAGTTAAATCTTCTTGAGGAATATCCCATTCCGTATCTTTAATTTTTTCAAATAAATCATCTGGGAATTGCATATCTCCTGATGCCTCTGATATATCTTCTGCTAATGTATATACCTTGTTAATTAATTCAACGAGGTCATTTAGTTTCTCCATATTTTCTTTTAATGCTTGAGCTAATGCTGATAGCTCACCACCAGCTTCTATAATTTCCTTTAAAGCATTAATTATCCCTATTATTTCTCCAGGGGCAGAAGCTCCTCCTGAAGCAATTATGGAACCCATAGATTGTGCGAAATTTAGTACAGTACTTACCATTTTAAAAGCTAATCTCATCTGTTGTTCATATTCATATTTCTTAAGTCCATACTCGAACTCAATTTTAGCTAATGTTAAGACATGTTGCTGTTTCTCAAATTGGCGTAAAGATGTCTCAATGGCATCTCGAGAATTTTTTAAATTGTTTTTTGCTTGATTAATTAATGTTTCTTTAAATAATAAGGTATCTTGTTCATGTTTTAGCATGAGCAAGGCTGCATTTTTGCGATCTTCAATTGACAAATTTTTATCTAAGTAACGATGATATTGTGCCTCAAATTGCTGTGCAGCTCCCAAAAAAGCATTAATTTCATCTCTGTAGAGTTCTTTATCTAAAAGGGGCACAAACGTATTATCACCACGATTAGCAGTTAAAATAGCCAACAATGAAGTGCTTTGTACACACAATGAAGTTAGTCCGTCATATTGGGTAGTAAATATCTTTAACCAATTTAACTGATTGGCTGCAATATCAGGCCTTGATTCAAAAAATAGACATGCTACTTGGAAAACTGAAATAAAAAGCTTTGGAAGTTGTGGTGTTGGGACTACGTGTGTAATTTCTTCTGCAGTAAATATTCCATCCTTATCGGACAATCTTACGCCTTTATTTTTGAGCTCTATAGAATAAGGAGGTGGAGAACTTTGATTATAAATTGGAGTTGCATGTAACACTCCAGAAAGTTCAATACCATATATCGTCAACTGAGCTAACTTGCCTCCATTCTTATAGTCTAGTAAAATCTCTGCGGTCCCTTCTGATTGTATTTCCACTCTTCTTGCTCGAATAACTAATTGCATATCTTTTAAAGTACACCTGAATTTGTTAGGAATTCGGACTACATCCGCAAAAATTGAAATCATACTTGGTGTTAATTTACTATCTTCAATAGACTTAAATACTTCTCCTAAATCAACGAATAAATCACGAATCTCATATTTTGTTCTTGTTGCATTTAAGTAAGATGTTCCGGGAATTTGTTGATTTGTTAACAATTCCTCATACAAAACTTTATAATCAATACTACTAACCATTATGAATTCCTCCATTTAAAAAATGAGAGACAAAAGAAAGAATGTAGGGAATAAATGGAAATTTATCCTTTTTATTCTTCTTTTGTCTCTAGATTTATATCCCGAACTGTATTTTTATCATTTATTCCTATATAAGAGCGATTTGTATTATAGGTGACATTACTATTTCATACTTAAGCTGTGTATTGTTCAACAACAAATCCAACATCTGCATTAACTCGGAAGTCATCCGCTTGTTTCCCAACAGCTTCCCACTGCATAATAGCCAATTCAACTCCAAGATCAGCAAATTCTGGATCATCACGAATATCTTCCATAACAATTTTAGATAGTTCATCAAGATCACTATGAAGAGAATTCCAAATGCCATGAATTTTCTGTATTATAGGTAACGCAGCAGCCATTTGCTCTTGGATTTTATCCGTTCCTGTATCAGTTTTATCAAGTAAAGACATCAGATAAACATTCCTTTGGATTATTTTACCGGATTCTTCGATTTGTTGTTTTGTAGCATCAATTCTCGCTTTTAATGCTTTGCCTTTTGTACTGTCGAGAATTCCCTTTAATGCGAATCCAAAAATAGGTCCAAGTAACAACGATAACCATGATTGAGATTGATAATCCTCATACTCATCCATATATTTCTCTAGATCTTCTCTTAATCGCTCTACCGAAGCTCTAAGCTGTTTTACTTCTTCACTATGTTCTCCATACTTTTTATCATATTTATCCTTAACTACTGTTAAACTCTGATAATCATTTGCCGTATCAGTTGCAAATGTTCCAATCATGGTTGCCAATGCACCGGCATGATCACGAAATTCAGCTGCTTCCTTTGCTAGCCTCTCACAAATTTTCTTAAACATTTCTAAAGCTTCAGTATCACCATCTATAATAGCTGGTAAATAATCGAGTAATGGCTTGTAGTAAACTTTTGCTCTTCTTGCATAATTTACAATTTCATTAGCAACTCCAAGAACTTCTCTATATGTGTTATCTGTCCAGTTTTGACAATGATTTTTAACATTTGTATAAACAGAATATAATTCATTAAAATCTGGAATCTCGTCTGAAGCTGAAAGTGCTAAAGCTTTACGCATTTCAGCTTCATTCACAGGTACATAGGCTCCATCACCTGTATATTTTTGAATCGTAATCCATTCCTCTTTAGAAAGTAAAAACGGGGAATCTTCTTTACCTCCAAGATTTCTTGGAGAAATATCTCGTTTTACCATTACAATACTCCCTCTCTAATTTATAAAGTATTATATTTATTAAATTTTTTAAGTACAATTTCATATTTTAATAAAATGCAAAAGAAATATATGAATTCATATAATTACCTCCAATGTAAATATTTTATAATGAAAATTATATACGAATCCAAAGAGAAATATATCCATGATATGAAAGGTATGATTTTTTTCAAGAAAATTCAAAATATTAAATTAATTGCGAGGTGTAATTCTATTCAACATATCTTCATCCCAATAGAGTCTACTCTATTGGGATATTTCTATAAGTCTGGTATAATGGTATCTCAGAGTGTCCCATATGACTTGTTTCAAAATAGGAGTGTGAAATATGAGAAAAATAGGTTATGTACGAGTAAGTTCTGTAGATCAAAATTCGAAGAGGCAATTACAGCAAATGGAAGAAATCGGAGTAGATATCATATATCAAGAAAAAGTATCAGGTGCTACGCAAGATAGACCTGAACTTCAAAATATGCTGGGTGACCTTAAAGAAGAAGACATTATTTATGTAACAGATTTAACTCGAATTACTCGAAGTACAAGAGATTTATTTGAATTAGTTGATTACATAAAAAATAAACAAGCAAACTTAAAATCATTAAAAGATACTTGGTTAGACTTATCTGAGGAAAACCCATATAGTCAGTTCTTAATGACAGTAATGGGAGGAGTAAATCAATTAGAACGGGATTTAATCCGAATGCGCCAACGTGAGGGAATTAATCTTGCTAAAAAAGAAGGGAAATATCAAGGCCGAGTTCAAAAGTACCATGAGAAACATGCAGGAATGAATTATGCAATGAAGCTTTATGAAGAAGGAAATATGACAGTAAAACAGATTTGCGAAATCACGAGTGTATCCAGGTCCTCTTTATATAGGAAGATACACGATTCAAAATAAACGAATACATTATACCTTTTGCTAATTCCCTTATTTTGGATATGTTATTGCCGACTAGAGCAGCAACCCTGTCACTAGGCCTTTGAGAGTAGAAGTTGAATGTATTTGTTTTTCTTGGGAGTAAAACAATTCAGATTTCAATGAGGAATGAAAAGATTCTATTACGGCATTATCATGACAATTTCCTTTACGGGACATACTTGTGGTAATGCCATTCTCTTTAGATAACGTTTGGAAAGCGTAGGAGGTATACACGGCCCCTTGATCACTATGTAGTATAATTTGAGTGTCTTTTGTTTTAGTTTAATCGCCTTCTCAACTGTGTTTAAGACAAGTGTTACGTCTTGTCTGTTACTTATTTCATACGCAATGATTTCATTGTTATATAAATCCATAATACTTGATAAATACAACATCTCTGTACCAAATGGCAAATATGTAATGTCTGTAACCCATTTTTCATTTGGCTTGTTAGCTTGAAAGTTTCTATTTAAGAGATTCTCTACAACAATTCTACTTTCTCCATTGATCCAGGTTCTTCTCCTTCTTTTAACCCTACATTGTAAACTTTTCTTTTGCATTA
>NZ_FOST01000039.1:0-3679 GCF_900114335.1 Bacillus sp. 5mfcol3.1 | reverse complement strand
CAAGATACTTATGTTCTCACCGTAGGGACTACGGGTAGAGCCTGCTAAGATAACCGATGGATAATCGGTGTTCGCAGGAATCTCCCACTTCAAACAGTCCGTTAGGACGTTAAGTGGTGAGTAGTTCAAAAAGCTAGTTACAAACAAAAATTCTTTTGTCTAATTTAGAATAAATGAGTTTAAAGGCAAGAAATATAAGTTTTTAGCCTCAGTAAAACATAGTATCAACGTTTGAATTGTTTAAAAGAAGATAGCCATTCATAATTTTACTGAAAGAAAAAGAAAAAGAAAATGAAGTTTAAGACTAAATCTAGCAATGAATGCATGTTGTTAAACAATTATATGATAATAAAAAAGGAGTGGGGGATCCACTCCTTTTATCACGACAATTAGTGGTCAAAATCATAAAAAAATAGGCGTATCAAGAAAAGTGTTGATACGCCTTAAAACTACATTGTTAAACAACATGTGTCTTTAAATGTGTCGTCGTGTAGTAATAATGATATTTATTTAATTATCTTAGTTTCAGTATTACAAATACTGGCTATCTTCTTTTATAAAAAATATATAATTTATTCAATTATTTTTTCGATAACAGGCATAACAGCGATTGGCGGAATAGAGTGAGTCCATCCTACGGAAAATATATTAAGTTTTTCACCTACGCTGTAGTTATCTTTGCTAGTAATAGGGACACGTAAAATTTTATTATGAGAGGCTAATTCCCACCAATTATTTTGATAAGAGAGTGCCTCCTCTTTTGTGTCAGTGTCAGCTACAACTAAATAATTATCATCTGCTGAAATAACATATCCAGTGAAAGGTATCTGTATTCGTACTTGTTCTTCCTTAATAGGAGTAGGGTTACTTATAGAATCTGCCGAAGTAGGAGTTAATCCAAAAGCTAATCCACATCCTAGTGTCAGAGTGGTTACCACTGTTACTAATTTTTGTTTTTTTGAAAACATAATATAAATCCCCCTTATATTTTATCCGTACACCATCACCTTTCTATTTTTATGTATAGAAAGCCTTTTTCGATTCCTAAATTTAACAATTATGTCACGATTAATCCATTGTTTTTTCAACTGGGTATTATTTAAAGATAATATATGTTATAATTCACCAAATTAACTATTAATGGTATCTTTATCTTTTAGTGAATATCTATTTTTGAAAAGAATGATAGCATTATTTTTCATGAAATTTTCCTATTTGCATGATTACCTAATTTTTATGTACAATAAAGGAAAGAGAGTTTCTTAGACAGGAAGAGGAAAGTCATGACCAAGTCATTAGTAAATTTACGAATTGATTTTGCTTTTAAGCAATTATTTGGAACAAGTGGTAGTGAGGATATTCTTATCACATTTTTAAATGCCATGCTAAAGGATTCATTAGAATCACCTATAATGTCACTACAATTAGAGGATCCACATTTACATCGAGAACACGAGGATGATAAATTATCAATTTTAGATGTCTCAGCCACATTAGACACAGGTACTAAAGTAAACGTAGAAATTCAGCTGAATAATAATCACGACATGATTAAACGAAGTTTGTATTACTGGGGTAAATTATATACTTCACAGTTACAAAAAGGGATGCCTTACAGCTCTCTTAGTAAAACAATTACTATTAATTTGTTAAACTTCGTACTTTTTCCCGAATATGAGGAATTTCATACAACGGGAAAGCTATGGAATGTACAACAGCAAAAGCAGTTTAGTGATGATATAGAGATACATGTTATAGAGCTTCCTAAATTAATGGAACAATGGCGGGAAGGGAAAGTTAATCCGTGGGAAGATTCATTTGTTCGTTGGCTGTTATTACTTCCGGCAAATGAAGATGAACACTTAACTCAAACATTGGAGGACATTGCGATGAATCAAGATCCGATTTTACAAAAAGCAATGAATAAGTGGGAGCGAATGAGTCAAGATTCGTCATTCCGACAAGCCTATGAAGCGAGGGAAAAAACCCTAATGGATGAAGCTGCAAAGTTTGCTCACGCAGAGGAGCAAGGAATCAAAAAGGGTATTGAAGAAGGAAAAAAAGCTGAACGTATACAATTGGTATGTGGTATGTATAAAAACGGAATGTCTGTAGAGGATATTGCGAAATTTACGAAGTTACCTATAGAAGAAATAAGAGAAATTATCCAATTATAAATAAAAAAGAACACTTACAGGATTTGTAGGTGTTCTTTTTTATGACCAATAATGCCCGGAGTATAATTATTAGTTTGATGTATCGTCAGGAAAATATGAGTTTACAACATTAAATATTTTTAAAGAATTATACTTGGATTCTACCTTAAATACATGCTTTATATTCCATCATAATATTGTTAATAATTGTTTTGACGGGCAAAATTTCTTTGATTTCATTTACTCGTGCGCCTGCGAAAACAAGTCCGTTTTCACAATCACCATCCATAGAGGTTATTAATGAATCTAGCGTGCAGAAACGATAAGAACAGTTTTTTAAGCAATTTATACACTTTTTTATTTTTATCTTTTTATTATCAGCTATTAATTTAGTAAAGTTATTTTTAACCGCACGACCTTGGAGACCGACAGTTGTTTTGACTAATATAGTATCTTCTAATCGAGCATTTATATATTTTTCCTTAAAGGATAGTGGTGCGTCACACTCATTACTTGCGACGAATCTTGTACCCATTTGCACACCAAATGCACCCATTTTTAAGGCATGAGCAATATCTTTTCCGGTCATAATTCCTCCAGCAGCAATTACGGGAATTTCGACCGCTGCAACTACTTCCGGTAATATATCGAATAAAGGTCGCTCGGTACCCAGATGTCCCCCTGCTTCATGCCCCTCTACTACAACAGCGGCCGCACCCAATCGTTCAGATAATTTAGCTAATTTGGCTGAGGAAACTATCGAAATAACTGGTATGCCGGCATTTTTTCCCCAAGTATACATATCTCGTGAAATGCCAGCACCAGATATGATGAAATCAACTTTTTCCTCAATGGCTGCTTTCATTTTTTCAGCAAAATCATTCATTGCAAAAAGGACATTTACTCCAATATAACCAGTATTCCGGATCTTTTCTTTCGCCTTCCTAATATGCATTCTCATTTCATCTATGGAAATACCAGTTCCTGATATAATCCCAATTCCTCCAGCATTTGCAACTGCAGATGCAAGTTTACTTAATGAAATGCCTACACCCATTCCTCCCTGCATAATTGGGACCTTTGGCATCATATGCCCGATTTTTAATTGTGGAAAGTTCAAGTAAATACCCCATTTCATTAATGTTATTAGAGTAGATCTGTTAAACCGCCCTCAGTTTAACACAGTGTTTGGAACAAATACTAGGAAATTAATACTTACTACTAGTAGTTTATGATGTTTTTTGTTAGTTTTCACAAAATGTTCGAATAGTTCGCTATAAAATTTAGAATAATATCAAATGTATATTTAGGATTTTGGATAAAAAAGCAACGAAATTTGAATATTATAATGAAAAATGTCTTTAAAGATTAGATTTGTCAAAAATGACGTGGGATGTAATCATTAATTATTTTGAGTGGGGATATGAACACACATCCATCAACTTAAGGTATATTTTTATACAAAATGCGGTCTTTCTATATAGTTTTTTATTATCTTTTATAGATTTTATAAAAGTAGGCAT
>NZ_FOST01000050.1:0-2201 GCF_900114335.1 Bacillus sp. 5mfcol3.1 | reverse complement strand
AAGATAGAACTTTGAACCTTTTCATATAAATCTGGTTTCAAAATGTTATCTAAATAGACATTTTCTCGTTTCCCGTTCTTTTCCATGAGGGAAACGTATAAATCGTCCCGATTTGTTTTATCTTGATTCCATACAGACAAATAATTTATATCTTTCGTAACGGCATCCATCATGTGGATTCTTGCTAGCTCTTCATCTTGCAAGCTGTTTGCTAATACTTCAATTGTAACTAGGTGGTTAGGTGTCTCTTTCGATTTTTCTAATGGATTTTCTTGTGCTTTTTCCATCGGTATTTCTTTGTTATTTCTATAATTCATCACTTCATCTCGTAACGCTTGTTTTACTTCATCCGATAAATACCTTTTCTCGTTTAATACTTGTTCATACGGTGTCTTGTAGTCCCCATCCCCCATATCCAAACGATCCATACTCACAAGCTCCATTCTCCCAAAATCTCTATCTACTACTTTTGGAATGGCAATATGATAACGAGTTTTATCATATGGTACGTATTCATCCCTTTCTCTTGCTTCCTCTTTTGCTTTTTCAATATTTTTAATGACTTCAGCCATTTTTTCATTGGCCTCTCCAAATGGAATCAACTGACTACCTTTAAAATTTTCGTTTTCGCTCCACTGAACTAACATAGTTGGACGATTTATTTCATTTTGATTTAGTGCTGCATACTTTTCTTGGTTCGCTTCATTAAATGCATCAGTAAATTCTTTATCACTCAATTTTTCTGCGCCTTCTACGGGCTCAAACGCTCTGTTTCTATCCGCTTGTTCCCTTAACTCTGTAACGGAAACAAGCTCTTGTGTCGTGTTACTTAAACTCATAAATTCAACCAACAAAATATTTTTTTCGTCCTGTTTTTCATTTCTATTTGCCATACTTTCCACCTCTTTTTCATTTATTTGTTCTTTGTCCTTTTCTAGTGTGTTTTCAATTGTTTCAATAAATTCAATCGAAGTTTCATGTACTTCTTTTAATAATCTCGTTTTATCCTTCATTTCTTTTCCTTGTGTCCAGCTCGCTAAATATCCTAATGAATATTCGCTTGTATCAATTCCAAAATAAGAAGAAACGGCGTAAGCTGTCATTTCTGCTTGAAACTCTTTTTCTGGTGCTGTGTAATTCATATGTGTCTCTGCAGTATGAAGTTTGGCATGTGCCAATTCATGAAGAAGTGTTTTAACATTTTGTAATTCACTGTTTCTAGGATTCAAAGCAACCTCTTTTGCTAAGGTGTAACTAACTCCCTTTGCAACCCCAAGTTCTTGCCTCGGCTCAATAATTTTTACACCGTTTTTTTCCGCAATGGCTTCCATTCCTTTATACAAACTCTGGTAATCCGTAACGCTCCCTTCTAGCCAACGATTCGGAAAAATACGAGGTAGATCTTCCGCTTTTGCGTCTGTCTGAGACAGGTCAAACACATGACCGACAGCAAAATATAAGCGACCAGGCATCACTTCTACGCTTTTAGATTCAATTTGTTTCTTCTCTTCCTCACTTGCTTTAGTTACTGTTTTCCAATTGCCTTCTTTGTCCTTAAATTTTGCTACAGTTCGGTTTGGAACAAGGATTTTTATTCCTTTCTCACCCTTCTTAACCGGAAATCCTTTTTCTTTCCAAAAAGAAAAGGAACCAACTGCACTGGCTCCCTGGAATTGACTTTGTATTAATGAAATATTAGATGGTGAATAGTGATAAAACTTTGCCATAAAAGTTAAATACTCTTTTAAATCTTCCGGTGTACGAAAATAACCTTCTACGCTTTTTTCCATCTTTTTTGTTAAAGCTTGCACCGCTTCTTTCTTTTCTTCTGGTGATTTCGTTTGATACTTTTTCTTATAATTTTTACTCATGATCTTCTCCTACTCTTTCACTCGCTTTTTGTAATTCCTCCATTTCTTCTTCATTCCATCTCTCAGCTGTATCAAAGAAAAGCTCATGAGTTTTTACATTAACCGGAACTAACATATTTTCTTGATTCATAACATGAACTGCAAGTTCTTCCTCTTGTTCTCGTGTAATTTTAATTGTTAGTTCTTCCTCTTTTACAAGTAAAACGAGTTCACCTTCCCCAACCTCTTTAATGACTCCTAATGCGATATCTTCATGAAATAATAACATCTAAATAACCTCCTGTTTTTTTATAAAAAGAAACAATGTAGCTTACGTTACATTGTTCTTTG
>NZ_FOST01000051.1:0-2106 GCF_900114335.1 Bacillus sp. 5mfcol3.1 | reverse complement strand
TGCTCCATTATTAACAGCTCCTCATTGCGTAAATTTACTAAACTAACTCTAAGAACAAGGTTGTTTCATTATGTTCATTGGTATGCACATTAAACTGTTTTCCCGTAGCTTCTAATGCACTAAAAAGCATTCTTTTATATCCTTGATCCATAAAATCTACACTGATTTGACCATGATTCATAATAAATTGAAGATCAGCCATCATCTTTTTAACTTTCCGTTCCATGTAATAACCTCCTCAATAAAGTTATATAACTTATATAACTATTCTATTACTCATTTTTCTAGTTGTCAATATAAGTTGTATAACTTATAATATTTTTTATAGAGGAGGTTGCAATATGGCTGTTAATAAAGATAAGTACACTCAAATTTTAGTTACTTTTACAAAAGAACAAGTAGAACAAATAGAAAATTATTGGCATGAAAATAAGCTGAAGAATCGAAACGAAGCAATTCGTCAGATCGTAGACAAAGGGTTAAGTCGTAAATAATGGCTACCCTTTTTATTTTTCCTAAAAAACCTAAAAACGCATTTAAATTCCCTCTCTTCCTTTACATGCGTTTTTATAACAAATATGACTTATTATATTAATAACCGTATCAAAACCTCATACAACTAAATCTGAAGGGTCATTTTTTAGTTGAACTGATTTTTTTCATGTATTCTTTAAACAAATGAAAAAAGAGCCGGATTTTCATCACAGCTCATGTATGAATTGGTTCTGTATGTGTACATGTCGGATATTGTGAACAACCAAAAAACTTATTTCCTGTTTTATTTGAATTACGAACGACTAAATCATGTTTACATGTTGGACATTTCCGTGCTGCAGGCGTTACCCCTTGATACACATCTTCAGCCGAATATTCGGGATTGATTTTATTAATCAATTTCTGAAGTTCTACACGATCTATTAGTTTTACATGACAAGCTTCCGCTAATTCTTTCGCTTGCCTAGTATACACACTGTTCGTTACAACCCAGCCTTCATTTGCCTTGTAATAGGCTTGTGCTGCATATATCTCTTGTACGGCACTAATGCCAACTCTATTTTTCATCCCGTAGCGTTTTGCCTGGATGACAATACGGTTTTTCCCCTTCAATACCAGATCCGCACCGAAATCATTTGACTGCTTTGTGACGGTTGGAAAATAACCCAACTCTCGAAAGAGAGCTTTTAGGTATTCCTCGAATTGATGTCCGTCCATTTTGTCTATATAGCGAATACCAGATTTAGCCATTCGCTTTAATATTCTTCGCTCCTGGATCTTCCGGTACATGAATTTACAAATACGAAAAAGAACATACAGGATAAAACCATACATCAAAATTTGTAATATGTTTGGCATTTCTGGTAGATTAGACACTTCTCTCCACCTCTTTAATTGGTTTCATTTTCTTTGGTTGGGCTGTTTCTTTTTCCTGTTGCTCACTCACTTGTTTCTTTCGAACATCGTTCCAATCTTTTTCATTCGTTGGAATATCCTCTTTAAGATCTACAAAGCATTTCATTGTCTGAATGAAGTCTTTCCCAGCCTTATCATTATCAACTGCCATGATGACCTCTTTAATATCGTGCCCTTCTTTTTTCGCATCCATTAAAGATTGAATCACTGTTTTTGACTTCAATCCATGCATAGAAACCAGGCGAGCGTTTTGGATACTATTTTGTTTAATGCTCCAATGAGATAACATGTCGATTGGATCTTCATAAAAATAAATCTTATCCGGTTTACCTACATCAACCGTAAAACCGGCATTGATTTTTTCATAATTCGGGACAATTTGCTTAAAACTACCCCTTTTATTCTCCATTTTGACCGTACCTTGACGGTTCATTCCAATGACTTGCCCTTTTCCTCCCTCTTCCCTCCATTTGAACACCACGTTATTTTTCTTATCCTGGGCGATGAGATCCTTTTTAATCAGCCAGTTTACTAAACGAGGATCAATTTTCCGTTCATGAATTAGATATTCTTTAATCTCTGTTTGCTTATTTACTTCCAGGTGTTTTGGATAACTAAAAGGCTGCTGCTCTTTTTGGCGCTCCTCTTCAGCTTTTGAACGATCAAATTCTTTGTAGTCCCCCTTCTGAATGTCCA
>NZ_FOST01000054.1:0-2037 GCF_900114335.1 Bacillus sp. 5mfcol3.1 | reverse complement strand
ATAATGAAGAGATTAATCTTCAAATGAAGCAAGCTGAGCTTGATCAGAAGATGGCAGATATGCGTTATGATCAAGGGAAAAAGAAGATTGATTCGCTTAAGAAAGAAATTAAGAAGGTGAAAGATAGCGGAGCTGGGAAAGAAGTAACAGATCCGATGGAAGAGCAAGTAAGTGAGTTAGAAATAGCGCAAAAAACAACTGACCTTGAGAAAGAGAAAGGGAAGTTACAGAAAGAAGAGTTAAATAAAAAGCAGAAAGAGCTTACGATTTATAGTAATTTTGCTGGTGTTGTTCAAAAGTTAGATAAAGATGCGGCGCAAAGTTCATCTCAAGCGTTAGGTGGACAAGGGAAGGCATTTTTACAAGTTGCTTCTAAAGACCCGTTCCAAGTTCAAGGGACTTTAACAGAGCTTCAGAAGTCACAAATCCAAAAGGATCAAACATTCACTGTAACTGCGAAAGCAAATAATAAGAAGAAGTGGACAGGTAAGATTACAGAGGTAAGTGAATTCCCAACGAGTGCAGAGATGGGTCAAGCTGGTGGTGTAGGTGAAGCAACTCAAAATATGTCCCAATATACATATAAAGCAAGTCTTGATAGCCAAGACGGTTTATCTCCAGGTTATCATGTTTCATTACAAGTAAACTTAGAGAATAAGACGATGATTGCTGTTCCAAGTAAGAGCATTGTAGAAAAAGACAATGAAGCATTTGTTTATATAGAAGAAAAAGGAAAGCTTCGTAAACAAAATGTGAAAAAAGGTGCTACTGATGGAGATTGGACAGAGATTACTGAAGGCGTAACAGTGGGGCAAAAGGTAGTTAAAAATCCTTCTGACAACGTGTATGACGGAATGGAAGTGCAAAGGAAATGATTACGTTAAATAATATTTCTAAAACATATTACCAGGGAAAGCTGGCTGTGCCAATTTTACATGGTATTAGTTTAACAATTCAAAGAGGCGAGTTCGTTTCTATTATGGGACCGTCTGGTTCTGGTAAATCAACGCTTATGAACATTATTGGTTGTTTAGATCGTCCAACAGAAGGCAAATATATTTTGAATGATGTGAATATCTTAACGGCAGATGAGTCAAAGCTTGCTTTAATTCGTAATGAATATATTGGATTTGTATTTCAGCATTTTAACTTATTACCTCGTCTTTCCGCAGTAGAAAACGTTGAACTTCCGCTTATCTATGGAGGTGTGAAGAAATCAGAACGCCGTCAAAGAGCGCTTGAAACACTTAGTAAAGTTGGTTTATCAGACAGGGTTCATCATTTACCGAGTGAGTTATCGGGTGGACAGAAACAACGTGTAGCTATTGCAAGATCGATTGCGAATAATCCAAGGTTTATTATGGCTGATGAGCCGACGGGTGCGCTAGATACGAAGTCTGGTGAGCAAGTTATGGATATTTTTACGAAGCTTAATGCAGAAGGTACGACGATTGTTATGGTTACACATGAAGAAGAGGTAGCTGAGTATTCTTCAAGACGTATTTTGTTAAGAGATGGGAAAATCACAGAAGATAGAAGGTGTGCAGTATGAGTTTATTAGATAGTATAAAAATTGCTTTATCTTCTATTTTAGCTCATAAATTACGCTCAGGTCTTACAATGCTTGGAATTATTATTGGTGTAGGTTCTATTATTACCGTTGTTGCGATTGGGCAAGGCGGAGAAGCTTCATTAAAATCACAATTTGTTGGTACGGGTAGTAATATGATTTCTGTTAATTATAGTACTGATATAAACGATTCATTTGATATGAAATCAGAAGAAAAGCCAAAGTTGACAGAAGAAGATATTTTTGAAATAAGAAAAATCCCTGAAATCTTACATGTAATTAAGATGAATTCAAGTATGGAGACATTGGATATAAATGATAAAAAAGATTTGGTAAATGTTAAAGGATTAGAGGAGGAATATTTCGTTGCAAATAAAGTGAAATTGTTAAAAGGACGTTCTTTAAACGATGTGGATATTGAGCAAGGAAATAATGTTATTATGATTAGTTCGGGTGTAGAAAAAAAA
>NZ_FOST01000057.1:0-1698 GCF_900114335.1 Bacillus sp. 5mfcol3.1 | reverse complement strand
ATGATAATGCCGTAATAGAATCTTTTCATTCCTCATTGAAATCTGAATTGTTTTACTCCCAAGAAAAACAAATACATTCAACTTCTACTCTCAAACAACTCATTCACGATTACATTGAGTATTATAATACGGAACGTATTCAAGAAAAGTTAAACTACCTGTCTCCTATAGAATATAAGAAACAGGTAGCATAGGTGTTTTTTTCATGTACCAAATTCGTGGGTCAGTTCATATCAGTTATGATTTAGAGAGGTGTTTTTTATCGTCTCATTCTCAGAGTTCACTCCAGACAAGAAAGGTAGATTTATATGAGTGGATTCCTCCATACAATAACATATGATTGTCCAGTTAAAAGGTGAAAATTTGCTAACAAAATCTTTATTTAGTAATAAATAAAAAGAGTGCTTTTAAAGGCGCGTAGAGACAAGTTTTATGTTGAAAGAGGAATCATGCTATTATATGCACACTGTTTTAGAATGTTGTAGTTTAAAAGCCTCATGTCATTAAAAATTGAAGCACACATATAAGCGTGCTCTTATGAAAACTTTAAATTTGTATGACTAGATAGTCACCATACAATAACATATGATTGTTTGATATAAATGTGTGTCAAATCCATAAAAGTATATTTTGGTATATATAAGAAAAATTAAATGCTAAATTGGATAGCATTGTGTTTTTATTACCGGATTTGTGCAACTGTTAATGCTGCAGCGCGGATGTCTACTGTACCAATTAATTCAACGGGTACAATTTGAATTAAATCACCAGGGTTTAAGTTAATTAGAATGACACCACTGGATACATCGACTTGACCAGTTCCAATAATATTAGATCGGACTGCAGTTCCAGATCCTGCAATAACGTTAGTTGATGAGTTAAGTGTCAAGAAAAAGCGTGCTGCTTCTGGCGCTATTGGAACGTTATCAAGGCTGATTGTTAATGTATAACTGATTTGATAAATACCAGCTACAAGAATTCTAATACCAGTTCCAGTACTAATTGTATCACTTATTACAGGCACAGTAATGTTAGGATTTGGGCCCGTACTAGGTAATAGTAGTGGCGTAAATAATGTTGCAAACTGGGGTGAAGTAGCATTGAAAGCAAAGCCAAGGGCGGGTAGTGTACTGGGTGCTTGTGCTCCGCAATTAAAGTTTTTAAATTTACAACTAGATGAGAGCATATTTTCACTCCTTTCTTTTTAGATAGCTTGAGTAATAACCTTAAGTTTCGTACAAGCGTAATACAATATATGAAAATTCATAGTAAGTGGTGCAGAGATATTACTGTTATAGAAGTGGAAAAATCAGATTTTATGTCTTATATAGAAAAAATCAGCTAGCAAAAGCTAACTGCCTGTTAAGTGAATGAAAGATTGATTTAAAAAATGAACTATATTTGTAATAGTTCATGGATAGTATAGCAGCAAACTTAAAGGCTTATACATTCTAGAAAATGAAATGCAAACACAGAACATATTTTGTTATGCGTCACAAAGTAGTCAGCGTAATAAGTTAACTAATTATTACACAAAAGAAATTTATCGTTTTCCGATAGAAGACTCCTTCCTCAAAAATGTGAAGGTGTGAAACACCAATTGTAGGTGGGAGATGAATGTCGGTTGGCATAGGCCAACATGTTTGCTATCATTTACTTGTACAGATTGCTCTTTGAAAACTGAAGATATGAGGTTGG
>NZ_FOST01000059.1:0-1531 GCF_900114335.1 Bacillus sp. 5mfcol3.1 | reverse complement strand
ATTTTAAAGGTTTTAGAATCGTTCTCGGATTATCTTCAAGTAGGAGACATCGTGAATTATGTATTGCGTTGGCTAGGATGGTTCCTAATTGTAGGTTTATCTTTGGTTGTAGATGCTTTAGAAGGTGTGACAGATGCCATACTTGGGATTAAAGGATTCTTTAATTCACCGGAGATACAAAATTTTGTTGATATGTTATATCCATTGTTTGTCGTTCTTTTAGCCATTTCGTTTTTATATATTGGCTACATGTTTATTATGAACAAACAAATGAACCGTTCTCAAATTATCATCAATATTTTCGTAACATTGAGTGTACTTTGTTTATTAAGTACTGGTATGACAAAGGTCGATAAGTTCACCGATGATGCCATAGCTGTTGTGAAATCTGAACAAAAGGGTTCTTTAAGTGATGAAATTATTAAAAAGAATATAACCGATGTTGCAGTAATAGATCAAAATGGATGGAAAAAGAAAGAGGATATGAATCCGAAAAACAATATTCCTGAAAAAAATATTAGACAGATTGATATTACTGAAAAAATAGATGAGGATTTTGAATTTACAAAGGACAAAGATTTATCAGATAACGGAAAGAAAATTTTGAAAAATAAACGAGTAATGGATGCGTTAGGAGTTGCATCTTTAGCTGAATTAAAAGATGGATGGTTTGATTTCTTTCCAGAAAAGTATTATCGCTGGCATTGGAATTTCTGGAATATATTCTTTACGTTACTGATAACAGGATTAACTTTGTTATTGGTGAGTATTAAATTAGCTAGGTTATTTTATGAATTGGCATTTAACTATTTATTAGCGAACATATTAGCACCAGCCGATGTTGCCAATGGTCAAAAGTTAAAAGCTGTATTATCTAATATCCTCAATATATTTATAGCAACGATTATGATATTCCTATCTTTGAAGCTATATATAATGGGAACAACGTTTCTCCATGATAAATTAAGTGGTGTGCCGTATCTTATTGCATTAGCCGCATTTAGTATGGCAGTTCTAGATGGGCCGGCAGTCGTAGAAAGGTTATTCGGTATAGATATTGGATTAAAAAGCAGTTGGGGCATGTTAGTAGGTGGTTACGCACTTGGTAAAGGAATCGCTAGTCTTGCAAGTTCAAAACCAATGAAGGGTCTCGGAAATATGATTGGAAAAGGAGCGAAAGGTGCAGCCCAAGGAACTGGTGTTGCAGCGGCTAAAACCGCAAGTGCGGCAGCGATGGCAACAGGTGGAATGGCTGGTCTCATAAGCGGCTTGAAAAATGGAAATGAATCTGAAAATAAAGATTCATTACAAGATCAAATGAAAAAAGCTGGTGAGAAGAAAGCAAATGGAAATGATGTAGCAAATAAGGAAAAAGAAAAAGGTAACTTAAATAAGGAAAAAGATAAAAAGAATGGTGGTATGCCATCTATTCAAGAAGACATGAAAAAAGGAGGGAACGAAAACCCAGGGGTAGCGAGTGGGCAAGAATCGGGAACAACAACTCTTCAAGATGAAATGAAAGAAGCTGGAA
>NZ_FOST01000064.1:0-1212 GCF_900114335.1 Bacillus sp. 5mfcol3.1 | reverse complement strand
TTCGAAGCATACAGACGTTCACAATATGAAGAAACACCAGATAATATTGATAGTATTGTCACTCGTGTAAAAGCTGAAGAGCGGTATTATACAACAAAGTATGTTTCGATTGATAATGAGCTAGTAAGCCAGGAACATATAGTGAAATTAGAAAACCAGGTGGATGAGAAGCTTAGGAAAGAAGGAATAACGGTGAATCAGTCTACAACTTCAAAGGAAATGGATGTAGATAAAAAATTTCAGCCATTGAACGGAAAACAAACGAATCATAAAGAAAAAGAAAAGGAGCCAGAGCCTGGTAATGTAGAGCCGTCGAAGGCTACAAAGAAATCGGGTAGAAAAAAAGAAAAAATGGAAATGGAACGATGAAAAAATGTATAGCAGGAACATCAGATTAAATCATTTTTTGTTACTCAATTGAGAAAACAGAAAGTGATTTTTTTATATCTAGAAATGAAAGAGGGTAAAAGGAAAAGCCCTCTTTCTTGTTTATAGAACGAAAGGAGTGAATGGCATGAATGTATGGCTGTTTGCGGGCTGTATGTTCCTTGTAGCTGTCTTTTTGAACATGTTGCTATTATTCGGTCAGATAATGGTGAAAAAGCGGAGAAATAAGAAATGGAAGCGTGAAACTGAAATTGCAGATTAATAGGAGGTAGTACGTATGGGAAAAACATTATTTATTGCTGAAAAGCCGAAGGTAGCCGTTGAATTATTAAAATCACCTAGATTTAGAAACTCGCAAAAGCATCCAGGTAGTAAGCCGTATTATGGCTACTATGAAAATGAAAATTACATTATTAGTTGGTGCCGTGGGCATTTATTAGAGCTAAAACATCCGGAAGAAATGGATGAGCGCTACAAAGAATTCAAATTTGATCACTTGCCCATTATTTTAGAGCCGGAATATAAAGCGAAATCGGATAGTCTAGAACAAATTCAAATATTAGTTAAGTTGTTAAATCGTCCCGATGTGGATCATGTGGTCAACTCTTGTGATGCAGATAGAGAGGGTGAGCTTATCTATCGTGAATTATATGAATATGCAGGTGTGAACAAGCGAGAATCCCGTCTTTTTATCTCTTCCTATGAGGCCGCAGAATTAGAAGGAGCATTAAACCGATTAGAACCAGGAACAGACTATGACGGGCTTGCACAATCGGCTAAAGCAAGGCAATACCTGGATTATATTCTAGGGATTAATGTTACAAG
>NZ_FOST01000060.1:0-1565 GCF_900114335.1 Bacillus sp. 5mfcol3.1 | reverse complement strand
TCTACGCCCTCTAAAAAGAAATAACCATTTAATAACTCAATTAAAATTTGCGTATTTCTATCCGCACTATTTGCACCAAGACGAATTTTTGTTAGCTCACTTTTTAATATGTCATGAAGATTTTTAGAAACAATTTCTGAAATATAATTCAATGACCATTCTGTATTTTTTGATGCTTGATGTTCTCTACAAATTCTAACGATTGCTTCACCGTTATATCTGATATTGTGTTCTTCCATATAATCTTTAATATACGTATCTGTTTCCTCATCCAATGTAATTTGCATACGAAAGTCTTTCATTTAATAACCCCTCTCATTTTGATATGCACTTTCTTTTTGCATCCGTTCATAATACTTTTGGTTTTTCCAACTTTCATATTCACTTTTAAAAGCACGCTCAACTTTCTTCATGGAATACTGTATAGATACATTCTGTTGAAATTTTTGAAACGGCTTTGATTTTTTCATATGATGGATTCTCTTTTGTTCTTTATCATACGCCTTCATTTCTTGTAAAAAGGCATTCCCCATTCTTTTATACAAGTCATTGATTTTATTCGTCTTGTAATTTTCATATTGCTTCTTATCATACTTGCCTTCCCCGTATGCTTCTTTAAAAACTTGCACTTCTTCATCTAACTTTTGGAGAAATTGATCGTAATCTTTTTTATGATGATGTTGTATATATCGCCTGCTCAATGCATCAATTTCTGGCTTCAATGATTGTATGGTATTGTAGCTATATTGCCACTGTCTTTTATCACTTGGTAACTGTTTATAGATTTGTAAAAACAATGGTTTCAAATGTTGATTGCGCCAATCAAAAACCGAATCCTCTTTTTTACTTCCTACCATATTGTTTCGAATCAGATCATTAATTTGTTTTTGTTCCTGCTTACGATCTAACAGATTATTTACGACTTTTCCTCTCATCGCATCCAATGTTTGGGGTTTTCTTTTTCCACGTTCTCTCGTTGGAAATGGTTCAACAGTTGCCACATGAATGTGAATGTTATCCGTATTAAAATGAATGGCTGCCGACCAGGTAGAACTTTTTTCTAACCCCTCCCTTTTCTGCATTTCCTTCATCGCAAGCCGTGTCACATCCATTAACTTTTTTTCATCCAATGTTTTAGTTTTCTCATCATATATGCCTTGTTCCTCTAACCAGGGATTATGAAAAGAAATGACATCCTGCCACATAATACTTCCATTTTCGTGAGCGGTTTTAAACATTTCCTTTAAGGACTTTTTTTCACTTTCTGTTAAACGATTTGCGTGTTCCGTAAATAGTGCCGATGTCTTTTCTGAATTCCCCATATAGTCTTGATACGTTTCGAACATTTTTGGATTCAGCTTCACTTCACTTTTCGCTTCTTCCCTATCTACATACTCTATATAGTTCTGAAATGCATCGGAACTTGGTAACACAAACTTTGTTTTTAAAACAACACCTGGTGTGCTGGATGATTGAACAGGAACCGCATTACTCATTTTCAACATCCTGCATCATCATTTGAATAAACTCATTCATTTTTTTCATTTCGCTATAACAATCACTCA
>NZ_FOST01000065.1:0-1212 GCF_900114335.1 Bacillus sp. 5mfcol3.1 | reverse complement strand
TTCGAAGCATACAGACGTTCACAATATGAAGAAACACCAGATAATATTGATAGTATTGTCACTCGTGTAAAAGCTGAAGAGCGGTATTATACAACGAAATATGTTTCGATTGATAATGAGCTGGTAAGCCAGCAACACGTAGTAAAATTAGAAAATCAGGTGGATGAAAAGCTTGGAAAAGAAGGAATAACGGTGAATCAGTCTACAATTTCAAAGGAAACGGATTTTAATAAAAATTTTCAGCCATTGAATGGAAAACAAACGAATGATAAAGAAAAAGACAAGGAAATAGATCCTGGTAATGTAGATCAGTCGAAGTCTACAAAGAAATCGGGTAGAAAAAAAGAAACAATGGAAATGGAACGATGAAAAATTGTATAGCAGGAATACCAGATTAAATCATTTTTTGTTACTCATTTGAGATAGCGGAGAGTGATTTTTTTATATCTAAAAATGAAAGAGGGTAAAAGGAAAAGCCCTCTTTCTTATTTATAGAACGAAAGGAGAGAACGCCATGAATGTATGGCTGTTTGCGGGCTGTATGTTCCTTGTAGCAGTCTTTTTGAACATGTTGCTATTATTTGGTCACAGAATGATCAAAAAGCGGAGAAATAAGAAATGGAAGCGTGAAACTGAAATTGCAGATTAATAGGAGGTATTACGTATGGGGAAAACATTATTTATTGCTGAAAAACAGAAGGTAGCTGTTGAATTATTAAAATCACCTAGATTTAGAAACTCTCAAAAGTATTCGGGAAGTATGCCGTATTATGGCTACTATGAAAATAAAAATTACATTATTAGTTGGTGTCGGGGGCATTTATTAGAGTTAAAACATCCGGAAGAGATGGATTCCAAGTATAAAGTATTTAAATTGGAGCATTTACCCTTAATTTATCAGCCAGTTTATAAAGTAAAGCAAGAGTATGCTGAACAACTACAAACGCTTGTTAAACTGTTGCAGCGTCATGATGTTGACCACGTGGTAAACATATGTGATGCGGATCGAGAGGGAGAATTAATCTATAGGGAAGTATACGAGTACGCTGGGGTAAACAAAAAGCAATCTCGTGTATACAAGTCATCTTTTGAGGCAGCAGAATTAGAAGGAGCATTGAATCGATTAGAACCATTAACGGATTATGACGGGCTTGCTCAATCCGCTAAAGCAAGGCAATACCTGGATTATATTCTAGGGATTAATGTTACAAG
>NZ_FOST01000066.1:0-1197 GCF_900114335.1 Bacillus sp. 5mfcol3.1 | reverse complement strand
ATTCCGGCAGTCAGTTTGGCTGGTGGGTGTCCGTTTCATTATTCTTATTTACACGATCCATACGGTACGTATTATGGAACAACGAAAACAAAAGGCAATGTTATATTTGATATCTTCCATAAAGACAATCAAAGAAAGAGTTATAACGGTGTAATGATTGGAAAGTCTGGTGCGGGAAAATCAACATTGTTAAAAAAGAAAACGGTGGATTATGCAAGTAAGGGTCACTTTGTTCGGGTATTTGATGTTGTAGAAGAGTTTACAGATACGGTAGAAGAGCTAGGTGGAAAGACAATTGCATTAGACGGATCACAAGGTCAGATTAACCCACTTCAAGTATATAAGACAGCAGAAAGTGAGGAAGTTAGTTTTACCCAGCATTTATCTAAACTGACAATTATTTATCGGTTCATTGCACCAGAAGCAAAAGATGATGAAATTAAAGAATATGAAAATTTACTTCGTAAACTATATATTCGTATGGGATTATGGAATGACGAAAAAGGAGCGAAAAATAAAATTACAACAAGAAAATCAAAAGAATATCCGATTTTCTCTGACTTTTTAAAGTTTGTCCGCAAAGAATTATATCAAGATGTAGCAGCTAAAAAGCATCATGATAATTTAGGAGACAGTAGACTTCATCGTTTAGAATTAATTGAATTAAATCTTACGAATTTAGTAGAAGCATATGCAGAATTATTTGATGGGCATACTACAATTGAAGATTTCAAGAAAGAACAGGTTGTATCATTTTCTTTACGAAATATATCTAGTTTTAAACCAGAGGTATTCCAGGCACAGATCTTTAATGTGTTAAATCTCCTTTGGAATGAAATGATTTCAAATGGTGCGCCTCAATTAAAAGCCTTTAACAAAAAGCAACTTGCTTTTGAAGATGTAACTCGTTATTTCATTATTATTGACGAGGCGCATCATATCATAAACACGAAAAAAGAAAGCGCTCATGCGCTACAATTTTTAACGAAACTTAGTCGAGAAGATCGAAAATATTTTGCAGGTCTTTTATATGCAAGTCATACAATTCGAGATTTTGTACCGGAAGGATCTTCACAAGAAATGATTGATGAAATCAAAAAGCTATTTGAACTTACACAGTACAAATTTATTATGCAACAAGATAATAACAGTTTAGATATGTTACGAAAAGTATTTGCAGGACAGTTAAGTGAAAGT
>NZ_FOST01000067.1:0-1127 GCF_900114335.1 Bacillus sp. 5mfcol3.1 | reverse complement strand
GCAAATACTTTTCGTAACATATCTAAACTGTTATTATCTTGTTGCATAATAAATTTGTACTGTGTAAGTTCAAATAACTTTTTAATTTCATCAATCATTTCTTGTGAAGATCCTTCCGGTACAAAATCTCGAATGGTATGACTTGCATATACAAGACCTGCAAAGTATTTTCGATCTTCACGACTAAGTTTTGTTAAAAATTGTAGCGCATGAGCACTTTCTTTTTTAGTGTTGATGATATGATGCGCCTCATCAATAAGAATGAAATAACGAACTACATCTTCAAAAGCAAGTTGCTTTTTGTTAAAGGCTTTTAATTGAGGCGCACCATTTGAAATCATTTCATCCCAAAGGAGATTTAACACATTGAAAATCTGTGCCTGGAATACTTCTGGTTTAAAACTGGATATATTCCGTAAGGAAAAAGATACTACTTGTTCTTTCTTGAAATCTTCAATAGTAGTAGGCCCATCAAATAATTCTGCATATGCTTCTACTAAATTCGTAAGATTTAATTCAATTAATTCCAGACGATGAATTCTACTGTCTCCTAAATTATCATGATGTTTTTTAGTTTCTACATCTTGATATAGTTCTTTACGAACAAACATTAAAAAGTCAGAGAAAATCGGATACTCTTTTGGTTTTCTTGTTGTAATTTCATTTTTTGCTCCTTTTTTATCATTCCATAATCCCATACGAATATATAATTTACGAAGCAAATTTTCATATTCTTTAATTTCATCATCTTTTGCTTCTGGCGCAATGAATCGATAAAAAATTGTCAATTTAGATAGATGTTGAGTGAAACTAACTTCTTCAAGTTCTGCTGTTTTGTACACTTGAAGTGGGTTAATTTGACCTTCAGAACCGTCTAATGAGATAGTCTTTCCTCCTAGTTCTTTCACTGTATCTGTAAACTCTTCTACCACATCAAATACCCGAACAAAGTGACCTTTACTTGCATAATCTACCGTTTTCTTTTTTAACAATGTTGATTTCCCCGCACCAGATTTTCCAATCATTACACCGTTATAACTCTTTCTTTGATTGTCTTTATGGAAGATATCAAAAATAACATTTCCTTTTGTTTTCGTTGTTCCATAATACGTACCGTATGGATCGTG
>NZ_FOST01000068.1:0-1103 GCF_900114335.1 Bacillus sp. 5mfcol3.1 | reverse complement strand
TGAGGACCCTCTGGACCCGTTGCTCCAACTGGCCCTGGCACACCTTGGATTCCTTGCGGGCCCTGAAGTCCCTCTGGGCCTTCTGGACCTGTTGGACCTATCTCTCCTTGTATCCCTTGGATTCCAGTTGGACCTTGTGGCCCAGTCGGACCTATGTCACCTTGCGGACCTTGGATTCCCTGTGGACCTTGTGCTCCTGTTCCCCCTGTCGCTCCTTGGATTCCTTGAGAACCTTGTGGGCCTTGAATTCCTTGTGGGCCGGTTGGACCTATCTCTCCTTGTGGGCCTTGAATCCCTTGCGGACCTTGATCTCCAGTGGCCCCCGTTATTCCTTGAATTCCTTGGGGACCTTGAACACCTTGGGGACCCGTCGGACCTATCTCTCCCTGCACACCTTGGATTCCTTGCGGACCTTGCAAACCCGTCACTCCGGTTGCTCCCGTTTCTCCTGTCGCTCCTGTCACTCCAGTTGAGCCTGTCGCCCCAGTATCTCCTGTTACTCCTGTCGCACCTGTTGCTCCTGTCGGGCCAGGTGGTCCACCAGATGGACCAGTTACTCCCGCCGGACCTGATGGCCCCGTTGGGCCGGTCGGTCCTGCTGGTCCTCCAGATGGGCCTGTTACCCCTGTTGGACCGGTTACTCCTGTTGGGCCTGTAGTGCCTTCCCCTGTCGCACCTGTTGCTCCTGTATCTCCTGTTGCCCCCGTCGGACCTTGGATTCCTTGAATTCCCTGTGGACCTTGCACTCCTTGTGCGCCCGTCGCTCCTTGAATTCCTTGTACTCCTTGCACACCTTGGGGACCCATCGGACCTGTTGGACCAATCTCCCCTTGAGCACCTTGCACTCCTTGGGGACCCTCTGGACCCGTTGCTCCTATTTCCCCTTGTATCCCTTGAATTCCAGTTGCTCCTTGTACTCCAGTTGCTCCCGTTATCCCTTGCACACCTTGTATTCCCTGTATTCCTTGTGGACCTTGTGGGCCTGTTGTTCCTACCGGTCCTTGAATACCTTGTATCCCCTGAGGACCCTCTGGACCCGTTGCTCCAACTGGCCCTGGCACACCTTGGATTCCTTGCGGGCCCTGAAGTCCCTCTGGGCCTTC